>CAYMTR010000010.1:0-90111 GCA_964393405.1 uncultured Prolixibacteraceae bacterium
AAATCAATATCTTTATCCTATTAAACCTGTATCGGTTTTTTAGGACTAGTCACATTGACTAATATTAAGCCTTTTTTTTCTTTCTAAACAAATCTGAAAATGCCAACATTAATACTCCAAATATCAACATAAAAATGCCTGACCAAAAGTTAATATTTATATCCAAAGATATATTGTACATTTCATTCCCACTTGTTGTAATTCCAAAAATTGTCAAAATGATTCCAAATATAGAGAACATCGCTCCAATTGGTATTTTTATATCTAATCTCATAATTCGTATATTTTATTTACCAGAAAATTATTGTAAGAACTACTGCAATCACACCTACAAGTATTGCAAGAAAAGTTGGTTTTTGATACCAGTATTTACTGTCATCAATCACTTTTGGAGTTAAAGAATAAACCAATCCTGTTAATTCTTCATCAGTTTTATTTCTTTTAGTTAAAAGTGAGACAACAATTGTAACAACCAACGCTGTACTGAATGCTATAATAGCCACCCAGAAATTTTGAGCCATTTCACTTGGGAAGATATGCACAACAGAACCAAACCAACCTCCTTTAATTAATGAAGTTGCTCCTTCAGGCTGAGTTAATCCATGTACTATTGCAGCTGAGCCGGTTCCTGATATTAACCCCCAAAAGGCACCATGGCCAGTTGTTCGCTTTGTAAACATACCAAGAAGGAAAGCAGCAAATAGAGGGGCATTTATGAAGGCGAAAATAAGCTGAAGAAAATCCATCACATTATTAAACATTGCTGCCACATAGGCTGTAAGTATACTAACGCCAATACCAAAAATAGTTGTTAACTGTCCTACCCTCAGATAATGTTTATCCGATTTGCCTTTTACCAGATAACTCTGATAAATGTCGTAAGTAAAAACCGTATTAAATGCTGTAACATTACCTGCCATACCGCTCATAAAAGAAGCCATCAGAGCAGTTAAACCTAAACCGAGAACTCCCGTTGGAAGAAAACGTTTCAATAACATCGGAATTACTAAGTCATAATCATAGCTTGAACCTTTTACCGGAAGTTCAAAAAGTGGATCCCCTGAATTTAGTAAGGCAACGGCTATAACACCAGGAACAATTACTAAAAAAGGAATGAACATTTTCGGAAGTGCTCCAATTAAAGGTGTTTTTCTGGCTGCACTCATTGACCCTGCAGCCATAGCTCTTTGAACAACCAAAAAGTTTGTACACCAATATCCAAATGAAAGAACAAATCCCAGACCGAAAATAATCCCCATAACGCCTCCCATAGGGTGTCCAGAAGAAATAGCCTGCCATGAATGCTCAAATCCTGCAGTTGCCGGATTAAGGCTTAGTTTCTCAACCATACCATCCCATCCACCTACATTCACTAATCCTATTATTACCAAAGGAAGAAAACCAATTACAATAAGGAAAAACTGCAACACTTCGTTATAAATTGCAGAACTCAATCCCCCAAGATAAGTATAAATCAACACAATAAGCGCTGAAATTATCAAACTCATGTGAAAATTCCATCCTAAAAGGTTTTCCATAAGTAATGCAAGAGCATACATTGAAATACCCGAAGCAAAAATTGTCATTATTGCAAATGAAAAAGCATTAAATCCCCTTGTTTTTTCGTCAAACCTGAGTTTAAGATATTCAGGTACTGACCTTGCTTTGGAGCCATAATAGAAGGGCATCATGAAAATAGCAAGAAAAATCATTGCTGGAATTGCTCCAATCCAATAAAAATGGACTGTAGCCATACCGTACTTAGCTCCTGAAGCAGCCATCCCAATTACTTCAAGTGCCCCAAGGTTGGCTGATATGAATGCAAGCCCAGTAACCCATGCCGGTAAGGATCTACCGGCTTCTAAAAATGCAGAGGCATCTTTCATATACTTCTTAAGTGCCCATCCAATACCTAGCACAAAAAGAAAATATACTATCATGATCGAATAATCGACCGCCCCTAAATTAAATCCTGTTTCCATAAGAATTTCAATTAGTATAGTTAGTAAAAGTATCTAAAGCTTACAAATGTAATAATCGTATACCAGCTGACAAGTTCAGAATGTTAAGTTTTATATGTTAAAATGTCTTAAAATATGTCTCAAATGTCTCAAAATCTTTCTTTATAATTTGTATGTAGTAATTTATGTGAAATATGACTTAACGGTTTTTCTAAAAACTCTTCGTATATCTGTTTAATCTCGGGATTTTCAAGTGACTTGCGAAGTGTTTTTCCTTCATCTTCCTTGTATATCGCCTGAATACGCTTCATCCTGATCTCATCAGTTGTAAATCGTGGTTGACCCCCACCTCCTATACAACCTCCAGGACAAGTCATTATTTCAATAAAATGGAATTCCTCTCCTGAACGCATTAATTCGATTATTTTTTTGGCATTACTCAACCCATGGGCAACTCCAACTTTCAGTTCAACTCCTTCAAGGAAACTCCATTCCGAAACACATCCTTCAAATTTCAACGATGCTTTTTTCACTCCTTCCAATCCTGCAATTGGCTGAATATGTAAATTTTCTAAAGGCAATTCCCTCCCTGTGACAATCTCGTATGCAGTCCTTACTGCAGCCTCCATTACTCCTCCGGTGTTTGCAAAAATATCGGCAGCTCCTGAACTTTCACCCAAAGGAGAATCCATTTCACTGTCTTTTAAAGATCTGAAATCAATACCCGATTGTTTAATCATTCTACCAAGTTCACGTGTTGTAAGTACGTAATCAACATCCTTATATCCGCTGTCTGTCATTTCTGGTCTATTACATTCAAACTTCTTAGCCGTACATGGCATAACAGATACTACAATAATATCTTTGGAATCTACCCCTGCTTTCTTTGCATAATAGGTCTTTGCAACAGCACCAAACATCTGCTGAGGTGATTTGCAAGAAGAAATATTATCAAGAATTTCAGGATAAAAATACTCTGCGTATTTTATCCATCCGGGAGAACAGGACGTAAATTGAGGAAGTGCAACTTGCTTTTTATCAACAATAGCTTCCTTTAATCTTAAAAGAAGCTCAGTTCCCTCTTCCATTATTGTCAAATCGGCTGTGAAATTTGTATCAAAAACTTTGTCAAAACCAAGAAGCCTCAACGCAGTTACCATTTTACCGGTCACAAGCGTACCTGGCTCATAATCAAAGCACTCTCCTAATGCAGCCCTTATCGCAGGCGCTGTTTGAACAACAACAAATTTTGATGGATCTTCAATAGCTTCCCAAACAAAATCAATATGTTCCTTTTCGGTTATTGCTCCTACAGGGCAAACTGCAGCACATTGACCACATTGAACACATACTACCCCGTCAAGTTGCTGGTCAAAAGCAGGCCCAATTCTGGAGTCAAATCCTCTTCCTTGCGCAAATAATGAACCAACCCCTTGAATTTCATTACATACAGTTATACAGCGACGACATTTTATACACTTCCCAGAGTCCCTTACAAGTGCGTATGTTGAATCATCAATGTAGCTTTTAATCTTTTCTCCTTCATATGCTACCCCCAAAACTCCCATTTCCAATGCAAGTCTTTGTAATTCACAGTCTTCATTTCTTACACATGTTTTGCATTCACCACAATGTTCAGATATCAACAATTCTAAAACAAACTTTCTAGCTTCTCTGACATTCTTTGAATTTGTTATGATTTTCATACCTTCAGTTACGGGAGTTGTGCAAGAAGCAACCATATTTTTTGCTCCTTCCACATCAACCAAACATACGCGACAAGCTCCTAATGGATGCTGATTTTGAAGATGACATAGTGTTGGTATTTTAATTCCTGCTGCTGCTGCTGCTTTCAATATTGTGGAACCTTCAGCCACATTGACCTCTTGTTTATTGATATATACTGTTGTCATAATTACTAATTTTATCTTTAAACTTAACAGAAGCTCCCATAATCACAACGCAAACATCTTCTCGATTGTCTTATGGCTTCACCTTCTGGCCATACTTGTTCTACCTCATCAAAGTTGTGCATTCTTCTTTCGGAAGGCAACATAACCATGTGTGCTCTTGGGTATTTTGCTGGATCAGCTTCAGGATCAAAGAACGTATCGTTATATTTTTCTTTTCTCCAGAAATCATGCTTGTCGCCAGTCAGATATTCATCAATTCCAACTGCTGCCCTTTCTCCACCGGCAACTGCTTCAATAACTGACGAAGGCCCAGTCGTAGAATCGCCTCCTGCAAATATCCAAGGCTCAGACGTTTGCCCTGTTCTTGGATCACACCAAATCTGAGCTTTACCTGAAATTTTTAAAGGTGTACCCTCAAGAATTGCTTCAGTATCTAATGTTTGACCGGCAGCTATAATTATTTGGTCTGATGCTAAAATTAGTTCATCATCCGTTTCAACTGGTGTTCTCCTACCGGTTTCGTCAAATGAACCAAGTTTCATCCTTACACATTTTACAGCTTTTACTTTCCCCTCTTCTGCAATAATTTCTTTAGGATTAGTAAGAGTATGAAGCTCTATCTTTTCTTCAATTGCTGCATCTATTTCTTCAGCCCATGCCGGCATTTCTTCCTGAGTTCGTCTGTAAACAATATCTACTTTTTCAGCGCCAAGCCTTACTGCTGTTCTGGCTGCATCTATTGCGGCATTACCCCCGCCAACAACTATTATTCTCTTTCCTACCGGAACTGACCCTCTTAAATTATAAGTTTGAAGAAAATTAAGAGCATCAACAACTCCATTTGCATCAATGCCTTCAATCGGAGGAATGATACCCTGGGGAGAACCAACTCCAATAAATATTGCATTATACCCTTCATCTTTAAGTGATTTTAAATTAAAGTCACGCCCTAGTTTCATTTCTGTTCTGATATCAACTCCCATATTTTCTATCATTCGTATTTCCCTTGCCAATATTTCTCTTGGCAAACGATACGCAGGAATTGTCTGAACTAACATACCCCCTGGTCTTTGCTCCGATTCAAAGACTATCGGCTTATAACCTAAACGTGCTAGAAAATAAGCACACGCCAATCCGGCGGGTCCAGCCCCAACAATTGCAATTTTACGAGTAGCATTAACTGTATTTTCTTTTATTTCAGGAAGCTGTATTGTAATCTCTTGATCAACCATATAACGTTTGATACCTCTGATTGAAACAGATGCATCTATACTTGCTCTACGGCATTTATCTTCACAAGTATGAAAACATACCCGCGCACAAACTGCAGCAAAAGGATTTCTTTCTCTATGCAACCTCAAAGCTTCTGCATACCTCTTTTCTCCAGTCAGAGAAACAAAGCCCGGAACATCTACTCCTGCAGGACATGCACTTTGACAAGGAGCCCTAACCAGTTTTGCACAAACCCCTGCTTCACACTTATGTTCTCTAATATGTGATTCATACTCTTTTCGGAAAAATCTTATTGTCGATAATACAGGATTAGGTGCTGACTGTCCAAGACCGCACAAAGAAGTTTTTTTTATCCATTTCCCTAATTCTTCCAATTTTTCAATGTCACCTTCACGACCATGCCCAGTTGTTATTCTATCAAGAATTTCATACATCCTTTTGGTTCCTACCCGACATGGGGTGCACTTTCCACACGATTCTTCAAGCACAAAATCAAGAAAAAACTTTGCAACATCGACCATACAGCTTGATTCATCCATTACCACCAAGCCCCCTGACCCCATTATTGCTCCAAGTTCATTAAGTGATTCATAATCTAAAGAAACACTCAAATGTGCCCTGGGAATACATCCTCCTGAGGGACCGCCTATCTGAGCAGCCTTAAATGGTTTTCCACTACTTGTTCCCCCTCCAATATCGTAAACCAGATCTCCTAAAGATGTCCCTACTGGTACTTCGTATAATCCAGAATTTTTAACAGCTCCAGTAAGCGCAAAAATTTTCGTTCCCTTACTTTTACCTGTACCGAACTGTGAAAACCACTCTCCTCCCTTTTCAATTATTGTATTTACGTTTGAATATGTTTCAACATTATTTAAAACAGTAGGTTTTCCCCATAATCCTGCAGTTGTTGGAAAAGGTGGTCGAGGTCGTGGCTCTCCCCTTTTACCTTCAATAGATGCCATTAGCGCTGTTTCTTCACCACAAACAAAAGCCCCTGAACCCATTCTGATTTCAAGATCAAAAGAAAACTCAGTTCCTAGTATATTTTCCCCAAGAAGACCTATTTCTCTGGCATCTTCTATTGCCTTATTAAGTCGCTCAACTGCTAAAGGATATTCAGCCCTTACATACACAAAACCTTTTGAAGCTCCAATAGTAAAAGCACCTATTGTAATACCTTCAATAACACTATGAGGATCACCCTCAAGTATACTACGATCCATAAAAGCTCCCGGATCACCCTCATCTGCATTGCATAAAATATATTTCTGGTCTGATACTTCTTTTTTTGCAAGACTCCATTTCATGTATGTCGGAAAACCTGCTCCTCCCCTTCCTCTTAATCCTGAAACCTTCATCTCTTCCAAAACAAGGTCTCCTGTCATGCTTGAAATTACTTTTTTCAAAGAAACATAACCTCCGGAGGCTATGTAATCATTTATATCAACAGGATCAATTGTCCCACACCTCCGTAATACAATCTTTCGTTGTCGGTTGAAAAGTTTAATTTCACCTGCGTTTGAAACAGGTTTGCCATCTTCGTCTGAATGATGCATCAACCTCTCAACAGGCTTATCATTAATAAAATGGCTCTCAACCAGTTCATCAAGGTCTGCAATTTGAATATTTTCATAAAAAATGCCTGATTTTTTCATCATAAGCACAGGTCCTTTTGAACAAGGACCCATACAGCCAGTCGACTTAATGTAAAATTTTTTGTCAAGATTTATTTCAAACAGCTTCTTTTGAAGTTCTTTCCTTAAATTCAATGATCCACAAGCAATACATCCACCTCCTGTGCATATCTGTACTATTTCCTTGTATTTTTTATCTACTTCTGAATACTTTTTAGAAAGATCCTGAAAAAGAAGATCAAATTCCTCAGGATTTATAATCTTTTGCATATAGGTCGGTTTTTAGTTATTATATCAGATGATAATCAATAAATTCTAATCAAAACTGTTCAGTATTTCTTGAACTTTAGAAGGTTTTACACGCTGGAATGTTTCATCATCCACCATGACTACAGGGGCTAATCCGCAAGCTCCAAAGCAACGCCCTAGTTCAAGCGAATATTTTCTATCAGATGTTGTATCACCAACACCAATTTCCAACTCTTTCATGAAAGCCTTCAATACATCCTGTCCTCCCCTCACATAACATGCTGTACCAAGGCATACTCTTACGGTGTGCTTTCCTTTTGGCTTTGTTGAAAAGTAAGAATAGAATCCCACAACTCCTGCAACCTCGCTATAGGGCACCTTAAGTTCCTTGCTTATTATCCGAAGTGCTCTTTCCGGCAGATACCCGAAAAGGTTCTGAGTAGTTTGAAGTACCGGGATTAATGCTCCTGGTACTGTTCTCTGAGATTGAACAATGATTTTTAAGCGATCATATAATTCATCATCGTGCTCCTGATTACATTCACACGATTTTAATTCTGATTTAGGTTCTGTCATAACTTTTCCAATCAATGATATCCCTATAAATTTAACAAAATTGTTTCAATCAATAGTTGTATAAATGTCTCCATAATCACTTAATTTTAAATGTTATATAATATATTATTGAAGTTTCTACATATGTTCACCCCCCTTTTATTTACTCCAATTATTTTATTTAATTGTTTCGCAATCTCAAAAAAAAATAACAGTTTAAAGATTTAAAGCAGAATATTTCTATCTTGAAACTAAAATAAAAGATAGATAAATGGAAGTAAAAATCTCAGAATTCAACTCCAGGTTTTTAGACCAACTGAACAATCTACCGCCCAAAGAGTGGCAAAGCAATGCTTATAAACTATTTATTCATAACGAATGGCAACCTTGGTTTTTCCCTTACCAAGCTGTCATCGACTCAAAACTAGTAGGCTTTGGAATGGCATTTATTTTTAATGAATTTGCTTGGCTCGGCTGGATTCTCGTTCATAAAAAACATAGAAACAAAGGAATTGGAAAAGAAATCACAAAATTTATTATCTCTGAATCAAGAAAGAAAGGAGTTGAGAATTTCATCCTTACCGCTACCGACATGGGATTACCTATCTATACAAAGCTAGGATTTGAAATTAAAACAAATTATAAGTTTTTAAATCCCCCTGAAAAGATTATTACTGCAATAAATAAGGAGGATATAAGGCTCGCTGTAAAAAATGACCTCCCTACAATCTTTCAAATAGATTCTTTAGCTACCGGAGAAAACCGAAAACCCTTGATCGAAAGCTATATTGATGAAATATGGATACATATTAACAGTCAAATAGATGGATTTTTTATACCATCTTTAGGAAATGGATTTATTGCCGCAACCGATCCAAAAGCAGGAATTGCACTTTTGGATTTAAAATTAAAGAAAGGAAAAACATCGATAGTAGTGCCTGAAAATAACATAACAGCTATTGAATTTCTTTTATCAAAAGGATTTACTGAGGGGGTAATAGTTCCCCGACTAGGATTAGGAAAAGAACCTTCATGGAATCCTGAAATGATTTTCAACAGAGCTGCAGGTTATTGCGGCTGAAAACTTCTTTCATAAACAATTTCAACTCAAACAGGGGTTGTATTTTACACTATATCTCTTCCGAATTTTTTAATGTCAATTCCAGAAAAATTTCCGGAACTCATAATAAGTAGATTCTTGTCTCTCCAATTATAACTTCTTAGTTTGTCAAACAATAAATTTGAATCTGTAAAAACTTCTATATTATCACCTCCAAACGATTCCCTAACCTGTTCCTTTGTTATTACTTCCAGCTTCTTATGCTCTATTGTATGTGGATCAAAATAAACTATGGCTTCATCAGCCTCAACCATTGCTCCCTCATATTGCGGAAGAAATTCTTTCTTCAAGCTACTGAAAGTATGTAATTCCATCAAAGCAATAAGGGTTCTCTCCGGAAACTGCCTTTTGACGGCAGATGTAGTTGCCTTCAGTTTTGAAGGTGAGTGAGCAAAGTCGTAAAAAACAGTCATATTATTATTTTCAGCTATTACTTCCAAACGCCTTGCAGAACCTTTAAAGTTGCTAATTGCATTGAAAAATTCTTCATCTGACAATCCAATTTTGTTACACACTATCCTAGCTCCTGCAATATTCTGTAAATTATGCTCCCCAAAAACTTCCAAAGAATATTTCTTCCTGCCATGCAATAAATAGGTTCTATTTTCTTCAATAACAAAATCAGGAGTATCATAAGGATATTTCTTAACATCTTTCCTTACATTCTCAGCGATAGTGTTCAAATATTCATCACACTGAAAATAGATGAAAGCTCCCCCCTCTTCGATCATATTGGCAAATATTCTAAACTGCTCAACATACTGGTCAAAAACAGGAAAAACATTTATATGATCCCAGGCGACTCCAGTTAAAAGTGCAATATCCGGTTTGTAATGATGAAATTTTGGTCTTTTATCTATAGGTGATGAAAGATATTCATCCCCCTCAAATATTGCAATATCGTTATTTTCTTTAAGCTCAACCATTGTGTCAAAACCTTCAAGATTAGCACCTACCATATAATCGAAATCAACATTATTGTATTTGAGTACATGCATTATCATCGATGTGGTAGTAGTCTTACCATGGCTTCCACCTATTACTACCCTCAACTTTTCTTTTGTCTGCTCATACAAATATTCAGGATAAGAATATATCTTCAATCCTAATTCTTTTGCTCTTTCCAATTCAGGGTTATCTTCTCTTGCATGCATTCCAAGAATAATAACATCAATCTTTTCAGATATAGCTTCAGGATACCACCCTTCTTTTTCGGGCAATAAGTCGTATTTCATTAGTCTTGACTTGGATGGCTCAAAAAATTCATCGTCCGAACCTGTTACTCTAAAACCTTTCTTGTGTAGGGCAATTGCAAGATTGTGCATTGCACTACCTCCAATAGCTATAAAATGTACATGCATATTTGGGCTTGTTATTCAAATTTATAATAGCTAAATTAATTACTCAATTTTACTATATTTCATCCGTAAATAAAAACTCAATGGAACTATTTATAATCGATGCCGGAAATTTTCTATGTGACGGTGGTGGCATCTTTGGGAGTGTACCAAAAATTTTGTGGAAAAGAAAAATTAAATCTGATTCTCGTAATCTTATTACTCTTTCTATGCGATGCCTACTTGTTATCCATCATGGTCGTAAGATCCTTATCGAAACTGGTTCGGGAAACAAATTAAGCCGTAAATTCATTGAAAACAACGGAATTGAAAACCCTCTTCTTTTAATTGAATCCCTTAACAAAGCTGGTTTTAAGTCTGAAGACATTACAGATATACTTCACACTCACCTCCACTGGGATCATTGCGGAGGAGGAACTACATTCAACAAAAACAAAATTGCAGTACCCACTTTCCCTAACGCAACATATCATTGCACACGTTCTCAATGGGAGAACGCTCTCAACCCAAATCCTCGTGAGGATGACGCTTTCTTCTCTAACGACCTTATTCCTGTCTCTGAAAGTGGAAAACTTAACCTTATTGAAGAAGAATGTGAATTATTCCCGGGGCTCAATATTCGTATTTTCAATGGACATACTCCCGGTATGATTGTTCCAATTATTACTTTCAACAATAAAAAGTTAGTCTACATAACTGACCTTGCCCCATTAGCTTCTAATGTCCCCGTAAAATGGATATCTGCGTATGACCTTTACCCTGTTACTTCAATGGAAGAAAAACTTTCATTTTTTAAAGAGGTATTCGAAAACAATTATATTCTTTTCTTTGAACATGATGCTATGTTTGAATGTGCCACTCTAAAATGGGATGAAAAGAAAGGCCCACTTATTGATAAAACAGGAACTCTAAAGGAATTTATTTAGACGAAATAAGAGCAACTACATAATGGCATAATTGACTGTCAACCCAAATTTTGTATTTTCCTGCTTGTACCCATCTTCAGTTGAATAAGGATCGTTCATGTTAAACTGATAATACAACTTAACTGTAAGTTGATCGTTAATCATATAATCAGCTTGAAAATCGACTGAAAATATTCGGGTACCGTTCTGTAGAATACCGAGGGTGTCATCTATCTTCCTGAATGTTGTCTTATAACTGCTACTCGACAAATCAAGCCTCATATTTATATCGTTTGATACCTTTTCGGATTTCCTCTTTGTCTTGATAATCATATCCAAACCCGTAAAGCGGTATCCTATCCCTACACTATATTCATTCTTAAGCATTTCGCTCAATTGCATATTTGAAAAACTAAAGTTAAGGTTTCTTGTCCTCCTGATCTCAAATCTGGTGCTCAAATCATTAACAAAACCTACATCAACATTAATCAACGGACTAAAATCCTCTTGTATGTTTATGGATGTAATATCAAGTTCAGGCACAAAATAATTTTCAGCTGCATCAAGCTGACTTCTGACCCAACTATACCCAGTTTCATCTGGTCTATATGCCAGATTTGTTTCGTATTGACCTATTGTATATGTAGATCTATAGCTATGGTTGAAATTCAATGAATGTACATATTCCTTCAACCAATCTATATCTTGAGTATTACCATTATAATTTACAACCCAATTTGGTCTTATCCATGCCAACCCGGGTTTTGCTGTCAGGGGAATCTTGTTGGCGTCAATTCCTGTATATGTTGCTATAAATGCAGGAATCAGCACATCTGATGATTTAACACCAACCCCGTTGTTCTTACCTGCTGATGGATTTCTTGAATAACCTTCTCCTTCAACATAACCTCTTTCATTATTTAATCTGTCTGCTATAATTTTACTGTTCTTATACCTGAAATCATCAAATAAGTCAGACTTGGTTTCATCTCCGTTTAAACTTTCTCTGAATGCAGTCGCAAGAGTCATTATTGACATATCAAAGTTACCAGTTTCCTTTCTGCTTAAAAGCTCAAAGCTCCCTTTGTTTCCGTTATATTGAATGAAACTACTGATATTATTCGATTCCCTCCTCTTTCCTGTAATATTGAATCTCAAGCTCGAAATTGGCTCAAATTGTACGGAAAAATTCCATGTTTCGGTACTTTGTACAAGATATTGTTTAGAAACTGTTGTGTCTTTGCTTATCCAACCTTTTTGGGCTGCTTCAAGGGCAAAGTTTTCATCCTGCCAACCTATCAAAAATGGGAAGGAAGGTGCAAGTGACTCAAGTCCCCCTTCAGTTGTATAATTTCGAGCTCCGAATAAATACGGGTCAGGTAAAAAGCCCGGAAGTTCAGTTCCGCCTGTTTTTGCATACGTGACTTGTATTGTTCTAATACCCATCAGCATTCTTGCAGTGAAGTCCACAGCTTTCTTTATAAACGGTTCATCTATTTCTTTTCTTCCCGTTATTAATACTTGTGCTCCTGATAAAGATTTCTCAGATTTAAAGTTTATCCTGTTTTCATTAACTATACTTACGTCTCCTTTAATTGTATCTCCTTTATTACTAAGAACAATTACCTTTATGTCTTCAGTGCCTAATTTATGAAATATGGATTTTGGAACGTTTGCCTTAAAATCTATTTTCTTTTCGTTATAATCGACATCTTTAAATTTTGACTCATCGCCAGGCTTCTTTGTACTTCTCACTGAAGCCTTTTTCTGCTGATTCGATCTGCTTCCGTATCTTCTGCCAGTCGATTGAAATTTCTGGTTGACTGTCTTTAAATACGGAATCTTATTATACAGTGTCGTCATATTGAGCGACCCGTTTATGTTGATTGTCGAAGAATTTCTAGCTGTATTACCAAGATCAAGCTCTTCAAGTTCTGAGCTCAACTGAGATCCTGCAACCCAATCGTATGACCCTCTGTATGTAGCCGAAGCGGAAGTCCAATCAAGTAATGGTAATTTATTAATTGGAATGGTATATCTCAAATCAATTGTATGCTGATAATCTACCGGGCGACCAAAAGCAAGAAGATTTTTATAAATCTCCTTTTGCATTAGTGAATATTCATCTGGGTAAAGATTCTGGTCTTCAATGCCTTCAAGCTCATCTATTCTTGATGTATTTTTGTTTGAAAAATCAAGCCTCAGGCTCTGTGTTAAATTGTATCTGAGGTCAAAACTCCTATTCCACAGAAAGTCTTTTTGAACTGTTACCGGTAAGTCAAGTTGCATTCCCGAATTATCTCTTGCTAACCTTTCCTGATAGTTTCGCGTCAAATCCGTCCTGAAAGAAATAAGTTCAGGGAGATAATTAAAGTTGAAATCTTTTATCAGCTGAAAAGCTTTAGCTTGAAGAAATTTAACCGCTTTAAATGGCATAATAGGTTTTGCCTGAGCTGAATAGTTATAATCAAATGATCCTTTGTTTGTCCTTTGAAAATTCCTTTCTATATCAATATTATGAGTCAACTGCTCATTCTGTGAATACGAGACTGAAAAATTCTCAATATCTGTTGGCAATGGTTTCCTGTCAGCTTTTTTCCTTTCAGGCTCCATTGAAATATTGTTTATATTAAAACTTTTACGAGTTGTAACATCTTGCGATATATTTTTTAGATATTCTTTTTCTTCCGGACTTTCAATTATCGACAACGCATCAGTCATTTTTATATCTGAACTCAAAGGATTGTATTCAGGGGTTGAAACTCCCGTGGAATAGCTATAAAACACAGGCAGATGAAGCCCGACTTTTTCCGGCAGAAGCTTACCAAGTTGGAAGGTGGCAGCAAAATCAAGCTGATACCTATCTTCCAGACTTCTACTCGAAGCTACATCATTAATACTTCCCCAACCTACCGACTGGGTGCTTCCTGCAAGCGTTATATTACCAATATCAGCAAGGCGTAACGACATCCTTCCGTTTGAAGCCCAGCCACCCCTCTCATTAAAATCTGATAAACGCAATTCATTAACCCAAACTTCAACTGATTTAGGAATAGTATTTGTTTTAGGATTTCTAATTCCTATGTGAACAACATCAACCTCACCAAGACTAGGATTCCCTTTTATCTTAATCGTGTTTTTACCGTTGGCATAACCATCATGATAATCAACATATATATCATTCCTGGTAAGCTTTGATCCTGCTTTTCGCATCTCCTCGTCCCTCTTCATTTTAAGTTCAGAGAAAATAGTAAGATCAAGATTTAACCTGTTTTCATCAGGCCATACTTCATATCTGTCTGCCTCACTTTCGTCGTTGTATAAAGTAGCAGGAATCGGCGTAAGCTTGAGTGGAACTTCATACTCATAGTAATTATCCTTATCTGTCCCCATTCTTACAAATAGAGATACTTCATAATCGCTTAGCGGATATCCTTCTATAGCCTCTGCGTGAACCTCCATTTTTAGCCTTTTGTATTGTCTGATATCTAAACCTACATTTTTATATACTGCACGAGCATCTCCCCTGTCAAGATCTTTTACTTTTATAAGCATCGATTGTTCGTTCATCTTTGTTGATGTAGTGCTCGTTGGGTCAATTTCTCTTTCAATTTCCGGAGGAAGAACATAGTTTATTGGCTTGCGGCTCTGATTTTCTTCAATATTTATTGATGCAAGATCAAATTCAGCTTTTGCCGATTCAACTCCTCCAGCTTCTGTCAGTGACTTATTTTCTTTTCTCCAGTCTGCCCTTACTAAAGCCAATGTCCCAAAACGAAGTATTATCGAGTCGGAAAAATCAGTAAGAAACATTCTAATAAAGCGTATTGATTTAAAATCATATATGTCGCCTATTTTCTCAACATTTGGATTCTGCCTAATCGGTATTTTAAACTGATACCAATCTACCCTGTCTGTTGTTCCATTATCAAGCGACACAACCCTTGTTACCTTATCAACGATATAATTGTTACCTACAACTAAATCTTCCGGTCTGACACTAACTTTATATTGATAATAAGATTCAAGTTCATTAAGAGTATTATCGTCATTTAAATCTTCAATATCAGGTTCTGTTTTCCCTGAAGTTGAATAATCTTCAGTATACATTGAACTTGTCGGAGAGTTACCCTCAACGTTATTGTAATTTTTATAACGGTCGAGTATAGATTTCTCTTCATCATCATAATCAGTTCCCCTATAATGATGAAAATCATCACCTGAAGGGTCAGACGCTATTTTATTATATACTTCTTCAGAAACAAAATTCTTTATTTCATCGAGATATTGCTTGTGAAAAGTGACTTCATCTTCGTTACTTAGTCCATCTAATCCCAAATCCTGAAACTTACGTGCATTCTCATCATTCTCAAATGATTGAGTTAACAACTGTCTACTTGAAACACGACCCCATGCAGAAGTATCTACATCCACTACAATTTCGGATGTAGGTAGTCCATTTTCAAAAGCTTTTTTACCATCTTTTAAAATATCTTCTGAAATATTTCCAAGATTGAAATATAAATCGCCACCTTTATGTGTACCATCAACATTATATATAAACGGATCAAGTAACCAAAACTCAATGTATTCAATATTCGATGACTCAAAGTTTGGAGTTTGTACTTCCCTCATCAAACCACCCCACCTATCTTCAGGATTTTTAAGTTTACCGTCTGAATCTATACCACCGGAAATATCAGTTGGGTTGCTGTCAAAGTTGTAGGGCCCTTTCTCTTTCGGGAAATAGGCAAGATTGAATACATATTGATAATTGCTTGAACCTATAACTAGTTCCTTTCCCGGAAATATCTCCTGAACCATCACATCTCTCATATAGTGGTTTGACAACATTTCAAGGTTTCCCTTTAAATGTGATGGCATATACTGATTACCCTTATCACTAAACATTCTGTCAATGTAAAACCATGATAATTTTGCCCTATTATAACCATACTTCAAATCATCGGTCAAATTCGACTCTGGAAACAGACTTTCCTGATGAGGGGTCGAAGCTAATTGCCATCCAAAAGCATTAGATAAAGAATAAGAAGTTTCAACTCCTTCAAAATCATCAACATATACATTGTTCCCAGTCACTTTCGATTGTCCTGGAAATAATTTAGCAACTTCACCTTCAAAAGAGATACTCGACTCTGACTTTGAATCAACAAAAGGGAGGTAATTGATAATGTCTGTCAGCAACTGTGACTTATCCCTATATTGAAAATCCAAACCAAGCATAAGGTTTGATACAGGCTCTTCTCCCATATCAACTTTATTTGTTATCGGGCGTTCGTTCATATAAAGAAGTGTGCCTCCCAAATTTAATTTATCTGAAACCTCATAACTGGCATAGGTTCCAACCATCGTTTTCCTTTGCATCGATAAAAGGTCCTGACTTTCTGTCGAAACTTTTATTGGTGTTCCTGCTTCTATGTATGCATCGTTAATTATTTTAACCTTGCCAAGTGCATAGTCTACAGTGTAGTCCACATTTTCAACTAGTACTGTACTCCCGGCAGAAACAACTACTGATCCCTGTGCCAAATTAAATGAATTCAAAGATATTTCAGAACTTGACGATCCTTTGTAACTACCAACCATCACATACTTGTCGTGGTCAAAATCTTGCTCAGCTTCGGTTTTGGTCTTTTCGTACAAAGTTTTATAAGTATACTTACTTTTTGTTGCCTCATCAGGCATCTTATTTGCAATGTTTGACCCGAAAGGCTCAAGAACAGGAAATACTATTTTACCATCCTGAGCCAGAATAGTTATCCCATTCACAAAATCGAACATCCCGTCACCTTTTTCAGTGAAATCATTCTGCGAATTTAGGTTGTCAAGGTTCATGACCCTCAGCAAAGTTGTATTGTTCATGCCTTCAACCGGCAGGTAATTTATATACGTGTTTGTGGAATCGTTATTATAAACAATATTGAAATCAAAATCTTCCGCTGTAACATCATACGCACCAAGACTGTATACATTTTTCATCATAAGATCCCATGTCGGGAAGCCGGGAGAAAGGTTGGTGCCCTTTATCATTTTTAACACTAGGGTTTTGTCTGACTCCGTAATGTCAGATGAAAACTGACCTACCTGAAAAGTAGAATCTCCAATTGTAATATTGTAGGCTACAGCAAGTACCTCATCATTGTTTAGCGGTGAATTAAGTGATATATAACCTAGCTCTTCATTAACTTCATATTCAGAATAATTCATCAACCTTGCCTGATCTATCTTTTCCCAATGTGTCCCGTATTTAAACCCCCTTGCCTCTAAAGGCTTAAGTACTTTTAAGATATTGGATGAAACATCTATTCCTGAATAGTTTGTGACAATCTCATTATAAAGATTATTAGCACCATTATTAGGCACATAATTGCCGGGATATCCAAGCCCTGATGCCGGACCAAACTCTGGTACAGTGTTTGAAATGTGCGCTGCCTGCTCACCAAGGTCAACAAAACCAACAATGTTCCTTGCAGAAGTAAAATTCTGGCTTTTGTTTGTTACCCAAATTTCAATCTTGTTGATTATAACTTTAGATTTTATTATTGGCAAAGAACTTAATGCCTGATTATAGTTATCCCTGAAAAATTTAGAAATAAAGAAATGCCTGTTTTCATCATACTCTGAAGCCTTAATCTCAAATTTTGTCTTCTGTGCTCCTCCCTCTGTTTCTACTACCTGAGATTCACCTTTGTGCTGAGAAATGATAGTGGTAAGATTGAGTCTTCCAAACTGCATTTCAGTTTTAACCCCAAACAGATTTGTACCTCCCTGTATTAATGTTCCATTTAAAGGAAGCGACACATTACCGGCTTCTATCTTCCTTAATATTTCATCCTCTTTACCACTATAATCAAGCTTAACTTTCTGCTCAAAGTCGAAGGTTGCTTCAGTGTTGTAATTAACCTGCATGTTTACCTTCTCTCCAATCTTCCCTGTAACACTCAAGTTAATCTGAGGTTCAAAATCAAAGTTTGTATGTCTTTTTGCCCTTTCAGAGAGCTGTTCGTTACCATTATAATATGAAAGAGCTCCAATCGAAATTTCTACATAACCCTGGGGTTTTATATCAATCTTGTCTCCTCCAAAAATATTATTGAATACTTCGTTGTCAATCTTTAATTGCGGAATAAGCGATTTTTGCTCTTCTGTCTCAATCTTATCTACATCTTTTCTTGTCTTCCAGTAATCTTTTATCGACTGGTCGAAGTCATATTTCACATAGTCTTTAAGGTTCATCGACTTTGGAAGACGATAATACATATCACCTATCTTTTCATATATGACATATTGCTTTGTAAGCGGATCGTACTCAATTTTTCTTTCAATATTTGAAGGACGATTAAGGTATAGCGGATCCTTGTCTACCTCGTCAGGATACTGAAACTCTCCTTCATCTTCAAACGGGTAAGCTAAAGATGTGTCTTTCTCTGCGGTTGATTTAACGGTAGATGTTTGGGCTAACAAATTATTGCATGTCAGCACAATTATTCCCGTTGCAAATATGAGTATGTAAAATAAATTCCTCTTCAACATTAGATAAACGGATTACATCTGCTTAAGTGCATCCTTAATTACTTGTTCAACTTTTTTATCAGGATGTTCCCTTAATATTTGATCAATGGCTTTCTCTGCGTTCTTTTTCACAAATCCTAAAGTCACTAATGCAGATAACGCTTCTTCGCGGGTTGTATTGTTTATTGAAATAAAAATATCGGATGAAACAGGTTCTTTGATCAATTTGTCTTTCAATTCTACTATTAACCTCTGAGCGGTTTTCAACCCTATCCCCTTTACTCCCTTTATCCTATTTACGTCGTCTGTAATTATCGCATTCCTTAACTCATTTACAGATAATGATGATAATATCAGGATTCCTGTGTTTGCTCCAACCCCGGAAACTGATACCAGCAATCTGAATAGCTCCCTTTCTTCCTTATTGTGAAAGGCATACAGAGAGTGTGCGTCTTCCCTTATAACTTCATGAATGAAAAACTTATACTGATCTTTTCCTGATATTGCAGTATATGTACTTAAAGAAATATGAAGGTAATAACCTAATCCCCCAATATCGACTATGACATGTGCAGGATCCAATTCAACTATTTGACCTTTAAGATATTCTATCATTTATTAATACTGTTGGGGTTCATCTAAAGATATCAAGTCAACATCATCAGACTCACCGTTAGCGTTAATCTCATATTTTGGAAGCGGATTCTTACTGGCTTCCTGCCAATTGAGCCTGCTTCTGAAAATATCTATCGCATTATATATAGCTTCTGTAAATGACTCAAAACTTGCAATATTCTGACCTGCAATATCAAATGCAGTTCCATGCCCGGGCGAAGTCCTTATTACAGGTAACCCTGCTGTATAATTCACTCCCCTTTCAAAAGTTAACGCTTTAAATGGAGCTAAGCCCTGATCGTGGTACATAGCAAGTACTGCATCAAATTTATATTGCTGACCTGAACCGAAAAAACCATCAGCAGCATAAGGCCCTAAGGCAGTGATCCTTAAATTTTCAGCCTCCCTCAATGCAGGTATAATTATCCTTTGCTCTTCATCACCTATCAAACCATTATCGCTTGCATGTGGATTTAATCCAAGAACTGCAATCCTTGGATTAGTACATGCAAAATCTTGTACAAGTGACTTATGGAGTATCTTTAATTTTGCTAATATAAGATCTTTGGTTATTACTTCTGTTAATTTGCTTATCGGAACATGGCCTGCAACAACTCCCACCCTTCTGAAATCAAAAGCATCAATGGCTCTTTTACTTCAAATTGTTTAGCAAGATATTCAGTGTGCCCCGGAAAATGAAAATCTTTTGATTGTATTGCTTCCTTACTGATTGGAGCAGTTACAAGCACATCTATTTTCTTATTCTTCAGGTCCTTAACCGCACTCTCCAAAGCAAGAAATGAAGCTTCACCTGCTTGTTCACTAATCTTCCCAAGTTCTACTCTTACATTATCATCACAACAGTTGATAATATTCACTTTATGAATATCAATCTCGTCAGCACTACGTACCTGATTAAAATTAAAAGCCTCAATTTCAAGTACTTTTTTGTGATAGGCTGCTACTTTTGGTGAACCATAGATGACAGGAGTACAAAACTCTAACATTCGAGGGTCTGTTAGTGATTTTATAATCACTTCGTAACCAATTCCGTTTATATCACCTTGGGTTATACCTACAATTATCTGGTTGTTTTTCATTATGTACTAAGTTATTTTACTGGTATATGACTAATGTTTGGCAATCCACAAAATTAATTTTTTTTTGGATAACAGAGAGATGTTGGAGACTAAATTGGAAGTTCCTTAGTATTGCGTTTAAACAAAGTAAATTTTAACTCCCTTTATTGATTGAACTGCTTGTTAATTTTATCCATATCCTTTTGATTATCAAATTCAACGGAATAAATCATAGCTTCAACTTGCCTTAAAAGATTTCTTTTATCTTTCGCAGGTGCATATACAAACCCATCGACACAAACTACCCTCTTCTTAAGTAAGTCAATTATTGATAAATTAACAAAAGGTCCTCCCATGAAATCATTTTCAATTTTCCATAGGCCTCTCAGCTCAGCAGCATAATTACCGTCTTTTTGAAATGTATTGAAAAGAAGAGGAACAGAAGGTTCAACCAACATAAAGGAACCGTCAGTTGGCCCCGGTACATTATTCCTTGTTATTAGGTTTCTCTTAATGACGAGATAATCTTCAGTAAATGTACTGTCTGATTCATAAGGATATGAATATATCAAAATACTCTGACTCACATCATTTGCCTCATATCTTATCCACATAAAGTCGTTATTGTCCTCTGCAACTACAAAGCCAGCCGGAACATTTATATTGAGTCCAAACCTTTCTTTTGTTTTCTTTGAAACATCTTTTTCACTATATTTTTCATAGTTGAGCAACAACCTGTCACGCTCAGCTTTAATAAAGAACCCTGTTATTTTGTCTTTGTTCTCATCAAATAGATGCTTCAGATGAAGCCTGTCTTTTGCATAAAAATAAACAACCGCTTGTGGAAAAGCATATACATTATTTTTAAAAACAATCTCATTCTTTTCAACCTGACTACCAATATCAGTGATAATCAAATTTCTTGTTGTTTTAAAAATATCCTTGAATGCTTCAGGTGGAATGTTTGTAACTGTAAATATTGGCTCGTTTTGGGGTAATCCTACTTGGGGCTGAGATAGATAGTCATATATAAAGTCGCCCGTTTCACCCTCCCAAATATCTTTGTTAATAACAATTATCAATTCACCTGCCCTGCCAGTAATATTGCTAAGGGTGGTGTTGTTGACTGAATTTTTACAGTTGGTAAATAAAAGAACAGACAACAATAATAATGAAACTATCAGCCTTGATTTCATAGTCGATAATATTTGTATAATTTCTAACTACCGATATACCCGGCAATTTAAAATAATAAACGAACCCTGACTTTAATTATTTTACTTCCTCTTCTTTTTTGCTTTCCTGCCCTTTTTCTTCGTCCTTAGTGGCATTTTTAAACTCTTTTACACCCTTGCCCAAACCTCTCATAAGCTCAGGAATTTTTGCACCACCAAAGAATATTAGGATTACAACCAAAATAAGTATGATTTCCGGAGCACCAAACATGCCTAATATGATATTCATTGTCATATATCAATGATTTTTAAATTATTCAACTCTTAAAGATAACTCCAAAATAAACAAAATGCAAATTTCAAAATTGCTACCTGAACAGCCTTATTATATCGTTAAGGTTTGCATAAACTACAAGCAACATCAACAAGGACAAACCAATAATCTGAGCATATTCAAGGAATTTGTCACTTGGCTTGCGTCCTGTAACCATTTCGTAAAGAACAAACAATACATGACCTCCGTCAAGTGCCGGTATAGGAAGTATATTCATGATAGCCAGAATTATTGAAAGGAAGGCTGTCATATTCCAGAAAGCATGCCAATCCCACATTCCGGGGAAAATATTACCAATAGTTATAAAACCTCCTAATGATTCATATCCTTTTGTTTTCTTATTGAAAATCAATTTAAACTGCTTCAGGTAATCAGTTGATGTTTCCCAACCCTTAACAATCCCTGCAGGTATTGATTCAAAAAAGCCGTATTTGATTGTTTTTAGCTCGAAATGTTTAGAAAAATCATTATTCCAGCTTACACCAATCATTCCTTCGTCAGTAATTTTTATTGGCACAGAAAGTGTTTCCGAATTTCTTAAAACAGAAAGTGCTACTTCCTGCCCTTTATTAGCTGTAATAACAGAAGAAAACTCATCGTGAAACTGAAACGAACTCCCATTGACCATTATAATTCGGTCGCCTTTTAACAAACCGGCATCCCTCGCAGGTGAATTCTTTGCAAATGATTCAACCTTCAAGTCGAAAGGAAAACGAATTCCAATTACTCTTTTATTATCCCTCGATACCATTTTTGCAATGTCGTCTTCGGTTATCTCAACGTCAAATACTTGTCCGTCACGCTCTACCTGAACACTCTTTGCTTTATCAAGAACAATTGTCGGAACTATATCATAAAAGCTTTCTATAAACTTGTTATCAACAGACAAGATTTTATCTCCACTCTGAAAACCAACCTCCCTGCCAATATCACTAGCTTCAATTCCATATTTTACATTATTTGTTGGCAAATACTCTTCACCCCATGCATATAAAACTCCAATATAAATTACAAGTGCAATAAGAAAATTCATAAGCACCCCTGCAATCATTATCAAAAGTCGCTGATAAGCAGGTTTAGACCTGAACTCGTATGGCTGAACAGGTTGTTTCATCTGTTCTTTATCCATCGACTCATCAATCATTCCGGCTATCTTAACATACCCCCCCAAAGGAAGCCAGCCAATACCGTATTCTGTGTCTCCCTTTTTCATTTTGAAAAGAGAAAAACCTAAATCGAAAAAAAGAAAGAATTTCTCAACCCTGCACTTGAAGAATTTAGCAAAAATAAAGTGTCCAAATTCGTGCACTAAAACTAAAATTGATAAACTCAGTATGAGCTGAGCTGCTTTTATTAAAATTTCCATATATGCTTATTTCATTAAAAAGTCAATTCTCTAATAATCTCAAGAGCCTTTCTCCTGGATTCTTCATCGTTCGAAACGTAATCTTCAATCGACGGAGCCTTAATAAAAGGAACTTTAGCCATAGTTTGTTCAATGACTTCCGACATTTGCAGAAAACTAATCATCCCCTTAAGGAAAGCTCCTATTACAATTTCGTTGGCAGCATTCAGCACACAAGGGCTGTTACCCCCTCTTCCAAGCGCCTCAAAAGCCAACGCAAGATTACGAAAATTTTTAATATCAGGAACACTAAAAGTTAGTTCCGGATAATTGGCAAAATTGAATTTTGGAAAATTACTGGTAAGCCTTTCAGGATAGTACATTGCATACTGGATGGGAAGCCTCATATCTGGTAGTCCCATCTGCGCTTTAATTGAACCATCAACAAACTGAACCATAGAGTGAATAATACTTTGAGGATGTATTACAACTTCAATATTTTCGGGCTCAACATCAAAAAGCCACTTGGCTTCAATAACTTCAAACCCTTTGTTCATAAGTGTCGCCGAATCAATTGTAATCTTATCGCCCATGCTCCAGTTGGGATGGGCTAGTGCCTGTGCTGGCGTTACACTCTTCAGCTGTTCAAGTGAATAGCCCCTAAACGGTCCCCCTGAACAAGTAAGTAATATTTTATCTATCGATTTATGATCCTCCCCAACCAAACATTGAAATATTGCAGAGTGCTCTGAATCAACCGGTAATAAATCAACATTATTTTCTTTACAAAGCTTAGTAATAATGTCTCCTGCCACAACTAAGGTCTCCTTATTAGCAAAAGCTATCTGCTTTCTAGCCTTAATCGCCTTAATAACAGGCAGAAATCCGGAATATCCAACCATAGAAGCAACAACCATATCTACTATCTCCAGCTCTACTACCTCCTGAATAGCTTTATTCCCCGACCACACATCAATATTGAATTCCTGAAGTGCGCTCCTAACCTCCTCAACTTTTGATTCGTTGGCAATAACCACTGTCGATGGTTTAAATTTTCTTGCCTGGCGTATAAGCAGTTCCGCACTGTTATTAGCAGTTAGCACCTCAACAGAAAAAAGTTCCGGATTAGCCTCTACTACTTCTAACGCCTGTTTACCGATCGAACCGGTAGATCCTAATATTGCAATCCTTTTTTTCATCCGGATTTTTATCTAATTAAAATCAATATATTTTTCTGTATCAAGAGGCCTGCCGTTATGCCACATTTCAAAATGAAGGTGAGGACCCGTTGAATATTCTCCCTCGCTTCCCATAAAAGAAATTACCTGGCCTGTAACTACTCTTTCTCCCGGCTTTGCAACTATCTCGCTATTGTGCTTATACACTGAAACAAGGTTGAAATCATGCTGAACTTGTATTACATAACCTGTCATCAATGACCATTCGGCAAAAATCACCGTTCCTGAAAGTATAGCTCTCACAGGAGACCTGTTTTGTCCAACAATATCAGTCCCAAAATGCCCTGGTGAAGCATTAAACTTGTTAATAATTATCCCTCTCATTGGCGGGAAAAAATTAATACCTGCTATTTTGCTCGCATCTTCCTGCGTTGTTGAATAAGAAAATTTATATTTATCCGGACTTATAAGGTCTTCAAATATAGAATCATTGTTCATTGGTTGAATTTCAATGTCCTGATATGAAGAGTATTTCTTTTCAGGAACAGAATCGTTAATTATTTCACCTGAAATAACATTCTTAATCTTTTCAAGAAAATTATCGCGCTTTTGAATCTCTTTTTCCAAAGAATCGAGCATCATAGAATTATAAACAATCATTTCGCTCATTCGCTTTGAAGGATACCCGGGAAGTGCTCTTTTTGCAGGAGTATAAATTATAAAAAGTACTGTCAGTATTATTGCGAAAACAAAAATTGAAAGTAAACCAAGTATAATTACCATTGGAGAAAAGCGCCTTGAAAAAACTTCTGTAAGGCTCTTGAGATCATAAACAGACAACCTGTAACTTTTTATTAGCCGCTGATATATCTCAATTATTTTTTCTTTCATAGGATTAAATTGTTAGCACAAAAATAAGAATTTAAAGGAGATTTAAAAGGTTGATACATTCACCTTAGTAACCGATCCTTATAAATTATTACATTTGATTAATAAAAATAAACCTAATGTCTGACCTAACTATAAACTTTGCAGGTATTAAATCCCCAAATCCGTTCTGGCTTGCTTCAGGACCACCTGCAAATACTGCTTACCAGGTTATTAAAGCCTTTGACAAAGGCTGGGGAGGTGCTGTCTGGAAAACTTTAGGAATACCTATTACAAACGTCTCTGGCAGATACAGCAGCTTACAACATCAGGGCCGAAAAATTATTGGACTAAGCAATATTGAACTTATCTCTGACCGAAAATTCGCTGACAATCTGAAAGATATCGAACTAGTTAAAAAAAGGTTTCCAAATAATCCTGTAATTGCATCCCTTATGGTCCAAACCAAGGATGAATGGTATCAGATAATAACTGACTGTCAGAATTCAGGTGTCGACGGATTGGAATTAAATTTTGGCTGCCCCCATGGTATGTGTGAAAGAGGTATGGGTTCTTCCATAGGACAGGAACCACCCCTCGTCGAACTTATTACCAATTGGGCAAAGGAAATTGCCAAGGTTCCTGTTATTGTAAAGCTAACTCCTAATATCACAGACATTACAGAACCTGCCCTGGCTGCAAAACGTGGTGGAGCAGATGCTATTTCTCTAATCAATACTTTAAAATCAATTACCGGTGTCGACATCGACAACTTCGTTTCCTACCCTGTTGTTGATCTTAAAAGTACTATTGGCGGACTATCTGGCATTGCAATTAAACCGATAGCTTTAAACATGATTAAAAATTGTGCATCTGATAAAAGAATTGGACTTCCCATTTCAGGTATCGGTGGTATTGAAACTTGGAGGGATGCCCTTGAATTTATATTGCTAGGCGCAGGTTCTGTTCAGATTTGTACTGCTGTAATGAAAAATGGTTTCGACATAATAAACAATCTTGTTTCAGGCCTAAATAAATATTTAGATGAAAAAGGTTTTGCCAACATCGAAGAAATCAGAGGCAAAGCCTTGTCAAACACAACAAACTGGGAAGATCTGAATCTGAATTACAAAATCGTCGCATCAATAAATAAAGATAAATGTACAGGTTGTAAAAAATGCTTTATATCTTGCGATGAAGGTGCTTATCAGGCAATTTCACTTCCAGAAGATAAAAAAAATACTATTCCAATAATTAAAATTGAAAAATGCACCGGTTGTAACCTTTGTTCGTTAGTTTGTCCTGTTGAAAACTGCATCACAATGGCAAGACAGGATTCAAATAATGAACCCGAAACTTGGAAACAAATGGTACTAAAAGGAAAAACACCAAAATCTCTATACGATTAAAAACCATATGTAAATGATCATTTTAAAAAAGTGACAAGAGGCCCATATCTGCTTAGCCCCCGAGAAATTTTATTCAACTAAAAGCAGGCAAGCGTTTAATGACAAGAACCACTTTGATAGCACTCAAGTTATAACCAAATACCAGTCAAATCCCATTATAATGGGATTTGACTGGTATTTGGTACGGTTTTGGTATTACTGAGATACTCCCAAATAATTCTTAAACCAAACAGTATGAGACTGTAAATTGAGCTCTACTAAAAATTATTATAAAAAATGGTTTTTATTTTGGAGATTAGAATCGGATGTCTATCTTTGCACCGCATTTCAGAAATGGAGTGATGACATTGCGGGGTGGAGCAGTTGGTAGCTCGTCGGGCTCATAACCCGAAGGCCATAGGTTCGAGTCCTGTCCCCGCTACTTCAGAGAGAATCAAGAAATTGGTTCTCTCTTTTTTTCACAATTTTTTTTAAATATCCTTTGTATAAAACCTTATACCTTGACATTTTTCAATATCAGGATTACCCCTTAATAATTTGAAGCTCCTATTCCTCCAATCCAAATGTATATATTTACTAAAATTTTAATGAGTCTTATATGGGATTTTCAATACCTGCAACAAAAATCATAGAATCGCGTCATTCAAAACGAGACTATATTGATAAACCTTTAAGCAATGAAATGAAGGATAGAATTCAATCCATTCTATCAGAAAACAACCAGGGCCCGTTTGGTAATTATATTGAATTCAAGTTAATTGAAAAGTCAATAGCCAAAACAGACCATAAGGTAAAACTGGGCACCTACGGATTTATTTCAGGTGCTCCCTACTTTATTGCCGGAGGAATTAATCCATCCATCCCATATATACTTGAAGACTACGGGTTTCTACTCGAGAAAATCATACTACACCTTACAGATTTGGGATTAGGAACTTGTTGGTTAGGCGGAACATTCAACCGTAGCGATTATTCAAACTTTTGGGAGAACGATCAACAAATTGTGGTTCCGGCCATAACACCGGTAGGATATCCGGAGCAATCGAAAAGCATCAGGGAAAATATTATAAGATGGGGAGCAAAATCGGACAGCAGGAAACCATGGAATGAATTATTTTTTGATAATAAATTTGAAACACCTCTAAATAAAACAGTAGCAGAAGAATATCAGCAAGTCCTTGAAATGTTAAGAATAGCTCCATCTGCCTCGAATAAACAGCCATGGAGAGTTGTGAAACAAAACAATTCATTTCATTTCTACTTGCTCGAAAACCCGGGGTACGACAAAGTAATTAAGACCATTAAGCTACAGCGGATCGACATGGGCATTGGTATGTCGCATTTTGAAATTACTTGCAAAGAGCTTAATCTGAATGGCTCTTGGGAAACACGACAACCGGATATAGAAGTCAAACGAGAACAGTATTTAGTGAGCTGGACAATGAGTTCTTAAAATAATTTCAATTCAACATATTACCTATCTTCAATCCTAAATATACAGTACGAGGCTGATTAGGTCCGTACATATATCCAGGGTCACGATCTATGCCATAATCAAAATCCTTTTGATAAGAATTTAAAATATTTTTCACTCCTCCGAATAGTTGAAGAGAAGCTCCATTAAGTTTAATATTATATCTAACCTTGAACCCTAGATCAAAAAAAGGTGTTGATTCACGGAGTTCACCTTCTCCATTGATTACTGAGTGCAATCCGAAATAAGGTACAAGCATCTTGCCTGTATAATTTGCTGAAGATGAGAGTCCCATATTATATAACGGCTTCCAATCAAGAGTAACAAAACCATAATTATCTGGAGTTCTGAAGAAACGTTTTTCTCCAAATTCCTGTTCTTCATCGTAACAACTTGATTGCACTGTAAATCCTGATTTAAAAGAAATTTTTCTATCAGGAACAAAATTAAGTTCAATATTTATACCTTTCACTGTTGCTCCTCCTTCAGCATTTGAACGAGTGTGTATAACTACTCCGTTATTGTCAGCCCTCCCGTAAATATTCACAAAAGCATCGTTTAAACGAGTGAAAAAACCTTCAACAAGAAAACCAACACTAGCTCTAACAAACTGCTTATTAAAATCGAACGAAGCCATGTAACTATGGCTGGTTTCCTGCTTCAAGTCAGGGTCGTTTTCATGGAAAACCTGCCGTGATCCGGAAGTTTCAATATGCAGGTCTTCATCGAAAATCTGAGGAGCCCGATAACCTTGAGAGTAGCTTACCCTTGCTTGAATACAAGATAATACTTCGTATTTAACTGTCACCCTAGGACTAAAAACATTCCCTGTATTATTCGTACCAGACTGTTTATCATAGATATGATAATGATCGAAACGCAAACCCACCGAGGTATTTAGCTTTCCAATATTAATTTCACCCTGTCCGAAAAAACCATAAGTATTACTTTTTTGTTCTGCTACTAAAACATTTTCTGTATGAGGGATCTCAACAATTGAATTGTTTAATATCAGTGCATTTTCAAAATCAGGATACCCTAGTTTGGTATCCTGTAACCATTCCTCCCGATTTTCGACACCTACGATTAGGCTTGAATGATCGAATTTCATATTGTACTGACTCCCTACTGAATAAGTGAACCCTTTAGTTGAACCAAAATCTTTCAATGATTGATTTGCTCCATAATAAGAATCGCGCAGAACCCTCTGACCAGAAATATAAATTGACCACAAATCATTTCCCCTAAGGAATTGATCAAAAGTTAAGGCACCTGTTGTTATATCATGATCAACAGCTTCTGCTATTCCTGATTCATGCTTTAAATATTCGAACATATCACCTCCCCTTCTCTTTTCTTTAATATTAAAAAAATCGGCTGATATTTTATTTCTTATTCCAAAACGGTGGAACAAACGGGCTCCGAACGTAGTGTTATTTATTTTTGAAAGTTCAGAGAAACTATCCCCATTAGCATCAAATGGTGAGTGATCTCGATAAAAACCGAAAACAGACATGCCTGTCTTATTATCTTCAGAAACCACAGAAGCATTGGTATTTACATTATAATCAAATGAATTTTCCTTGGGGGTATTGATTCCAACTCCAATAATATTACTATTCAAGCCAAACTCATAAGAATTATTTATTGGATCCCGCAAAATAAGGTTAATAGTGCCTGCAATAGCATTACTCCCATATAATGCTGAACCTCCGCCACGAACCACCTCAATACGTTCGAGCATATTAGCCGGGATCAGTTCAAGTCCATAAACTCCAGCAAGTCCGCTGAATATTGCCCTTCCATTTATCAGAATCTGAGAATAGGGTCCATCCATACCATTTATACGAACTTGATTAAAACCACAATTCTGGCAATTGTTCTCTGTTCTCAATCCGGGACTGAAATTTAAGCCATCACTTAAGGTAACCGAGTTTATTGAAGTAAATAACTTTGGAGTTAATGTATTAACAATTACCGAAGCATCTTTGCGGTTTTTTTCATTACGGTCACCAGTTATTACGACTTCTTCTAACCCAAGAACATCTTCCACCAACTCAAATTTTATCTCTCTGGTTTCGCCTTTTTTCAAAAAGACTTCTTGCTCAGCAGGTTTGTACCCTAATGATTGTGCTCTTATAACAAATTTTCCTTCAGGCATATTTATCAACTGAAAATGTCCAGTTTCATCAGTAGTTGTGCCAATAGTGGTTCCTTTTATTCCAATTGTTACAAACTGAAGATGTTGACCATTAAACACAACGTGACCAACAATATTAGCATCAGTATATTTTTTTTTGGCTTTTACTGAAAATGATGACGAAATAAATAATAGTATTAACAAAAAATATTTAATTAAAATAAATACAGATTTCATTTGACTTAAATTACATTGATAAAACAGATCCAGCAATTATTTAACGCTAACTATAATAATTAAATAATCTCTGTTAAAAAGAATATTAATAAATCCTAATAAAACTAAACCGAAAGGAATATTCTCAAATTAGAAAAAAAATCAGGAGATTGAAGGAGGTGCTCTTAATCGTGTGAACTGATTAAAAATTAAATAATCAAAAAATAAATAATCCCAATAATCAATATTACACTCATAAGCAAAAGGATCTGAAACTGTAGTGATCATAATCAACTCATCCAAACTAATTTCATTTATTTGCTGTAAAATTTGGAAAGCAGAATTTGAATGCGAATGTATTGGAAATTTAGAATTATGGAGAGGTTTATCATTATATGGATGTGAATGACTAACAATACAATCACCGACAATATGAGAATGGTAGAAAAATGATTTACAGGCATAAAATTCAATAAACAGTATCACAAAAAAGAATCCTGTAAATCGCAATATATGACCTCTCTTGATTTTCATGGCGCAATTATAACTAAAAGAAATTCAATCTACAACCAAATCATAATATGGTAAAAATTTATTAAAATAACTTGTTTGAATTTTTGCTTAAAAAATGAATTGTCATTTTAAATTTTCAATAATTTATTATGTTGATCATTACAATTTATCAATATTGTAAAAACAAAAAACTAAAATTGACAACCTTAAAAAAAAATACCAATTTAATATATATAGGAATTATGGGAGTAAAATGGATATCCTGCGGAGATAAGAAAATCTTACACGTAGATTACAATGGAGTTAAAAGCGAAGATGAAATGTTGAGAATTTTATATGAGGAAGTTGCCATTTTGAAAGCTTCACCAGAAAGGCAACTAATTTTAGTCAACATTGGAGATTCTTTTACAACTGAAAAATATAAGCAGGAAACACAAAAATTCACCAAAGAGGTGATGAGACACAAAGCTGAAAAAACAGCCATTGTAGGAATGGTTGGATTAAAGAAATTCATCTTTTCCACAATGATAAAATTAAGCGACGGGCACGTTAAGTTATTCGACACTGAAGATGACGCCAAAATCTGGCTGAAAGCTTAAACAGAAGAAAATAGATTCTAACTAAGTTACCTCATCTGGCTTTTGATACTGTTTACAGCCTGGTCTGCTGACATTGTACCACCTGCCACATCTAACACATGGAAATTAATATGTCTTTGATTGCCATTGAAAAGGTCTTTGGCCAGAACAATTTCAGCCATCCTGTTATCATATTTCTTCATCATATGTTTAGACAAATTTCCAAAAGCATCAGTACCGAATTCATTAACTGATATTCTACTGTTAAGTCCTGTGGGGCATTTTGAATAGCTCTCCCATTTCTCCGCAATATCAACGGTACTCATATATTTCATGAATCTAATTGCAGCTTCTTTGTTTTTAGCTTTTTTAGGTATCGCAAATATTGCGTTATAAGTACCTGCATATGCTAAAGATTTTTTACCGGGCATTGAAGGAAATTCACACGGTCTCATCAACTTTTCTCCTTCTGGATTTGACCTTTGCCAGAACATGGTTACCCAAGTGGAATGAAGATGAAACAATGTTTTATCATGTTTCAGTTCACGGTCCCCGGCATAAACATGATATTGCTCAACTGGGTTAAATTTTGATAATAATTCCAGTTTTTTATAAACATTGGAAATCGCGGCTAACTGTTCGCTAGCTGAACTCTTACTAACATCTCCAATTTCAGTCAATATAATATGACTTGCTAGAAACTCAAGCGATTTATAATTTGTAGCACATAAAGTTATTTTGTCTGAATGAGACTGGTTATATTGATGAACAATCCTTGCGTATTCAATGAAGTCATCCATCGTCATATCGTAATCCTTTACCTTAATCCCAAGTTTTTCTTCTACATCAGAACTCACAAAAAGAAGGTCCCACATTCCTTCAATAAAAGCTCCCGGAGCAATATCTCCAAAATTTCCAACATATTCCGGTGAACTTAAAACGTAGTCTTTATGAGCTTCTTTAAACCACTTTTCATTACTAAAATCGACAAGATACTTTTCTCCCCAGAAATCATCACCGCCAACCTTTGCAACATCTTCATAAAACCATTTATCGCAGACGAAAATATCGAAAGGCCATCTGTCGTCATTTACCCAACTCATTATCGTATCTGATACAGGACGGAATGGGTCACCTGAACTATCAATACCAACCATTTGATATGGAAATACAAGCTCAACATCAATATCTTGATTCAAAAATTCAAATTCTTTTGCCATTTCCCGAATCAGTATTTCCTTTTTGCCTTCGTTGTACCACTGACCCAACCATCTCACTTTTGTTTGTTGTAATTTGACTTTTTCAGTAAATATTGATTGAGAAATTTCTTCTTTTTCTGATTTACATGAAAACAAAAAGATGGTGAAAATCACTGCAAATATTCCAATGCCAATAATCCGACTCATAATGATACTATCCTCAAAATTTGTATATAAAATAATAAATTCTCCTCAATTAAACATCTGAAATGAATTCAGGGTTTAAATTAATCATTTTTTCGAGAAGTAATTCCAATAAAACAAAGTTTGCTTTTTTCTTACACACAATTGCAGAAAAATTACAACATCTCTACAATACTTATGCGCATTTCAAAGAATTTTAAATGAACATGCTGAGCTTATTTTTCGACACTCAAAACTTCACTTGGCTCATGTCGCGACGTACAAATAATCGAATATTTATTTGAAAGACACGAAAAGGTGTTAAAAGCGATTTCAGGGTTATTGTTTTCTCCCGATAAGTGAGAAAGAAAAATGGTCTTCAAGTTTTCAGAAGCATGTTCGCTGACAAGATTATAAGCCTGAACATTTGACATATGACCATGATCAGAAGCTATCCTTTTTTTCAACGGCCAGGAATAATTACCATCCCAAAGCAATTTTTCATCGTAGTTTGTTTCAAGAAACAGAACGTTAGTTTCTTTTAAATGACCAATTACATTATCACATGGAGTTCCGATATCAGTCATTACACTTATACTAAGATCTTCGCATTCAACTCTGAAACTACATGGTTCAGCAGAATCATGATGCTTCGAGAATGTATGGATCGTAAAAACACCAAATACTAAAGATTGACCTGTTTGAAGGAATTTGAAAAGTCGCGGTTTTGAATTGTGTGAAGCGTTGTAATAAGTACCTGGTGTGAAAAATCCAGGTATATTAAACTTATTGCAAAACATTTTAGTTCCCCTGATATGATCAACGTGCTCGTGTGTAATAAAAATTGCCTTAACTTTTAAAGGATCCAGTCCTTTATCCTCCATCCGTAATACAATCTGTTTACAACTTATTCCTGCATCAATAAGGATTGCCTCGTTTTCATTCCCAATGTAATAGCAATTACCATTACTACCTGATGCCAAAGCGCATAATTCAATCATAGAAATTTTTTGGGCAAAGTAAATAGAAAAGATTGTTGTAAACAAAACAAGTTTTTAACATCGCAAATCATTTTAAACTAATTTGTAAGTTTGTGGCGTTATCTATTTAAAAGGAACTATTGATGAACAAATTCATAAAAATATTTATCCTCGTTTTCATTTCAGTATTTTTAACATACTCATGTATAATAGATCCCTGCAAATATCCTGATGGAGTAAAAGCCAATATTGGGTTTTACAAATTCAACGGCAATGTATTAAAAGACACACTTATAGACTCACTTCAGGTCGTCCTTTTTAACGAAACGAATGATCTGTATTTCGATGGTATTAACACTAAAGTAAAAAGTGTTTCGTTGCCACTATCTATGATAAACAACTCATCTACTTTTATTTTCAGATTTGACAATAGCGCTCAAGATACTTTAACACTTCATTATGACCAGTATTTGCAGATGGTTTCTCATGAATGCGGATTTGTCAATTTCTATAATATCTTGAATTATGAAATGACAAACAACAATATTGATTCAATTTGGATAAGAAAAGAACTCGTTGAATATGGAGAAGAAGAAAATATTAAAATTTATTTTTAGTTTTCTATTACTTATCTCCTCAACAGGTTTATATGCTCAGGAGAAAGAATGGAACGGAATAAGTGTAGGCTGCGACTTGTCAAAATTTGTTGTCCCGTTTATTGATACTACAAGATTTGGATGGGAATTCTCAGGTGACTTTGAAATATTAAAAGATTTGTTTATTGCAGCTGAAATTGGTTCAAATTCAACAAATTTCATCAAAAACGGCTACAAATATTCTTCAGATGGAGGATACACCCGTTTAGGTGTTGATTACAATTTTATGAAGCATGTAGATTCAGAGAGTAAAGACAAAATGTTCGTAGGATTAAGATATGGATTTACCACTTTCACACATAATGCCTCAGATATTATTATCACAGACACTTGGTGGGGTGATTATAAGGGAGGAGAAGTTGAACCCACTTGGCTTGCGGCAAACTGGCTTGAAGTTGGAGTAGGCATAAGGTCGAGGTTGTTTAATAATTTTTATCTTGGCTGGTCAGCAAGAATGCGTATAAAACTAGGAGTCAGCGACGATAAGATAATGCAAGCATATTTTATTCCCGGATATGGTAACCCATGGAATAACACTTCTGTTGGGTTTAATTATTCAATTTATTATAAAATACCAATTTACAAAAGGACAGTAAAATAAAAAGCCTCTTACGAGGCTGATCTTCTTTAAATTGCCATAAAATTCGTTCCAATATATTCTGAAAGGAAAGGATGTCCATCTTGTATCTTTTGAGAAACATAATTTCGTATTTCCATTGCAGCATCTATTGAATTGTTTACTTCATCATCATAAAGAAAAAAATCTTCATTGTAACGTTTTGATTCTTCGGCAAAACATTTTATTTTGAATACTTTATCGTAGAATTTATTAAAATCAGGGTCATGTTGAATAATTTCCCTAACCATAACATGGAAGTTTGTTGTATAAACAAACCTTGATGTCAATAAACATTTATAAGCCTCAAGATACCGTTTTATTGCTTTATTACAACTTCGAGCAGCATCACTTTGATCTTCATCCTGCCTCATCAGAAATTTCGATTTGGCCTCTTTCAGGTAAAAATCACCATCAGTTAACAGTTGTAGAATTTTATCTCTCATGGTCAGGTATATTAAAAAAGTTAATAAAATCTTAGTCGTATATAAAAATAACGAATATTTAGCTTGAAAAGGAAAAAATTCGTTTAATTTTTTATGATTTTTGTTATCTTTTTCTTTAATATTTACAAAATTTGTATTGAAAATTTGTATTCTCCTGTTTTAGCATGATACTCGACACATAAGAAACAAAAAAACTGAGTTTTAAATTTCTTTCAATTTATACAATTATAAACTGCTTGCTCTTATTCTTTTTTCTATTTTTGCCACCTAATTGTTAAATCCCTATAAGTCATTTAAAAATGGATTATAATTTTTCAGAATTTGAGAAAAAATGGCAAGATTACTGGCTTGAGAATAAAATATTTGCAAGTGAAGTTGACCATTCTAAACCTAAATTTTACTGTCTCGACATGTTCCCTTATCCTTCAGGAGCAGGTCTACATGTTGGCCATCCAGAAGGTTATACTGCTACAGATATTATTTGCCGCTACAAAAGAGCAAAGGGGTTTAACGTTTTACATCCTATGGGATGGGATGCATTTGGACTTCCCGCTGAACAATATGCAATTCAGACAGGTACTCACCCTGAAATAACAACTCGTAAAAATTGTGATACTTTCAGAAGGCAGATTCAGTCGCTTGGTCTTAGCTACGATTGGGACCGTGAAATAAACACAACTGATCCGGAATACTTCAAGTGGACTCAATGGATTTTTATACGTCTTTATAATACTTGGTTCGATGATAACCTTCAGAAAGGAAGACCAATAAGTGAATTGCCAATACCTGATAATATCAGATCGAATGGTCCAGATTCTGTTCTTGATTATATTAACTCCAAAAGACTTGCTTATTACGATAATGCTCAAGTCTGGTGGTGTAAACATTGTAAAACTGTTTGTGCCAATGAGGAAGTTCTAAATGACGGCTCACACGAAAAATGTGGCACCAAAGAGGTTGAACGTCGTTTTCTGAAGCAATGGATGCTCAGAATACCGCATTACGCTGAAAGGCTCTTAAAAGGGCTTGACGAACTTGATTGGCCACTGGGAGTTAAAGATATGCAGCGCAATTGGATTGGTAAATCTACTGGCGCAGAAGTAGACTTTAAAATTGATGGCCTTGAAAAGAATTTAAGAGTTTACACAACTCGTCCTGACACACTTTTCGGAGCAACCTACATGGTAATTGCGCCTGAACATGAATTAGTTAAAGAAATAGTCACTAAAGAACAAAGCAAAGCTGTTGAAAGTTACATTAAAGCAGCTGCACTAAAGAGTGATCTCGACAGAACAGAGCTGGCTAAAGAAAAAACAGGGGTTTTTACCGGAAGATATGCCATAAATCCTTTGACAGGCAATCCGATTCCTATTTGGGTAGCCGATTATGTTTTAATGGGGTATGGAACAGGAGCTATAATGGCAGTTCCAGCTCATGATACCAGAGACTTTGAGTTTGCTAAAACTTTTGGGCTTCCAATTATTTGCATTTTAAATCCTCAGACTGAAGACTATGACTTAAAAGAAAAAGTTTTGTCCGGCAATGCTTGTTGGACAGAAGATGGAGAATACATCAATTCTGCAAATACAGAATTGGGAATAAATATAAATAACCTTAACAAACAAGAAGGAATAAAGATTATAATTGAGTGGCTTGAAAAGAGCAATCTTGGAGTGGCTACTACAAATTTCAAAATTAGAGACTGGCTTTTCAGCCGTCAAAGATATTGGGGTGAACCTTTCCCAATAATTCACTGGGAAGACGGGGAAGTAACTGTGGTTGAAGATTCAGAACTTCCTGTTGAACTTCCAAAAACAGATAAATATCAACCTAGTGAATCAGGAGAATCACCATTGGCTAATGCTACAGATTGGCTCGAAGTAACTGACAAAAACGGAAGAAAAGGTAGAAGAGAAACTAATACAATGCCCCAGTGGGCAGGTTCTTGTTGGTATTATTTACGCTACATTGACCCTGATAATGAAAACGAACCTTTTAGCAAGGTGAAAGAAAATTATTGGATGCCTGTCGATTTGTATGTTGGAGGTGCGGAGCATGCAGTATTACATTTGCTATACAGCCGTTTCTGGCATAAAGTACTTTTTGATTTAGGAATAGTATCTACTGACGAACCTTACAAAAAACTATATAACCAGGGAATGATTCTTGCTTTTGCCTATGAAACAGCTTCAGGTTCTAAAGTAACATCAGATTTGGTTGAAGAAAAAGAAGGAAAGTACTATCACACAGAAACAGGAGAAGAACTTAGACAAATTGTTGCAAAAATGTCTAAGTCTTTGAAAAATGTTGTAAACCCAGACGATGTTGTTAAAAGCTATGGCGCAGACTCATTGAGGCTTTATGAAATGTTTATGGGTCCTCTTGATTCTACAAAACCTTGGGCTGAAAATGGTGTTAAAGGAGTATTCAATTTTCTTAAAAGAGTATATCATTTCTTTGCTGACAAAAACAATATTTTTGAAGGAGCCGAAGATAAAGACACCTTAAAAATACTTCATCAGACAATAAAAAAAGTAGGTGATGACATTGAAGATTTGAAGTTTAATACAGCTATTTCTCAGATGATGATATTCACTAATCATTGTTATAAAAAGGGAAAAGTATCGAAAGAAACAGCAGAAACCTTTGTTAAAGTTCTTGCTCCTTTTTCACCACACATTGCAGAAGAACTTTGGTACATTTACGACAATGGCTCATCAGTAAGCCAACAAAAATGGCCAGAATTCAATGTTGAACATATGGTAGAAGATATATTCTCTTATCCTGTTTCATTCAACGGAAAAACAAGATTCCAAATAGAACTGCCAATTAACATTTCAAACGAAGAGATTGAAAAGGCTGTTCTTTCAAACGAGTTGTCTAATAAGTGGATAGAAGGGAAAGAAATTGTGAAATTCATTATTGTTCCTAAAAGGATAATAAATATTGTTGTCAAGTAGAACTATAAATATAAATGCCACTTGTTTTAAACGGGTGGCATTTTTTTATTCCTTAATGTTAACTACTTTTTTATAATTCTTTTTACCATCACCTCCGGCAGTAAAAGAAATAATCTTTTTAGGTTTTAAGGGTATTTCAATACACAATGTCATTTTAAAGCCAGATGAGAATCTTTTTCCTCCTGCTACATATAATTCATCGTTAAGTATTTTCTTGTCAACTGGTAAATATGTATCAGCAAATCCCTCAATCCATGAAAACCTTAAAATAAGATTACTCCTGTCTTCAAGTGAGAAGGTTGGGATTCTAAAACCAAATCCAAGCTCTGCTCCATAATTCAAACTATTAATATCCATCCCTGGGCTTAAATCAGCTGTAATCCTTCCTTTTTCCACAGAGCCTGAAACCGGAGTTGAAATAAAGGGCGCTATGTAAAAAAAAGTCTTGGGATTACCACCTCTTTTTGACTTAATAATATCTAATTGGTATTCAATAGGTACAGATAAAGAAAGGTAATAAGCCTTCAATTTATAAACAGATTCTAACAATTCAACTTGTCCAATATCTTCCATTTCTGTTAATGAAACACCTTGTCCTGAGAAAGAAAATCTACCTCCTAACGAAAAAGACTTAAATCTTTGATAACGAAAAGAAAAACCAAAGTCGGGCAAAATTAAAATGTTTCTTTTTAAACTGTTAATATGAGAATCGGAATATCTCATGTTTGGGAAGACTGTTCCTCCAAAAATATCAATATGACAGCAATCTTCAACAAACTTTTCCTTATCCTTAAACCAAGGATTTGATTTACCATAAGAATTACTTGTCATCAATATAAATAAAACCGAAAATGATAATATTAAAAGACCTTTTAAAGATAAATTTTTGAATCTCATCCCAAATTAATTAATACTACAGGTGAAAATATAAAATAATGTTAATCCGGCAAAACTTTAAAATAAGCATTAATTTTAACACAATTGACTAAAATCATACTTTAAATTATCTATATACATTTCTTTCGCGTCCAAATTTGATAATTGATCGAATAACAAATAAAATGAGAAGTGCCTTTAAAAAATATATCGAGCTGACCGAATCTTATTTAATAATGTTTCTGGGCATGCTATTATACTCATTAGGATGGACAATGTTTCTGATTCCAGCAGAAATAAACGGGGGTGGAATTAGCGGAATAGGAGCTCTTTTATTCTATCTTACCGGAATACCTGTGGGGGTACCATATTTAGTGATTAATATTTTACTGGTATTTGTCGCTATAAAAAATATTGGCGCCAGTTTTGGGACTAAAACAATAGTCAACATCGTAATTATTTCGATAATGCTGTCTGTGTTACCCAAAATAATAACCCAACCTATAATTAACGATACTTTTCTTTCAGCAGTTCTAGGGGGTATATTTGGAGGAGTAGGATTAGGATTAGTATTTAGTCAGGGTGGTAGTACTGGAGGAACAGATATTATTGCGATGCTCGTCACCAAATATAAAAGAATGAGCCCCGGAAGAGTAATAATGTATTGCGATGTGATAATCATTGCTTCATCTTGGTTTGTTTTTCATTCTGCAGAAAAGCTAGTTTATGGTTATGTTTCGATGTGGGTTGTATCATATTCACTTGATGCTTATCTAAATGGATTTAATCAATCAGCTCAAATATTCATTTTTTCCGAGAAATGGGAACAAATTCGTGATAGAATTTTAGTTGACAACAGAAGAGGGGTTACAATAATAGATGGTACCGGAGGATTTACTAATGAGCAACAAAAAATCATAATAACTATTGTAAGAAAAAGGGAAACATCATCAATCTTCAAAATGATCAAAGAAGTTGATAAAAACGCTTTTATATCAATGGGAAGTGTAATGGGAGTATACGGACAAGGATTTGAACAATTAAAGGGTTAATAAGAAATAGATATTATTCTAAAATTTTATTTTGATTTTGTAATTTGAAATGTCAACTTTGTAGCTAAATCGACTATTAAATAATAATGAGAGTAAAAAGGATCACCTTATTAATACTTATTTCTACAGTATTAATTTCTATGGGAATTAAATATATCGCTATACCATTAATCGGATTAAGTGAAGAGGAATCAATTGTATGTCAGCCTGAAATGAAAAAAGTTTGGGGTTTAACTATTGATACTTTAAAAATTGACACATTAAAAATCAGACCTAATCAAAACATATCTGATATTTTATGCAATTGTGGTATAAGTTGGGCAGTTGTAGATAATCTTGTAAAAAAAAGCATTGGTATTTTTGATGTTAGAAAAATCAAATCTGGTAACAACTGCTATATTATAAGCAACAAAGAAGATGAACTGCCTTCCTTTTTCATATATGAAGAAAACCCTGTTGACTATTACAAATTTCAGCTTAGTGATACTCTTCATGTAGAGAAAGGTCAAAAAGATGTCGAGACCAGACGGACATCATTCTATGGTGTTATAAAGTCTTCATTATGGGATACCTTTGTTGATCAGGGTGTAGATCCATTATTGGCTGTCGAACTTTCTGATATATTTGCCTGGACAGTTGATTTTTTCGGAATACAGAAAGGTGACATATTTAAAGTCGTTTTTGATGAAAAATTTATTGAAGATAAAGAGATAGGTATCGGTATGATTCATGCTGCTACCTACATCAGTGAAAATGATTCAATCTCGGCATATTATTTTGACAATAACGGACAGAAAGGATATTTTGACAACAAAGGCAACAGTTTAAAAAAGGCGTTCTTAAAAGCTCCTTTAAATTATTCCAGAATAAGCTCTCATTTTTCTCATAGTCGATTCCATCCTATCTTAAAGATCCATAGACCTCACCATGGAATTGACTATGCCGCTCCATCGGGAACTCCAGTATATTCAATTGGAGATGGTGTTGTTACTAAAAAATCATACGAATCCGGAGGTGGAGGAAATTATTTAAATATAAAACACAACTCGTCATATATGTCACAATATATGCACCTTAGCAAATTTGCAAAAGGTATTGAAACTGGTACTAGGGTTAAACAAGGACAATTAATTGGTTATGTCGGATCTACTGGGCTTGCTTCAGGTCCTCATCTCGATTTCAGAGTTTTTCAGAATAGTGTTCCAATAAATCCTCTTAAAGTGAATGCTCCGCCAGTAGAACCCGTAAACAGTGATAATATGAAAATATTTGTATCTTTTCGCGACTCTCTAAGAACAGAACTATTATCAATTCAGGAAACTTATAAGCAAAAAGATATTTTAGCTTCCGAACAATAACTTTTCAATTACCTTCGGAAAATACTTATATTCAAGAGCATGAACTTTTCGTGCAACCTCATCAGCAGTATCTTCGGGCTTCAAACTGCATTTTGCTTGAAATATTATATCTCCTTCATCATAGTTTTCATTCACATAATGTATGGTTATTCCTGATTCCTTTTCACTGTTTTTAACAACCTCTTTGTGAACCCTGTCTCCATACATGCCTTTACCTCCATACTTGGGCAATAAAGCGGGATGTATATTTATAATAGAAAAATTATCAGTAAGATTTTTGGGTATCAGCCATAAAAAACCAGCTAAAACTATAAGGTCAACATTCAAAGATTTTAAATGATCTAAAACTTTATCAGATTCATAAAATTCAGAACGGGAGAAAACCATAGAAGGAATATTCAATTTTTTTGCTCGCTCCAGAACAAAAGCATCGCTCTTATTCGAATATATGCATTTGATGTTCAAATTTTCATTATTGCTAAAGTAAAGTGCAATATTTTCAGCATTAGACCCTGATCCAGATGCAAAAATCGCTATTTTTTTCATTTATAGAACCTTAAGAAGGTGAAAATTGATTTAAATATTTTTACAAAAATAAGCTAAGCAAACTTTCTAACGAAGCTCATCGTCATAAAATTTGGATTTTTAATTCCTTTCTTTATTACTTTGCAGCGTTAAAAAAAATAAAGTTTAATTATAACTAAAAATTACAACTATGTCTGACATTGCAGGAAAAGTTAAGGCAATCATCGTTGACAAGCTAGGTGTTGATGAAAGTGAAGTTACACCAGAAGCTAGCTTTACAAATGATTTAGGTGCTGATTCACTTGATACAGTAGAGTTAATAATGGAATTCGAAAAAGAATTCGATATGGCAATACCTGATGATCAAGCTGAAAAAATTAGCACCGTAGGTGATGCTATTAAGTACATCGAAGAAAATACAAAGTAATTAATTTTTCCTTTTTCACATGGAATTAAAACGAGTCGTAGTAACAGGTCTTGGCACCATCAATTCAATAGGTAACAATGTTGAAGAATATTGGGAAAACCTAATTAAAGGAGTGAGTGGTGCAATACCTATCACCCGTTTTGATGCTTCCTTACATAAAACAAGGTTTGCCTGCGAGGTGAAGAATTGGGATCCACTCAATCACTTCGAGAGAAAAGACGCAAGAAAGTATGATTTATTTACTCAGTTTGCTCTAGTTTCTGCCAAGCAGGCAATTCTTGATTCAAAAATTGATTTGGAGAAAATTAACAAAGATAGGGTTGGAGTAATTTGGGGAGCTGGAATTGGAGGCATACTGACATTTGAAGATGAAGTCAGAGCTTTCAACGACAACAATCCTAAAACATCACCTTTCTTTATTCCAAAGATGATTGCGAATATGGCTAGTGGTTGTATCTCAATAGAGTATGGTTTCAGAGGTCCTAATTTAACTACTGTTACTGCATGTGCTTCATCAGCAAACGCCATTATTGACGCTATGTTTTACATCAGAATGGGTAAAGCTGACGTTATCGTTTCAGGTGGTTCTGAGGCTGCTGTTACTCCCCTTGGAGTATCTGGGTTTAATTCTATGAAAGCAATTTCAACAAGAAATGATGACCCGGCAACTGCTTCTCGACCATTTGACAAAGACCGTGATGGTTTTGTTATTGGAGAAGGAGGAGCGGCGATTATTCTTGAAGAGTACGAACATGCAATAAAAAGAGGTGCTACTATTTATGCGGAAATTGTTGGCGGTGCCTTGACTGCTGATGCTTATCACATGACTGCCCCCGATCCTGAAGGAGGAGGTGCCGCTCTTGTTATGAAATTAGCATGCGAAGATGCTGGAATTGAAACATCTCAAATAGATTATATTAATGTTCACGGCACTTCAACCGGATTGGGTGATATTGCCGAACCAAATGCTATAAAGAAAACTTTTGGTGAACACGCGTATGAACTAAGTATTAGTTCAACTAAATCAATGACTGGCCACTTACTTGGTGCTGCAGGGGCTGCTGAAGGAATTGTTGCAATTCTTTCTGTCAAAAACGACCTGATACCACCTACTATAAATCACTTTGAAACAGACCCTGAAATTGATCCAAAACTTGACTTTACTTTCAATAAAGCAAAATCAAAGACTGTTAATTATGCGCTAAGCAATACTTTCGGGTTTGGTGGTCATAACGCTTCGATTATTTTCAAAAAATTCAAATGATAAAATACTTTTTTCAAAGAATAAAGCTCTTTTCTTCACCAAGAAAAGAGTTTTATTTATTTTTAAAAGAAATCATCGGATTATACCCCGGAAACACACGACTTTATGATATCGCCTTTATTCATAAATCTGCTTCCACTACTGACTCAATGGGTAACCTTATCAACAACGAAAGACTTGAATACCTAGGAGACGCAATTCTGGGAGCTGTGGTTGCTGAATATTTATATAACAGATTTCCCCAAAGGGGTGAAGGATTTCTTACTCAAATGCGGTCAAAACTTGTAAATAGGGCCTTTCTAACTCAACTAATCAATGAAACAGGGCTGCACAAGTTTATTAAATCAAGAACTATCGGAAGTACAACTGCAAGTAACATATACGGTGATGCTCTTGAAGCATTGATTGGAGCCATTTACCTTGATAAAGGATTTGATAAAGCCCGATATGTTATTATTAAGAGATTTTTAAATGAATACGTTGACCTTAACAAAATGGAAGAACTTGACAATAATTTTAAAAGTCAGTTAATTGAGTGGGGCCAAAAGAATAAATGTGAAGTCAACTTCCAAACAGACGAAGAACTATCCCCAAACAGTAAATTCAGCATTTTTGTCTCTTCTGTCGAAATTGAAAACAAACTTAAAGGAAAAGGATACGGTAGCTCAAAAAAAGAATCTCAACAAAATGCTGCCCGGGAAGCACTAACTAACTTGAATGGGAATATTGAAATCCCTGAATGATTAAAATTATTAAATCCAACATTTTCCCGCTTCTTAAATTGTTAAAAATTGTTAAAATTTTTTAATTTTTCATAATCGCCTTTGAAATCATTTATCTTTGCTTTTATGGGAAAGCGAATGATTTATTTATTAATCGGCACAATGTCTGTTGTTGTTATACTGCTGATTATAGTTCAAATGAATATAATCAACAATGCAGTCCAAATCAAAGAGGAACAATTTGGCCAACTTGTGAAAAGATGTTTAATGCATACTGCATCGCGGCTGGAAGAAGAAGAAACAAGACAAATGTTTTTAAATGAGCATTTTCAAAATCTTCAAAGAATCCAATCAGGGAATCCCCGCAACCTCAAGTCAGAAAAAATTAGTCAGAGGCAAATCAATTTTTCATTTAATTTATCACAAGATCCTACCGGCAGATTCTTAGCTCAAGCTTCATTTCAGGGAAGTGATACCATAATTGATTTTTCATCTGAAAATCCTATTCAAGAGGCTGATTTGTTTGAACAAATTTCGGAATTAAGCAACTGGGAACAACAAAGGTTCTTTGAAAGATTACAAGAAAGAGACTTATTTAATAAGAGCCTTCAGTATCAATACATGATGTCAAACAAGCCGATTGAACAAAGAATTAATAAAGAACTATTAAATCAATTACTGGAAGAAGAATTCAAGTTTAATGGGATAAACCTCAAATTTGAATATGCAGTTAAATCATACAATAACGGGGAAGAAAAAATTGCCTTTAAATCTGATGGATATAAAAACAATAGAAAAAATGAGCACCAAACCCCCCTTTTCATAAATGACTTTGGCTCGCAAAAACCTAACTACCTTAAACTATATTTCCCTGGCAGCCGTAAGAAATTTCTGCAATCAACAAGTTCAATGGTATACCCTACTTTCATTTTAGTTGCTTTAATAATCGGAATCTTTGCATACACAATAGCTGTGATTTTGAGACAAAAAAAGCTCTCTGCAATTAAAAATGATTTTATTAACAACATGACTCATGAACTCAAAACACCAATATCAACTATATCGCTTGCTTCACAAATGCTCAGGGATGAGTCGGTAAACAATAGCAAATCAACAATAGACAGAATTTCAGGAGTTATATTTGAAGAAAGTAAAAGATTAAGCATGCAAGTTGAGAAAGTTCTTCAAACAGCAATTTTTAACGAAGGAAGATTGAAGTTGAAATTTAAGGCTCTGGATTTGCATGAGATAATTAATACTGTCGTATCTTCTTTTGAATTGAAGGCACATTCACTTGGAGGACAAATTATTATACAAAATAACGCTAAAGAACATTCAATTTATGGTGATGAAGTGCATGTTACAAATGTATTGTTTAACCTTTTAGATAACGCAGTTAAATACTGTAAGGATGATCCAATAATAGAAATTAAAACTGACAATGATGATGATAAAATTGTTGTTAGAGTTAAAGATAATGGAATAGGTATTGCAAGAGAACATCAAAAGAACATTTTCGAACGTTTTTACCGTGTACCTACAGGCAATATTCATGACGTAAAAGGATTTGGTCTTGGACTTCACTATGTTAGCAAAATTATTGAAGCACATAAGGGATCAATAAAAGTTGAAAGTGCTTTAGGAAAAGGATCTGAATTTATAATTTTCATACCTTTAAAAAAAATATAAAATGGGCAAAATAGTAAAAATTCTTCTTGCTGAAGATGACACTAATTTAGGAAACCTACTTAGGGATTACTTAATGGCTAAAGGCTATGTAGCTCACTTACAACCCAATGGTGATGCCGCATATACTGCTTTTAAAAATAATTTTTATCACCTGTGTCTTCTCGACATAATGATGCCTAAAAAGGATGGGTTTACTCTTGCAAAAGAAATACGTTCTAAAAGACCCGACATGCCTATTATCTTCTTATCCGCAAAAAATCTAAAAGATGATGTTATTGAGGGATTTAAAATCGGAGCCGATGATTATCTTACAAAACCATTCAGCATGGAAGAACTGATATGTCGTATTGAAGCCGTTTTAAAAAGAGCTGTTGTTCGGGAAATAGAATTAGAAAAAACTGTTTTTGAAATAGGAAAATACTCGTTTGACTCATTAAAACAAGAATTAATTGTTAATAATGAAACAATTAAATTAACTGGTAAAGAATCTGATTTATTGAAACTTCTTATTAATAATAAAAATAATTTAATCAATCGCCAAAGAGCTGCCAATGAGATATGGGGAAAGGAAAAGTTACTTAGCGATAGAAGTTTAGATGTTTACATTGCAAAACTAAGGAAATACCTCAAAAAAGACCCTAAAATTAACATAGTTTCAATACACGGAGTGGGATACAAACTTATAATTTAAATTCATATCCCCCTTTATTCGAATATATTCTTTAATCGTTAATCAAGCTTTAAAACGGCAAGAAATGCTTTTTGTGGAACTTCTACATTTCCAACCTGCTTCATTCTTTTCTTACCCGCTTTTTGCTTTTCTAACAGTTTTCTCTTACGAGTAATATCTCCCCCGTAACATTTCGCAGTAACGTCCTTTCTAACAGCTTTCACTGTCTCTCTGGCTATAATCTTAGCTCCAATAGCAGCTTGTATTGCAACATCAAATTGTTGACGAGGTATTAATTCTTTAAGTTTTTCACACATCCTGCGTCCAAACCTTTCAGCATTGTCCTGATGGATTAAGGATGATAAGGCATCGACAGGTTCACCATTTAAAAGAATATCTAACTTCACCAAGCGAGCCGGTTTGTGACCGATCAAATGATAATCAAAAGAAGCGTAGCCCTTTGAAATGCTTTTCAATTTATCGTAAAAATCAAAAACAATCTCAGCTAATGGCAAGTCAAAAGACAGCTCAGCTCTATCGGAGCTTATATACTCTTGTTTTACCAAAGTTCCTCTTTTATCAAGACAAAGTGTCATAATTGAACCTATATACTCGGAACGCGTTATTATTTGAGCCCTTATGTATGGTTCTTCGATAGTCTCAATAGTTACTACCCCCGGCATTCCGGAAGGATTATATATCGTAAATTCTTCTCCTTTTTTAGTGTGAACTATATATTCAACGTTTGGAACAGTAGTTATCACATTCATATCGAACTCTCTGTCGAGTCGTTCCTGAATAATTTCCATGTGTAAAAGTCCCAAAAAACCGCATCTGAAACCAAATCCCAAAGCAACAGAAGATTCAGGTTCATAAGTCAAGGATGCATCATTCAACTGAAGCTTTTCCATCGCTGCTCTTAAATCCTCATACTCATCGCTCTCGATAGGATAAACACCGGCAAAAACCATAGGCTTTACAACCTGAAAACCATCAATCCTTTTCTCACATCCTCCTTTTGAATGGGTTATAGTATCTCCAACGTTAACTTCCTTTGCAGATTTGATATTCGAAATTATATACCCAACATCCCCGGCTTTAAGCTCGGTTCTTATATCCAAACCCATTCTTAAAACACCAATCTCATCAGCAGTATATTCTTTTTCAGTTGCAAAAAATTTCACTTTATCTCCTTTCCTTAAAGTGCCATTTTCAATCTTATAATAAGCAATTACTCCTCTGAAAGGATTGAATACTGAATCAAAAATCAGAGCTTGCAATGGTGCTTCTGAGTTGCCCGAAGGTGGAGGTATTAATTTTACAATTTTCCTAAGTATCTCGTCAACACCTTCGCCAGTTTTACCACTGGCTCTTATAATTTCATCCCTTTTACAACCTATAAGTTCAATAATCTGATCTTCTACAATCTCAGGCATTGAATTTGGCAAGTCCATTTTATTGAGTATCGGAATTATCTCAAGATCATGCTCTATCGCTAAATATAAATTTGATATAGTCTGAGCCTGGATTCCCTGTGTTGAATCGATAATTAAAAGTGCCCCTTCACAAGCAGCAATCGAACGTGAAACTTCATACGAAAAGTCAACATGCCCCGGAGTATCAATGAGGTTAAGAATATACTTTTCTCCGTCAAGCTCGTATTTCATTTGAATTGCATGACTCTTAATTGTTATACCTCTTTCCTTTTCAAGATCCATATCATCAAGAACTTGCTCAGTCATGTCTCTATCACTGATTGTGCCTGTAACTTGTAAAAGCCTGTCTGCAAGTGTACTTTTACCGTGATCAATATGTGCTATAATACAAAAATTTCGAATGTGCTCCATTAATTATTTTTTGCTAATTCACTGATATTCTGGATTCTTAAATCAATATTTTTTTTTGGCAAAGATAATTGATTTTTTCAATCACAATCAAAGCTGTTCTCCTTTCGGAAATTATTTTAAATAATGTAATATTGAGTTATAAATCAGTTATTTTAAAATAAATTTTCATTTTTTTCCTCTAGTTAGGTTAATTAAAAAAATGGTTTTTCTATTTTCGTAGCCAAAATAATTATATAGTTATGGGAAGAGCATTTGAATACCGCAGAGCGGCAAAGGAAAAACGTTGGGATAAGATGTCAAGAATATTCCCGAAATTAGGAAAAGCTATCACTGTTGCTGCTAAAGCAGGGGTACCCGATCCTGAAGTAAATTCAGCGCTGCGTACAGCAATTCAAAACGCTAAGGCACAAAATATGCCAAAAGCTAATATTGATGCAGCAATAAAACGCGCTTCAGGTAAAGATGCAGAAAATTTTATTGAAGAATTATATGAAGGCAAAGGTCCTTTCGGAGTTATGATTCTTGTCGAATGTATGACCGATAATCATACCCGAACTGTCGCTAATATTAAATGGATATTTAACAAATGGGGGGCAGGATTAGCGCCATCTGGTTCAATGCTTAATATGTTTTCAAGAAAAGCAGTAATCCAGTTTGAAATTCCCGCTGGCAAAGACAAGGAAGAGCTTGAAATGGATCTTATTGATGCCGGGTTAGAAGATTTAACCGAAAACGAAAATGTTTGTTATGCTTATGCTGATTATACTAATTTCGGAACTATAACAAAGGCTTTTGAAGATTCAAAGATTGAGATTCTTAAAGCAAATCTTCAATATATACCAACTTCTCCTATCGAATTTAGTGAGGAACAAATGGAAGAGATTGAAAAACTTATAGATAAGCTAGAAGAGGACGATGACGTTCAACAGGTTTTTACAAATATTTTATAAAATACTTTTCCAAAAGCTCCCTTTAAAAACGGAGCTTTTGTTTAAATACTTTTAAAATGAACCTTACTTTTACTGATCTTTTAATCTTTTTTGTTGGGTTTCTTGCACAATTTCTTTTTTTTGCCAGATCATTTATACAATGGTTTAAAACTGAAAAAGCCGGAATTATTAAATCTCCTGTGATTTTCTGGCAAATAAGCCTTATTGCTTCTTCTGTTATGATTATATATGGTATCCTAAGAAAAGATCCGGCAATAATATTAGGCCAGTTTATTACATTCTACATATACATACGAAATTTACAACTCCAAAACCAATGGAAGAAAATTCCCGGCTATTTTAGGTATATAATTCCTTTAATTCCATTATTCTGCCTGACATATATTTTCATATCTGACAATAATAATATCAAGCAAATAATATTCAATGAAGATATCGCAGGTTGGCTTATGCTATTTGGAATTATTGCGCAAGTTGTTTTTACATTCAGGTTTGTTTATCAGTGGGTAATTGCCGAAAAAGTTAAATCTTCTCCCCTACCTTTAGGTTTTTGGTATATAAGCTTGACCGGCGCACTCATGACGATAGTTTATGCGTTAATGCGTCATGATCCTGTCCTTCTATTAAGCAATTTAGCAGGATTATTTATGTATTCAAGAAATATCATTATCAATTATACTGGAAAAGGAATTTTAGATAAAAATAACCTTCCTATTAATTAAGCCTACTAATAATTAGTACGTCTCTGATATAAAATATTGATTTAAAAATTGGAATTTGTATCTTGTGATTTGATAAATCATAGTGAAATGAAGAAAATACTTATTACAGGCTGTGCTGGTTTCATCGGATCGCATTTAACCGAAAGCTTGATAAATAAAGGATTCGAAGTATATGGTATAGATAATCTTGATCCTTTTTACGACATCAATCTGAAAAAGCATAATCTTTCATTTTTTATTGATAATTCAAATTTCCACTTTATTGAAACTGACTTATCCGACAAATCTACCTTAAATTCTGTCTTTCCGGACGATATAGATTTTGTTGTTCATCTGGCAGGAAAAGCTGGAGTAAGACCTTCTTTCGACGATGTATCAGGCTTTGTTAATGCAAATATTATAGCCACTCAAAATCTATTGGAAGAAATGAAAAACAGAAATATCAAAAAATTGATTTTTGCTTCTTCTTCTTCTGTTTATGGCAATTTAAAAGAAATTCCATTTTCTGAAAAAATGGACGTTTCATACCCTATTTCCCCTTACGCAGTAACAAAAAAAGCATGCGAACTTCTTAATTTCACTTACTATTACAACTATGGCATAGATATTATCAATCTAAGATTCTTTACTGTGTACGGTCCTCGACAAAGGCCTGATTTGGCAATTCATAAATTTACCAAATTAATAAAAGATTTAAAGCCAATAACAATGTACGGAGATGGAGATTCTGCCAGAGATTATACATATATTGATGATATAATATCAGGAATTTCATACTCGATGTATTATTTATTTAAAAATAACAAAGTGTTTGAGATTATCAATCTTGGCAATAATAAACCGGTATTGCTAATTGATCTGATTAATATGCTGTATTCTTTAACTGGATTCAAACCAAACATCATACGAGAACCAATACAGCCGGGTGATGTAAATATTACTTACGCAGATATTACAAAAGCTAATACTCTTATTAGATATAGCCCTAAACATAATATTAAACAAGGAATAAAAAATTTCTTAGAATGGTATGACAGTTACTACGATGATAATTTATATTGAATAATCAATCTTCTACCCAGTCGTTGTTTTCCCTGATTATTTTTTCAAGCTCAGCTACCGCTTCTTCATGGGGTATGTGCCTCTTTATGACTTTTTGCCCCTTATATAAATTTATTTTACCATTACCTGCTCCAACAAATCCATAATCGGCATCACCCATTTCTCCGGGACCATTCACGACACATCCCATAATTCCAATCTTAAGATGCTTAAGATGCGAAAAATGATTTTTAATTTCTAGTGTCGTTGTATGTAAATCAAATTGTGTTCTACCACAGCCCGGACATGAGATGAATTCCGACTTTGTTATTCTCATCCTTGTGGCCTGTAAAATTGCAAAACTTGTGTTCTTCAAATCAGAATAGAAGATGTCATCACTCTCATTTTCAAGCAGTATTCCATCTCCATAACCATCAATAAACAAACCACCAAAATCAGTTGCTGCTTTTAACTGAAGGTCTTGTAAGCGTTTTTCATTGTATGTACCACAAAGGACAACTGATAATCTGCAAATAATAGACTCCATGATCATGAAAAAAGCCCTCATGTCTGCATACCTATTTGCGTTATCAGATTCAAGTATTATTACCGCTTTCCTTTCTGCCTTTAATTTTTGTACTATTTCAGGATTACTATCCCTAAATTCAACAAACTCTTCCCGCGAAGTGCGAATAAACCTGTGTGTACTTTGATATATGTCGTTATATAAATAATCTTCTAATGAAAGAATCGGAAATCTTTTGTTTAAACGGTTTATAATATGCCTGCCATCATAATAGTAATCAGGTTCAAGTTTCCCGTTAAGATTTGACACTTCAAGTATCTCATTTCCATTTAGAGAAGCAATAACCACTGGGGGTCTGCGATTCCCAATCTTCCTAACAGGTCTGCCATATCGCCTTTCGAATTCAAACGGATTAATCTGTGCAAAACCGGGCGCTTCAATTATTTTATGTCCCTTTCTACTTGTTATTACATCAACCAGCTTCTTTGCAAAAGGAATTTCGTTTTCAGGTTTTTCAGTAAGTGAAACTCTAATTGTATCTCCAATTCCGTCTATTAGAAGTGCACTAATGCCAACGGCCGACCTGATTCTTCCATCTTCTCCTTCACCTGCTTCTGTTACCCCGATATGGAAAGGATAGTTCATGTCTTCTAGCCTCATCTTATAGTTCATCAGTCTTACTGTATAAACCAAAGTGCGGGTATTCCATGATTTTATTGAAATTACTATGTTATGAAAGTCGCTCTTTTGACAAATACGAATAAATTCCATAACAGATTCAACAATACCTGCAGGAGTATCGCCATATCTGCTCATAATTCTATCAGAAAGCGACCCTTGGTTAGCTCCAATTCTTATTGTGGTATCATATTTTTTACAAGTTTCAATAAACGGAATAAGTGCTTCTTCTAACTTTGTTAGTTCTTGCCGGTAATCCTCATCGTTGTATATTATCTTCTCAAATTGAGCCCTTTTGTCATAGAAATTGCCAGGGTTTATTCGAACCTTTGATACATATTGAGCAGCAATTTCTGCCACCTTAGGAGAAAAATGAACATCCGCGATAATCGGTGTCTTACACCCAAACTCTAAAAGCCTTTCTTTAATTACCTTAAGATTTTCAGCATCTTTTGAAGTCTTGACAGCTATCCTCACATAATCAGCACCAGCTTTGACAATTCTTAAAAATTGTTCTACTGTCGCTTCAGTATCCAAAGTATCTGTATCGGTCATCGATTGTACTCGAATAGGATTAGAACCTCCAAGAGGTATTCCTCCAATATTAACTTCCAGGGTTCTTTCCCTCCGGTACTCAGTTAGTGTTTTACAGTAATTAAAGTTACGATCCTTCATAACCAATCTTCCTTAATTTTGAATGGCAAATTTAACCTTTTACTTAGAAATTGAATTATAAGATTAAAACAATGTAAAAAAATGTTTTCCTTTTATTTTTCATTTGGAACTGTAAAGCTAAAAACAGAACCAACACCACTCTTTGATTGGAGCTTAATTTCACCTCCTAGAACTTTAACCAATCCACAACACAAAGAAAGATCTATGCCTGAGCCTCCAAGATGCCTCGATTGTGATACCGGTTGAGTGATAAATTTTTTAAATATCGACTCCTGAATCTCTTCTCTTATTCCAATACCGGTGTCTTCTACAAAAAATGTTAATTTGTCTTTTTCTTCACGATAGTAAAACTTCACATATCCCTGCTTCGTAAACTTTAAAGCATTATCTATAAGCTTCTTTAAAATCTTTTCTATTATTGCAGAATCTGATTCAATCTTAAAGGGAGTACTTATTACATTTTCAAGAAATAGTTGTAATTCTTTTTTCTCCGCCAGAGGTTTAAAATTTATGTATATCTGGAACATCAAATCGTTTAAGTCGAATTCTACTGGATATACCCTATAATTTTTTGAATTAATTTTTGAAATATCCAAAACATCAGTAATAATTGAAAGCAAAAGACTACTGCTTTCAGTAATAATATCAGAGTAATATTTCCTTTCCTTATCTGAAATGCCGGAATCTCCAACTATTTCAGTAAATCCCATAATTCCGTTTAACGGAGTCCTTATTTCATGACTTAGGTTAGAAAGTACAGCAAAGGAGAACATCTTTGACCTTTCAACTTCTTTTTTAAGGTCCTCGATTTCAAGCTTAAGCTGCTCAATCTTTTCTTCAGGCGATTTTATTTTACCCAAATTATCTGTTTTATCTTTCTTCGTTCCTGCCATAATAAGGTTTATACGAGTGAAAGTTAAAAACAATCCCTGAAATAATCAAAGAATATTGAATCTCACTTTGAATATCATCAAAGAAAAAAAAGAAAAAGGTGCTTTTCTTCAAAAATGCAAGAAAAACACCTTTCAATATTCACTTAATTGAAAGTCTTATTTCAACAGTTTCATGTGTCTTTCAAAGATATTTTCAAAAACTTGTTTTTCGATATTAGGTTCAAACTTTTCTAGTGCGTTATAATACTTATCCCCTTTTTTTGCAGCAATCTTATAGCCAACATGTATCAACTGCCTTAAATCAGGATTGTATTCTTTACACTGCTGATTATGAACAATGGCCTTACCAAACTGCTCGGCTGTCCATTTATTTACATCCTCAGGCTTTGGAAGCCTCTCTAATTTAATATCTATTACAGATGCATAGGGAGCACATAACTCATCCATCTTTTCGTAAGCAGAAGAATAAACATCTTTCGCAAGTTCAAGCCCTTCCCCTCCAGAAATTGCAAGACCCGCAATTTCTTCAAGCCAAGTTGTTCCTGCTGTCTTTATGTGAATACCCTTATCATGCTTCTTGATTAGCTTGCCAATAATAGGATATATTGAAAATTTATCACTACCCGAATGAACACTAAGTTTAAGATTGTCAGGCAACCCAAACTGCTTTACTGCAAAGTCAATTACAAGAAGATCTTGCTCAAATTCCTTTTCGAACTGCTTAACGTCACCTACATAATCAACCCCCTTATTAAACCTGCCTGAAAAACGCGGAGCTATTGTCTGTGCCGGAACTTTACTATCAGCAAGCAACTTCAAAATGAAGAACATATCAAGAGGTGATTGTGGAGTATCTGTCTCGTCACACGAAACTTCCGGAACAAACGTTCCTTTACCCTTTTTTTCAACTAAAAAACGATAAACTTTTGAAGCTTCTTCAATTGCATTTAAGTAATTCCATGCAAATTTCTTTAAAAACTGCTCATCTATCTTTATTGGTTCATCAATCCCCGGAATTTTAAAATCTCCAATATAACTAAGGTGATTTTTCAAGAATTCATCTATCTTTTCTTCAGATGCTCCTTTGCCTATGAAATCAGCAACATCTATTGTGAAGAAATCTGATACATCAATAAAAGTATCAACATTTTTAAAATTTATATGATCTGCATCTACGTAATAATCACCTTCCCATCCAAGAGCTTTTACAGCTTCGTCTGCCTCTTTCCTAACTTCAAAAGGTTGTGTACCAATAATTGAATGTTCTCTGAATGATTTATTCCACACAGGAGTAAATTCTATCCCCAGTTGCTCTTTTGCAGCAATGAAAGCTTTTAATTGTGCTTTGCCCTGATGACCAAAACGGTCACCAACACCAAAGGAATATTTACTTATTTTTCTCATTCTTATTGTTTTAACTAATTTACAACAATTGGTTTATATTTTGGAACTAAAAATTTCATTATTACCCATCCAATCAGATATGCTACCGCACAGATTGAAAAAATAATAAAGTAACCAGATTTTATTCCTTCAAAACCCATAAATTTCATTTGCGTAACTTCCGCAAAATCAAATAATGCACCTGAACTTTTATTGATTAAAAATGAGCCAATACCTCCAGCCATTCCTCCAATTCCTGTTACAGTTGCAATAGCTGTCTTCGGAAACATATCACCAATAGTTGAAAATATATTCGCTGACCACGCTTGGTGAGCTGCTCCGGCGATTCCTATTATTATTATTGGGAACCAATATGAATAGTTGCCCAATGGCTGTGCAAGCAATGCCAACAGCGGGAAGAAAGCAAAAATCAACATAGACTTCATTCTCCCGGCGTAAGGGTTCATCCCTTTCTTTTCAACAAAGAATGTTGGTAACCATCCACCGACTATTGAAAGCATTGTTATTGCATATAGAACAAACAGTAAAAGCTTTGCTGTTGTATTATCTGAAGTAAGCCCGTATACTGAACTAAGATATGCCGGAGTCCAGAATAAGTAAAACCACCATACTCCATCTGTCATAAACTTGCCAACAGCAAAAGCCCAGGTTTGTTTATATTTAAAACATTCAATGAACGTTAGCTTACGTATCGGATTCCCATTACTGTCATTTACATGATTATCGTTGTCCTGATGTATATAATCAAGCTCTGCCTTATTTACTCGAGGATTTTTGTCAGGCTTCTTATATAAGAACACCCAAGCTCCCATCCATAAGAATCCTAAAGCTCCAATAATGATGAACGACATTTCCCATCCCCAGTGAGAAGCAATTGTTGGTATCGTGAGCGGAGCCACTAAAGCTCCAATTGTTGCTCCTGAATTAAATATGCTGGTCGAGAATGCTCTGTCTTTCTTTGGAAAATACTCAGCGGTAGCCTTTATTGAAGCCGGAAAATTGCCTGCTTCTCCAAGAGCAAGCACAAACCTGGCAAATACGAACAAGGTCACACTAACATTAACAACCATGCCAATATTATCAACTGTTGCAATTAATTCTTTCGCTTCCCCAAAACCAACAAGCCATTCTCCTGTGAGAATACCAGAAGTTGCTATTCCACAAAAAGCATGGATAATTGCTCCAAACGACCATATTCCTATCGCCCAAAGGAAACCTTTCTTTGTGTCAAGCCAGTCGACAAAACGGCCTGCAAACAACATACTTACAGCATAGAATATTGAAAAAAGAGCTGTTATATTACCGTAATCATTGTTCGTCCAATGAAATTCCGGAGCTATAAAGTCTTTCCATGTTAATGAAAGAACTTGCCGGTCAAGGTAGTTGATTGTAACTCCGAAAAACAACATCATACAAATTACCCATCTGTAATTTGTCATCTTCCCGAAATTTAAGTCTGATTTGTTATTAGTCATGATTTATTGTTCTCTATGCGGTGTATGTTGATGAAGCTGTGTCTCCCCCACGTCCTGTCCAATTAGTATGATAGAATTCACCTCTCGGTTTATCTACTCTTTCATATGTATGTGCACCAAAATAGTCGCGCTGTGCTTGCAGAAGGTTTGCAGGAAGCCTTTCGCTTCTGAAGCCATCAAAATAGCAAAGTGCTGAAGTCAATGCAGGTACTGGAATTCCGTTTGATAAAGCAGTTGAACATACTCTTCTCCATCCTTCCTGAGCTTTCTCAATTGTTTCCTTAAAGAAAGGATCCAAAAGCAAGTTTGGTAGCGAAGGATTTTTATCAAACGCTTTCTTAATATCTCCTAAAAATACTGAACGTATTATACATCCACCTCTCCACATCAAAGCAATTCCACCGTAATTAAGGTTCCATCCATACTCCTTGGCAGCTTCCATCATCAGATTATATCCCTGGGCATAAGAAATAATTTTTGCCCCATATAAAGCCATTTTAATGTCTTCAACAAATTGTTTTTTATCTCCTTTGAAATCAACCTTTGGCCCAGAAATCACTTTTGAAGCCATGACCCTCAGGTCTTTTTGAGCTGAAAGACAACGTGCAAAAACAGATTCACCTATCAAGGTTAAAGGAATACCAAGATCAAGAGCAGAAATACCTGTCCATTTACCTGTCCCTTTTTGTCCTGCAGTGTCAAGTATCTTTTCGACTAAAGCAGTACCGTCTTCATCTTTATATGCAAGAATATCTCTTGTTATTTCAATTAGATATGACCCAAGTTCTTCTTCATTGTATTTTTTAAATGCCAAATGCATTTCATCTGCACTCATTCCCAGTAATTCTTTCATGAGCTGATATGCTTCAGTAATAATCTGCATATCGCCATATTCTATTCCATTATGAACCATTTTAACAAAATGACCGGCACCATCTTCTCCTACCCAATCACAACATGGCGAACCATCCTCAACTTTTGCTGCAACAGCCTGAAATATTTGCTTTACATGTGGCCATGCTGCCGGTGATCCTCCGGGCATCATTGAAGGTCCTAAAAGCGCTCCTTCTTCTCCTCCTGAAACTCCGGTACCAATATAAAGTAATCCTTTGCTTTCAACATATTTTGTCCGCCTGATAGTATCAGGAAAATGTGAATTTCCACCGTCAATAATTATGTCGCCCGGTTCAAGTTGAGGAATTAATAGATCAATGAAATCATCAACTGCCTGCCCTGCTTTTACAAGCATCATAACTTTTCTTGGACGTTCAAGTGAAGCGCAAAATTCCTGAATAGTGTGGGCTCCTATAAAATTTTTACCCTTACCCCTGCCGTTTACAAAATGGTCGACTTTTTCAACTGTCCGATTGAATACTGCCACGGTGAATCCTTTACTTTCCATGTTTAGTACAAGGTTTTCTCCCATGACTGCCAATCCAATTAATCCGATATCTGCTTTTTTAGTCATAATGTTTTATTTTTTTTATTGTTATTCTTATTTTAGTTTTCAAATCTATCTTTGAATGCCCATAATCCAAGCGCAGGGTTAGAAATATAAAAAATCTCTTCCCCGTCAGAAAGTTTGTTATAACCATTTTTCAATTTCGCCGGATTGTATTTTTCATACATAGCGTCAATATCTGCATATATGAATCCGACACCTTCAATTTCTTTCTGTGTAAGATTTTCAGTGCCTTTGCCCGGACAATATGTAACATTAAATCTACCTTCAGATGAACCATGAATTAAATGTGCGGCTGCTCCTAAATTTTGTTTCAAATCTTCGTTCTCTTCTACCATTTTTAAGGTATAAGGAGTTCCACGATATCCATACTTACGTATAAGCCCATCAATAATTTTATCTTCACCGAACTCTTTCAATGCCGGAGCGAGTACAATAAGTTCCCCTCCATCAGCCATTGCCATACGGGTTCTGTATATACTTTTATTTCCTAACCATGTACTTTTAAATTCAGAAGGATCAAGCCATACAACAACTTTATTTAAAGGCTTTTCTACTAAATCGAAATTTACCTTTAACGATAATTTTGCTGCTTTATCGAAAACTTCAAAGTCATCGCCTACAAATAATCCTCTGGTAACTAGCCCTCCTTTTTCGTCAACTCCAACTACTGTTTGCACATATACTATTGGTAACTCTGACGCAAAATGTTTTGAAGCATAATTGAAAACTTTTCGCACTGGAGTATCAGCCCTGCCCATCATCTTTTCCATTCCGTAAGCTGCTCCAATAAAATGGCTTTTATTTATACCCTCAGAACCGCCTGTTCCTACAAAAATATTTTTATTGTAATTGGCCATTCCTACTACTTCATGGGGAACAACCTGACCAAGTGAAAGTATCAAATCGTAGTTTCCTTCAATAAGCATTTTATTTACTTGTGCCGGCCAATTAAAATTTACTTTTCCACCGCTAACTTCTTCAACATATGAACCAGGGACCTCTCCTAAAGTTACTACGTCATTTCGCCAATCATGAATTCTGAAAATGCTTTTATCAACTCCAGGAAACATATGCTCAATCTGCTCTTCCTTCATCGCAGTATGGGTGCCTAATGCCGGTAAAATGTCTGTTAGCTTTTCTTTATAATACTCGTATGCAAAAGATGTCAGAATACCTGCCTTGGAAGGCAAACGCGTATAATCGGGTGGTATCGCCAAAACTTTATTCTTTTTACCAAGCAGATTTAAAGCTTTAATCAATCCCGCTCTTAAATCTTGATCTGATAAAACTGCTTCGGGTGAACCCGCTTCGAAATATATCATTTGATAATTGTTTAATTTTTAATTAATTAAATTCTTTAGTCTGCATTAACAAACTTATCCAGATTCTGAATAGTTACTGTTGTCGAGGGAAGCAAAATTGATGGAATATCTCCACGTCCGTTGTTTACATACTTGTAATCCCTTCCTTTTTTTAACCTTCCATCTTTTGCTAAATCCAAAGCAATATCAATTGCGTTATATGCAAGATCCTTAACTGATTTATTAACAGTCATGTCAAGTTTGCCTTCTTTTATCAATGTCCTTGAATTTGCAGTAAGATCCTGTCCTGTAACAATAATATGGTTCGGATAATTTACCTTTTTAAAAAAATCCACAACTGATTCTGCCATTGTACCACTTCCGCAAATTACTGCATCAATAGGTACATTTGTGAAATTGTAAATCTCAGTGATTGTATTAATCGTAGCAGCTGAGGAATAGTCGTCAATATACTGTTTGTAAAGAATATTTATCTTACCATTGTCAACGTATGGCTTTATTGATGATTCATGCCCTTTACTAATAAACCTTGCGTTTGCATCTGAAGCATCACCCCAAAGAAAAATATAATTACCTGAAGGTTTCTTCGAAACAGCATATTCAATCATTTGATTTCCAACTTCTACATAATTAAATGAAAGATAACAACTTAATTCAGCATTTTTGATCAAGCGGTCGTATGAAATCACAGGCACATTATTGTCATTTGCAACTCGCACTATACCGGCAGCAGTATTCTGGTTCGCAGCTACTACAATTAAAACATCTGCCCCCTCATCTATCAACTCCTTGGCCTGTTTCAACTGAACATGCTCGTCGTTATTGGATTCCTTTACTATGATTTCAGCACCATTTTCTTCTGCTTTTTCTTTCAAATACCTTAGATCACCCTGCCACCTGCTGTTAGCTAAGGAATGAATTAAAAAACCGATTTTTACATCACTACCCGTTCTACAGGAATTGAGTGCTAAAGACAATAGTAAAATGCTAATAATAATCCTGAATCTCATATCCTTCTATTTTTATATTACTACAGAAAACCAAAACTTTTCAATTATGCTTCATATATCTCGTGTAATTTATCAAATAATTAAAACAATTTAAATAATAAAATTCATGAATTTTGAATATCACATTAAATTCATCCTACTCTTCAATCAAAGAATAAAAAATCTATACTATTGACTAATAGATTATTTATCTTTTGACTCTGGCATTTCCTTGCCAAACACTCCAAACCATTTCCTCATCGGCAGGTTGAGCATAATCAGTAAGGAAGGTTGTTGCCAAAGCTCCGGTAGCCCATCCAAATTGAATCCATTTTTCCGGTTCCCAGTTTTTAAGTATCCCGTACAACAATCCGCCAACAAAACCGTCCCCTCCTCCTATTCGATCAAGAACAGTGATGTTTCTTGGTTCAACAATGTGCCAGTTTTCATTTTCAAGCATTATTGCTCCCCACAAATGTTCATTAGTATTAATTACCTGCCTTAATGTTGTGGCAAAGACAGTGGCATTTGGGAATGCTTTTTTAACCCTGCCTATCATTTCCTTAAAACTGTCTATTTTATCATTCAACCCTTTACCACCTGCTTCAGGACCTTCAATCCCAAGACAAAGCTGAAAATCTTCTTCGTTTCCAACAAGGATGTCTGAAACGGATGCAATTTCTGCAAAAATCTCATGTAACTCTTTTTCACGTCCTTTCCAGAATGTGGCACGGTAATTTAAGTCAAACGCTATTCGTGTACCATATTTTTTTGCGGCACGTGCCAACTCAAGACAAAACTTGCTTGTTTCTGGCGATAATGCCCCAATCAATCCTGAAAGGTGAACTATCTGAACTCCTTCTTTTCCAAAAATCTTATCGAGATCAAAATCTTTTACATTTAATGTGCGACCAATCTCTCCTGCTCTGTCATTCTGAACCCTTGGTCCTCTCGAACCGTAACCGCTGTCTGCAATATTAAACTGATGCCTGAATCCCCAAGGTCCCCCCTGCTCAATTTCAGGACCTTCAAAAACCATATTCCTGCTTAACAAGTTGCTTTTTATAAACTGTGCAATCGGACTTCCCTTAACAAAAGTTGTCAGAACTTTAACAGGTAAGCCTAACAACGAAGGAATACTTGCTACGTTCGTTTCAGCACTTGTTGCCTGCATTTTAAAAGTATCGCTGCTGTGAACAGGCTGTCCGTTTATAGGAGTAATCCTTACTCCCATACTTGTTGGTACAAGTAAAGAATATGAATATTCTTTTTTAAGTTCTATGCTCATATCTTATATTTTTGTTTTAAAATTTATACCCCGCTGAATGCACTGAAACCTCCATCAATTGGTATGACAATGCCTGTTACAAACTTCGACATGTCAGAAAGAAGGTATATTGTTGTCCCTATTAACTCTTCAATTTCTCCAAAACGCCCCATAGGAGTGTTGTTGATTATTTTGTTACCTCTGGGTGAAAGGTCGCCTGTTTTCTCGTCGATCATCAAAAACCTGTTTTGATTCGTTAGAAAAAATCCCGGAGCTATTGCATTTACTCTTACCCCTGTCTTTGCGAAATGAACAGACAGCCATTCTGTGAAATTATTAATCGATGATTTTGCAGCAGAATAAGCAGGTATTTTTGTTAAAGGACGAAAAGCATTCATCGAAGAAATATTGAGTACTCCTCCTGAACCCCTTTTAATCATGTCCTTAGCAAAAACCATTGTTGGAAGAAGTGTCCCTTTAAAATTCAAATTGAACACATGGTCAAATCCATCCATTTGAAGACTGAAAAAATCAGTCATTTCATCTGTTTCACCATTTATAATTTGTTCTGCCTGAGTTGTTGCCTTTGGTGAATTTCCACCCGCACCATTTATAATGTAATCGATTGCATCAACATGTTTTAAAATTTCATTCTTAGCGTTTTCAAGAGATTCTTTTTCCAAAACGCTTGCCTTTAACCCAACTATTATCAACTCGGGATATTTAGCTTTAAGGGAATCGGCTACAGCATTTACACTTTCTTCATTAAGGTCTAAAAGAAAAACATTCATACCTACACTGCACAGTCCTTCAGCTATACGGCTGCAAATTACTCCACCGGCTCCGGTAATGACGGCTGATTTGCCTCCAAGACCCAATAATTCATTTGTTGTTATCATAACTCAGATTTTATTTTTTTAATTAATTCTATTGCTTCTTTAACTTTACCAGCCAATTCTGAATAATTACCTTCAGAAACGTAAGTTTTCTTCATTAGCTGAGATCCCATTCCAACACATGTTGCTCCTGCTTTAAACCATGCCTTTAAATTATCATATTCAGGAGTAACTCCTCCTGATGGCATTATATCTGTCCATGGACATGGAGCTTTTATTGATGCCACAAAGGCTGGTCCCCCGATTTGTTCGGCAGGGAATATTTTAACAAGCTCACATCCTAGCTCTTCAGCTTGATTTATCTCTGATAATGTTCCGCAACCCGGAGACCATAAAATCTTCCTTCTGTTGCACACTTTTGCCATATCCGGATTCATAATTGGGGAAACTATGAAATCAGCGCCCAACTGAATGTACATTGAAGTAGTCCCTGCATCTACAACTGAACCAACTCCGATTGCCATTCCCGGCAACTCTGCCTTGACATATTTAGATAGTTCTGCAAACACCTCCTGTGCAAATTCTCCTCTATTGGTAAACTCAAATGCCAAAGCCCCTCCATCATAGCAAGCTTTTACCATTTTTTTGCAAACCTCAACATCAGGATGATAAAACAATGGAATCATCCCTGTTTCTTTCATCTTCAGAAAAACTTCAACCCTTGAATATTTAGCCATATCTGTTTAGTTTTATTGTTTTTAACGAGCAACTCTTCCTGAAGCATCACCTTCCATAAGCTTTTCAACTTCTTCAACACTTACTCTGTTGTAATCTCCATATATTGTATGTTTCAATGCAGAAGCAGCGACAGCAAAATCAAGTGCTTTCTGATCATCTTCCGGCCACCTCATAATTCCATATATCAAGCCTCCCATGAAGGAATCACCTCCTCCTACCCTATCTACTATATGTGTTATCTGATATGTTCTTGATTCAAAAAGATTTAAACCATTCCACAAAACTCCTGCCCAGTTGTTATTATTGGCATTTACAGACCCCCTCAATGTGGTAATTACTTTTTTGCATCTGGGGAAATCAGCCATAATTTGTTTTGACACAGACTCATAAGCTGCACCTTCAACGTGCCCGCCCTTTACATCAACTCCTTCAGGTTTTATTCCAAGTACTTTTTCTGCATCTTCCTCATTACCAAGAATAACATCACAGCAAGCAACAAGCTCAGGCATAACCTCGTTTGCACTCTTACCATATTTCCAAAGATTTTTCCTGTAGTTTAAGTCACACGACACGGTAATCCCTTTTTCGTTTGCTTTTCTGCATGCTTCAAGACAGACATCTGCTGCTCCCTGAGATATTGCAGGAGTTATTCCTGTCCAATGAAACCAAGTTGCACCTTCAAAAATTTTATCCCAGTCTATCATTCCGCTCTTAATCTCAGAAACAGATGAATGAGCTCTATCATAAATAACCTTGCTACCGCGACTTACAGCACCGGTTTCAAGGTAATAAATACCTAAACGTTCTCCTCCCCAAATGATTTTGTCTACACCAACACCATATTTCCTTAAATCTTTCATACAGGTCATACCTATATCATTTTTTGGTAAACGGGTAACGAAATCAACATCAAGACCATAGTTTGCCAACGAAACAGCAACATTTGCCTCACCACCTCCAAAAGTGGCTGAAAAACTGTCTGTCTGATCAAACCTTAAAAATCCCGGCGTCGCCAGGCGTAACATTATTTCTCCGAACGTAACTACTTTCTTCATATTTATTTTAAAAATTTTTCATCACAAAATTAAAAAAAGTGTAATATAATGCAAACGTTTGCACTATTATTTTTATATTTGAAACGAAAATAAATTTCATATTAATTTCTTCAATGTCAAAAAAGCAAGCTACAATACAAGACATAGCCAAAGTTCTGAACATCACGGCATCTACTGTCTCAAGAGCTTTGAGTAATCATCCTAAAATAAGCAGCCTGACTAAGCAATTGGTATGGAAAACTGCTCAGGAACTTCAATACCAACCCAATACTATTGCTTCAAGTCTAAGAAAAGGAAAAGCAAATACTATCGGTATGATTGTGCCCAGAATTAACCGCCATTTCTTTTCTAACGTAATCAATGGGGTGGAAAGTATTCTGAATCCTGCAGGTTACAATCTAATTATCTGCCAATCAGAAGAAAGATATTTAAAAGAAATTGAAAACATCGAAACTCTTATTTCAAACAGAGTTGGAGGCATCCTCATTTCTATTTCCGTTGAAACACAAGACGTTAAACACCTACAAAAAGCTATTAATTCTCACATCCCTCTTGTGATGTTCGATAGGGTTTCAGACCTCCTTAATGTCAACAAAGTTGAGAACGATGACGAAGCCGGCTCATACGACACAGCTATTCACCTTATTAATCAAGGATATAAAGACTTCCTATGGATGGGGGGCCCCAGAACATCAAATATCTACAAAAACAGGTTTAACGGTTATAAGAAAGCTTTAGAAGAGAACAATCTTGATATTTCTAAGATGAGATGCTTTGAAGCTACACCTGTACTCCAGATTGCCTATGATTATATGAAAGAAATTATAACTACTGGAGATATCCCTGAAGTTGTTTTTGCCACTTCCGATTATATGGCAATGGGAGTTATTCAAGCATGCCATGATAGTGGTCTTAATATCCCCGAAGATATTGCTATTACAGGTTATTCAAATGAACCTTTTGCTGAACTTATTAAGCCAAAACTAACTACCGTAGATCAGTACAGCGAGGAAATGGGAAAAGCAGCAGCTAATCTGCTCCTCGAACAATTAAATTCAGGCTCCGATGATTTTATCCCCAGAAAAATTGTTTTGAAGCCAAAATTGATAATAAGGGAAACTTCTATAAAGAAAAATATTTAATAGGTTTGTACTTTCAAAAAAAAAGATAGGATGAAAAAATTCATGGATGAGAATTTTATGCTGCAAAACAAAGCAGCTGAACGTTTATACCACGAGTACGCAGCAGAAATGCCAATTATTGATTACCACAACCATCTTCCTCCTGAAGAAATTTCCGGTAATATAAATTTTAAAAACCCGACCCAAATATGGCTCAAAGGAGATCATTACAAATGGAGGGCTATGAGAGCTTTTGGTATTGATGAAAAATATATAACAGGTAATGCCTCTGATTTTGAAAAGTTCGAAAAATGGGCAGAGACTGTTCCTTACACCTTACGTAATCCGTTATACCACTGGACTCATCTCGAACTTCAAAGGTATTTTGGTATAAACGAACTTCTTAATCCTTCAACCGCCCATGATATTTATTCAAAAGCTGAATATCTGCTTCAAACTCCAGAATTTTCAGTACAGGGCCTTCTCAAAAAAATGAAGGTCGATGTCCTCTGTACTACAGATGACCCAATCGACAACCTTGATCATCATTTTAAAATCGCATCTCAGAAAACTTCTTTCAAGGCTTTCCCTGCTTGGCGCCCCGACAAGGCTATGAACGCCGAGAACCCTGAGGTTTACAATTCATATATCGACAAATTAAGTGCTGTTGCTGAAATTGAAATAAACAATATTGATGATTTGATCGCCGCACTCAAAAAACGTCATGATTTCTTTGCTACTGCCGGCTGTAAGGTTTCCGACCACGGTCTGGAAGAATTTTATGCTGAAGATTTCTCTGACGAAGAAATTGACAAAATTTTTAAAAGAGTGCGAAAAGGTAAAATGCTCGAGAAAAAAGAACTCAAAAAGTTCAAATCTTTTATGCTTCTCGAATTTGCTCGAATGGATCATTCTAAAGGATGGGTTCAACAGTTTCACTACGGCGTTTTAAGAAACAATAACAGCAGAATGTTCTCAAAACTCGGACCCGATACAGGATTCGATTCAATCGGCGATTTTAAAGTTGCTGCCAACCTCGTGAAGTTCCTTAACAAACTTAATGATGAAGAAAAGCTTACTAAAACAATACTTTATAATATCAATCCGGGCGATAATGCAATGATTTCTACAATGCTCGGCAATTTTAACGAAGGTCCGGCTTCAGGAAAAATACAATTTGGCTCTGGCTGGTGGTTCCTTGATCAGAAATTTGGAATGACCGAACAAATGAACTCCTTGTCATCATTAGGATTGATAAGTAAATTTGTTGGAATGCTTACTGATTCAAGAAGTTTTCTTTCATTCCCAAGACATGAATATTTTAGAAGAATAATGTGCAATCTGTTTGGTAATGACATGGAAAATGGCGAAATTCCCAATGATTTTGACCTTGTTGGTGGTATCGTAAAAGATATTAGCTACAACAACGCAAAACAGTATTTCAATTTCTAAAAAATTAACTCAAAAAATTATGGAACAACAGGAATTCAAAGACAAAGCAAAACAAAGTATTGACGATATCTTTGCAAAAATCGACGAGCTTAAAATGAAAAAAGAAGAAGCTCAGGCTGATTTAAAAGAAACTTACGATGAACAAATCGCTAAGCTTGAAGCAAAAAAAGATGAGCTTCAGGTTAAATACGACGCTCTAATTGATGCAGCTGAAGATAAATGGGATGAACTTAAAGATGCATTTGCCGAAAGCGCTGATTCTTTCAAAGAAGGTTTCTCAAAAATTTTCTCTGTCTTTAAAAAAGATAATGACGAAGACGAAGCTCCTAAGGCTTAACTATAAGTTATTAAAGAAAATACTTTTCTATAAAGGGTGTGTCTTGATTTTGACACACCCTTTGTTTTTGTTAAAAATTTATTTTTCCTGTACCAGATAATTGTTACTAATCATTTTGTTCAATATTTTCTATATTTGAGAAAATCTTAATAATGAAAATTCTTTTTTTAAAAAAACCATCACTTGTTGCTCTTTTACTAACAATTATTTCTGTCAGCTTTCTCCAAAGCTGCTCTTTTAGTAATTACAGGTATTTAAAGAGCTACGAATCCGGGGAAATACCCAATCCCTTATTGCTCAAACCGGGAACAGAGCTTTTACTGCTTCGGGAAGACATTTACCGTGAAACAACGACCAAAGAAATCAGTACTTCTGATAGCACTAAAAAAACTGAGACCGTCGACGTAGATTATCACACTATGGGCTTTCATATTTGCAAGGGCGTCTTCCTTGATGTTAATGAAAATATCTCAGTCAATATTGCTGAATTGTTTAATTTGTCAGACAGTGGTGATTACCAAATCATCCGGGAAACTCCCACTTTGTTTGGAAAACAACTATATATTATCAAAAAAGAAGGGAATGAAATTAAGAGGATCAGTGAAGCTCTTTTTGGTGATAGTGTTGACAAGATAACTCTCGAAGAAGGAAAAACTAAAATAAAAGAGTCGGGGCTTTTATCTCCAACAATTACAATTACAGCTACTGCTGACAAGTTATCATACGAAAAATCTTTCTTAAACTGGTTCCCTGAAACTATCACCAAAAAGGATGATTACACCTACAACATAAAAACCGGTTTAAATAATGATAAAATTTCTCAAAAAGATCCCAACCTTATCGAATATAACAGATATCTCGATATAAAAAGAGAACCTAAAATAATTGAATTTGATTACAGCTTTTTAAGCAGACCACTTTTATTGATCAAACTTGTTGACGGATATTTGTTTGAAGACAGTAAGTATAATTTAGTTCGACTTAAGGTTGAAAGCGACAGGATTGAGGTATGGCAAAATAAAAAGCAAGAAAGAACCTACACTTTGAAAAAACTAAACTAAACTGAATACTTATGCTTAATGAAAGAACACGTTTTATACTTAAGTATTCCCTGCAGGCAATAATTTACCTGCTGGTTATTATTGTTGTAGCAATTATTTTCAAAAAAGCAGTCATCGACCATAACCCCCAGTTCTGGATCGAAAAATTTTACAGCCGACCTATTATTATTTATCTGATATATATTGGTTCAGAGGTATTCTTTGGCTTGTTCCCTCCGGAACTTTTTATGTATTGGTCAATAAATCTTGGAAACTCAACTTCATATATTATCAATCTAACCTTCTTCACTTTAGTATCGGTAGCAGCAGGACATCTGGCGTATTTTATTGGCAGATATTTCAACAAATATTTGAGTTCAACAGTATTTCAAAAGAAATTCTTTGTAAAACACCTTCCAATGGTAAAGAAATACGGTTCACTACTTATAATTGTTGCAGCCCTCACCCCCCTTCCTTGGTCAACTATATGCTTGATTATTGGAACAATACATTACGACTACCGAAAATTTACATTATTTTCCTTAAGCCGTATCTTCCGATTTGCTGTCAACGGTTACCTCGTATATTCTTCCCATACCTTGTTTTTTTAAACTTGCCGAAATTTACTCAGGAATATCGTTTTCTCCTTTTACATACCCAAAGTTTGCAAGAATACCTCCGTCAACATAAAGTACATGCCCATTTACAAAATCGCTTGCCCTGGAAGCAAGGAATAAAGCAGCATTTCCAACATCTTCAGGTTCTCCCCAACGACCTGCAGGAGTTCTTGTCATTACAAGGTCGTTGAATGGGTGATTGCCTTCCCTGATAGCTGCTGTTTGTGATGTAGCAATATATCCGGGACCAATGCCATTTATCTGGACATTGTATTTTGCCCATTCACAGGTCATACTTGCTGTTAAAAGTTTTAATCCTCCCTTTGCTGAAGCATATGCAGAAACTGTGTTCCTTCCATAGACGCTCATCATTGAACACATATTGATTATCTTTCCGCTTCTCTTTTTGATCATATTGGGAGCCACCCTTTTAGACACAATTAGCGGAGCTACCAAATCCACATCTATAACCTGTTTATAATCAGAAATTGACATGTCAAGAATAGGAATTCTCTTGATAATTCCTGCGTTATTTACAAGAATATCAACAGTGCCAACTTCTTTTTCAATAATACTGATACCTCTATCTACATCATTTTCGTTAGTAACATCAAAAACAAGAGTAAAAACATCAATCCCATCCTTAGCATATTCTGCTTTACAGGCACTTAGCCTTTCCTCGAGCAGGTCATTTACACAAACTTTTGCCCCTGCTTTTCCAAGAACCTTACCAATAGCCATTCCTATTCCGTGAGTTCCACCTGTTATTAGGGCAACTTTTCCAGTTAAATCAAACAATTCTGCGCTCATCTTTTATCTGAATTTTTTATTTTTTATCTGTATTCTAAGTTTCAAATTTCAACTAAATATTTAAAGAAATTCTTCTCTGACAGGTGTAAAGCAATCTATCAATCTCACCATAGGAGTAAGTCTGTGAATTGTATGAGGAACACCTGAAGGAATAGTAAAAATATCCCCTGCTTTTATATGAACCTTTTCCTCATCGCCGATATAAAAATCAACTTCACCTTCAAGCATATAAGAAACTTGCTCATGTGGGTGAGAGTGAAAAGGATCCGGATTCTCTGTAGGCCCATCGGTGAACTCACAATTCACAATCATCAGATTATCAGTACAAGCCAATCTCCTTGTATAGAAATCAGTCACTTTCCTTGCCGGAAGATCAGAATATCTGTGGACTCCCATTTTATTTAAGTTCATCAGGTTGGCAAATGTCCATGTCACCATAATCAAGGTTCTCCCCTGCCATACCCCAGATGAAAATATAATTTGAAGTACCGGCAGCACTATGAATGCTCCACGCCGGAGAAAGAACAGCCTGTTCGTTTTTCATCCAAATATGGCGGGTCTCCTTTGGCTTTCCCATAAAATGACAAACCGCTTGTCCTCTGGGCACATTGAAATAAAAATAAGCTTCCATCCTTCTGTCATGAGTATGAACAGGCATGGTATTCCATACGCTACCCTCCTTAAGTTCAGTCATCCCCATCTGAAGCTGGCAGGTAGGAACAATCTTATTTATAAGAAGCTGATTAATTTGACGCTCATTGGAACTACTCAATGAACCCATTTGAAGAACGTTAGCATCAGCCATAGTAACTCTTTTACAAGAGTATTCCTTATGGGCAGGAGCAGAATTTATATAAAAATGAGCCGGATGTATATAGTCGTCCGACTCAAAAACAACATCCATGGTACCTTTCCCAAGATAAAGAGCATCTTTAAAACCAAGTTCATAAACAGCGTCTTTAGTCCTTACTTTGCCTGCACCACCAACGTTGATAATCCCCATTTCCCTTCTTTCAAGAAAAAAATCAGCCTTTAAAGAATCGAAAGAGTCAAGAGCAAGAGGTTTTGTTGCAGGAACAGCACCCCCAACTACGTATCTATCGTAGTGTGAATAAGTAAGAGAAATCTGATCCTCGACCATAACCTCTTCAATTAGAAACTCTTTTCTGATACGCTTAGTATCGTATTTCTTAAAGTCCTTTGGATGTACCGCAAATCTTTTAAAACTTTTTAGTGTCATAATATTTCAATTCAAACGTTTGCACTTAATGTTATGTATCTATTCTTCAATATTATAACTTGAATAAATCAATCTTTATAATATTACAGGGTTAAAATTAGTAATAATATTTTCATTATTGCAATTTTAGAAGCCAAAAAGTCAATTTTCTATAAATGTTTAATTGAGTCGGTTTCATTGAACATATATAGCTACATAAATCTGTTCTTTAAGTACTTATAAAATTTAATTAGATTCTTTAGTTGATTATAAGGACAAATATTGGCTATTCGTTTGAAAAGATGCAATCGTTTGTATTATATAAAACAATTAATGGCTTCTCTTTAACTTTTAGTATAGGACAAGTCAACAGCAGAGAGGTACCTCATTCGTACCACATTCGCCCTTTCTCCCTTTATTAAGGGAGAAAGGGCGAATGTGGTACGTCTTTGGTGGCTTTTTGGTAGGGCTATGTCCTGCCTTAAAATTGGCACACAATTTTTAAAAGTTTCACTAAATAAAGTACACATTAGATAAAAATTGTACAAAAAAAATCAAACACAATAATTTTTAAAATATAGTTTGATATTAAATATTTTATATAGATATTTGTGATATCATTTTAATATCATTTTAAATTAAATGGAATGGAAATTATAGAACTTGAAAGTGTAAATAAAACTTTTGGACAGGTTAAAGCTGTAAATAACCTCGATCTAAAAGTACCTGCTGGCACCATTTACGGTTTTATAGGGCCTAACGGTTCAGGGAAAACGACTACGATAAGGATGATAATGAATATTTTCAAACCTGACAGCGGAAGTATTTTTATCAAAGGACAAAAGATGGAGAACTCCCGCCTTGAACATGTTGGATACCTACCTGAAGATCGGGGTATTTACAAAAAAATGAAGGTTTATGATGTTCTAAAGTTTCATGGAGACCTTAAAAAAATAAGTAATCCAAAGGCTGAGATTGAATTCTGGCTTAAGAAATTAAATCTTTACGACAGAATTGATAAAAAGGTTGAAACACTTAGCAAAGGGATGATCCAAAAGCTGCAATTCATAGCTACAGTTATTGACAGACCTGATATAATTATCCTTGATGAGCCCTTCAGCGGATTAGACCCAGTGAACGCTGAGGTTTTGAAAGAGGCGTTGCTTGAATTACAGAAAGAAGGCGCCACAATAATTTTCAGTACACACGACATGAATATGGCTGAGAATATGTGTGATTATATATTCATGATTTTCAAGGGACAGAAAGTGCTTGACGGAACTCTTCCAAACATACAGGACTTATATGGAAGCGATACAATCAAGATTCAGACGGAAGCCGGGTACCAAGCTCTTAAAGGAATAAATGGCATTGAGAGCATAAATGATCTCGGCAATCTTCAGGAAATGAGGCTAACTCAGGGAATAGATACTCAGTCGATTCTTGAAAGTGTCATTAAAAAGACCAGAGTACTGAAATTTGAAGTTACAAAGCCATCATTAAACGATATTTTCATCAGAATAGCATCTTCTGAAAGAAAGGAGGAAAATCATGCGTAAAATATTAATAATAGCAGTAAGAGAATTCAAGGCTGCAGTTAAAACAAAAAGTTTTCTGATAATATTACTGTTGATGCCTGTTTTCATGGGCGGCAGTTCCTTAGTTTCGGTTATCTCAAGGAATAAAGTTGATACCTCTGATCAGAAATTTGTTGTAGTTGACAATGCAGGACTTTTCAAAGAAGCTCTTTATCTGAGTGTTAAAAACCGGAATGAGAATGAAATATTCAATCAGAAAACAAAAGAAAAAATAAGGCCGGCATACATTATTGAATTTGCAGAACCTGACAAATCAGATCAAGTTAGTCAGAAACTTGAACTCTCAAAAAGAGTAGAATCAAAAGAATTGAATGGGTTTATCGAGATAGGTTCATCAATTTTTAATCCCGGGGATGACCCGGCGAATTCCTTTATTAGATTTTACTCGGAAAACACTCTTCAGTTTGAAACAAAAGAATGGTTCAATTATACATTAAACAACCATTTAAGAAGAATCAGGCTTGAAGGATTAAACCTTCCACCTGAAAAGACAAAAGAGCTCTTTTACTGGGCAGAAGTTGAAGGAATGGGTTTATTAAAAATGGATGAATCGTCAGGAAAAATTAAGGATGCTGAAAAAAGTAATATTGTTCAGTCGATAGTGATACCTTACGTATTGTTATTATTAATGTTCATGATCGTAATAATGGGTGTGACGCCAGTTCTGAATGCCGTAATGGAAGAAAAAATGGAAAAAATTGCTGAGGTTCTCTTAGCAACAGTGACTCCTTTCGAATTTATGGCAGGAAAAATACTGGGCAATACATTTGTTTCACTTTTAACGGCATTGATTTACGTTACGGGAGGAATTGTTACTGCAGAATTCTTAGGATACGGAAATATGATACCCTATGAGCTTGTCCCGTGGTTTTTTACATACCTGATATTTTATCTGATTATGGCCAATTCGATGATGGCTGCTTTAGGAGCTGCTTGCAACGATAATAAAGATGCCCAGAATGTATCATTCCCATCCAACCTTCCTATGCTTTTGCCAATTTTTATTGTGTGGCCGGTTATTCAAAATCCAATGGGGACATTTGCAACAGTTATGTCGCTAATACCTCCCTTTACGCCTCTTTTAATGATGGTAAGGCAATCGACCCCGGTTTCAATACCAATGTGGCAACCCTACGTTGGTTTGGCGGGAGTAATTCTATTTACTGCTTTATCAGTGTGGATAGCATCAAGAATATTTAGAACAGGAATATTAATGCAAGGACAAAAACCTTCCCTTGGGAACCTGTTCAGATATGCTTTTAAAGGATAACATCCATAATTTTAAACAGATAATCGTAAGTAGGTCTGTCTTTAGTATCTTGACTGAGATATTTGTAACGAAGAACACCTTCTTTATCAATAATCATAATAGCAGGTATATTCTGTGGGGCATCGGGTTCAGATTTATAAAGTTGAAATCCTTTAGAAACAACTCGTTGTCCATCAGATAAAATTTGAAATGGAGTTTCTATATTGCCCGAATTGTAAGAAATCTTTTTAGGTAAGAGTTTTCGGGTAGTTGTTGCCCAGTGCTTTGCACCATCGCTTAAATTAAGTGAATCTTTGGGAAATTTCCAGTTATCGATAATGTCCATCTGTTTAGGAAAAATGTTAATCCAATTGGTAATAGAATCGGACTGATAAGGGAGGATAAATAAAACTTCAAGATTATATTTTTCTTTAACACCCTTTGACTTTTCAAGATCAGCAAGGTCGGCGTATTGATAGTGGCAAATCTGGCACCAGTAATCTTTTTTAACCATTCCCCGAGGAAAAATCAGCATAACATTTTTTCCTTTCAGAGATGATAATCTGACAGGGTTACCGTTTTGGTCTGAAAGCTGAAAGTCGGAGACAGGTTCATTAATAATTGGAAGCGTAACTTTCATTTCCTGAGAGTAGCAAAATACTGACAATAAAATCAGGATAAAAAGGGAAATAAATGATTTTTTCATAATAATTAAGTATTATTTTCATGAAAGACAATTGTTAATAAAAATACCATTAATGAAATAAAACTAAAAAAAATTTCTGTTGATATATAAACTATTATTATCTTTAACATATTACTCACAAACACAAAGGAGGTTATTATGAACTTAGCATTTTATATTGGAATACCCTTATTGATATTCTTTTTCTTAGGGATAAGAATAGTAAGGCCAACACACAGAGCTCTAATTGAAAGATTAGGAAAGTACCATCGCTTTGCAGGACTCGGCTTTAATTGGATAATCCCAATTATTGACAAGATTTACAGGGTAAACGTCACTGAACAGATGGTAGATGCTGAACCGCAGGAAATTATAACAAATGACAACCTTAATGCAAGGGTTGATGCCCAGGTTTATTTTAAGGTAAAACATGACGAAGAGAGTGTAAAAGGATCTATTTACAACGTTAACAACTACAGATGGCAGATAGTAAATCTTGCCAGAACTACTCTACGTAACATTATTGGAACACTTACTTTAAAGTCGGCCAATAGTGAGAGGGGAAAAATAAATGCAGAGTTATACAGAACTTTGCTTGAAGAAACCCGCAGCTGGGGTATAGAGATTGTCCGAACAGAATTGAAAGAGATTGATCCTCCAAAAGATGTACAGGACACAATGAACAAGGTTGTTAAAGCCGAAAATGAAAAGATTGCAGCCATTGATTCAGCAACTGCAGCAGAAACAGTAGCCGATGGTATAAAAAGGGCAAAAATAAAAGAAGCAGAAGGTTACAAACAGGCTAAGATACTTCATGCTGAAGGAGAGGCTGAAGCAATCAGATTGGTCAATGAAGCAGCCGACAAATATTTTATCGGGAATGCACAAATATTAAGAAAATTAGAAGCTCTTGAGACATCATTAGGTAATAACGCAAAAATTGTTGTACCATCTGACAGTCAATTGATAAATATGATTGGCGAAATGGCAGGAGTAGTTCCAATTGATAAACAAAAAAAATAGATATTAAGAATTTGAAATGAACTTTGAATCTTTATTAGACATAAATCCCGTATTATTAGCCCTTTTGGCAACACTTTTTACATGGTTCCTGACGGCTCTTGGTTCGGGTATGGTTTTTTTCTTTAAAGAGATTAATAAAAAAGTTCTTAATTCAATGCTGGGTTTTGCAGCCGGCGTAATGATAGCTGCAAGCTTTTGGTCGCTGCTAAACCCGGCAATTGAAATGGCAAAAGAAATGGGTACTACCCCATGGGTTCCTGCCCTAGTAGGTTTTATTTCAGGAGGGGCTTTTCTCTTTCTGGTCGATAAGCTTCTCCCCCATCTTCACATGGGACTTGAAACAAACAAAGCAGAAGGAATAAAAACATCGTGGCAAAGAAGTATTTTGCTGGTATTAGCAATTACTTTACACAATATTCCTGAAGGACTTGCAGTTGGAGTTACCTTTGGTGCCCTCGCCAATAATCCGGATGCAGGAATGCTGGCTGGAGCTGTTGCCTTGGCAATAGGCATCGGACTACAGAATTTTCCTGAAGGAGCTGCTGTTTCAATTCCTTTAAGAAGAGAAGGATTATCGAGATTTAAAGCTTTTCAATACGGACAGATTTCAGGGGTTGTTGAACCCATAGCGGGGGTTGCAGGGGCTTTACTGGTTTCAGTAATGCAACCAATGCTACCTTATGCGCTGTCGTTTGCAGCAGGAGCTATGATATATGTTGTAGTAGAAGAGTTAATCCCTGAATCTCAAAGAGGTGGCGAAACCGATCTTTCAACCATAGGAGCAATTCTGGGGTTTTCAACAATGATGATACTAGATGTTGCATTAGGTTAATTTATAGATCATGTTGGAAGAAAATAAGGTTTATTCTGTCAAAGGAAAAATTTGGATTGAGATTAATGAAGAAACTCTTATTGGAGAAGGGAAAGTAAAACTTCTTATGAAAACAGCAGAGCTTGGCTCACTTCGAAAAGCTGCTGCCGAAACAGAAATATCTTACCGCAAAGCATGGTATAGTATAAATCAAATGAACAATGCTGCAAAAACTCCTTTAATAATACTAAAACACGGAGGTAAAGAAGGAGGAATCGCTCAGCTCACTCCTTTCGGAGAAAAGATAATATCTCAATATCAAAAGGTTGAAGAAGAATTTATTAAGTTCATGATTGAGCAAAGCAAGAGCCTAAATACATATTTAAAAATTTCCATGTAAATATTTTGTATTAAAAAGTGAAATCTATACTTTCACTATCCGTTATTCAAATCAGGAATAACGAAATAAATATTTGTCATAAAATGATAAGAATTCATCTTTTACTTATTTGTTTGATTCTGACATTTTGCGCTAAGGCTCAGTTAAAAAAAGACAGTTCAGACATATCAAAAAGCATGTTTACACTGGGAGTTATTAATGTAACTGAAATTGTAGACAAAGAAATGGTGAGCATAAAAGAGATGAATAAATATAATGCATCGGATGTTAGCACTTCATTAAGATCCTTACCATCTGTAACATATTACAGTAGTGGCTCAAGAAATGAAAGTATGGTTTTAATCAGAGGTTCTGATTTAAGAAGCATTCCTGTATTTGTAGATGGAATACCTGTTTACGTCCCTTTTGATGGATACGTTGATCTTGGGCGATTTACGACTTTTGATATTTCAAAGATTGATGTATCCAAGGGATTTGCATCAATTATGTATGGAGCAAACACGATAGGAGGAGCCATAAATCTGGTAGGACAAAAACCAATTGAACGGATAGAAATAAGGGGGGAAGCAGGTTTAATGAGTGGGAATGGATATAATTCCGGAATTTATTTTGGAAGCCATTTGGGGAAAGTTTATTTTCTTGGAAATTTCTCTATATTCGATCGTCAGTTCATACCACTATCTGCTGATTTTGATACAACAGCACTAGAAACTAATCATCGACTTGACAATTCATACCGGAAAGATATTAAAGGAAGTTTCAAGGTTGGATTCACCCCAAACCAAACCGATGAATACAGTCTTAACTATACCGTTTCCCATGGCAGCAAAGGGAATCCCATATATCTGGGCAATGATCCAAGAACAAATGTAAGATACTGGCAGTGGCCAAACTGGGATAAACAAAGCATATATTTTATCTCAGAAACATCTTTCAATAAAGTTTTTCAAATGAGAATACGAGCATATTACGATGAATTCAAAAACAAGATCAGAAGTTTTGATGATAATACATATACGACCCAAACCAAGAAATCTTCGTTCAACAGTTATTACAATGACTTTTCTTTAGGTGGAAATATTGAATTAAATGGAAATTTCAGTGATGCAAACACCCTAAAATTTATGATTCATCTAAAAAATGATAATCACAGAGAGAACAATGAAGGAGAGCCGGTAAGACAAGTATCAGATAACACTTTATCGATAGGACTTGAAGAAATATACAGACCCACAAAGAAATTGACGTTTGTTCCGGGTATAAGTTATAATCTTAGAAAAAGCATTGGAGCAGAAGACTATAATTCAAAAACACAAGAAATTATACAGCTTCCTGAAAATTCGAATTATGCAATAAATGCGCAAGTGGCATCCTATTATACTTTATCAAAGTCTATTGGATTAAATTTCAATGTTGCTTATAAAAGCAGGTTTGCAACTATGAAAGACAGGTACTCGTACCGGGCAGGATTTGCAATTCCAAATCCCGAGTTAGAATCAGAGTCAGCTCTTAACTTAGAAATAGGGGGGAACATTTCAATTGGGGAAGTTTTAAAATTTCGACCGGAAATATTTTACAACAGAGTTTTCAATACAATTCAAATTGTCACAAATGTACAGGATGACCTATACCAAATGCAAAATACAGGCTCATCAGAATTTAAGGGAGCCGATTTTAGTTTTACATATCTTCCTATCAGAATGTTGAAAATATATGGATCCTATTCCTATATAAAGTGTCAAAACTTAAGTAATCCTGATTTAATTTTTACAGATATACCTTCAAATAAGATATATGCATCTACAGAAATGTTCCCAATTGCAGATTTATCAATAAGCGTTTCAGGAGAATATAACACAAAAAGATTCAGCAATAGTGATGGCACAAGGGTCTCCCCTGCCTTCTTTGTTAGCAATGCTGAAGTAGCGTATAAGTTTCTCAATAACTTAGAGTTAATCGTGGGCATTAATAACATTCTGGACAGTAATTACACAATTCAGGAAGGCTATCCTGAGCCCGGAAGAAACATTTATGCAAAACTTCATTTAAACTTCAGCAAATGAGCAGGGATCACAAACCAAGTGATGTCTGGCTGAAAGCCTCAATAGTTGGTGCTAATTGGGCAGCTTCAGAAATAATATTAGGCAGTTTTCTTCACAATTTGAATGTGCCATTCAAGGGCAGCATATTAACTGCAATTGGCTTAATATTAATGATTTCAGTAGCGCAGGTTTGGAAAGACAAAGGATTATTCTGGCGCAGTGGACTAATATGTGCATTAATGAAAACTATGTCTCCAAGTGCAGTTATTTTCGGACCTATGATTGCGATCTTCATGGAGTCGTTATTACTTGAGTTTTCGGTCAGAATATCAGGCAGAAACACAGTAGGTTTTATTTTTGGATCAATATTAGCGATGTCGTGGGTATTTGTACAAAAGATAGTCAACTTCATAATATACTACGGATTCAGCATAGTTGATATATACTCTAATCTGCTTAAGTATGCAGAAAAGCAACTCAACATCCATTTCAACACATACTGGTTGCCACTATTGGTTTTGCTTGGGATTTACGTACTTTTTGGAGTTTTTGCTGCAATAGTAGGAATAAAAATTTCGAGAAGTTTAGATAAAAGGGAAGAAAAACAATTTACTAAAGCTGACAATAAAGAAAATATAAGCAATAAGAAAAGCAATGATGATTTTAAATATTCAATAATTTGGTTGATATCAAGTTTTATTGGAATAATTGGAACCATTTTTCTTATTAGTAAAAGTAATATTTACGTATGGATGCCAATAGCAATAATAATTGTTACACTGTGGATTATAAGGTATAAAAGAGGAATGCGTCAGCTATTCAGACCCGGGTTCTGGATATTTTTCATTCTTACAACAGCATTGTCGGCTATTTTGATATCAAAATTAGATGGAGGAAACAACAGTTTGATGGTAGGTCTTATTACAGGTCTGAAGATGAACTTCAGGGCAGCAGTAATAATTGTTGGATTTGCAGTTCTCGGGACAGAATTATACAATCCAAGAATAAGAGATAGAATGATGAAATCGGCATTCAGGCATTTACCGGTTGCACTAGAACTTGGGTTTGAATCATTGCCGTATGTGATAGCAAATTTACCAGATGCAAAAACATTTATAAAGAAACCGTCATATGTAGTCAAGACCTTAATTAGTCACTCGGAAAAAAGGTTTTCTGAGATTAAGGAAAAGTACCAGTCGAAGGTTTTTATTATCAGTGGTAAAGTTTCTGAAGGAAAGACAAATAAAGTTATCGAAATAGTAAGAAAATTAAAAGAAAGAGGAATTAGAATCGGAGGATTTTATTCGCCAAGAATAATTGAGAATGGGGAAACCATTGGCTATGATTTGGTTTCTGCTGAAAATGACAGCAAGGTTGAATTTTTAAGAATAAAGAGAAATAATAACACCGAAGGAATAGGAAGGTTTGAAATAAACAATATGGCCATTGTTTGGGGTAGGCAGATACTTTCCAACGAAAACATTAAAGACAAGAGAGTCATTATAATAGATGAGGCAGGCAGGTTTGAGATTAATGGAGGAGGATGGAGTGAAAGAATACAGTATTTACTCAATAAGGGAGATATTTTAGTAATATTAACTGTCAGGGATATATATAAAGAAGAAGTGGTGAATAAGTTTGAAATTAAGAACTACCACTCTACAATAATTAAAGAAGTTAATATTGAAGACATTATAGGGTTCGTTGACGAAACACAAGCATTTGCCCGATAGACTATAAAAATACTTTTTTAATAAAAATTTGAATAATACAAATATTGAGAACAGTAATATTTTGTAAATTAGAATAATATTAAATTCAAAATTTTAGTTTTAAAATTGAGCCGTTATGAAAAAATATTTCTTCTTAATATCTGTAATCATCTTTTCATCATGCGTGAAGAATACTGAATTGTCAAATGTTGACAATTTATATGAAATTATGCAAAAGACAGAGTGGATTGACTTAACTTTTGAATTCGATGAGAATTCAATTTATTGGCCAACGAATGTTCCATTTACTCATGATACAGTTTCATATGGAATAAACGATATGAACTATTTCTATTCATCCTTTAAGTTTGCTGCTGAAGAACATGGAGGAACTCATTTTGATGCACCCATACATTTCAGTGCCAATAAAAACACAATAGAGAAAGTCCCTCTTACACAACTTCACGGTCCGGGAGTAGTTGTAAATGTAACTGAGAAGGCAAAGAATAATCCTGATTACCTGATTACCATTGAAGATTTTGAAGCGTGGGAGTCAAGAAACGGAAGGATTCCTGATGGGGCATTAATTTTAGTAAATACCGGACATGGGAAATATTACAACGATAGGGTAAAATATCTGGGTACTGAATTGACAGGAGCAGAAGCAGTACCTCATCTTCATTTTCCCGGGCTTGATCCTGCGGCAGCAAAATGGCTGGCAGAAGAAAGGAATATAAATGGTTTTGGGTTAGATACTCCTAGTATTGATTATGGGCAATCAAAAGAATTCATGGTGCATAGGATCCTATTTGAGAAAGGACTTACCGGGTACGAAAATGTTACAAACCTTGATAAGCTGCCTGAAAAGGGAGCCTATATTATTGCATTGCCAATGAAAATAAAAGGAGGCAGTGGTGCCCCCTTAAGAATTGTAGCTCTTGTCTATAAATAAAACGAGAACATATTTTATTAAAGAAAATTACTATCGGATACTATTTATCACCCGGAGATGGAGCCATTTTATAAATAGAGAAATAAACAATTACAGAATATTCCAGTTTTATCTTTTCAAATTCAATTTCAGGTTCGATATAAGAAGCATCCATTGCTTCTGCACCTCTAACCTTCATCATGTTGGCGGCATAAGGAGCTGAGCGGTAAAAAGGTTGGCTTTCCTGGATGTATAAAGCAGTACTTGCTTTATGGTTTATGGCTTTAGTAAGAATGTCGGCCGTTTTTTTAGCATTAAGAATTGCCTTGACTTTAACCTCTTCTTTGAACTTTTCTATTTCAGAGTGATCGACTTTAACAATATCCATATTTGAGACACCAAGTGACTCAAGTTCACGGAAAACACGTCCGGCCATCTGAGCAGTATGGGCAACAAGCTGGTATTGTTTGGAAGTAAAGATGTCTTGTTTTTTCAGCCAGTAATTTTTAAAATTGCTTGAGATATCAGTAACGTAAAAGTCCTTCTTTAGGTCGACGCCAATTGCAGTTAATTTTTCAAGCATCCTTTTTTCAAGCATTTCCAAAGACTCTTTACCCTTGTAATCAGCTTCATTAATAGTAATCTGAATATAAATTTCATCGGGAGAAATTTCTATTTCACCTTTTCCTTGGACTTCGATGTAATTCTGATCTATAAAATTTCGGGTGTATTGACCGAACATAGACAGAGAAAAAAGAACAATTAAAAAAGTCAGTGCAGTTTTCATACGATAATTGTTTGGATTAATACTTAGTTTAAGATTTTCAATTATACAAATTATGTGAAAATAGTAAAATAACAAATACCAGACCAACCTTTAAAACTTAAATTATTCATTGGAGATTTGACAGGTATTTAGTTTATTTGCTAACTATCCAATAAATGGAAATGAATTTTATGAAACAAAAATTATTATTAGGTGCTGAAGCTATTGCACAAGGAGCTGTTGATTTTGGACTAAGCGGAATATATGCTTACCCGGGAACACCTTCTACCGAGATAACAACATACATCCAGGCATCGGAAGAAGCCAAGGAAAAAGGAATACGTTCGACGTGGTCTGTAAATGAAAAGACAGCATACGAGGAGGCTCTTGGAATGTCATTCGCCGGAAAAAGGACCATGGTATGCATGAAACATGTAGGATTGAATGTTGCTGCAGATCCATTTATGAATTCGGCATCGACAGGAGTCTGTGGAGGATTTATCTTGGTTGTAGCAGATGACCCTTCGATGCATTCATCACAAAACGAACAAGATTCGCGTTTCTTTGGCAAGTTTGCCATGATTCCGGTATTTGAACCTTCAACCCAGCAAGAAGCATACGATTCAGTAAAATTAGCATTTGAATTGTCAGAAAAATACAGTATTCCCGTAATGATGAGAATTACAACAAGGCTTTCACATTCAAGGGCAGGGATAATACAAAAAGAAACAATATTGCAGAATAAGCTTTCATTACCTGAAGATCCGATGCACTTCATGTTGCTACCGGTTTATGCAAGGAAAAAATACCACAGGCTTTTAGAAATACAGAAAGACTTTCAGAAAGAATCAGAAATTTCGGTCTTAAACAAATTAGAAATAAACAATATAGGCGGACAAGGAGTAATTGCATTCGGGATAGCGTACAATTATCTGATGGAAAATATTTCAAAAGACAAGAGCCATTATAACATACTAAAAATCAGTCAATATCCATTACCAATGGATATGGTAAGCTCAATATTTGAAAATTCGTCGAAAATACTTGTCTTAGAAGAAGGTTTCCCGATTTATGAAGAGTTGTTAAGAGGTGTTATTCAGAACAAAGAATTAAAACCTATAGATGGGAAATTAAACGGAGTAGTTCCACGAGAAGGTGAATTAGATCCTGATAATGTTGGGGTTGCCTTAGGTCAAAAATCTAAAGAAAAAAAGGAAAAAACCTTTTCAATAACCAATAGGCCACCTTCGTTATGCCAGGGGTGCAGTCACCGAGATACATATGAAGAACTAAATGCAGCTTTAGGTGGTGCGCAAAGATATCAGGTTTTTTCCGACATAGGTTGTTACACTTTAGGAGCATTGCCTCCATTTAATGCTGTAAACACCTGTGTTGATATGGGAGCATCGATTACAATGGCAAAAGGAGCTTCAGACGCAGGATATCGACCATCAGTAGCAGTTATTGGTGATTCCACATTTACACATTCAGGAATTACAGGATTGTTAGATGCTGTAAATGACAAATCTTCCATTACGGTAATAATTTCTGATAATTCAACAACAGCAATGACTGGAGGTCAGGATTCATCGGGAACCGGAAAATTAGTTGAAATATGTTTAGGTCTTGGAGTAGAAAAAGAACACCTGAAAGTAATTGAGCCTCTTGCAAAAAATTTTGATGCCAATGTTGGAATAATGAAAGAAGAGATTGCATATGAGGGAGTATCAGTAATTATTGCTGCCAGAGAATGTATTCAGACTCAATTGAGAAAGAAGAAAGAAGAAAAGAAAAATGATCCTTTAGTAAGAAACTGCAAACACTGATTTAAAATGAAAAAAGACATAATATTAGCAGGAGTAGGAGGACAAGGGATCTTATCAATCGCTGCCGTAATAGATTTCGCTGCACTATCTCTTGGATACAATGTAAAGCAAGCAGAAGTTCATGGTATGAGCCAGAGAGGTGGAGCAGTACAATCACATCTAAGAATTTCTGATGAGAAAATATATTCAGACCTTATTGGTTTGGAACAGGCAGATATAATAATATCAGTCGAGCCACTTGAAAGCCTGAGATATTTACCATATCTTTCTTCTGAGGGATGGGTACTTACAAGTAGAGATTGTTATAAAAACATATCTAATTACCCTGAAGAGTCAATACTTTTTAGTCAAATTGAAAGTTTGCCAAGGAAAATTTCGGTTAATGCTGAGGCAATGGCAAAAGAAGCAGGTACGGCAAAAGCATCAAATATGGTAATGCTTGGAGTAGCAGCTCCGTTTTTAGATATTCCTATTGATGTTTTAAAAAATAGCATTAGTGAGATTTTCAGTGAAAAAGGAGAAAAAGTAGTTAAAATAAACCTTGATGCCTTTGATTCAGGCTATAACTGTTCAGTAAAAGAATACAAAAAATAAAAAAAGTCCTGACTCTTGTAAAATGAATCAGGACTTGGGATTGTTATTGAAAGGTAAATTAAGGGATTAAAATTTGTCCTTTAGTTATATGCTGACTCGCCATGTTCGTAAATATCAAGACCTTCTTCCTCAATAATTGGTTCAACCCTGATACCGGCAGTCTTATCAATTATTTTAAAAAGGATGAAAGTTATTATTCCGCTATATAAAAGAACAACAACAACAGCTATCAACTGGATCCACAATTGTTTTAGGTTACCGGCAATTGCTCCGCTATAAGCAGCCTGTACAGTAGGAACTGCAAAAACACCTGTCAGCAAAGCACCGATTATGCCACCTACACCATGTACCCCAAATGCATCAAGAGTATCGTCATAACCAAGTTTGTGTTTGACAACGCTAACGGAGATAAAACAAACAACTGAAACTGCAAACCCAATTGCTATAGCTCCACCAACACCAACAAATCCAGCAGCCGGAGTAATTGCGACCAATCCTGCAACCGCGCCTGTAGCAATACCTACAGTAGTTGGTGTGCGATGGAAGAACCATTCAATCAATGCCCAGGTTAAAGCAGCAGTTGCAGCAGCTAGATGAGTTACCATTAAAGCATTTCCTGCAAGTCCATCAGCAGCGAGACCGCTACCAGCGTTGAAGCCGAACCATCCAACCCAAAGCAGTCCTGCCCCGAGTACTACGAAAGGAATATTATGAGGAACAGTTGGAGTTCCATTTACACCACGACGTTTGCCAATCAACAGAGCCATAACAAGAGCAGCAACTCCTGCGTTTATATGAACGACAGTACCGCCTGCGAAATCTAGTGCTCCCAGCTTATAAAGCCATCCGTCAGCAGACCATATCCAGTGAGCTACAGGGTTGTAAACCAAAATTGCCCAAAGAAGAATAAATATGAAAAACCCTTTAAATTTAATACGTTCAGCGAAAGCACCTATAATAAGAGCAGGAGTAATAACAGCGAACATACATTGGAACATTATAAATACTATATGAGGGATTCTTTCAGTAGCCTGAGAAATATAATAAGGGCTAACATCATCAATTTTAATTCCTTTTAGAAAAGCCCAATCGAATCCCCCGATAAACGGGGCAAGGGGACCACCCGATGATCCGAACGACATGCTGTAACCAAAAGCTATCCATTCTACGGTAATTGCAGCTGCAATTATAAAACACTGCATTAAAATATTCAGAATGTTTTTACGGCGAACCAAACCACCATAAAAGAATGCCAATCCTGGCAAGGTCATTAAAAATACTAAAGCTGTTGCAACGATCATCCATGCAGTGTTGCCTGCACTTATAAAAGGCTCAGCTTCTGTTGTATCCTGTGCCATCAATGGTTTTATACCTGCGAATAGAATAAAAAGAATTCCAAGTATAATTGATTTTGTATATTTCGATTTCATAATACTTACATTTGATTGATTAATAACTATTCTTCTTCACCTTTAATAAAAAGTGACTGGTCTCCTTCCTCTCCTGTTCTTATGCGATAAGCCTTTTCGATGTTGGAAACAAAGATTTTACCATCGCCTATTTCACCAGTTCTTGCATTTACAATAAGGCAGTCGATTGTCTTTTGGACATTCTTTTCGCGAACTATAATAGAAAGCATCGTACGTTCGATAACGCTTGTATCGTAAACACGTCCGCGATACACTCTTTCCTGTCTCGATTTCCCTTCACCACGCACATCACAATAAGAAAAGAAATCAATACCAATTTCTTTTAAGGCAATCTTAACCTCATCGAATTTGGATTTTCTAATAATTGCTTCAATTTTTTTCATTTTTATTAATTAAAAAGTTTATCTTTTTTTTGTTTTCTTCCGAAAGAGATAGTTGTATATATAATTGAAATGCATATAATTAATGAACTATTCATTTTTATTAAAGATTAGTCACTATCTAAAAGACAGTGACTAATTCATTAATAAAAATGATAATTGGAAGCATTAATTGTAAGCTCTTTCTCCATGTTCATAATAGTCAAGTCCATTTTCTTCTTCTTTCTTTGTTACACGAAGACCAACTGTATGTTTAAGAGTTAAGAATAAGATTAAACCACAGCCGACAGCCCATGCAGCAACGGCAAGTACTCCGATAATTTGTGTTACAAGTAAACTTGTTCCTCCACCATAGAATAAACCTGTTATTCCGTTTCCTTTAGCAAAAAATCCAACCATTATTGTTCCAAATACACCATTTATACAGTGTACCGAGATTGCACCAACAGGATCATCTATTTTTAGGATTCTATCAAATAATTCAACAGCAAATACAACAAGAATTCCCGCCATAAAGCCAATTACGATAGCCCCACCTGGAGTTACTGTATCGCAACCGGCAGTAATAGCAACTAATCCAGCTAAAACACCATTCAATGTCATGCCTAGTCCGGGTTTTCCATAGCGGAACCATGTTAGAAGAAGAGTTGCAATTCCTCCGGCTGCCGCAGCAGCATTTGTTGTAACGAAAATATTTGCTACAAGAGATGGATTCGAAAGACTCAAGGTTGATCCAGGATTAAATCCAAACCACCCAATCCATAAGATAAATACACCAAGTGCACCTAGGATTAGACTATGTCCAGGTATAGCGTATATTTTGCCATTCTTATATTTACCTAATCTTGGTCCGAGTACTGCGGCTCCAACTAGTGCAAGCCAACCTCCAACAGAGTGAACAACTGTAGATCCTGCAAAATCATGAAAACCCATTGAAGCTAGCCATCCACCGCCCCAAATCCAGTGACCTGAAATAGGGTATATAACCAAAGTGATTACCGCACTATATATAAGATATGAGCTAAATTTTGTTCTTTCAGCCATGCCTCCTGATACTATTGTGGCTGCAGTTGCAGCAAACACCAACTGAAAGAAGAAAAAAGCCATATTAGGAAGACCTAAAGCTAAACCATGATCTACTTTGGATAACCATTCAAAATCGCCAAAGAAACCATTCCCTGCTCCAAACATAAAACCATATCCCAACAACCAGAAAACGATTGTACCAATGCAAAAGTCCATTAAGTTTTTAAAGAGAATATTTGTTGTATTTTTAGAACGAGTAAATCCTGCTTCTACCAATGCAAATCCTGCTTGCATAAAAAATACCAAGGCTCCTGTTATTAAGACCCAAAAAGTATTTAGACCTGATGTTAATTGTATTAAATCCATAGTTTAATTTTTTAAATTTCTCATTCTTTAATATAAAGTGATTCCGGACCCTTCTCTCCTGTTCGGATTCTTACTGAATTGTCTACATTTGAGATGAATATTTTTCCGTCACCCATTTCTCCTGTTCTTGCAGATTTGCATATAGCATCGATAGAGGCATCTACAAATTGATCCCGGCAAACAAATGAAATTATTCGTCTTGGAATCAATCGAGTTTCATAGACAGTAGCACGATAAATTGCTCCTGATTTTTCGTTACCAACACCTGTAACATCCCAATAAGTAAAGAAATCTATACCCACTTCATGCAGGGCATCAGAAACTTCTTCAAACTGAGAAATCCTTATAATTGCTTCAATTTTTTTCATTTTATTCTTTTTAAAATGTTATTCATTATGCCTGAGTTTTGACAATAATTCTCTAAACCAGAGATAAATTGGTTTTCGATATTAGAATCAAATTCGCTATATTTTATTTTCAATATTGGATTAACCAACTAAGAATCTTTAAGATTCAATGACTGAAGGTTAACAATATATTGAGATTGTAATTAGACGATACTCGGCTATGTAAATACTTACAGAGAAATTCCCACTACGATATAGAATCCCTGAGTCGAAGGATTGAGAATTATTGAACCATTAACCGGAATTGAAAATGAATCCGTTAATTTTATTGTCTCAGTTGCTTTTAAGCCTACATTACAAACCATGAATCCTCCGTCAGAAGTATACTGTCCATTACCTGCTCCTGCAAACAAAGTAAAATTCTTTAAAGTGTAGCCAGCTTCAACATAAGCGTCAGAAGTTTCATTTCCAAACATATATGCACCAAGCAAACTGAAACCCCCAGCAGAAAAGCTTAATGTAGGCTCAATATAATGAGATGCTCCAGAGAAATACTCTCCTCCGAAATAATAATCATTAATGCCTACTCCAAGTCCAAAGTTGAACAAATACTTAGCATAAAGGTCCATTTCAAAAGCCTCGTCTGAAGAGGTGCAAACAGAACCCCATGCGCCAACAGAAAAACCACCTGTTGTAAAATCGACATAAGGCTGTATGGCAGGTCCTGTTCCAAATTTCGATCCTCTCCATACATAACTGCTATAAAGGTCTACGCCAGGATTTATCTGTGCATTCAGATTACTAACAACCATTGTAAACACTATAGCAACTAATAAGAATTTAATTTTTTTCATAACACATAATTTTAAGTTGTACATAAATTCGTTTTTACAATTCACTGATATACCTGCATGCACTAAAAATGGTTAGAATCATGAATCTGATTTCAAAAATATACTTTTATTTTATATAGGGTATTTTTCAAAGGGGGTATGAATGATTTTTTTATTCTTTTTGCAAACTCACACCCTTGTTATTTTTGTTCTTTTAATATTTTTATCTGTTTTTTTTGATATAAACTTAATTTTTCTTTGGGTGTGAATTAGAAATAAGTGATTTTTTAAGGTAAATAATATGTTTTTTAATGTTTTATTTGATTTTTCCGTAAAGTGAATTATTTTTTGATATTTTTCTTGTGTTAACATTAATTTAATATCTTTTTACTTTTACGTTGTGTCTTTATATGTCTTTCTGATATTTAGCAGGCGACAATTAAAGATAGACAAATCTCAATGTTTGGTTTTAAAAGAAAATTTACAATTACAAATGTCATTTATTGTTTTTCCAAGATTATGAAAGAAGATTTATAAAAATTCAAATATCATTTTTAGAGCCAATACTTTTTCATTTTAAATGAATATTGCAGATATATATAA
>CAYMTR010000011.1:0-85234 GCA_964393405.1 uncultured Prolixibacteraceae bacterium
AAAAAGAGAAAGTTGATAAGCAGCTTTCTCTTTTTTTGTTCTGCTATTTCACAATTGCACATTTGTTTAAAACAACTTCAAACAACATTCCCGAGCATGTTCCCCTGATAGTTACTCTGTCACCGATATTGTAAGATGAAGCCTTTTTATCATTTTCCTGACTTAGAGTACAGAGAACTCCAGTTCCACTTTCTTCCTGTTTAAGAATGAAAACAAAAGAATCGTTCTGGTCTTTGCTTATTTCAGTTATAGTACCAGTAACTTCAATTATCTTATCGATATATTTCTTGTCTGACTTTTCAGGTTCAGATTCATATTCTTGTGCCAGTTCAGATGCTGTAATCTGATAATCAGGCTTTAATTTTGAAACGCTTTTATCGGGCATATTTATAAAGTACAGATATGCTGCAAATAAGATTGCGATGATTACAACAAGAACAATTATTAAAGCTCTTAGAAACTTTTTCATGATTACTGTTTTTTCAAAATGGAATTGAATTTAACTTGAATATTTTTGGAAATGCTAATTGCATTAGGCGTTACGTTTAATGAAGAAGGTAATTTTTCTTTAAGTATCTGTTCAATCTTCTTCGGATCAAGGCTTTCAATTGGTATAGCAAATTCAGATTTTCCTATAATTGTTCCATCGCTTCCAACAGTCAGACTACCATTGATATCAGTTGTTGTATGCTCATCCCATACGTAGAATGTTCCGGAGAATTTTACGTTATATGTTCCGGGTTTATTGAAGTTAACCTTGCTCATATCTGTTATTCTACCGGCGAAAGTTATTTTAGGATAATCGGTTACGTCAATGTCTCTTGCACTCATCATTCTGTTCATTGCTCCAATCTGATATTCAAAGGATTTAATGAGAGTAATAATTTTAAACTGTCCAGTCTGGGTGTTTAACTGGCAAGCAACCTGATAATTATCGGCAACGATATTTTGAACGTTATTAAGAGACATCACATTGATGTGGGCAGTGCGTGTAATATAATTCTGCGAAAAAGAATTCAGGAAAGCAACTGCCAGTAAAGTAATGATAAATAATTTTTTCATCTGTGTTTTTGTAAGTGACGAAAATGTTCGTTTTGTGTAAAATGAAAAATTACACATATTTTTTTCAACATACTATTATAAGTCTTTTTAAATTTATACAAAAGAATTAAATTAAAATGAAAACTATAAATATTAATGTATTAGCCTCCTAATTAGTTGGACTAAATTTTTAAAGAGGTAAGGCTACATTAGGAGTAGATATTAAGTTTAATCGAAGACTTAACTCATTTCTATATACTGGAAATAAAAGGGTAATAGTGAATGAGCCGGTGTTAATAATATCAAGAGACGAGTTAATCAACACAAAAGGTGGATTTGTCACAAAATTGATTCCGTTCTTTTTTCTGGATGGTAACAACTTAACTTAGCTCCTGAGAATTCTCAATAAAAGCACATCTCTTTCATACACATATTTAGTATGTATATGGGGAGATACAAAACAAGCCCGAAAACCAACCACTTTTCGCGAACCGGAAGGCTTACGGGCAGGTCAGCAAAAAAGCTGACACAAATTTAGTTTTTTTAAGTGTTTAACAATTAAAAATTTGTGTATTATGAAAAAATTTGAATTAGAAGGTGTTCAAGAAATGGATGCCCAAGAAATGAAAGAAGCTTGTGGTGGAGGAATCTTGATACCCATTGCTATCTGGTTTCTTACTAGTTTAGCATATGATCTGATTTCAGACCCGGGTGCAATATCTCGAGGTGCAGCTAGAGCAATGAGTGAAGAAATCTAAAATTAACTTAAATTAAAGAAAAATGAATCTGAATGATTGTAGTTTAATTGAAATCCCAGATGATAATTTGGTTAATATAAATGGAGGAAGTCCGTTAATTGAAGAGGTATCGTATTGGATACTAAAAGGATGGAGAATATTAGCTGAAGCAGGGCAGCACAATTATGTAATTGTGGTTTAATATTTATTCATCGTAAGGAGATGAATAGTATTTGTCTCCTTATGTTTAAAACAACCTCATGATTCTAAAAAAAAAACAATCACTAATTATTTCATCAATTTTTGTGTTGTTAGGTCTTTCTCTATCCTGGTTTTATCGACCGTATATATATAATAATAATATATATGATTTTCATTTTTCAGATACAATTGGGAATATATTTGGTTTTTCTGCGTGGCTATATTTCTTTTTTGCTACTGCTAAAAAGAAATACAACCTAATCACAGTATTAGTATCTGGAATTCTTTTTTTCACCGCTTACGAATTTTTAGCATTTTGGGGAACAACAGATAAATATGATGTATTAGCAACTCTGCTAAGTGCTTTTTTGAATTATATTTTCTTATCAATATTTAAAATTGATTTTAAGAATGAAACAACTTTTTCCACCAGAAATAATTGAGTATTCTGCAGAAAGCTATTTTTCCAGAGGTGGTAAAACCACTAGTATAATTTATTTAACTGTTTTATTGGCTCTTGTTGTGGGAATTATTATCACCCCATTTATTAAGATTGATGTAACTACTCAAAGTCGAGGAATAGTGAAATCATCCATCGAGAACAACTCTCTTCAGGCAGCAGTTTATGGTGAAATTGATGCAGTTTACCTTTATGAAAACAAATTTGTTTCAGTTGGAGACACATTGGTCGTTATCAGTACAAATAAGTTGAAGGAACAGATGGAAAGCTATAAACGAAATTTATTTGAAAACGCAACTTTTATCAGAGATATTAACGCCATTCTGAATTATCACTCGGGAAAAATTAAAACCCCAAAATACTTAAGTGAATACAATGAGTATATTACTCAATTGAGAGAACAACAATTGCAAACAGAAATGTTGTTGCACGAGAAAAGGGTGTCAGACCAATTATTTGAAAAGAAAGTGGAAACTGAAATGGATCATCTTAAAGCAGAAAATAATTATAATATTTCGGTAAAACTTGAGAGCTTGTAGTTTCCTGATTTAGGTTGACTACCTGAAGGTCTTATCTCGGAGTAGAGTTGACTCGGTTAATGATTATAACTGATATTTGTTGACCTCAGGTTGCTATCCCTGAATTTAGTTTACTGACAAAATCTTATCCCTGTAAGGGTAAACAGTTTTCAGGGATAACAAACGTCTGATTTCGATACAGGAACAATTTTAGTATAGGACACAAGATAGCAGAGTAGTACCTCATTCGTACCACATTCGTCCTTTCTCCCTTTATTAAGGGAGAAAGGACGAATGTGGTACGGCTCTGGTATCTTTCAAGTCCTACTGAGAACTTAACGAATATCTAATCGAGAGAAATTTTTATTTTATTATCATTGGCAACATCTAAGCCCTCAGCAATTTGATTTGGTAAAACTTCATTGGAAGAAATTGGAATAAAATCCTGTCCCCTTAAGTTTTTTGATTTTATTTCTCTTTTGTCGTTCAATACATTGTGGGTTTCCTGTGTAAACAAGACTGTCTTTTCATTCAATTCTGAAATTGAATCAGCAATAAGATTCAAATTATTACTAACTTCTTCATTGAGTTCTTTTGATCTGATGAACCTTTTAGAAGCCAAGTTGATACGGTTGTTGATAGTTGAAAATAAATCGGAAATTTCTTCAAGGTAAGGTTTGATCTTTTCTGATTCTTCTCCGGATTTCATTGCGAGGGTCTTCACTTCATTTGCTACTACGGCAAATCCCCTGCCCAACTCACCAACTCTGGCTGCTTCAACTGCTGCGTTCAAAGAAAGGATATTGGTCTGACGGGATACAGAGGTAAGGGTCTCAATTATTAGATCAAAATCTTCCAATTTATTGGAGTTGTTATTGACCATTACCATAAGGTTATCGAATTCTTCTTTTAATTCTGCAGTAACTTTCTGTATTTGAAAAACAGTAATTAAGGCCAAATCACTTTTCTGTGTAAGCCTTTTTGAAGTATCATTTATACTGTCAGCCATTTCTTCGATAATTGAAGATTTAAAATGGTAACAATTTTCTTTTTTATTCAGATTATTGAAAATTGCCACGGCCATCTTTTTACAACTATCATATCCACAAAAAGCGCAATTGTAAAAATCTGACTTCTTGACTTTTCGCATCTCCAGAAAAATCTCTTGAATCTGAATTTCTGACGGTATCTTAATTATATTGTTTTCGGAAAGGTCAATATATTCCCTTTTATAAAGGTCTTCGCTCCAGTATTTATTGATTGTCTTTTCAATTTCTTTTTTGGAAGTATATCTTTTCTGGGCTAATTTGTTCCTTTTCTCAATAAAATGTTCAATTTTATCGAAAGACTCGGTTTCGTTTAAAGACCCTGAACCACCATTACATCCGGAATGACAATTCAAGCAATCAATAAGAAGGGGTGCGTGGTTCCCGATTATATCATTATGTAACGTGTCCAGATAAGGATAAAGAATTTCTTTCCCTTCAATTTTCCTAGAAATAGAAGCTATTGACGGAGCTTCACGTTCAGCAGTTCTTAATAATCCTCCGGGAGTTGAAAATAGAACAGCTCTTTCAGCCGGTGGATTATCGTAATTTGTTTCCTGATATGAATTTAGTTTTATCTTTTTTTGTTCAATAAATTTCTGTAAAGATTTGAATGTAATGTTATAGTCGCCAAGACCTACTTCATCGAATTCCCTTTTTTTGGCAATGCAAGGTGAGATGACAGCAATTTTATGAGCCGAAAATTTTGGATAATAATTCCTTATCATTTTCATTGTGTGCATCATCGGACTGTCGGCTGGAGCCAGATATTTAATCAATTCAGGTTTGTAAAGTTGAATATATGTTACAATTGCCGGGCAGGGTTGTGATATAACTGTCCTAGGATTATTCTTAGTAATGTGGTTTAGATAAGATTTTATGGTTAACTCAGCACCAAAGCTCACATCGAATATTGCATCGATGCCCAGCTCTTTTAATAATGTATTTATTCGAAGATAATCACCGGGAAAGTTAGAAGCTATTGCGGGTGCCACTATAGCAACCATTTTAGTGCCGATTTCAATATCGCTCAGAAATTCAGAGAAATCATCATGAAAGACTCGCGCATCATGTGTGCAGGCAATTATACATGCCCCACACCCTATGCACATATTATTGATTATTTCAACAGTGTTTCCATCCGCCTTATTGCAATACTTTACAGGGCAAACAGCAATACATTTATGACAATTAACACATTTTTCCTGATCTACACTAATAATTCTACTTAACTGCTTGGTCATATAGGTTAATTAATAAGGTTAAGGTATTAAATGAAAGAATGATTTAAATCAGAAAAAATTACATCTGATATTATATCATTAATTAGCAAATTAAATGATTAAGTTAAAATATCAAATAAAATTGCCCTTAGATATGATAAATTAACTCCAATAATTAACAATAAGTTATTTTCTTTCCTGAGAGAACTTTTGGTACTCTTCTTTTACTACAAAAATATCCAGCATTTAAAGGTTGTTTAAATGCTGGATATAATTTTATATTTAGGAAATATTCCTTCTGTTTATATTATTCCCATCCCGGATTTTGTTTCAAGTTAGGATTAATAGTAGTTACACTGTTAGGATAAGGATAATATTCATGTTTTCCTGCCACAAAGCCAACTTGCTTATCTGAGTTAGGCTCTGAGTAAGTGATATATCCTCTATGAATAGTTTCTCCATCAACGAATGCATCTTTAAGCGATGGAATATGTTTTCCTGCGGTTTTTACTTTTTCAAATTCTCCCCAACGTTTCATATCAATCCAGCGAGCACCTTCACACCACAACTCATAATTTCTTTCTTTCTTAACTTCATCCATTGTCAAAGCAGAACTAATATGGTTTGATCCTGCACGTTGCTGAACCATCTGTAGATACTGCAAACCATCGTTGTCATTTGTCTGAGCGCAAGCTTCAGCATACATAAGGAGGACATTAGCATATCTTTCAATTATGAAATTATTGAATCTGTACCAGTTAGTTGTACGGTCTTCAGGAGAAACGATATGCTTTTTCTGAAGGTATCCGCACTGTCCGTATAGGCCATCAGGATTTTTGATTCCTCTCTTCTTGTCGGCGAGTTTTTCCTCTTTTGTCAAATTTTCAGAATCGCTAGGCCACTCAAGTTCTGTAAGGAACTCTTCATAAGATAACATAGTAGCTTTGCGGCGATAAGAATCTCCATCATTTGCTGCGAACTCATTAGCGAAGTTTTCTTCAAGGGCTAAACCGCCCCATCCTTGGTCTCCCTGGCATTTTGGAGTAGCTTGAAGACGAGATGTTCTCCATCCCCAAAGATTCATTTCCATCCATGTAGAACGTTGAATTTTTCCATCCCAGTCACCGAAGCTGGCATTGTTAATGGTATTCGACTCGAATATTTTTTCTTCGCAACCGTCACCTTCGATATGAAATAAATCACGCCAGCGTTCTCCTGGAACAAGAGCATATTTACCTGAAGAGATGACATTTTTAAGAGCTGTTTTTGCTCCGGCATAGTCGCCAGCGTAAAGAAGAGCTTTTCCTTGAACAGTCCAAGCAAAACCCTTGGTAACTTTCACAGCGCCATCTTTATCTGTTGTGCTTTTACGTTCGTCAAGAAATGGGACAGCCTCTGCACATTCTTTTGCACACCACTGAAGAAGAGCTATATGTCCACCTTCATAGTTTGAAGGTTTGTCAGAGCCAACAAGAACGTGGTCAATAAGCGGAGGAGAATCCCAAGCCATTGCAGCCATCATGTGGCACCAGGCACGGATTATTCTTGCTTCTGAAATACAACGGTCTTTTACTGCACTTTCTCCATATTTGAAATTATCGATTACGAGATTGGCGTGATAGATAACGAAATATAAACGCTTGTACATAGTAGTAACAACAGAACTTTGTGAGTCAAAACGGTACTCATTGATGCTACCGAACTGATCATTGTCTCCATAAAATTCTCCTGCAGCAAGTATGTTATCTGCAAGGTAGTTGAAAATTATATTGTAGGGAACGTATATACCATCATGACCGCATATGTTTTGAGCAAAATCGCCATATGCATCGACGAGAGCAGATTCAGCGTCTTCATCAGTCTGATAAAAAGACTCTATGCTAACAACACCCTTCTGAGGAATCTCGAGGAGTTCCTCACTACATGCAGAGAATAACAATGCTGCACTAAATAGTAAGGGCAATATATATTTATATTTTTTCATATTGTTAAAGAATAAAATTAGAATATAATATTTAGACCTAATGTAACCTTCTTCGATTGAGGATATGTACCGTTATCAAAGCCTGCACGCTGCGGAGAAGTGCTGACAGTAGCTGTTTCTGGATCACAACCCGGATATTTGGTAAAAGTGAAGTAGTCATCCAGAGACACATAAAATCTCAATTTGTTGATAAGGATTTTCCTTGTAATTTCAAAAGGAACGGTATAGCCTAACTGTATCTGTTTGATTTTGAAGTATGCACCGCTGAACATAGAAGCTGAAGAACCCCAAAAATACCAGTCATTAGCCACAGCCTTAGGATCAGGCATAGAAGCATTCTTGTTTTCCGGTGTCCAGGCATTGTCATAGTAGTATTTCAGTGAGTTACGCATTGGAGTATCTGCACGATATAAAACAGTGAAGATATCATTTCCTCCTACTCCAGCACCAAATATGTTCAAGTCTAATCCCTTATATGCGAGATTAATAGTAATACCGTAAGTGAAATCAGGAATTGCCTTTCCAATATAAGTCATATCTGCATCAGAAATCTGTTCATCTCCACTGACATCCTTGATTTTAGCTTTTCCGGTTTCAGGATCAACACCTTCATATTGATAACCTCTGAAATACCAGATAGGCATGCCAACTTCAAAAGCTGTACGGATTGGGTTATTGGTACCATCAACACCACCTGTAGCTCCTTCAAGACGTGAGATAGATGGATCAAGGTAAGTAACCTCGTTGTGCAGTGTAGAGAAGTTTGCATTTATAGAGTAGCTGAAATCACTACCTATTTTATCTTTCCATGATGTTTCGAGCTCAAAACCTCTGTTAAGAACTGAACCTGCATTTACAGTAGTGCTACCAACACCGATTTCAGGAACAGGGCTGATATCTACAAGAAGATCATTGGTTACCTTGTTAAAATAGTCAGCTGTTACAGCTAATCTGTCTTTAAAGAATCTCATATCAAGACCAAAGTTTAACTGTTCTGATGTTTCCCATTTGAGGTTAGGGTTAGCCAAGCCAGAAGGTTTTGAACCGTATGAAGGAGCACCGTCATCGACTTTATACTGATACCAAGAGCTGTTATAAGAAATTGTAGTGCTGTATTTGTAATCTCTAAGTACATTAATATTACCATTTTGTCCCCAAGAAGCACGCAATTTCAAGAAAGAGACTGCACCATTGTTCACGATATCAGCAAAGAATTTTTCGTTACTGATTGTCCATCCTGCAGAAAATGAAGGAAAGTAACCCCAACGGTTTTCTGGAGACAATTTAGATGCGTCGAATGCATCGGCACGGAAGTTGGCTTGAATGCTGTATCTATTGTCATACGAGTAGATGAAACGTCCAAAGTATGAAATCTGAGTTGATTTGCCCGGTGAATTACCGAAACTCTGAACAGTCTTCTCCGCTCCGTTTACCACATTGCTTTTCACATAATCGAGATAAAGGAAGTTAGGATCGTATCCTTTCAAGATATCAGGACCTTGAGCACTGGCAGTTACATTGTCCCAATTATTTTCAATATAAGACATACCACCCATTGCTGTTATGTCATGTTTATCTAGTGAGATGTTATAATTAGCGAAGTTTTCCCATTGATAGTAGTAACTGGTATTTGCTTCAGCAGAGATGTTGTAGTCTTCTGTTTTTGCCTGAGATGTTGCAAAATATGGAGTACTAAAGCTGTGTTTGTTACTTTGTGCCACTCGGTATCCGAAACGAGAAGTAATTACAAGTCCTTTTACAGGTTTTAAGTTTCCATAGAGTACACCGCGAAGTGTGATTCCTTTATTTTCAGAATCTACACGGTCTCTTTGGAGTAAAGGGTTACCGCTATCGTCAATAATATATTTAGAAGTAGCATAGTAAAGATCATTTTCAGGATTTTTGAGGATATTCTTACCTGCATCATAAGCCGATCTCATGGATTGAGCGAAATCATCCGGAGAAGAATAGTAAACAGGAGTTAGAGGGTCAATAGTTAATACTGAATTCATAAGTGAACCATACTGTGACATTTGAGGAACAGATTTCATAGCCCAACTCTCTATTGAATTGTTTGTACCTATCTGAAACCATTCCTTAATATTATAGTCAGCATTAATTTGAGCGGTAAGACGTTTGTAAACATCTTTTTCACCCTTTACGATACCATCGTTATTTGCATAATTGATGGAAGTGAAAAAATGTCCCTGGCTGTTTCCGGCTTGAAAAGTAACTGCGTGCTGTTGGCTCCACGATGGGTCGAATACTTCATCGAACCAGTCGGTATCAGTACCATCATAAGCATTTGTTTTCAATTGAGATTCGATAGGAAGACCTGACATTTTCTTATATTCGATGAAATCAGCAGCTCTAAATATTTCAGGAGTTTTAGCAAGGCTCTGGTTAGCAAAACTTACATCATAAGAAATGACGGAAGCACCTTTTACTGAAGCACCTGTTTTAGTTGTGATCAAAATTACGCCATTACCTGCAGCAGCACCATAGATAGCTGCAGAAGCAGCATCCTTTAATACTTCAACAGATTCAATCATAGAAGGGTCGAGGTACTGGATATTGTCAACCTGAAGACCATCAACGATGAGAAGTGGACCGATCTTGTCAGAATTTGAAGAATAACCACGTACACGAATGGTTGCGCCCTGTCCGGGAGCACCAGAATTGGTCAGTACCTGAACGCCTGGAGCCTTTCCCTGGAGAGCTGCAGCTGCATCAGTTGTAGCAATATTTTGGAGGGCCTCAGAACGGACTGATGAAACAGAGCCAGTAAAGTCACTCTTTTTCATTGTACCATAACCTACAACTACAACTTCGCTTAGGTCAGAAGCAATTGTTTTTAGAGTTACATTGATTTTACTGCGTCCGGAAATTTCAATAACCTGTGTTTCCATTCCCACAAATGAAAATGTCAGAGAACTTTTCGGATTTTGAACTTTGATTGAATAGAGGCCATTTGCATCGGTAATAGTTCCTTGCGTAGTCCCCATTACTACCACGGTTACTCCGGGCATGGAAGAACCATTCTCGTCCTTAACTTCACCATTCACGCTAAGTGATTGAGCAAAACTCAAGAACGAGAAAAACAACATTGGTAGTGCTATGAATGCTACCTTTAAAAATTGATGTTTTTTCATTAATAGAAAGTTTAGTTAGTTAATAAAAAAAATGGCTGAAGCTTCACTTCTTGAAAAAAAGGACTTTATTCCCCTCTGTTTGTAAAAAGTTTAGAAATCAACTTTTTTTTTATTTATTCAGATTTAAAAAAAAATGATGTACACAAATATATTCTCAACCTATGTCTATATATTTCTGTTTTTGGGTATTATATTTCTGATTTTAGATAAAATGAAGTGGGGGATAATCGGCGAAAAACAAAGCACAGTTTTCTTATCATTTTTTGTGCATTTGTAATTTCAAGTTACTATAGCTAGCTGTCTTAGCCCCCTAAATAGTTGGACTAAATTTCAAAAAGAGTTTAGTACTTCTTAAATTTGGGAATTATGGTAAAATTAAAAAGATCATTTACAGCTGAAGAACGTTTGTCGATATTAAAGGAAGGCGAACGTCAAGCGCAAGCAAAAGCAGTTTCAGCATCGAAATCGACCGTAGTTTCAACACTAGTGGCGATTATTGGATGTATCACTACAAAAACGAATATCGCTACAGTATGTTCAAGCATTTTGGGTTCGGCGTAGGACTGGGGTTTATTCATGCTACAACGGAAAGCCCAATCTACCATGTTCCCGATAATTGGCCTACGAATATAAGGCATGGTGGCGAATTAGGAGGACTTGTTTCGCTTGATTTTCATTCGGATCAATATAATCAAGTCCATACCGATTTGAGCCTTTTTTATAAGCTCCATTTTTTAAAGCGATTCGAGTTCTCGGTAGCAGCGGGAGCCTCGTTGGCTTATATTTCATTTACATATTTCACTAATACTCAACAAGGTTATTATATAGATTTCTTTAATGAAGCAAGTGAATTTTATATGGTTACGCCATATTACACGAGGATCATAGACCTAGGTATTTGTGCAAAACTGAGCTTGGTGTACAACATTTCGAAACGTTTTTTTGCCGGTGCAACCTGTGGTTTTAATACCTACGATAATTCTGGATACCGTATCTATGATTTTGGGATCACAGTAGGCATAAGGTTTTGATTAGTTTTCCTCTTTTCAGGAAAGAAGGGTTGTTTATGATATTTCGGGCTGCAAATCCCCGATACTGTTACTATTACTTCGGATTGTGGAATTGTTCTAGTTTTTTACTGAGTCTAGTTAAGAGGTGTAGTCATCTGAATTTTCTTGATGCTATATTCAAGAATATTAGTCAATTACATGTAAAAAGAGGAAGAATCAGTGAGAATTCTGATTCTTCCTCTTTTAGTACCCGGGGCGGGAATCGAACCCGCACTCCATTGCTGGAACTGGATTTTGAGTCCAGCGCGTCTACCAATTCCGCCACCCGGGCTTTTAATGGAATTGGGTGTGCAAATATATATTATTTTTCCTTTTTGAAAAACATCATCGGAAAGTTATTAGTTTTCTTTCATTAAATAATTTTCCTTTTTAGCTTTGGATGGCTTAAATGTATTTTTATTATGAGGGTTGTTATTCAAAAGGTATCGGAAGCTTCAGTGACTGTTGATAATGCCGTTGTATCAAAAATTGGCATCGGGTTGTTGGTTTTGGTGGGGATAGAAGATTCTGATTCTGACGAAGATATTGCCTGGCTTTCTAAAAAGATTGTTCAGTTGCGTATTTTTAACGACGATGACGATGTAATGAATAAGTCTGTTCTTGACGTTAGTGGAGATATAATTGTTGTTAGCCAGTTTACTTTGCATGCACTCACTAAGAAAGGGAACAGACCTTCTTATATAAAGGCCTCAAAACCTGAATATGCAATTCCTTTATATGAAAAGTTCTGCGAAACATTGTCCGTTGATCTTGGCAAATCTGTTGGGAGGGGCATCTTTGGCGCTCATATGGATGTTGCTCTGGTAAATAACGGTCCTGTGACTATTTGGATTGACTCAAAGAGTAAAGAGTAGCCTGTAAAATTTAAAGAACAGGAACAAGCAATGAAGTTTAAATTGATATCTTGCAGTAGATAAACTTTTATTATTATGGATGGTTTGACAATAAAACAAGCACAACAGAAGGTTGATGAATGGATTAAATCATACGGGGTACGTTATTTTAGTGAGCTTACCAATATGGTTATTCTGAGCGAGGAAGTGGGAGAACTGGCACGTATATTTGCCCGAAAATATGGCGATCAGTCGTTTAAGGACAATGAGAGTGATGAAAATATGGCCGACGAAATGGCCGATGTGTTATGGGTGCTTATTTGTCTCGCCAATCAGACGGGCGTTGATCTTGAAAAAGCTTTTAGTGATAATATTAGAAAGAAGATTTCGCGTGATAAAGAGCGTCATTTGAATAATGATAAGTTATTTTACTGAACCAAATATTGACAACTAAATTTAAAAGAATATGGCAACTGAGAATTTGCAATTTGATATAAATAAAATAGAGAAAGATCTAAATGAAATAATTGAGAAGTCAAAGACTGTATATCAGACTCCGGAGTATAAGAAACTTGCGCTTTCTCTTATTGACCTCACAACTCTTAATTCTACCGATACAATTGAGCACGTAAAGCGCTTTACGCAAAAAGTAAATGACTTTCCTTCACATTTTGAAGGTCTCGATAATGTGGCTGCAATATGTGTTTATCCCAATATGGTCAAGACAGTGGAAGAGACTCTTCAGCTGCCCGAAGTTAATATTGCTTCTGTTTCCGGGGGTTTTCCTTCTTCGATGACTTTCACACCGGTAAAGGTCAAAGAGACAAAAATGGCTCTTGATGCTGGTGCTGATGAAATAGATATTGTTTTGTCGCTGAGCTCATTTCTTGGAGGTGATTTTCAATCAGTGCACGATGATATTGCTGCGGTAAAAAGTTGTATGGGTCAAGCACATTTGAAAGTTATACTTGAAACAGGTGCATTAAAAACACCTGAAAATATATGGAAGGCTTCAATTCTGGCAATAAATGCAGGTGCTGATTTTATCAAAACATCTACAGGGAAGCTTGAGCCTGCAGCAACACCACTGGCTGCTTATATTATGTGCCTGGCTATTGCTTTTCATTTTGAGGAGACGGAAGAGAAGATTGGGTTTAAACCTGCCGGGGGCATTTCTTCTACTGAAGATGCTCTCATCTATATTGCTATTGTAAACGAAGTTCTTGGTGAAGAATGGCTTAACCCTGAGTTGTTCAGGATTGGAGCCAGCAGACTTGCCAATAAACTTCTTAGTGATATTACAGGGAAAGAGGTAAAGTATTTCTGAGATTCTATTTTACAGTAGAAAACGTAGAAATCTCGTGGTGTTTTACCCCACTTTCCGAGATTGCATCAACATGGATTACAAACTCGCTTTTGATTTCGCTTGCTTTAAGCTTTATATTTACCTTGCCATCTTCACTTACAGGAATATTGTTTTTCCAGAAAAGTGTCGTTTGATATACCCAGTTGCTGTGTTTGAACTGTTGAGGGTCGAAAACATCTTTGGGACTAAAGCCTTGTTCGTCGTTGGTCGTGATCAAATCACTCGAATCCTTTCGGGTAGTAATTTCAATAACACCCACTGAATTAAGTCCTGTATATTTCTGAATATCGACCGGGTTAGTGCTGATATTTATTGATTTGATATCGAAAGGGGAGAGGGCGTTTAGGACGTTAATATCAGTCCCCATTTTTTGTCCGTCGATTACAATTAATGCCCCGGACTGGAAGTTCAATGAGTTGTTTGAACTATAAAACACAATCTGGTTGTTTTCAATTCTGAAGGGTTTGGTCATCTTTATTACTTCAAGTACAGAATTTCCTGATTGCAGGAGTTTTTCTGCATTAGAAGGACCGGAAGGTTTTGCGTAATCTTTGTTTTCGCTTCCGATTAATTTTAGCAAATCCTTATTGTCATGGAAATATGAAGTAATTTCTTCTCTATCGTAGGATGGTCTTGATTTCAGGGATTCAAGCATAATCAGTTCATCAAGCGATTCATTGAAAGTGCGGTCAAGTTGGATATTATAAGTTTTTTTGCCCGTAGGACTGAATGCTTTTATCATCACTTCTTTTGATTTGGGAATCCGGTCGAAAGAGAAACGGCCCTTTTCATCTGTAGTAGTTGTGGCAAGGGTCATATTGTTTGCCTGAACTGCCATAACAGTAGCATCTTTAACAGGTTGACGGTTTTTATCAGTTACAGTACCACATAAAGTTTTACCGGGCTGGGGTTTCATGTAGTCTTTTCCGGTAATGATATCGGCGATGCTATAATGTTTGTACCCATTTGCTATCAATTCAAGATTAGTGAGATAAATATCGAGGACAGTCTTTGGTATTGGAGTGAAAAGCTGATATTTCATAAAAGACTGCTGCTCAATTTGCTCAGGGTTGAAAAGGTTGAATTTGTCGATTATCCTGACATCAACAGCGGAGCTACCAAACTTGTTGATGAAATTACTAAGGTCTACTGTTACTTCAACGTCACCGTTTGTTGCAGTAGGCTTTAAATGAGTTTCAATTTCAAAGTTGATATCTTCATTTGGAGTATTGTAAACAAGTCGTTCAGAAAGGATTGTTCCATCATTTGAAAGGACTAAAAAGTCGACTATTCCTATAGGTAGATCCTTAGTTGAAATTTTAAGGTTATATTTTTTATCTCCGGGAATAGGATAAGCCATCTTTATTTCGCCTCCGGCAATGGCAGCAAGGGTAAGTTCTTCACCAACATATTTGCCGCTATTGAAAATGGTTACCCTGAGAGTTGAATCTTCAGTTTTTACAAGAGAAAAAACAGATCCGTCTATTACAGCCTCAGGAAGTTCAAAAGCTTGATCTTTGCCGTATTCATCATCTATCTTCAGATAATATTTTTGTCCGGGCATAGGCATAATATTTATAATTCCGTACCCTTTCTTCATTATTTTGCCTATTCCAACCTGATTCATAAATTGGTCGTACACTTTGCCCGACACTTCAATTGGTTCTCCAAGTGGATCTGTAGCCCGGTAAAGAATACGCTGAAGCTGGTTGGTAAGAAGAGTGCCCCCTTCAGGGAAAAACTCAACTATGATCTTATCCTCGGTTGTATAAATGGGTAATTTTTGAGAGGCGTTATCATTGTTTGCAAAAGATATTTCAAAGAACAAACCATTCATGACGTTTTCGGGAAGTTTGAATTTAAGTTCATTTGGAGTATTTACAAGAGCTGTAATTTTTTGACTTAACACTTTTTGGTTAAAATCATATAATGCGATATTGATCTTTTCCCTTTTATTACCGGGGGATATTGAATTGAACATCAGACTCATCTTGACATCTTCGCCCGGTTTATAGACTTTATTGTTCATATCAACTTTCAGCAAGTAATCATTTCGTTTATATGAATTGATTGTAATAGGTTTTATTGCAGCCAGCGAAGCATCGTTGGTTTTTAAAGCTTTTGGAGTATATGCCACGATAAAAGCATTGCCCTGTTTTGACCATCCAGGAATAGTAATTTGATTATCACATACTCCGTTTAATATCAAATATTTATTGTCGGCAATAACTTCCCCAGATTCAGCTTTCAGCATTACTATAAGCTCCGTTTCATTAGAATAGTTTTCTGTGAGGCAGTTGAATACTTCAGCTTTGAACCATATCTTCTCGCCTGGGCAGTATATGTCTTTATCAGTTTTAATAAAAACCTTGTCTTTTGGAAAATCGCTTATTCCATTTTTAAACGATACATTGAGTTTTATCAAAGAAGAGTTTGTAATCTGGGCTTTAGCAGAAAAAATCAAAATGAATGCTAATATTGATGTGATGTAAAATCTCATGATGAATTGTATTTTAAACTATTGCTGCTTGTTTGTGAATATCATATCGTGATTGTCGAAATTTTTAATAGCATGTTCAAGTTCTTCTTCCGGTTGGATTACATTGTAATTTTCCCAGAATCCTGTGTCATATGAGTCAATCTTTTCAGTAAAAAATTCACTTGGTTTAAAAATCTCGTTTCTACTGAATCGCTGGAAGTCACCTTTTTCGATGTCAGTAACCAGAATCTCAGCAACACTTTCGAACATTGTCTTCTGTTTCTTTTCTTTATTGTACAATTTTATCTGCATTGTACTTTGAGCACTAAAAAGATACCATTTTCCTTCGTATAGCTTGTATTCTACTACATATGACAACTCAGCAGGAACAGCCTTGAATTCTTTAGGCTCTTTTTCAATCATCATTCTACGGGCTTCTTTAAGGCCTTGTTTGGTATAATTAAATTCAACCCTTGAGAGAGCCCATGTTTTTATGTCGAAGTAAAGTAATCCTTCGTAAAGAATATCCCTGAGATTATAAATAGGGTAGAACGAAACAACTACAGTTGGTCTGCCATCGATTAGAGTCTTTCTTTCATAATTAAAAATGTAAAGATGCAGGAACTCTTTATTGATAAAACTTTCGTTATTTTTAACGACATCAAGTTTTGTAATATAGTATGGTCCACCTTTCAAGCGGAACCTTATATCGTCGAATGCCTGGACATTTGAACTCTTGCGTCCCTTTACAAACTTCACCAGATCATCTTTAAAGCCATTGTTATATGGAGCTTTCAGCAGGTTGAGCACAGCTTCTGACACATCAGTGTAACTTGAGTTTTCCTTTACTGTTTCACGGTAAAAGGTTGTAAAAAGAGTATATTCTTTTTCGTAGTTGTTGTACATCCTGTCGATGAACTGATTTAGTATTTCTATAGGGTCATAATACTTTACATCGACAGTAGAAATGTTGTAAACGGTCTTTTCGAGTTCAATGTTTAATACGTCATCCTTTATTTCACAGATTGGCACATCGTATGGGAAGAAGCCAAGGCAAGAGAACCTTAGTGTATCATTAAAAAACTCCTCAGGAATTTTGATAATATATTCTCCATCCTGATTAGAAATAGTCCCTTTCCCTTTGCCCATTAGAGCAATATTGCAAAACTCAACAGGTTCTTCATTCTTTACATCTTTTACGATTCCAGTTATTACCTTTTGTTTTATAACAGCGTCAAGAGTGTCTTTCTCAATTTTAATTGGATACAAAATAATCTGGTTATCAAGGGCATGAAACCCTAATACTTCAGGGTTGATAATTTCATAAAGGATTGAGAATATTGTCCTGTTCTTTATTTCTGTTTTTACCAGATTATCTGCTTCGAGAAGTTGAGGATTATATGAAAAGTAAACGTCAGCAATATTGCTAATTGAATCAAGAAGATCAGCTTTTGTAATTGAATCAGTTTCAAGGCTTATGAATTTTTCAAGTACACTACCACCGGATTGTCCGTTTGATTTAATCGAAAGGATTATTAAAATGACAATGATATAGTGGTAAAGATGTTTCATTATTACCTGATTATATGTCAAATCTAAAAAATCTCTTTCAGAAAGAAGCTGGACTTGAATTCTTTTCCGTTTCTTAAAACAGTCATGCTTATCTTTTTATTTTTTTGTTGTCTGAGCATCAGGTTAATATCGTTCAGAGTTAAATCTTTATGACTATTATAGTTTAAAACTAATACCTGATCGTTTTGTCTGAATCCGGCGTCATAAGCAGGAGAGTTCTCAATAACATTTTCAATAGTAAATACAGGTATCCCCGGAACCGGATTGATGATTTCAAGGCCACTCATGTTGTAATAGAACTTATCCTTAAAGTCACTGTTGGGTCTCATTATTAGCCTCTTGTTGAAATAGTCGAAATAAATAGTATATCTTCTTAGAATCTCACCGCCTATTGAACCATTCCTCATTTCTGAATTTATAATATTGTCGATATATTCTGATTGAGGATATGAAACTATAGGATTATCAAGAGGTTTACCTCCAAGCCATAAATGAGGTATCCTTCCTTTGTGGCCGAACAACTCACCACCGAGTCCTACGCCCAGGAAAGAGAAAATATTATTTGCAGGAATTTTAATCATATCGTTTGAAGCAGGAGAAAGCCACAATGCATCGCTTGCACCGGTATCGACAAGCAGTAAAACGGGAACTACATCACCGCTATCCTGGACTATTTCAGAACGTACCATGGGCTTATTTCTGATAAAATGGATAGGAAGTACTATATCGTTCTTCATTGGTGAATAATCAAAGCTTTGTGGTTTATAAAGTTTGATTTCTTCAGATTGATAATTAACTCTGACCACATAGTTTTTGAAAAGGTTCATGCCAATTAAACCATGTACAGGCATTCCTAAAATCTGGGAAATCTGGAAGTTCTCATCAATAACAACATTGATTTTCTGATGGCTGGCTGTCAATCCCGGTAAAGTAATTGTATTATCGCCAGATTCATAGGCCTGAGTGACCACTTCGTTGCCTAGTCCCCTAAGTTCAATAGGTTTCATATAGTTAAGGTTCAGCTCTTCAACAAGAGTCAGCTCAGTGATAATAGGATCCCTGATGCCTGAATCTAGAATAAAATTCATAGTATCAGAACCGTTTATGCTTACTGGTACGATGATAAGATTGCTGATTTGTTTGAACTTGAATGTAGAAGAGCTCTTCTTTGGGTTATTAAAAAGAAAGCCTGCTGATGGAGTAGTGTATAGCTTTTTAAAATCGATATGTTCCGACATAGGCACGTAATCCCTTACCACAAGAAGGTTGTTTTCGATTTCAAAAATGAGATAGTAATCATCCATTAGTTTATCAAGTATCTCTTTAACAGACTTGTTTGAGATGCTTAGATTTACACGTTTCCCCTTAATCAGTTTTGAATTATAATTGAAGTCAAGATTAAATTGGTTGCATATCTTTTTGATTACATCTTCAAGAGGTTCATTTTCAGCATATATAGAAATGTTCTGATCAAGAATGTTGATTTTCTTATTATCATTCTGGGCAACAGCCGGCAGATTAATAAAAGTCAATGTTATTAATACTACAGAGACGATTAGCGATTTCATAATCAACTTTTTATTTTAATTTTTCTGAATGATATATTTATTCTCTTCGATCTTTTTGGCCTTAAGGTCTAAAGTCAAAGCAATTACATCCATTATATAATCAAGGTCTTGTTTGTTGAAAGTAGCATTTAATTGATTGTCGAGATTTACGTCTTCGTCAACAGTGATTTGAACGCTATAAATTCTTTGCAGTGTTTTAAATGCATCCTCAAGCTTAGTAAACTCAAATTTAATTTCGTGGGATATCCATGAAAGTTCATTTGAATTGTATTCTAATTCTTTTAGAATAGTCCTGGTAGATTTATTGAAAGTGCCTTTTTGTCCTGGGGTTAGTAGAATCTTTTTGTTAGATATGTTATTTATTACATTATCAGAAAGTTCTACTTTACCTGTTTTAACAATGACTTCGACAGTAGGAGCATTGCTGTATGCATATACGTTGAAGGAAGTACCAAGTACTTTTACAGAAGCATTGTCGGTCTTAATAACAAATGGTTTTTCTTTATTAGGAGTGACATCGAAGAATGCCTCACCCGTAAGCTTAACCTCTCTTGTATCCTTTGAAAAACTCTCAGGGTATATCAATTTAGAATTATGGTTGAGCTTTACAGTTGTACCATCAGGTAGCACAACTTCATGACAGGAATAATCATTCTCAGAAGTAACAACTTCAGCATAAATAATCTTTTCAGTTGGAGAGAATTTCCATGTTGCAATACCTGCGGTCACTAAAATAAGAATAACTGCTGCTGCCCTGTAAACCCATTTAAAGTCAATTCTGATTTTCTTTTTGTCGTTAATTTGAGAATTGATTTTATTCCAGGCTACATCTGTATTGTATTTCTTTTGGTTGAGGAAAAGATCGGTTTTTTCCAATGTATTTTCAGCTTCCGCAATAATTCTTTGAGCATCTTTATCATTTGACATCAGTTCAAGATATGTCTTCTCCTTAGTGCTTAACTCCTCGTTATTAAGTTTCTTAGCAATAATATTCCAAAAATCCTCTTTCATATTTAATATGTCTCTATTTTCTTTCATCTCTATTATTTACTGCTTGTATTGAATTGACAACCGTTGAAGGGCTTACCCTGATTGAATTTATATTACGGAATAAAAAAAATGTAATTATCAGGTTCTTGTATTCTTTTAACTTTTCTCTTAACTCCTTTAAAGCTTGTCCCATTTGTGTCTCTACTGTTTTTATTGATATGCCAAGCTGGTCGGCTATTTCGCGGTACTTTAATCCCTGTTCACGGCTCATCAGGAAGATTTCTTTCCTTCTGTCACTTAGAGCAGAAATGCTTTCATCGATTTTTCTCTGTAAGTCTACTTCTACAAAATAACCTGAGTAATCGATATTGTTTTCGGGGTTCTTTAATATTTCAGTTTGGTATTCGTGAGTTATTTTCTGATGTTTTATGAAGTTCAAACACCTATTTCGGACAGAGCTGAAGATATAATTTTTAATAGAAGTATTTATATCTATTTCATCACGTTTTTCCCATAGTTTAAGAAAAAATGACTGTACAACTTCTTCACAATCATCTCTGTCTTTTATATATCTTCTTGAAAACACGCACAAGGGAGAATAATATGAACGGAATAATGTTTCAAAACTATGCTTGTCGCCTTGTTTAATCTTTATAAATAAATCGTGATCATCAGTCATTACCCGGTAAGTTTATTTTAATACAAAATACGAAATAAATTTTATATCAATTATCAACAGAATAAAGACAATCGAGGATTACTTTTCACTTATCCGTTTTAAATAAAAAAGCATTTTTTATTTCTTTATCTAATTCCTTAGCCTTACCCTCTGTTATTTTATTGAGTAAGAGCCAGAAATTGCCTGAGTGATTGTGTTCTTTTGTATGGGACAGTTCGTGCAGTATTATATAATCGATGAGGTGGGAATGTTGCAGCATCAGAAATAGGTTAAGATTGATGTTCCCCAAAGAAGAGCAGCTACCCCACTTGCTCTTTAATAATTTCACATAAACCTGATTGTAGTTGAACCCGTGTATATTGGCAAGCTCTCTTACCCTTGATGGTAAATATTCTTTCGCATCCCTACGGCAAACTCTTATTATTGTTTTTCTTATGTAATCCTGTACTTCAGGATCAGATATGTCGGTGTTAGAAGGTATAACAATTACTGCACTTTTCTTACTTATGCCAGCCCTGATATTGCCCTTTTCTGTTGGGAGTATTGAAATTTTATAATTCAGGGTATTTATTTCCTGATTAAAATGAAAACTTGTCCTTCGTTCATTGATTTTATTCTTGCGGGTTTCAATCCAACTGACATTTGATTGGATGAACCTCAATACTTCATTTTTAGTGACATACCAAGGATGGTTGACGGATAAAGTACCGTCGTTGCCCATCCTCATAGATATTCGTTTTGAACCTTTTCTTCTAGTTACCTTTACGGAACCTATACCTTCTATTTCAAGTATTTTGGAAGTCAAAATTTTATTTTTTCAAGCAGAAATCAGAAGCTTTCAAACAATTATTTTATCGAGTTTGCTTTTTATTTCATTGGTAAGCTCCTGTCTGTTAAGTTGAGTTGTCATCCTCATAACTTCTCTTATTAAAGATACTTCCCTCTTGACTTCATCTTCGTAATAATCAACGTATGAGCTCCCAAGAGAGAGATAGAAATTGATGTTTTTAAAGCATTCATCTGTAACACTTTTCATCAGCTCATCACCTTTCTCAATATTTGAAGATAGATAATAAGCAGAAGCGGTGAAAATATCATAATATGAAGCGCCATACATATCTAGAGGTAGAATAGTGTAAAGTCTGTCTAGAACAAGAATAGCCTTATCCTTTTTGTTCTCTTGAATGAGTTGATTGGCTAGTTCAAAAAAGTTATTTTTTATTTGAACAACTTCAGTAGTCCTTTTAAGGTTTTCATCTATGAATATCCTTTTATCACCCATATTTCCCCATACAAACTTGTTCATGATATTATCATAAAGTAGATCAGAATCAATTCTTGCCTTAGATGATTCGTTCTTTACAGGTATTAAGCGGAAAGCAAAACCTTCATTTTGTAGGTAGTTGTTAAGTTTAAGAGAAGTAGTATGAACGACACTCAAATCAAGGTATATTGGTCTTTCCCAGTTGTTGTTTGCCAGCAAGTCAAGAATTGCTAAATCACTCTTTGAAATATAACTTCCGGAAATATTGAATACAATTGAATCCTCAATCAAAGATGCCATTTCAGGTTTAACAGTCTTGGTGCTAAGGACTTTCTGTTTGTCGACAGTAATTTTGATACTCCTTGAAGGCAAGTAATTATACGAAGTTCCTCCCTGAGTTTGTACTTTTGCCCTTGGGTCGTCGCTAAGAATGATATTCATCAGGGTTGATAATTCAATAGGTTTATTGATATCGTCTCGTACTAAGATGGTGTTTCTGACTTCATTTTCATACTTATCCTGACTCATTTTTATTGGAAGCGGATCACTTTGGTATACTTTCTTTTTCATTTGGTCGATATACCAGTCACCGTTAAGAAGGGTTACATTACATATTCTCACGTCCGGTCTGACATTCTCAACATCCTGAACATACCATAAAGGGAAGGTGTCGTTATCGCCATAAACAAAGAGGATTGCATTTTTTTGACATGAATTTAAGTAATTCTTTCCAAGGTCTCGTGCGACGTAGCGGTTCGAACGGTCATGGTCGTTATAATTCTGAGCAAGAACTAAAACCGGAACAAAGCCACTTACTATCAGTGCTGGAATAAGAGCATTTTTCTTTAATAATTTTTCTAACAGGCTGAACAATCCAAGAACTCCTAAGCCTACCCATATGGCATAAGCATAAAAAGAACCAGTGTAAGCATAATCACGTTCACGAGGTTGATATGGAGTTTGGTTAAGATAAATAACAATTGCAATACCGGTCATGAAAAATAAAGTAAAAACAACCCAGAAATCTTTCTTATGTTTTTTATAATGGAATATTAGTCCGGCAATACCCAATAGGAAAGGAAGCATGAAGTATCGGTTTTTTGTTTCCGGTCCGGACAATGAATCAGGTTGGGTCCCGTTATGACCTAACCTTATTTTGTCAATAAATCCGACACCTGTTAGCCAGTTGCCGTCGAAGATATTGCCATTCCCCTGATTGTCGTTTTGTCTTCCTGAGAAATTCCACATGAAATATCTAATATACATGTGGCTGATTTGATATCTAAAGAAGAATCGAATATTTTCGCTGAAAGTTGGGATGTAATCTTTCTCACCATTAATTGTAACAGGCCTTCCTTTTATATTTCCCCAGTATTTGTAACCACTGACGTGGCTATCCTGAGAACTGTACATTCTTGGGAAAACTGTTTTAAAACGATTATCGAATTCATATTCAGGAGAACCTTCAACTTTTATATATTTCCCATTCTTAGGATAATAAACCGGGTCACCTTTTTTGATACTTATTGCAGGTGCATTGAAATAATTACCTGTAAGCAAAGGAGTCTTACCGTATTGAGAACGGTTAAGATATTTCATTAAAGTATAAGCGTTTTCAGGGTTATTTTCATCCATAGGAGGATCAGCTTTTGATCTGATCATTATTACAGCAAAAGACAAGTATCCGATGAAAATTACAGATAGGGAAAGCATTGAAAGGTTAAGAATTTCATTTTTCTTCTTATGAGAGTAAATGATAAGACCAATCAATGCACCAAAGAGTAAAACTAAAAAAGCAACTAATCCTGAGTTATATGGGAGACCGAAAGAGTTGACAAAAAGTATTTCCAACTTTTGAGCGAAAGTAGGAGTTCCCTGTACAATTCCCCACATGATTAAAGCAATAATTACAGCTGAAACAGTAAGAGTGGCTATTATTCCTTTGGCATTTGGGTTATATTTTTTGAAGTACCAAATCAGAGCAATAGCCGGGATGGCTAACAAATTGAGCAAGTGTACACCAATTGAAAGACCAACGAGGTAAGCTATTAAAATAATCCATCTGTTGGCGTATTTTTCGTCAGCGACTTCTTCCCACTTAAGTATAGCCCAGAAAACAATAGCTGTGAATAAAGAAGAAAAGGCATAAACTTCAGCTTCGACTGCTGAGAACCAGAATGAATCAGAAAAGGCAAACATTAAGGAACCAACCAAGCCTGAAGCAATAATAAGAATTTGGTTTTTGTTACTGTCAGATTTAATTATTTTTTCAGCAAGCCTGGTTATAGTCCAGTAAAGAAAAAGAACAGTTGCAGCACTTACAAGTGCAGAGAAGGCGTTTATCATAAAAGCAACCTTTTCAGGTGAAAAAGCAAATATGGAAACCACCCTTGCGATGATCATAAAAAATGGTGCCCCTGGAGGGTGTCCTACTTGCAATTTATATGCTGATGCAATGAATTCACCACAATCCCAAAAACTAACTGACGGTTCGAGTGTTAGCATATACACAATCAGCGAGACAGCAAAAACCGACCAAGCTGCAATTGTATTTATGAGTTTATAATTTTTCATGGTTTTTAATTATAAAACGCAAATATAAACTAATAAAATTTTTATTTAAACATTTTAACATTTCTTAATTTGACTCTAAAATATTTATAATTGGGTAAAAGTTTCCCAATATTAATTTCTTGTATCATTCTGTAAAGAATGAGTACTAAAAATCAGTAATTACTTATTGGTTTCAAAATGCTTAATAAATTTGAATGAATACATCAATTTGATATAATATATTATAGGTATGAGCAATAGTGTTTGGAAATAAAAAATAATTGTAACATCATAGAATATGAGTTTTTGAAAGGGCTAAAAAAAAATAAAAAAGGCAGAAAATAAATGACTCTTTTTTGGGGGAGGAAGATAAATTTTTTCATAATTTGTCTTGATTTTATTAAAAAAACCAACTTATGAGATTAATAATTGAACCTGATTATGCTACCGCTTCAAGATGGACAGCAAATTATATCGCGAAAAAAATCAACACACATTCATCAAACCAACCAATTGTTTTAGGATTACCAACCGGGTCATCGCCATTGGGGATGTATAAAGAATTAATTGCCTTAAACAAAAAAGGTAAGGTGTCCTTTAAAAATGTAGTAACATTCAATATGGATGAATACGTAGCATTACCAAAAGAGCATCCTGAAAGCTATTATTCGTTCATGTGGAACAATTTTTTTAAGCATATTGATATTAAAGCTGAGAATGTCAATATTCTCAATGGAAATGCATCAGATATTGAAAAAGAATGTTCTGATTATGAAGAAAAGATAAAAAGTTATGGAGGCATTGATCTTTTCATGGGAGGGATAGGTCCTGACGGTCACATTGCTTTCAATGAACCTGGTTCGTCGCTTCAGTCAAGAACACGAATTAAAACTCTTACACATGATACAATACTTGCAAACTCACGGTTTTTTGATAATGATCCAACAAAGGTGCCGGTCAAAGCATTAACAGTGGGTGTAGGTACAGTTATGGATGCTAAAGAAGTTTTGATAATAGTAAATGGGTATAACAAGGCCAGAGCATTACAACATGCTGTTGAAGAAAGTGTAAATCATATGTGGACTATAAGTGCCCTACAAATGCATCCAAAAGGTATTATCGTTTGTGATGAGGTTGCCACTTATGAATTGAAAGTGGGTACTTTCCGTTACTTTAAAGATATTGAGAAGGATAATCTTAATCCAGATTCTTTGCTGTGATTTAATTATTAGGGTTACTTTTCTTGTTTCCCATTTTAAAAAGATATTCTTTTTCTTGTTTAGTCAGGCTGTCATAGCCTGACTTTCCTATTTTATCAAGAATTTCGTTAATGTTTTCCTTTTCGACTTTTTTGTTTTTATTGTAATCCCAATCAGTCATTTTACTTGTGTGATTATTCTTGTAGGATACCTTAAGCTTTCTCCTTCGTTTAAGCGAATCACCTAGATTATAAATAAAATTATTAAACCCTGATGATATATCTTTTCCATTCTTAAGTTTTATCATATAAAATATTCCCCATAAAGCACCCCCAATGTGAGCAATATTTCCTCCCGGATTATCACCTGTAATGCTTAAAACATACATTATTAATGAAATGATTGCGATCCAGATAAGTTTGATAGGACCGAAGATTGAACTTATCAAGAGAAGATTTACAGAATAATTTGGAGCATAGACAGCAGTAGCGAGGACAATAGAAATTATTGAAGCTGAAGCACCTACTAGTCTGCTTACTTTTGAAATATCAGCAAAAACAGGGAATATATTGAATGCCAGCATATATAGTAAGCCCCCAATTACTCCTCCGATGATGTAAAGCCCAAGAATCTTCCTTTCGTCGAAATACATTAGAAAGATTTTACCAAACCAATAGAGCCACAATAAATTAAAAAGAATATGAAGAAAATCGTAGTGGACAAACATGTAAGTGAATATTGTCCATGGTCTTGTAATAAATAATGTAAAGCTTGAAGGAAGTGCTATCCATTCAAGAACTTCAAAATCTATTTTAAAAAGGTATAAAAGTACATATAACAACCTAATAATAATGAATATTGCAAGATTGGCGTAAATGAGTTTTGTGATAACTGATCCATTCTTAAATGTTGCTTTTAATTCGCTTTTAAAACTCATAATTCAAGATAAATCATTTGAATACTTAGTTCAGGTAAAATACTTTTAGAATAATGTCAATAAAAGGTACGAGTGTTTTTATTCCAGTACTTAATCATAAAGAATCCGAACAACATTCCTCCTAGGTGGGCAAAGTGCGCGACATTACTTCCAGGCATCGATAGTCCTAAAACAAGCTCAATTACTCCGTATGCAATAACCATATATTTTGCTTTTATAGGAATTGGAGGGAACAACAACATTAACTGAGTATTTGGGAACAGCATACCAAACCCAAGTAAAACGCCATATACTGCACCAGATGCACCAACAGTAGGTATATTCATTTTAATACTGACAAGTTGATTCATGAAAGCAACTGCCTCTGATTCGTAGCTTTCGGATGATGGATTGTCTAACCAAGAAGCAGCAAAGTCAATTATCTGAGGCAAGTCAAATCTTAAGTCTTTAATTATTCCTTGATGACCATTGACAAATGATGAAAAAAGATCAGCAGAAGGAGTGTTTGTAAATGCAGTCACCGCTTTTGCAATAGGAGCAATTTCCAGATAATTTACAAATGAGTGTAATAGAGCTGCTCCAATGCCAGTGACAAAATAAAAAATTAGAAATCTCTTTGGTCCCCATACACTTTCAAGAATGCGTCCAAACATCCAAAGGGCAAACATATTGAAGAAAAGGTGTGTAATACCCCCGTGCATAAACATGTGAGTTATGAACTGATATATTCTGAAATTTTCTGACTGAGGATAGTATAAAGCTAAACTTTTTGTCAGGTCAATATTTGTTCTTTGAAGCACATATGTTGCCAGCAACATTATGACATTTATTATGATCAGATTTTTTGTGATCGGAGGCATTTGAGAAAAAGAAGATCGGTAATTTGAATTCATTATCAGCTAATTTTATTCTTAAAAAACTATTCTTTTCAATAATTGGGCCATTAAATTATAACTGACAACATGTCAAATTATTTCATTTTCTTTTCTATCTCATCCATCTTGATGAAATCCACTATGATTTTCCCGCTTGGAGAATAGTTAGGTGTTTCACAAGAAAAAAGATTATCAATTAAATATTGAGCTTCGTCAGGAGTCAAGTGATGGTTTTGATCAACTGTAGAAGCAACAGCTAAAGATACAGCCAATTGCTCTCTTGCTTTCTCTCTAATGTTGTTTTCTGAGCTTTTAAATTCTTCAATTAATATTTCAATTACTCCCTTAGGATCGGAATTGCCAAGAACGCCCGGAATTCCACTTATAATGAATGTATCATTGCCGAATTCCCTAATATCAAAACCTAAAAAATTCAGATCGGGAATGATAGACTTCAAAATTTCAGCATCTGCAGCATTAATTTCAAAAGTTTGAGGGAATAACAACTGTTGACTAACGCTTTCATGAGAACTTAATACTTTAATAAAATGTTCATATAAAATTCTTTGATGAGCTCTTCTTAAATCAATTATCATTAATCCTGATTTAACAGGCGTAATGATATATTTGTTTTTCAATACTACGAAATTCTTAATTTGGTTATAAGAATTTTGGTCTGCATTATTGAAAGCAGAGGTTTGTTCAGGAGAACTGTTTGCATCGTTAAAGCTAATATTTGTGTGATTATTATTTAAACGAGATTCAGTATAAGATAAATAATCATCGTTTCTGATATTGAGAACTTCATCAGAAGCAGAATGTATTTTATTTCGGTTTTCGGCAAAGGGATTATATTCCGGATCGTATTTGATTTCAGGAGTCCCCAATCCGCCTGGTGAATGTAAAGGAGTTGGAAATTCAAAATTGCCTGCTTGATCAAAATCAATGCTGGGGACTACATTATATTTACCCAAACCTTCACGAACAGCCGCATGTAGCAGCTGCCACATGGAACTTTCATTCTCAAATTTTATTTCGGTTTTCGTGGGATGAATGTTTATGTCTATTGTAGATGGGTCTACTTCAAAGCAAATAAAATAAGAAGGGATCATATCTGAAGGGAGAATTTTATCATAAGCCTGAATAATTCCTCTATGAAAGAAGGGGTGTTTCATAAATCTGCCGTTTACAAATAGAAACTGCTCTCCAAAAGTTCTGCGAGCATATTTGGGTTGACCAATGAATCCGGATATATTTGCAATTGATGTTTCAGATTCAATAGGAATAAGGCTTTGGTTCATACCGGTTCCAAAAATGCTAATAATTCTTTTTCTGAAGTTAGAAGGAGGAAGTTCGTAAAGGATAGTGTTATTATTGAAAACTGTAAATCCTATTTCGGGTGAAGCTAATGAAACTCTTTGGATCTCATTAATAATATGTTTTAGCTCCGTAGTATTTGATTTTAAGAATTTTCTTCTTGCAGGCACATTGAAGAAAAGGTTTTTAATCATGAATGTGGTGCCTTTTGCACACGAAACTATTTCCTGATTTATGATTTCAGATCCTGCAATATGAATAAAAGTTCCGACTTCATCTTCTTCTCTTTTTGTTTTAAGTTCAACGTCGGCGACAGAAGCTATTGAAGCCAGAGCTTCCCCCCTGAATCCCATTGTTCTTATGGAGAACAAATCAGAAGCGTTTTTAATTTTAGAAGTTGCATGCCTTTCGAACGACATCCTAGCATCAATAGGCGACATGCCTTTTCCATCGTCTGTAACTTGAATTAAGGTGCGTCCGGCATCTTTGAGTTGAACAGTAATTTTAAGCGCACCAGCATCTATTGCATTCTCTACTAATTCCTTAATGACAGAAGCCGGTCTTTGAATGACCTCTCCTGCAGCAATTTGATTAGCTACTGAGTCTGGTAAAAGATGGATCAGGTCTGCCACAATTATTATCTTACTTAAACATGAAGAAAAGGAGTAAGGCGAGTAATGCCAAGATTATTAATATGCGGGTGTTTGATTGTTTTTGGTGACTTTTTGTTGCACCAAAACGACCCTTGGTAATACCTTGACGAAATGCCCCAGGAGAAATATGAGGAGTATAAGTACCTTCCTTTTTATCAGATATTCCCAATTCGGTTTTTATTCGCATTTCGCGCATTTCCCTTTGTTCCTTCTCAGGATCCCAGTATCGTGGAGTGACTTTGAACTGCCTCGGTTTTGGAGTGCTGAATAAATTTCCCATTTAATTCAATTTTAATTGTCAAAGATAATTGAATTTTCAGGGTTGTGAAAATTTGAATTGAATACTAAAAAACATTTTCTATAGTCTTGAGAACTTACTTCAGATTAAAATTAAGTGCTCCTATCAAAAAGTTATATAAGAGGCTGCATGATTGCAGCTTATAAGCTAATATATAATATATTTTTGTGACAAAAAACTATTTAACCATGCTTGTAAAAGTTTTTGGAAGTGCAGTTCATGGAATAAATGCAACTGCCATTTCTATTGAGGTCACTGCGACACAGGGAATTACTTTTCATATTGTTGGATTGCCTGATAATGCTATAAGGGAAAGCCATCAGAGGATAGAATCGGCATTACATGAATTGGGATTTCACTTTCCCAAACGAAAGATAATTATAAACATGGCACCTGCTGATATCCGGAAAGAGGGGACAGCATACGACCTGCCTATTGCGATTGGAATTCTTGCGGCATCTGAACAGATAAATGCTGAAAATCTGGAGAATTTCATAATTATGGGAGAGTTGTCGTTGGATGGGAAATTACAATCAATTAAAGGAGCTTTACCAATTGCAATAAAAGCGAGACAGGACGGTTTTAAGGGATTCATACTTCCAATGGCAAATGCCAAGGAAGCTGCGGTTGTAGATAAGTTGAAAATTTTTGGAGCAGAATCCCTAAATGAAGTTATTGGTTTCTTTGAAAAGAAACATGTGTTTGAACAAGTTATTGTTGATACAAAAAAAGAGTTTTTTAAGAATATTGAACATACAGACATTGACTTTAGTGATGTTAAAGGGCAGGAGAATGTAAAAAGGGCACTTGAGATTTCAGCTGCCGGAGGCCATAATTTATTAATGATTGGACCTCCAGGTTCAGGAAAAACAATGCTTGCAAAAAGGATCCCTTCAATCCTACCACCATTCTCACTGCAGGAAGCTCTTGAAACAACTAAAATTCATTCAGTTGCAGGTAGACTCAAGTCTGGTACATCTTTAATGGTGCAAAGACCTTTTAGATCTCCTCATCATACAATTTCAGAAATTGCCCTCGTAGGGGGAGGAAGTTATCCTCAGCCGGGAGAAATCTCACTTTCTCATAATGGTGTACTATTTCTTGATGAACTACCTGAATTTAAAAAATCAGCACTTGAAGTGTTGAGGCAACCGCTTGAAGACCGGAGAATTTCAATATCTAGGTCGAAGTTTTCAGTGGAATATCCGGCAAGTGTGATGCTTGTTGCCAGTATGAATCCTTGTCCTTGCGGTTATTATAATCATCCTACTAGAGTATGTGTTTGTGCTCCGGGTGTTGTTGCTAAATATCTGAATAGGATATCGGGACCTCTATTAGATCGAATAGATATTCACCTGGAAGTAGTACCTGTAAGTTTCGAAAAAATGCAGAATAAAACAAATGGAGAAGGAAGTAAAGAAATAAGAATGAGGGTGATAGAAGCAAGATGTATTCAAATGAGGAGGTTTGAAGATTGTGAAGGAGTATACTGTAATGCACAAATGAAATCAAGGCATTTGCGCATTTTTTCTCAACCAGATTCGGAAGGAACTCTTTTACTAAAAACTGCTATGGAGAAACTTGGATTGTCGGCAAGGGCTTATGACAGAATTCTGAAAGTGTCAAGGACTATTGCTGATTTGGAAGGAAGTGAAAATATTCAGTCGCATCATATCGCAGAAGCGATTCAGTATCGAAGTCTTGACAGGGAGACATGGGGGCAATAATCTGCTAAACGATATAAATGTTTTTATAATTTATTTAAATTTGTTTATTCAGATTTAGAAATTTCAACTCAAACCTGTATAAATGCAAAGAATCCTATTTGCAAAAATAAATCGATTATTTAAATATAGAAAATATGGAACGTCGAGTAATTGGGATTTATGATAAACTCCCTTTCTGGGAAAGTGTTCCGTTAAGCATTCAACATCTGACTGCAATGTTTGGAGCAACAATTCTTGTACCTGTTTTATTGGGGGTTGATCCAGCAATAACGTTGCTTATGAATGGAATTGGCACTCTTCTTTACTCGTGGGTAACAAAAGGTGGTATTCCTGCTTACTTAGGTTCAAGTTTTGCTTTTATTGCACCAGTTTTGCTTATTATCAGTAGTTTTGGTGGAGTTGCTCACGCCCAGTCAGGCTTTATTTTTTTCGGTCTGTTTTTTATAATTATTTCTCTTGTAGTAAAAAAATGGGGAATAAAATGGATTGATGTACTTATGCCCCCATCAGTAATGGGTGCCGTCGTTGCAATTATCGGACTTGAGTTAGCACCTGTAGCTGCTCAACAGGCAGGACTTATTCCTTGGCCGACTGAGGTGGGGAAAATAGTTCAGCCTTTTGTTATAGATAACAAAGTAGTAATAGTTTCAATGATAACTTTATTTACCGGGTTATTCGGTTCTCTTTTATTCAGGGGGTTTTTGAAAGTAATACCTATACTTATTGCCTTAATTGCTGGATATGCTTTAGCTTTATTTTTGGGGATGGTTGACACAGAGGCTATTCGAAATGCACCGTGGTTTAAGGTTCCTGATTTTCAAGCACCTGTTTTTAATTTTGATGCGATAATTATAATAGCACCGGCGTGTATTGTTGTTTTAGCTGAGCATATAAGTCATTTGATAGTCACTGGTAATATTACAAATTCAAACCTAATGGAGAAACCCGGTCTATATAAATCTCTTATGGGAGACGGTATTAGTAACGTTTTATCAGGCTTTACTGGTTCATTGCCTAACACTACTTATGGAGAAAATATTGGAGTAATGGCAATTACCAGAGTATACTCTGTAAGTGTTATCCGTGGAGCAGCCATTTTTGTTATACTGTTTTCTTTTATCGGAAAAATATCAGCTGCCATATCAACTATTCCCGCAGCAGTTATGGGAGGTATAACTTTATTGCTTTATGGAGTTATTGCAGTTCAGGGACTAAGAATGTTTGTTGAACAAAAAGTTGATTTCAGCAAGAACATTAATATGGTTCCTTGTGCTATTACCTTTGTAATTGGTGTTAGTGGGGCAGCAATTAATATTGGAACGGTACAGTTAAAGGGAATGGCTCTTGCTGCTGTAACCGGTATAATTCTTTCATTTGTATTATGGGTATTTTCTAAAGCAAGGGTTTTAGAAAAAGAAATTTAGGATTGATGAAAAAATGATATTGTGGAAATAATAAGATTGAATGATTCTTTTTTTAAGAGGGATGTATTGGAAGTTGCTCCGGAACTAATTGGTAAATTGATTGTAAGGAAGTTTGATTCAGGAGAAATAAAAAAGTACCGAATTATTGAAACTGAAGCATATCGTGGGGAAGAAGACTTGGGATGTCATGCTTCCAAAGGTCGAACAACCCGTACCGGAGTAATGTATGAGCCAGGGGGCAAGATATACGTATATCTGATTTATGGAATATATTGGCTATTAAATATTGTAACTGGTAATAAGGACAATCCTGAAGCTGTATTGATAAGAAGTGCAGAGGATTTTTCCGGTCCCGGGAAAATAGGGAAAGGACTTAAACTCGACAAGACTTTTTATGGTGAAGATATTTCAACATCCTCCCGAATTTGGATTGAAGATGATGGTACTGTTCCCAAAATAAAGACTAGCTTCAGAATTGGCATAGAATATGCTGGAAAAGAATGGGCAGAAAAACCTTGGAGATATATCAATGTTTAAATATTCAATTACATTCACATTCTGAAAGTTATTAATAAAGTTTAAGATTTTTTAAATCTTATTTTAGTTTGAATTGTTATTTTTGCTAACTCAATTTTTTAAGATACACAAACAATAGATAAATGAAAAGATTTAATAAAAGAGCCATAATTATTGTATCAGCGCTTATTGTTTCGGGATTTGTTTTGATGGGACTGAGAAACGTTGACAATAAAAACTTCGAAATTGCCAAAAATCTTGATATATATTTTTCGTTATTCCGTGAATTAAACACATTCTATGTTGATGAAGTAGATCCAGGGAAACTGGTTAAGGAAAGCATTGACGAAATGCTTTCATCACTAGATCCATACACCAACTATATTCCGGAAAGTGATATTGAAGACTTCAGATTTATGACAACCGGTGAGTATGGAGGAATAGGAGCTCTGATAAGCAAGCATGGTGATGATATTATCATTTCAGAACCATACGAAGGTTTTCCTGCATATAAATCAGGACTTATGGCAGGAGATATTATCCAAGAGGTCGCCGGTAAATCTACTACAAAAATGACTACTGAAGATGTAAGCAACTTGCTTAAAGGCTCAGCAGGTCAAATTGTTAGTTTGAAAGTTAAAAGGTATGGTCAGAAAAAACCAATAGATATAGACATTTTGAGAGAAAAGATTGTTATTGAACCAATAAGCTATTCGGGTATGCTTAATGACGAAATTGGTTATATACATCTTTCAAACTTTACAAAGGATTGTTCCGAAAAAGTCAAGAAAGCGTTACTAGACTTAAAAGAGGCCAAAGGTGCAAAGAAAATAATACTTGATTTAAGAGGGAATCCCGGAGGTTTATTGATGGAATCTGTAAACCTCTGCAACTTATTTATTGACAAGGATCTTGAAGTTGTAAGTACCAAAGGTAAAGTTTCACAGTGGGATAAGGTGTATAAGACTACCGGCAATCCTGTTGATACAGAGATTCCCTTAGTCGTACTTGTAAACAGAGGTTCAGCGTCTGCTTCTGAAATTGTATCAGGAACCATGCAGGATTTGGATAGAGCTATTGTAATTGGTACCCGAACGTTTGGTAAAGGATTGGTGCAGACGACAAGAGACTTAAGTTATAACACTAAATTAAAAGTTACTACTGCGAAATATTACATTCCCAGTGGTCGATGCATTCAGGCTGTTGATTATTCTCACAGGAATGAAGATGGTAGCGTTGGTCATATTCCTGATTCTTTAATAAGTGAATTCTCAACAAAGAACGGAAGAAAGGTTTATGATGGAGGAGGAATTGTTCCAGACATTAAAGTTGAAGACAAAGAAATAAGTGATTTATCGTTCAGCCTTATCAGCAAATTTATGTTCTTTGATTATGCAACAAAGTTCAGGTCTGAAAATGAAAAAATAGTAGCTGTTACTGAGTTTAATATTTCTGATCAGACATATAACGATTTCATTACTTTCGTCAAAAGCAATAATTTCTCTTATACTACAGATACCCAGAATAAATTGGCAGAATTAAAGAAGTTGGCAGAGAAAGATAAGTATCTTGACATAGTAGAAGCTGAATTGGCCGAGCTCGAAAAGAAACTTACTCCTGACCTTGACAGGGATATGAATAAATTCAAAAATGAAATTACAGAACTTTTAAAAGGAGAAATTGTTTCTAGGTATTATTATCAGATCGGTTCAGTAATATCTTCTATTCAGGATGATGAATGTGTTACTAAAGCAATTGGAATTTTATCTGACAGTTTAGAATATAGAAATATCCTGACCATTAAGAAATAAGTCCATTAATCCTTTTCTTTTAAGTGTTTTACCGATAGAAATTTGCTGTTTGCAACTTTTGAATTCTTTGTGTAACATTTATAATATACTTTCGTCAATTGAGTAATTCACAGACGAAAATAATTTAAATTAAATGTTATGAGTAAGATAAACCTATTGTTGTTGTTTACCATCCCTTTCTTAGTTTCATGTGACATAAAGGCTGATAACTGGATTAATTCCAGGAGAGGGAATGGTGAAGTTATTAAGGAGACCCGCAAAGTTGTCTCTTTCGATGGAATTAAAGCTAGTACCGGTATTAATGTATATTTGTTCCAGGGTGATGAAGAAAAGGTTGTTGTGGAAGCAGATGAAAATATAATCGAATGCATCATTACTGAAGTTAAAGGTTCAACTTTAAAATGCTATGTAGATTGTAATATCAGAAGGGCAACTAAGATGAACGTTTATGTTAACTATAAGAGTTTGAATTCCATAAGTGCAAACTCAGGTTCTGATGTATACGGTGAAACGATGTTAAGCACAGACCAACTTAATATTAACGTTAACAGTGGGGCAGATGTAAAAGTAAAAATCGATGCCAAAGAAGTGTTCTGTGACGTTTCAAGTGGCTCAGATGCAACTATTGAAGGCACGACAGATTATTTTAAGGGTAGGGCCAGTTCAGGTGCTGATATTAAAGCATTAGGATTAAAAGCAAAAACCTGCGATCTTAATTCATCAAGTGCCGGAGATATAAGAGTTACTGTCACCGAAAAAGTAATAGCCGATGCTTCGAGTGGTGGAGATATTATTTATTCAGGAAATCCTGAAATAGAACATATTTCATCATCGTCGGGAGGAGAAGTCAGGAATAAATAAAACATGTAAAGAACAGCTCCCTTTATCTAATTGTTAACTTGTTATAAGAATCTTTGATACTTATTTTTAATGTTAAAAAAGGGTTTATTTTTGTGTCCTTGAAAAATTACTAATAAGAAAAAAACAAGATTAAGTATGAAAGTTACAGTTGTTGGAGCAGGGAATGTGGGAGCAACATGCGCCCAAGTAATTGCTGAAAAGGGTATCGTTAATGAAGTTGTTTTACTTGATATCAAAGAGGGGATTGCTGAAGGTAAATCTTTGGACTTATGGCAAACTGCCCCGATTAACTACTATGATACAAGAATTACGGGTTCTACAAATGATTACGAGAAAACTGCAGGATCAGAAGTAGTTGTTATTACCTCAGGTGTACCTCGTAAGCCCGGAATGAGCAGGGATGACTTAATTTCAATTAATGCAGGTATTGTTAAAAGTGTTACTGAAAACATTGTAAAATATTCACCGGATGCAAAAATAATCATAGTGTCAAATCCTTTAGATGTTATGACCTATGTTGCATTTTTAGCTTCTAAGAAATCAAAAAATCAAGTTTTTGGAATGGCAGGTATTCTCGATACCGCTCGTTATCGTGCATTCTTAGCTGAAGCTCTTGATGTAAATCCAAAAGATATTCAGGCGATGTTACTTGGTGGACATGGTGATACTATGGTTCCGCTACCACGCTATACAACAGTTTCAGGTATACCTGTAACAGAATTGATCGGAGAAGATAAATTGAATGCAATTATTGACAGGACAAAGAAAGGTGGAGGTGAATTGGTTAACCTGATGGGAACTTCTGCATGGTATGCTCCGGGTTCAGCAGCTGCGCAAATGGTTGAAGCAATTGTTCTGGATCAAAAAAGGATATTCCCGGTTTGCGCATTTCTTCAAGGTGAATACGGACTTAACGATATCTACGTTGGAGTACCTGTTAAGCTAGGGAAAAATGGTATTGAGCAAATTATTGAATTAAAACTCAATTCAGACGAAAAGTCATTACTTGACTCTTCTGCAGCAGCAGTTAAAGATGTTATGAATGTTTTAGATGACATGAAACTTTTTTAATGTAAAGATAAATCGACAAAAAAGGCTGAATCAAATAGATTCAGCCTTTTTTTATGATTGAAACTCTTTTTAAATATACTGATCTCCTTTTGAAATCTTAACATCATTAACAAATTGTCTTATTTGTTGTTCATCCTCTTTTTTGCATATTAGGAGTATGTCATCAGCTTCTACAACAATATGATCTGTAAGTCCTTGTATGACGACAAGCTTTTCGTCGCTCATATTGACTATGCAGTTTTTGGTGTCATAAAGTTTAATATTCTTTCCTTTGATGGCGTTGCCTGCATTATCTTTCTCTGAATTGTCCCATAGGGATCCCCAAGTTCCTAAATCACTCCAACCAAAGTCAGAACACAATACATAAACGTTACTTGCCTTCTCCATAATGCCATAGTCTATCGATATGTTAGGGCATTCTGAGTATGCTTTACTAAGAAAGGCTTGTTCTTCGCGGGTGTAATAATATTTTTCTCCTTTGCTGAAAAGGTCATTAACTTCAGGAAGATATTTCTCAAAAGCAGAAATTATAGAATTCAGTGACCATAAGAAGATGCCGGAGTTCCAATAAAATTCACCACTTTCTAAAAATACCCGGGCCATTTTTAAGTCAGGCTTTTCAGTAAATGTTTTCACTTTATAAAGATTGTCTATTTCTTTATTGTTAACCGAATCGTTTACTTGAATATACCCGTAACCTGTTTCAGGTCTGTTAGGAGTGATACCGAGTGTTAATAAGGCATTTTCCCTATTGATGAATTCAAGTCCGTTTTTTAGTTGAGAAATGAATTCATCTTCTTTAGTTATAAGATGGTCAGAAGGGGCAACAATAATACTTGCCTTTTTATTTTTCTTTTTAATTTTATGACAAGCGTAAGCAATACATGGAGCAGTATTTCTCCTCATCGGTTCACTTAAAACCTGATCTTCTGTAAGGCCAGGAAGTTGTTCCAATACAAGATCCTTATAGTCGAGATTTGTAACAACTAGAAAATTTTCGGGAGGGCATATTTTTTTTAACCTTCTGAAAGTTTGTTGTATTAAAGTTTCACCTGTTCCAAGTATATCTATAAACTGTTTTGGTCTAGAAGATTTGCTTAATGGCCAAAAACGGCTTCCAATACCACCAGCCATAATAACACAAAAAATTTCATTCATTTCAAAGGATGTTTTGGTTAATGAACTGCGAATATAAAACTATTAAATATAATGGCAAAAAAAGACCGTCTAAAACAGACGGTCTGTGGGATGATTAAGAGTCAATAAGGCATTTAAGCCTTTTTATTTTGGCTGCATTCTTATTATTGGAATCATCATTTCTTCCATGGATATTCCACCGTGTTGGAATGTGTTTTTATAATAATTGGCATAATGATTAAAGTTGTTCGGATAAGCAAAAAAGTCCTGCATACCTGCAAAAATGAATGCATTTGTCACATAGGGAGATGGGAGTCTTGCATCACTTGGTTTCTTTATTTCAAATACAGCTTTAGGGTTATAGTTAAGGTTCCGCCCAAATTTATATCTTAAATTGGTATTTGTATTTCTTTCTCCCACAACTTTTACAGGATTATTTACTTTAATAGTCCCATGATCTGTTGTCAAAATCAATTCATAGTTATTATCTCGAAGCTCCTTAAGTAAATCCGGAATCCCTGAATGTTTAAACCAGCTAAGGGTAATTGACCTATAGGCTGCTTCATCTCCTGCAAGTTCTTTTATCATTTCCATCTCTGTTCGGGCATGGGAAATCATATCAACAAAGTTTATTACCATAACAGAAAGTTCAGAATTCAATATCATATTCAGATTATCAGTACTCTTTCTTCCTGGCTTAGCATTTGTTATTTTTTCAAAATAAAGTTTTTCCTTTCTGCCGTTTCTGATCATTTGTTTTTTAAGGAGTTCTTCCTCGTAGCTGTTTTTACCTTCTTCTTCATTGTCTTCTTCAATCCAGTATTCGGGGAATATTTTTTTTATGTCAGACGGCATTAATCCTGCAAAAATGCTGTTTCGGGCATACATAGTTGCAGTTGGTAAAATAGAAAAGTATAATTCTTCCTTGATAAATGAAAAGTACTCACTGAAAATGGGGCTTAATATTCTCCATTGGTCAAAACGGATATTATCTAATAGTAAAACGAAAACTTTTTTTCCTTCATCAAGAATTGGGAAAACCTTTTTTCTAAAAATGTCAGGTGACATTAAAGGGCGTTCGTTGTTTTCTGGATTAAGCCAATTAATGTAGTTTCTTTTGATAAACTTGAAGAATGAAAGGTTGGCTTCAGTTTTTTGCATTTGTAAAACTTCATCCATAGCTTTATCGTCTGAATTGCTTAGTTCCATTTCCCAATAAACAAGTTTCTTGTATAAGTCATTCCAATCAAGGATTGTTAAAGAATCGCTTATTTGCATTCCAAGCTTTGAAAATTGCATCTGATATGCAGAAGTCGTCTGCCTTGTTACTAATTCATTTTTATTAATGTTTTTCTTAATAGAGAGGAGTATTTGTTTTGGATTTACTGGTTTAATAAGGTAGTCTGCCATCTTGGATCCAATTGCTTCATCCATAATTGCCTCCTCTTCGCTTTTAGTAATCATTACGACAGGAACAAGGTTGTTGATTTCCTTTATTTTGCTAAGAGTTTGCAAACCACTATATCCCGGCATATTCTCATCAAGAAATATAATATCGAATTGCTGATCTTTTACCATATCGATGGCATCAGCTCCATTAGTTGAAGTATAAACTTCGTATCCTTTGTTCTCAAGAAAAATTACATGTGGTCTTAAAAGATCTATCTCATCATCTACCCAAAGAATTTTTGATTTTTTGTTTTGCATGGATATAATTTCTATTAAAAAAAGTAAATACTAATGGTGTGTTGATAATATAACAATTAAGAACTTTTTTTATTGTCAATGAGCATTAAAATAGTTCCTAATGTTAAAAATTAAGTGGAAGATCAAAATTTAATAGTTGGCTTCATAAAATTTCTGATATTCAGTAATGTCTTTAGACTGTTTGAATACCTGTAGATTCTCATTACTGATTACGAACCCTTTGTAATTATTATCTTTGATTAACATCGAAACCCTTTGATCTATTTTGAGATTGTTGAAATATTCAATAGCCTTATCTTTGATGCCTAATCCCTTTGCAATAACCAATGTGTTAATATCATCAATTTTCTCAGTTGTTACTTCAATGCTGAAACTCCTGTATTTCATTGCATTGAACCTAGAGATGTAAGTTAGTAGGAGTGTTTTATGTGTGCCATCTGTTGGAACAACGAACATTATATTATGCATTGATGCACTGTTCAGTTCATATAGTTTTAAATTTAACTCTTCATCTGATTTATTAGCTGCAGGGATTTCAACATTATTTTTAACCTGCTCTGTTGGTTCATTAATGACATCGACATCTTCTTTTATAATTGCTTCATTAATGTCGTTTGTCAGAGTCTCTTTTTTGTCGTTGATTATTTCTTCAGAATTGGAAGAACTTTCTTGTTTACTTTTTTCAACGCTTGAACTTTTTCCCGAAATAGAAGGCCTTTTCTTTATGAAATTTATGTCGTAAAACTTTTTAAACTCTTCAATGTTTTCATTTACAGTTATTTTTTTCAAATTCTCTTCGCTTATCACAAATGTTTCGAATTTATAATCTTTTATGGAAGAGAATAACTCATTTTTAGATGAAATATTTTTTTGATATTCCAATGCTTCTAGGGCATTACGGAATGTAAGGACTGATAATAATGTTACTTCCTTTAATCTGCCTGGAATGACTTTTAACCGTTTCTCTTTATTATTACTTGAGTTATATCTTACTAAATCTCGCATTAGATATCCTGTAGAGACATTTTTCTGATAAATAATCACAGAAAAGTAAAAAGGTTTGTCGTAGCCCGGATTAAATATCTGCTCTTTAATTATAGGAGGTTGATAGAGTGAATCAGCAGTTTCAACAACAATATATTGCCCTTGTTCCTTCAATTCGTCATTTGGATCTTCTTTTATTCTGGCCATTAATTCTTCAGGTGAATCAAGATCTTTTTCAGAGAATCGTCCGGTTGTAATGCTGCTATAGTTTTTAATAAAGAATCCAAGATAATCAGCATATGATTTCTCGTTCAACATCTCACGGTAATTGCTGTTAGAGGCGACAAAGTTTAAGTATTGTTTGCCGGCTAAAGTTTTAAATACATCTTGTTTTCTTACGATTGAAAGAAAATATATCAATGCATCTTCTTTATCGTTAAAATTTCGAACAATGAGAAGTTTGGTTTCCGGATTAAGGTTTTCAGTTTCAATTTCAAAATCAAGTGAAGTGTAATTGTCAAGGTTATAATTCGCAATATCGAATTTTAACCTGTTAATATTTATTTCTTCTTCATTTGGGAAAGCGATTATAAAATAATGTAACAACTCACTGTCTTTGTTCCATTTACTTTCAATTGAATCGTTTGATAAAATGTTTTGAGGTAGTAGCTCGTTGTTCTTAATAATATCATTCAAATAACCTGAGTTGACCAACTGTTCGTAATCTGTTAGATTATTACCTTTTAATAGATTATAAATATTTTGGGCAAGTTCTATAGTTTCAGATTTTGGGAAGTCTTTTATAAAAGCTTTAAGTGAATCAGCAAAACGGTCATTGCCAAGTTCTCTTCCGGTAGAAATTGTGTATATAAATTTGGCTTTGGCCAAAACAGAACTGTCAGGATTCATTTCAGTAACCATGCTGCTATATTTAGCTGCAGAAGTGAAATTTCGGCTTTTATATGAATTAAAAGCCAATGTATATATTTTGTTTATGCTATCTCTTTTAGCCGCTTCTTCAACAAGAAAATTTGGATTTATGAGGTATCGGGCGTAGTTAGAATTTGGAAATTTATCAATTATGAGGTTCTTATAATAGTTTGAGCTATCTATGTTGCCAATTGATTTGTATAGATCCCACAAATTAAAGTAACTTGGTAGTTGATAGATGTTCTCAGGGTATCTGTTATTCAGACCTTTAAAGCATCCTATTGCCAAATTATTATCGTTAAACTCTGCCTTTGAAATATTCCCTGATGTAAATAATGCATCCCTTATCTTTAAGTGTGATTCAGCCATCATCGAATCGGTTACAGGAATATCCTGTAAATAATAATCCGGACTCAAAGGATCATCCGCACGAATTTCAGATTCTATTTCTACTTGTTCAGCTAAGTCTTCACTTACAAGTTCTCCCTCTTCGTTAATGATCATTTCTGATTTATCTTTTCTTCTCCAGTTATCTTCATTTTTCCTTTCACCCCATAAATTTGCAAATTCTTTTTTACCGTAAGAGACAGTCGAAGTATTGTAAAAATAAAAACTGGAACTAGTATTATTCAGTCTCATACGGCTTGAATTCGCCCTATAAAAATTTGAAGTTAGGTCTCCTTCTTTTTCCGAAGAAAGAAGTTCCTCCTGCCTCTTTTTTTCGTTTTCAATCCATCCGGCTATTTTTTTGTTAAGGTCTTCTTTGCTGAGTAAGGCAAGTTGTTGTAAACTATCTTGAGTTTCAACAGTGACAATGTTCTCAACTAGTTTGCTTAAACTTTTATACTTCTTGGATACTGATTCATAATTAGGATAAGTTTCATCAATAATTACCATTGCGCTGTCGTAATATTTACCGGAGGGGACATAATTTCTTTTTTCAAAAAACACTTCAGCAAGAGTAAGGCAGCTTAATGCCCTTTGATGAACATTATCTGTTGACAAAGTGACTGATTTCTCATAAAGTTTTATTGATTCGTCAACTTTTCCTTCGTTATATGTTATGTTTCCTAATGCATAATAGATTTGGTCAAAATAAGGTTCATTCCATTTCTTTTTTAGCATTTTATTAAGTTCCTTCCTTAGAGAAGCTGTATTGCCATCTCCCGTTGAAACCCGGGCGCTGTTTATTCGGGCGTTGAATAGCATTTCATAGTCAGGCTGCCTTCTGACAACTTGTTTGTAAGCCTCAAGAGCTTGCTGTTGTTTCCCCGTTTCTTGATACAACTGAGCAAGAATAAAAGTATATCTTGTTTTACGTTTGTTGCCCTTAATGTTTTTTATTCCAATGTTCAAATAGTGAATTGCTTCGTCGTGGTGCTGCTGTTTTAAATGCATGTCAGCTGCAACAATAGCTAGTTCTCCATTAAGCTTTTTCGGAAACTTTTCATCAGCCTCCAGAGTTTCAATTAATTGTTGGGACTCTGTATATCTTTCTGATTCGTTGTAACTTCTAATTAACCAAATATATGCATCGTATTTTACCGGGTCATTCTTATACTTCCTTACAACTAATTGGAAGGTGCTGCTTGCCATTGGAAATTCTTTTTTATAATGGTAAGCTTTTCCCATCATCATATAAGCATCGTCAACCCATCTGTTATATTCACTTTTTGCTTCAGCCTTCTTTCTGCTTCTTGATTTGTTTTTGTTAATAGGAGGCTTTGTGATAGAATGAAATTTTATGAGCTTTTCGGCTTTCTCTATTGCAAGCGACATGTCGCTGGAAACAACCTTTTCAGTGTTGGATAGGCTTTCTTTGAATATAGGCAGGATTTTAGTGTAGTCTTCTTCAACATCGGTTTCTATTTTTTCAATGCCAAATTTCATGGCTTCGTTACCATTGAAATAAACGTTGTAATGGGCATTCAAATTATGAAATTCCCTATTAATTAAAGTGTTCTTTTCAGTAGAGCATGAAACAAGCAATACTGTAAAGGTTGAAATTAAAAATATATGTAAAAATCGACTATTCAAAATATATGTATTACGGAAAATAAACTTCATTTTTTGAAATATATTGCGTTCCATATAGTGGGAAACAAAATTATGCAATTATACTAAACTTTGATTAGATACTTAAACATAGGCATTGCCAGTTTAGCTAAACTTAATGAATTTCTACCGCAATAGCTTACTGTGCTTTTTGCTATATAGAAAATAGATCAAGAACCCGATGATCATCCATATAATCAATCTGAGCCATGTGTCAACTGGCAGGGAAATCATTTGAGCAAGACAAACTATTATGCCTATAATTGGGAACAAAGGAACAAAAGGAACCTTGAAAGGCCTTTGAGCATTTGGATTTGTTTTTCTCAGTACTATTACGCTTGCACATACAATTACAAATGCCAGAAGAGTGCCTATTGAAACTAGCTCTCCTAATATTCCTATTGGTAATATCCCTGATATTATTGCTGCAAAGAATCCGGTAATAATTGTTGTTACATGAGGAGTATGATATTTAGGATGTATTTTTGAAAAACTTTTAGGTAGTAGTCCATCGTTTGCCATAGTATAGAAAATTCTTGTTTGCCCCATAATCATTACTAACACAACAGATGTCAATCCTGCAAGGGCTCCTATTTTCACGAAAGGTCTAAGCCAAATCAATGATTTACCGGCATTGTCAATTGCAAGAGCAATAGGGGCAGGATGATTTAATTCTTTATAATTTACAATTCCGGTTAAAACTGCCGCAACTGCGATGTAAAACACAGTACATACAATAAGTGATCCCAAAATTCCAATAGGCATATCTTTCTTCGGGTTTTTTGTTTCTTGTGCAGCCGTAGAGATAGCATCAAACCCAATATATGCAAAGAAGATAACTGCTGCTCCAGTGAAAATGCCTGATATCCCGAAAGATCCAAATTTGCCGGTGTTTTCAGGAATGAAAGGAGTCCAATTTTCAGTATTTATATGTGAAATACCAAACCCAATAAATAAAAGGATAACAGCAACTTTTACGAACACAATGACATTGTTAATCCTGCTCGATTCTTTGATGCCTATGTATAACAATGTCGAGACTAAAACAACTAAGATCACAGCCGGGAAGTTTATTATACTACCGGTTAGTATCCATCCTTGTCCTGGAATGTGATTAATGGGAGCTGAGCATAATTCATGGGGAATAACAATTCCGAAATCTTTTAAAAAACTAACAAGGTACCCCGACCACCCTACAGCAACTGTTGAGGATGCAAATAAATATTCAAGAATAAGATCCCATCCTATTATCCATGCAAAAAACTCTCCCAGAGTTGCATATGAGTACGTGTAAGCGCTTCCGGCAATAGGTATCATAGATGAAAACTCAGCATAACATAAGCCAGCAAAAACACATCCAACTGCAGATAAGATAAAAGAAAGGACTATCGCAGGACCCGCGTAATTGGCTGCAGCTGTTCCTGTTAATACGAAGATTCCTGTTCCAATAATTGCCCCAATCCCTAAGGCAATTAAGTTACGTGCAGTTAATTCCCGTTTTAATCCTGAGCTGTTTTCTGCTTCATGGAGCAAATGTTCGAGAGTCTTCTTTCTAAAAATGGTTATCATCGTTTTTTTATTTGAACCTAAAAATAAAATAATACTTCAAAATAAATGTATAATGCCAAAAGATTATGTGATATAAATTTTCACATTATATGTTTAGCTCTCAAATCATCAAGCGTATTTATATTTTATTTTATTCCGGGTGCAATAAAAAACTCTGGAATATCTGACGAAAAAAGTATTATCTATTCCAGTAGTTCATAATCGTGCATAGACTTCATAAATGAAACAAAGTCGTTTTTGTTTTCAGAATCCATCCATGCCATAGCGCTTCTTGGATGCTCATTCATCGCACCTGTAATGAGGTAAGGTATATGGTATCCCCAATCAACCTTTTGTTGCCATGGCATTATTTCTTCTTGGATTGCTTTCAATAAAGGGAGTAGTCTGTATTTTGGATTCTTTAAAAAAGCGACTAAAACTTCTGTAGGACAATTCCCGGCCCCACGTCCCATGCCAAGGAGGGTAGAATCTAGTAATGTAGCACCATTCATTAAAGATGAAATTGTATTTGAAAAGGCAAGTTGCATATTGTTGTGTGCGTGAATACCAATTTCTTTATCAGGCATAGCCTCCTTATATTCTTTCATCAGATGTTCAATAGATTCACAATGCATACTTCCAAAACTATCGACTAAATAAAAAGTTGGAACTCTTGATTTCGCAGCATCAGATAGTGCTTCATCGAGATCATGCTCGTTTACTTTCGAAACAGCCATCAAGTTTATTGTGACTTCATATCCTTTGTCCATACAGTGATGAGCTAACGCAATAGCCTTATCCATTTGGTGAACATAACATGCAACTCTTATCATTGATAAAAGGCTTTCACTTTTCGGAAGAATGTCATCAAAAGAGATTCTCCCAATGTCAGCCATAGCAGATAACTTAATTTTGGGTTCACCCTTACCGATTATTCTTCTGATGTCTGTCTCATTACAAAATTTCCATGGGCCGACAACATCACGGGAGAAGGCGCTTTCACTACTTTTATATCCTATTTCCATATAATCAATTCCGGCTTCAACCAAACAGTCGTATACTGTTCTTACAAACTGGTCGCTAAACTGCCAGTTGTTCATCAAACCTCCGTCACGAACAGTACAGTCTAAAACTTTAATATCTTTTTTATACATTCTTTTTTATTTTTTAGTGTTATAATTTCTGGCAATTTCAATTTCTTTGGAAATATTGTGTTCTAACAAAAATCTGAAGATGTTTGCATAGGTTTCTTTGTCTAGTCCTAACTTCTCTGCCCATTCAGAACGTTGTTCAATTACTTGCTTTTTCCTGTCTTCTGCTACAATTTCAACTAACGTTTTTTCTTTATACTTTACTATTTCCTTAACAAAATCATACCTCAATGCGAATAGTTTTATCAACTCTAAATCAATTTTATCAATTTGAGTTCTTATTTCTTCTTTTGAATTACAATCACAGGGTCTAATATGTAAATCGGACATTTAATGTTAGTTTATAATATATTGTGTTTAAAAACTTTTAAATCGAAGTTTTATTAGGCAAAAATATAAAAAATCATCAATTCTTAAAATATAAAGAGATATAACAGAAATATTGAATATTCAGCTTTTATTTTGGTCTGTTAAGAATTATAAGAGCAGCAATTACTCCGGGGATCCATCCAGCAAGAGTGAGTAAAAAAACAATTACAACAGATCCACACCCTTTGTCTACTACTGATAAAGGAGGAAATATAATAGCTAAAATCACCCTTATTAATGACATGATTTCAAGAGTTAACGGTATTTGTAAATCACCAAAATACAAATTTCTATTGACAATAAAAACATAAATTAGGTAAAACAAAAAAGGCTGCACAAGGCAGCCTTTTCACCTTTAAAAAAGCAAAACTAATTTTTGATAAACCTAGAAGTAAATACTTTATTATTGCCATTCACTTTAAGTATGTAGACACCTTTTAAAAGTTCAGTAACATCTATCGTATCAAAACCATATAGGCTTTTTACAATATTACCGGTTATTCCAATAATTTCAACTTTATTGATAATGTCAATTCCTCTGATTGTTAAAGTATTCAATACTGGATTCGGGTAAACAGAAATTTCAGTCGAATGGTAATTCGCTGAAGTTGTTTTAACTGTTGCACTTACAGAAGCTGTTGATGCTGATTTGTTACCAAAGTTATCTACTGTTTTAAAAGAGAATGTGTAGTCACCGTCAGCAAGATCTTTTACTTTTAAAGTATTTCCTGTCTGATTTGGATATAGTTTCTCCTTGATAAGCGTTGATCCCTGATAAACATTGTAATATAGTATGGCAATGTCGTCAGTTGCATTGTCCCATGAAAGTGTTACAGCGTTTTTATCAACTGAGGCTTTCAAATTTGAAACAATACCGGGTATTGTTTCATCAGGTATTATTGAGAATTTTCCGGACTCCAAAAACTGGAATGTACCAAATAATGAAGGGTCATTATATGGGAAAGCCGTAGGAGACACTAATGTTATTTGATTTCTGTTAGCGTCTGAAGCTGTTGCGTCGTTATCGCTCGCTAGAATATCAAATCCAATTAATTTGCCTATTTCTGGTACAAATCCATCCATCAATGAATCCCAAGGTATTATAAGTTCGAATTTATATCCTTCAGATGTCTGAGAATAAACCTGAGTTGCTCCTGAGAAAGAATTATTAACGCTGAAGTCAACATCGGGTACAAGCCTAAACTGATAGTCGTTTCCATCAAATGTTGGATCGTTAGAAACCCATCCTCCATTTCGAGGCCAATGTATATTTTTGGAATTATCCATATCAAAATAAACTTCGATATTATCAACCTGATAGTTAGTGCCTGTGTTTACTATAACGTCATCTGTTATATCTAAAATTATACTTACATGAGTAGCATTCCAATCCATCGAAATGTTACAAGTATAATCAGATGGGCTATCAACTGTACCAAAAACAATCTTTTCAGCTGTAAAATCAGGGATCGATGGTTCCAATGCAGGTATTGGGTCCCATTCGTCAGTTCCTTTTGTAAAGTTGAATGTTGTGATTTCTGTTCCATCTGTTAATACTGGTTCAGTTATTACTTTTGACCATGAAGCCCGTTTAGTCGAGTTATCTTCTCCTGATTTTTCAATAGTACCATATTCATAACATTTTTCTGAAGGACCTCCAAGAGTTGAATTCCATCCTTCCGCTTGAATCATAGACTTACCTTCAAAACCAGGAGCGTTGGTGCTGTCGATTGATGTTTTAAAATAAACAACTTCACTTGTTGTTCCTTGCCAAGGACGACCTAATGCTCCCGGTTTTGATAGATATACCGAGGCAGTTTCTGTTCCAGGTATTGCTGATGTTATTCTACATTCATACATGAGGTAACCCCTTGCTGTTGTTTGTTGAGCTGCAGTTATATATGAGATATCAGTATTTGTTTCGCTTGTGTTCATTGCAAGATCAGACTTATATGCAACTAATGTCATGCCACCGAATATATAATCTGTTCCTCCCATTAATGAACATTTATAAGCAACAACTCTGGCACCCTCAGCTCCGTAGAATGAATCCTGACGTCCCACGATACGACATTTATTAAGAATTGATTTATCACCATTCTTAGTATAGGCTATTGCTGCTGCCCTTTCAACGTAACTCTTACTTTGCACTGCTGTATTGCCCTGATCAATCGGACGTTTGCCTTTACTACCTACTGCCCATTCAACAACTACATCTTCTGATTCTTTCTTTGAAATATATTGGTTGAAGGAATTCTCAAATATAATATTTGAGGCTTCAAAACCCGGAGCATCAATAACAACGGTTGAATTCCAATAAGATCCGTTTGCGGTTCCACTACCGGTATTTGTATAACTCAAATATCCGTTTTCCATATTGACTCTTAAAGCTTCAGAATTCCATTTATGATTGTTTGTCATGCTATAATAGTTATAACCGGTACCATAATAGGATGTAATTCTAACAGCATTTTCATCAATATCAACACCTTTGTTTTCCATTGCTATACTTGGTGCATTCGATGCATTTATAAAAGAAATATTTGGGATGTCAATTACAAGCATTTCTTCATAATTCCCAGGATCAATAATTATTGAAACACGCTCGTTGTTCGGACGAATCATTGTCCTGATTGCATCTAAAGCTTCATTGATAGTTGAAAACTCTTTGTTGGACCCAACAGTTATAATTTCAGAATAGGGTAATATTTTAGTGATATAAATATCCGTAAAGTATGTAGTTCCTGCCCCCAAACCTAAGGTTATATATTCTGAAGAAGTTCCGGTAAATACATAAGAAATACTTTCATTTTTACTGGTGCTTCCACTTGTTGTGAAAATTGTATCCCCTCCTGAAATTGCAAATTTTGCTGAGTAGTAATATCCAATTGTTAATTTCTCACCCGGATTCATTGGTATCTGTATACTGGCACCATTCTTCCCAACAAGATGACTTTTAGCCTTTTCATTGTATATATTACCACTGAAAAGTAATCCTTTGTACGCTGCATTCCCATTTACAATAGTTGCATCATCAAATGGCCATACACTGACCGTTTTGAAAACAAGATTCTTAGAGCCACCAGCTCCTTCTATCTTAAGGTTTGATGTCATTGCTAGTTCTATTGGAGATTCTTCGATACCTGTGCAGGAAATTGAATATACTCCATCACGTAATAATATTTCCTGATCACTGGCAAAGCTATATGTATAACCGGCTTCATTAAGATTTGTGAATACAGTAATTAATTTTCCCTTTTGCACATCACTTAATCCTTCTATTGTTATGGTAGCAGGGAATGTTGGTTTTGATTCAAATGAGATATCTGAAACAAGATCAGCAGGTTCAATTGATATTGTATTCTCTGGTATTACAAAATCATTAACCCCAGTTGCAGATATCGTATATGCGCAATTTGGTTCTATCTTCGCTGTATAAGTAGCATCAGTTGTATTAATTGTAGTTTCAGGTATGAAAATTTTATTTTCTGATGCAGGAGCAGTATATACTAACCCTAATTTAGCCAACTGAGAAGCATTTAATCCAATAATTGAACCACTTACAGTGTACATCTCAACTTTTCTGATTGTAACTTCATGACTGGTTTCTTCACTTATAGTTATTTTACTTCCATTGCTGATTATATATCCATTAGCATTTACAAGGCTTAGAGAATATTCAAATCCCGAGGGAACTTTGCCACTATAATTGCCACTAGAAACATTGGCTTGCCATGATTTCCCGGCGCTATTAGTAAATTGAATTTTATATCCTTCAGGAATATCGGTAGCTTCAGTTACATTGACAGTTCCTGTTACTTTAACCATTGTTGCATCTTTTCTTAATATACGATAATAGAAAGGTTTGTCTTTTGTATCGTAGATTTTATATACACCTGTATTTTTTGCTACAAACTTGATTTTTGATCCTGTGCTTCTGGAACTTGCAGTGTCTGTTTGAATATTAGGATCTGAGTAAACAAAGTTTATTAACCCTTGTGGGTTCTGAGATTTACAATAAATAGTAACTTCGTCATCCTCACTGAGGTTTATTGTAAGATATCTGGCTGTCGATGCGCTTGAATTTACATATAATGAACCCTTTAAAGAATCACTTTCAATAACAATTGGCGAGCCATTAGCATCATAACGGGTAAGATTCTCATTAGTCGTTCTCAATCGATCTTTATTGGCAGCCCCAACCCATGTAAGCACTCCTGCTGTAAAAGTTGCAGGCATTGTTTTTCCTGTTGAACCAACAACAACAGATGTATCATACCATGAATTTATGAAACTTTCAGTAAGCCAGTTTGTGTATATTTCAGGATTAAGTTCTTTAGCTCCAAAGTCCCAAGCGTCAATTAAAGCTGTCTTTTCTTTTTCATTTTCAATTGAAACAGAAGAAATATAAATTGTTCCATTAGCTGCAGGTGCTTTGAATACTCCGTTTATTACTCCGGCTTCTCCTTTATAATTAAATGAATGTGATCCACATGCCCCTGAACCCTTATCTGTCGCAGATATTGAACCTAAAATATTTCCTAAGCCGTCAGTAAATTCCATTTCAACATCTGTTACACTTGTGTATTGACATGTTCCAATTGTAATTTTTGAATTTCCAGAAACGACAAATGAAAACGAATTACCAACAAACATTGCAAGTCCATGCTGAGCATCATGATACCAGAACTGCGAATTTTCATTGTCATTATTGCTTTTAATTGTAACTAGGCCATCATCTGTAACAAATATTGGAAACTTGGTAGTAGTTACCTGAGGAAGAACTGAACCATCAGCAAAATTATAATTATAGGTTTCTCCAAAGTCTGAAATTATGGGAGAACTTATGATATCAATCCTCGGTATGTAGGTTTTTGCAACCGCATTAGTTAATACTAATGTTGTTTTTGGTCCTGAATACTTGAACTCTAGGATGTCATCACAAGCAGCTGTTTTTGACAGCTTGGTTTCAGTATATGTTCCGTTCTTGTTAGAAACAGTAAGGGTTGATGTACTACCAGAATATTTACATCCGTAAATATTTACAGTAACATCTCCCGCAACATCTATCTCAATGTAATTACCGTCTTTAAATTCTACACCATGTTGCGCTCCGTTATAAAGATAAGGAGTGCCAGTTCCTATACGAGTTCTTATTATTCCGTAATCCACATCTGTTTTCACATCAGAGTTGTTAGGAATAATACTTCCGTCACAAAAGTTGAACGAATAATCTATTCCCCGCCAAGGAGTAGTTACCATTTCTGCTTTTACCCAAATAAAGCTGAGTAACATTGCAATAATTGAAAAGTAGATTCTTTTTTTCATGAATTCTCTTGTTAGATTTTTTAGTTATTTTATTGCTAATTAGCTTAATTTCTGATTACAATAAACCCGTATCTAAATTAAAAAAGGAAATTCAGAGTGAAGTGGAGTATTTGTTATTATAAGGGGTACAAATTGACTTTTTTTGTATTGAAAGATTTGTTTTTTCTTGATAGGATATTGAGTTATTTATATCTAAGATTATAATCAGCTATTCAAATTAATATTTCTAAAAGGTAATCTTTTATGTATTTATCGTGTTATTCTACTATTAGTATTTCTTAATGCCTAATTTTGTTTTAAATGACAGATACAAACACACACAAATATCTATTCTTTTTATTCTTTTTCTTTTGTTTCTTATTCTTAGGGATAGCAAGTGTTAAGGCTAATTATAACAATAGTTCTCTTGTTATTACCCCTGAACCCCAAAGCATTTCTGATGAAAGTAAAACAAGGAACTCGCCGGCAGCAACAATTGTATGGGGAAAGAATCAAATCAGAAGAGTTGATAATTCATACAGTTTTTTTGTTGAATCCCCTGTTCAATTTAGCTATTTTGGTGTTGGATGGAAAACGAATGATGATAGTTTAGATACATCTGATTTCGTTATAAGATACAGGACATGGTCAGGAAATATTGAACCTGGAAATTGGAAATCCACTCAAGGAGAATACTCTCCCGAAGAGAATAAATCGGGACTATATAGGAGTGATGTAATTTTTGTAAACGATTCAATACTTCATGATTTCGTTGAAATTATCATTACATCCGCTAAAAATGTTATAATTGATTCTTTAGTTGTTGATTTAGTTGGTTTTTCTAAAAATGACACTCCTAATTTCTCTGAAAAATCTTCAGTTAATTATTATTCAACAACAGATTGCCCCCCGCCTTCAATAATACCCAGAACCAATTGGTGTGGCGGATTTGGGGCGTGTAATAATCCTCAATATCAGCCTGAAATTATTCAGCCTACCCACGTGGTAATTCATCACGGTGGCTCTCCAGACTCTTATGTTGATGGATACTCAGTTGTTAGAGGATATTGGGATTATCATGTTAATTCTCTAGGTTGGGACGATATTGGGTATAATTATTTGATCGATAAAAATGGGAATATTTTTCAGGGAAGGCATAACCCCTACTTGTTTTCTCAAGATGTTAAAGGCGCTCATGCAGGTAATGTTAATGGAAAGGCTATTGGAGTCTGTTTTTTAGGTAATTCTGATAAAACTTATCCTACTGTTGAACAAATTTCAAGACTTGAAGAATTGCTGGCTTATTGGTTCAATTTTAAAAATATTGATCCTGTTGTGAAGAATTTAATTATTAATCAGGCAGGAACCGATACTTTGTTTCTTCCCAGAATTGTTGGGCATAGGGATATAAAACCCGCTACTATTTGTCCCGGCGATATGCTTTATGATGCCTTAACAAATATTAGAATGGAAACTAGGATTAAGATGCTTTCATGTTCAAATAGGAAATTATCTACCGATATCCTTGTTGATAATCTTAGCGTCTTTCCCAGTGAAATAATTGGAGGGGGAAGTGTTACAGTGACATCACGATTTTCAGTTTCAGACGATATTAAAGACTTAACAGAATCACCCTCTTTATGTGAATTGTGGCTTTCTGAGGATACAATTTTTAATCCAACCAAAGACATATTATTCGATTTACCTGTCAGTATTGAAAATTCAGATTCTGTTATTTCAACTGAATATAAAATCAATAAATATACTGCTCCTGGGAAATATTACTTTTTCCTTGTTGCTGACCGTTATAATAGTTTATGGGAATCTGATGAGATGAATAACGAGTTGTTTGTACCTCTATCAATTCATGATAACAGCTCTATGATTGCAGTAAATACTGTTCCTTCAAACGGTGGTGTAGTTTCGGGTGCAGGGAAATATTTTAATGGTGATACTTGTAACCTGTTTGCTGAAAACGCCTTTGGTTATGAGTTTCAAGGATGGTATGAGGGCGAAAGTCTTATCTCAAAGGGGTTTAGTATAAGCATGACTGTTGAAAAACCAAGAAGTATTACTGCTCAGTTTAAATGTTCTGACTATTTTGGTGATCCAAATATTGAAGGAAACTTTACGGTTTGCCAAGGTGATAAAAACGTCGCTTATAGCATTCCAGAAATAAACAACGGATTATCCTATGAGTGGTCTTTACCTTCTGGTGTATCTGGGTTTAGTAAAAGTAACAGTATAATTGTCAGCTTCTCAAACGTTGCTGAATCCGGAATTATAAAAGTAGTTGCAGATATTGGTTGTGCAAACCTTTTTCCTGAAGCCATAGACAATATTGATGTGAAAAACAAACCTCCACGACCAGAAATTTTTATTGAAGATGGAGCTTTGTTCTCAAACCATGGGTACAATGAACTAATCATTTACGATTGGTTCAAGGATAGTATAAAAGTCAGCGAATTAAAATTAAGCGATAATTTTAAGCCCTCAGAATTAGGAGATTACTATTTGATTGAATCAACAGACTTCTGTTCTTCAGACCCATCTGAAAAAGTATTTTTCGACTATAGGAAATACTTCTCTGAAGAAGAATCAAACAGAATGGTTATTTTTCCTAATCCTGCTGAAAATATTTTAGAGATTATTTTTTCTGAACTACAGGAAAATGGACTTGAGATTAGTTTTTACGATTCATCTTCAAGGCTTAGATTAAAATCCCGGAATAGATTGAAATCAAACCATTACTTAATCGATGTTTCAGATCTCGAAAAGGGTGTGTACATTGTGAATTTTAGAATAAACGGAACTGTAAATCATACTAAGTTTTTAAAAAAGTGAACAACCTTTTTTCTGAAGAAACAGAAAATGAAACATTAGGTTTAGATCTTAACCCAAACATCATTATTATGGTTGCAAATATTACAATTGAGAAATTAAGTCCGAATTTGAGATACATTTGTTTTTAGATTTATTAATAAAAAATTTTAAATTTGCCGCCGTAATTATGGGTTGTTAGCTCAGTTGGTTTAGAGCATTACCTTGACAGGGTAGGGGTCACTGGTTCGAATCCAGTACAACCCACAAGTTTAATTAAGAGGTCATCGTTTGTATGACCTCTTTTTTTGTGAAAAATTGTAGCTCATTAATTTGAGTTATTCTTTCAGTAAATAGCTATTTACTGATTGTCTTTTTATAAAAAAAGCTCACTTCAATATAATGAATGTCTCATTTCTTTTGATTCAAAGTAAAAATATCATGAATGCTCAAATTTTATTTTATCATGCTCTTTTTTAGTAATTAAGGTTGGATATATTTGCTTACTTTTATTACATATTCGATGTTTCAACATTAAAGGGAAGATGGCAAGTATTTTAAAAATTCAATTTTTAATGAAAAACATAAGCTTAATACTTTTGTGGATATCTCTGGTTGCAATTGGCACATTAACAGGTTGCGACAATACGGAAAGATGGAAGAATTCCAATCTTCCTATAGAAAAGCGAGTAGATAATCTGGTTTCTCAGATGACTATTGAGGAAAAGATTTCTCAATTGATGGATGTTGCTGCACCGATTGAAAGGCTTGGTATTCCTGAGTATAACTGGTGGAATGAAGGGCTTCATGGAGTAGCTCGTGCTGGCATAGCTACTGTTTTTCCTCAAGCAATTGGAGTTGCTGCTACTTTCAACGATAGTCTGCTTTTTGTTGAAGCTGAAGCTATTTCTGATGAGTTTAGGGCTAAATACAACAATTACATTCAAAAAGGCGAGAGAGATAGATATAAGGGGCTTACTGTATGGTCTCCTAATATAAATATATTCCGCGATCCACGCTGGGGAAGGGGACAGGAGACTTATGGAGAAGATCCATATCTAACTTCACGTTTGGGAGTTGCATTTGTCAAGGGGCTTCAGGGTGATCATCCTGATTATCTTAAGACAATAGCTACACCGAAACATTACGTTGTACATAGTGGTCCCGAAAAAGACCGCCACGTTTTTGATGTTGACGTTACTGAAAGAGACTTTCTCGATACTTATCTTCCTGCCTTTGAGGCTACGGTGAAGGAAGCAAAAGCATATTCTGTGATGGGCGCTTATAATCGTTTCCGTGGAGAATCTTGCAGTGGAAGCGATACTATATTGAATCAGATATTGAGAGGTAAATGGGGTTTCGAGGGTTTTGTTGTTTCTGATTGTGGAGCTATTGATGATATTTATCTAAATCATAAAATTGTGTCTACAGGAGCTGAAGCTGCTGCCATTGGTGTTTTAAATGGTTGCGACCTTGAATGTGGCCGTACTTACCGAAATTTAAAGGAGGCAGTAGAAAGAGGACTGCTGACTGAAGACGATATAGATATTGCCTTAAAACGCCTGTTTACAGCCAGAATGAAGCTAGGAATGTTTGACCCTCAAGGTAAAAATCCTTATGATAATATTCCTTTTTCAGTTAACGATTCAGAAAAGCATCGTGAACTTTCAATTAAAGTTGCTCGCGAAACTATGACTTTATTGAAAAACAAGGATAATTCTCTCCCGTTAAGCAAAAAGATAAAATCTTTAGCTGTTCTTGGGCCAAATTCTAACGATCCGGTAGTAATGTATGCTAATTATAACGGATATCCTTCCAAATATGTTACCCCTCTTGAAGGAATTCAACAAAAACTTGGAGAAAATGTTAAAATTTATCACCATGATATTTCTTCTTTAGTTAGTGATGATCCAATAACTTCGTCCATTACCAGAGAGAACTTAATGACGGAAGGGGTGAATGGCATTAAAGGTGAATATTTTAATAATATAAATCTTGAAGGGACACCTGCTTTAACCCGTGTCGACAGAAGAATAAATTTGGTGTGGGATGGGGAAGGAATTAATGAAAACATAAATTCTCAGAATATTTCTGTACGTTGGACTGGTAAGCTAATTCCAGGGGTTTCAGGGAAGTATAAGATTTCTTTTACAGGTGATGATGGTTATCGTGTTTGGATTAATAACGATTTAGTGATTGACAAGTGGATTGAGCAAAGCCCAAGTGAAAGTTTTATAATTTCAGAATTAAAGGCGAAACAAGAATATGATATTAAAATTGAATATTTTCAGGCATCCGGAGGTGCCGTCGCTCAGTTGAAATGGGCAAGGCTGTTCAAAGAAAAAGGTGATGAAGAATATCTGAAAGAAGCTGCGAAATGTGATGCGATAATTTATTTTGGAGGATTGTCTGCTGCTCTTGAAGGTGAAGAAATGCCTGTTTCTTATGAAGGATTTGACGGTGGAGACCGTACAAAGATTGATTTACCTGCTGTTCAGACTGCAACCCTGAAGAAATTGAAGAAACTTGGCAAGCCTGTTATTCTTGTAAATATGAGTGGTAGTGCCGTAGCTTTAAATTGGGAAGACCAAAACCTTGATGCGATACTGCAGGCATGGTACCCGGGACAGGAGGGGGGAACAGCCATTGCTGATGTTATTTTTGGGGATTATAACCCGGCTGGGCGTTTGCCTGTTACATTCTATAAGTCGATTAATGATCTGCCTGATTTTTCTGATTATGATATGGAAGGTCGTACATATCGCTATTTTCGGGGAGAACCTTTATATCCTTTTGGTTATGGCTTAAGTTATACTTCTTTCAATTATAGTAATCTTAAATTTCCTGAATCTGCAACTACTTCTGATAAATTAACTATTTCTGTTGATGTTGAAAACACTGGTTTGTATGATGGAGATGAAGTTGTTCAGCTTTATGTAAAAATAGAGGAAGCTGTAGTGCCTGTTCCAATACATTCACTTCAAGGATTTAAGAGGATTAATCTTAAATCAGGGGAAAAGAAAACCGTTACTTTTACTCTTAATCCACAGCAATTTTCAATAATTGACGATGAAAATAAAAGGCTTGTGCAAAGTGGAAATATTTTCATATTTATTGGTGGCCAACAACCAACCGGCAACAACGATAATGGTATAAGTGAAAGAATTAAGCTCACAGGACAAACATTTTATGTTGAAAATTAATACAAGAATAAAGGGTTTCAGAATATGAAACCCTTTATTCTTTACTTATTATATTTCATGTAAGTTAAATCAAACGATTCACTTATTCCACAGTAACCGACTTGGCAAGGTTTCTTGGTTGATCGACATCGCAACCTCTTAAAATTGCTAGATAATATGCGAAAAGTTGTAATGGAATTATAGCTAAAAGAGGAGTAACAACAGGATCTGATTTTGGAATTTCAAAAATATCTTTGACCATCTTCCTTAATTCTCCATCTCCCTCAGTTACAACTGCAATGATATTTCCCTTTCGGGCTTTAACCTCTTGAATATTGCTGACAATCTTTTCATAGTATCTGTCCTTTGCAGCAACAACAATAACCGGTAAGTTAGTATCGACTAGGGCTATAGGGCCATGTTTCATTTCTCCGGCAGCATAACCTTCAGCATGAATATAAGATATTTCTTTTAACTTAAGAGCTCCTTCAAGAGCGACAGGAAATAGTGAACCACGACCTAAATAAAGTGCATTTATGTTTTCAGAATATTTCTGAGCTATATCCTTTATATGTAAGTGAGAAAATAATATTGACTTAATTTTTTCAGGAGCCTCAATCAGATCGTTTATAATTGAAAAATATCTTTCATCTCCTAATGTCCCTTTTTGTCGAGCAAGCTTCATTGCGAAAAGTATAAGAACTGTTACCTGTGCGGTAAAGGCTTTAGTTGAAGCAACACCAATTTCTATTCCAGCATGAGTGTAAACACCTGCATCGGTTTCCCGGGCAATACTTGAGCCAACAACATTACAAATACCAAGCACCAAAGCTCCGTTTTCTTTTGCCAATCTTATGGCAGCAAGTGTGTCGGCGGTTTCACCACTTTGGCTTATTGCTAATACTACATCATCCTCTTTTATTATGGGCCTCCTGTATCTGTATTCTGAAGCATATTCTACCTCGACAGGTACTCGAGCGTATTCTTCTATCAGGTATTCTGCAATTAATGCAGCATGCCACGATGTTCCGCAAGCTATAATTACAATTCTTTTAGCGCCAGTAATTCGGGGCATAACATCCGTTAAGCCTCCTAGTACGATTTCTTTTGTTTCAGGGTCAATTCTTCCTTTAAATGAATCAGAAATAGTTTTAGGCTGATCGAATATTTCCTTGAGCATAAAATGGTCGTATCCATTTTTTTCTATTTCACCTACACTTAATTCCAGTTTCTGAATTTTGGGTTTTATTTCTTCATCATTATCTACAGTCTTTAATGTAAAACTGTTTCGGGTTATTATTGCAACATTATTATCATCAAGGTAAACCACGTTTTTTGTGTATTCAATCATGGGGGTTGCATCCGAAGCAATAAAATATTCACTATTGCCGATTCCTATCGCAAGCGGACTACTTTTACGTGCAGCTATAAGTTGTTCGGGTTCGTTTTTACACATTACAACCAGACCGTAAGCTCCAACAACACGTGAAAGGGCCATTCTGACAGCTAGTTCAGCATTTACATGGTCGCCCTTACAATACATATATTCTATAAGATTGGCAAGTACCTCGGTGTCTGTTTGTGATTTGAAAGTATAACCTCTTGCTGTAAGATCAGTTTTGAGCCTGTCATAGTTTTCAATGATACCATTGTGTATAATTGTGAAAATTCCCTGCATTGACACATGTGGGTGTGCATTTGTGTCATTTGGTTCACCATGGGTAGCCCACCTTGTATGGGCTATACCTATTGTCCCTCCCATATTTTTATCTTCACAGAAATTCTCAAGTTCGTTTACTTTACCTTTCTTTTTATAGACATCCAAACTGTTGTTGTGGTAGATAGCTACTCCAGCTGAGTCATAACCACGGTATTCAAGTCTTTTTAATCCTTTTATAAGGATGGGCCAGGCATTCTTGTTGCCAATGTATCCAACGATTCCGCACATAAATTTGTCAGGTTAATTCTTTTTTTTTGGTTTAGAACAAAAAAAAAGAGAGTATAATGCTCTCTTTTAAAATTTTAAATATCTAACTAAGTATTTTATCGTAAAAATCATTGTAAGCATCAATGTAGCTTTCAGGATCCTGATATTCCAAAACAGGTTTCCCGCTTTCTTTGATTGCTTTCTCTACTTCCGGATTTAGAGTTTGACTACCCATTATTATTCCATCTGAATACTGTATGCCAAGTTTATTTAAATTGGCATATGTAGGTTCTTCAAGAACTTTTATGTCTTCTTTCTTAATTTCTTCGTTAAGAACTTTCTGTGCAAGGGTTTCGTCAAAAGGCTTTTCAAATTCATCGTTATAAACTGAGAAAATAACTTTTGAGTTTATGAAAAGCGGATCGTTAGCAAAAGTCTTCTTTATAAGTATAGGAACGATTGACCCAAACCAGCCATTACAGTGAATAAGATCAGGAGCCCAACGTAATTTAATGACAGTCTCTAAAACACCACGAGCGAAAAATATTGCTCTTTCGTCATTGTCCTCAAATGGTTCTCCTATTTTATCGGTCAAAACAAATTTACGATGGAAATAATCTTCATTGTCAATGAAATAAACCTGCATTCTCGCTGCTTGTATCGATGCGACCTTTATTATTAAAGGATGATCAGTGTCATTTATCACAAGATTCATACCTGAAAGACGAATAACTTCATGTAGCTGGTTCCGTCTTTCATTAACACAACCGTAGCGTGGCATGAAAGTTCTGATTTCTTTTCCTCTTTCCTGGATTCCTTGTGGTAGGTATCGGCCGATTATCGACTTTTCAGTTTCGGGTAGATAAGGAGTGATTTCCTGAAAAATAAACAATACCTTTTTCTTTTCCATTTCTATTCGAATAGATTTTGATTTTGCAAAATTACAAAAAATCGTTAAATAATCAATCATTTAACAGTAATGGGTATTTAAGGAAAAGATAAGATTTACATTAATTCTATTATTAAATTATTTATTTACTTTGCATTTTTGTTTTTTGATATGAAACTAACATTTTTCAAGTAGTCACAAACACCAATTAATTGGGAACCGATTTAAGCAAAATGAATCATGTGAGTTCCATCCGACTCTTGAGAAATAAATTATTTACGGATGAAAGTTGTTGTTACTAAAACCGAGCTTAATAATATTGTTGAACAGCAAAAGGCTGAAGGTAAAATTATTGGTTTTGTTCCTACAATGGGTGCATTGCACGAAGGACATCTGTCTCTTGTTAAAAAGGCAGAAGAAGATAGCAATTATGTGATTGTTAGTATTTTTGTAAATCCAACCCAGTTTAATAACAAAGAAGACCTTAGGCGTTACCCCAGAAATATGGAGAGTGATTTGCAAATGCTTACAGGAACTGCTTGTAATTTGGTTTTTGCCCCTACAGTGGAAGAGATGTACCCTGAAGAAGATAGCAGAAGATTTGATTTTGGGAGTCTTGAAAATGTTATGGAAGGCAAATTCAGACCTGGGCATTTCAACGGAGTTGCACAGATTGTTAGCAAATTGTTTGATGCAGTGCAGCCCGATAAAGCATTCTTTGGATTGAAAGATTTTCAACAACTTGCAATAATCAAAAAGATGGTAGAAATGCTAAAACTAAATGTTGAGATTACTGCTTGTCCAATTATTAGGGAGGATGATGGCCTGGCAATGAGTTCTAGAAATGCGCTGCTTTCCCTTGATCAAAGGGCTTCTGCTGTGGTGATTTCACAAACTTTATTCTCCGCTGTTAAGAAATCAAGAAGTTTTTCAATAGAAGAGTTAAAACAGTGGGTAATTGAATCAATAGATTCGAATCCTTACCTGCAGACTGAATATTTCGAAATTGTTGATGATAAGAATTTACAATCAGTAAATTCTTGGGATGAAAAGATCAACAAAATAGGTTGTATTGCTGTTCATTGTGGAAAGGTAAGGTTAATTGATAATGTAAAATTCTGAAAGATGTTTATTGAAATATGCAAATCTAAAATACATCGTGTTACTGTAACTGAGGCTAATCTTCAGTATATTGGTAGCATAACTATTGATGAAGATCTAATGGATGCTGCCAATATAATTGAATATGAAAAGGTCCAGGTTGTAAATGTCAACAATGGTGAGCGGCTCGAAACTTATGTAATTAAAGGTAAACGGGGATCGGGTGTAATTTGTCTTAATGGTCCGGCAGCAAGAAAGGTTTCAGTTGGTGACATGGTAATAATAATGTCTTATGCAACAATGGATTTTGAGGAAGCCAAGACTTTCAAACCGAGGCTAATCTTTCCCGATTCAGTTACAAACAGTCTGATATAGTTTTTTAAAGGAAATTTTTTACATTGCCAGTCTTTACACTAACTCACTATTTTAAGATTGTGAATTTTTGGTTAAATGTTTTTCCATTAATTTTCAAAATACATACATATATTCCCGGTGAAAGAGATTTTTGATTCTTCTGTTTGTATTCATATTTAATAATTTCGGATTCATAAACTATATATTCTTCATCAAATTGATATACTTTTTGTCCAGTTTGATTGTATATTCCTCCTTCAACTTTATGGAGCAAGCCTGAGTCAGATATAGATAGTTCAATTGAGAAATCTTCTTTGGCAGGGTTAGGGTAAATAATTAATTTATTTTGAGATTCCGTAAGTTGAACATTACCAGTCCTGTTACCTTTAAAGAAATATCTTTCTGAAGTTGTATTGCCGTATTCATTAATGGCACTTACTTCAAGAAGCAGAGTGTCAGCTAATCCGGGATTGCCAAGTTCAGCAACAATTGATGTGTCGATCTTGCTGTATGTATTGTTGAAAATAACCTTCCCCTGATTGTGTATCTTTACATTATATTCTGAAGCCCCTATGGCTCTTTCCCATGAGATAGGTAACTCATTACCTCTTGTTACAGCTCCTTCATCCGGCGAAATAATTTTAAAATCATCAGGATTAATTTCTTTTACTCTGAAAGTTATTTGACTTTTATAATGTGATATTTCGCTTGAAAAGGCTTGTGCAGTTAGAGAATATGATTTGCCTGGAATTAATTCCTCTTCATTTTTGTTGGGCACACATAATTCGTTCTCCGAAGAAATATATTGTTTGTAATATTCTTTTTCCCGGGTAATTAGTCCTTCAATTTCGAATTTAAATTCAGATGCTGTAGCCAAATCTTTTGCCTCTATACAAGGTAAAAATTCGACTTCCAAACTTTTATCTTCAGGATAGATTATTTCTGTTTGCCGATTTATCCTTATAGGATAGGTTGTGTATCGAGATACACTGATATCGCTTTCTTTTGGGCCTCCTTCAAAAAGTAAATAAAATTTATCTCCATAATATTCAGGGACTTTCCAGTTAAATGTTCCTTTTGTACCAAATCCAGGCTTATGATTCTTTCTCGATAATGTTTTTATTATATTCTTGGATGAATCGCAAAGATTTATTCTTACGAAATTTATCTCTCCTTCAGTTTGCCAGGAGATTTTGTACAGAGAGTCAATATGGAATTTTTCTCCAGCAATACCAGAGAAATCAATTGGGTTATTTGTTGGGTACAAAATGCTCAAATCAGGTTGCCCGAGAAACATAAACTGCTCTGTAGTGAATATATATATATAATTATCATAGTACTTTTCAAGTCCTAACATTTGTATGCTTATAAATGCAGAATCAGTGGGAGGGAATGAATTGTCAGCTTCAAACTGAAAGATATTATTGGTTGAATTGACATTTGTTGAGGGACTTAACTCCTTATAAAAAGAGTTTTTAGGATCATTGTAAGTTATTTTTACACTATCCGACAATCCATATTGCTGCCAACTTATACTGTTTGTTTTATCGGGGACAAAATAAGATTTTGTATTGGGAGAATTAAAAACAATTTTATTGTGGTAAATAGTAAAAGCATTGTCAGATACTGAGAATTTGTTTTCATTATTGGAATCTACAATCTTCATTAAACATCTAACAGAATTTGTATCAGGAATGAACCAATTATACATCCCTGTTCTTGCATTAATGTTTTCAGCTACTTTATTGTATGTGATACCACTGTCAAGTGAAAGGAATATATTTACATTTGAAATTGAAGAAGGGGCTTTCCATGTTATATACCTGAATTGGGAATTTCTTAAAAATTCATTTTTCACAATAGGCCATGTAATAATAGGAGGTACAACACTCATCAGATCCATTTTGAGAGAGTCATGTAATTGTATTGACCCATCTAATCCTGTATTTATTTCTGCATGGTTGTGTTCATCGAAGAACCTTACTAGCTTCATATTGTGTCCTTCAAAAGATGAGCTTTGAATAGGCACAATTCCGTCGTTTTCCATGTCAAAGCTTTCTTCCAAAATGAAAGCTCCAGCCTGATATTGCTCTTTAACACTTTTAAGAGGAGGTAATTTAAATACTCCGGTTACTGAGGACCCGTAGCATATAGTTTTTGAGTCATAAATTGTATTCAAATTTAGATTGGTCAGCCATTCGTTCTTCTCTTCAGGATATTTATTGTAGTCAAGGAGGTTGTCATAATTATCCCATCTCATATCAGATCGATTAACCTCATTGTATTTAATATCTTCAAAAGCCATGCTTTCAACTGCTGACAATGCTAGCTTCATAAAGAAATCAACGTTAGCATCACGCGAAGGACCATTTGCCATTGGTGAACCGTGATGAGGAGTTCCAAGTGTTATAAGTAACTTTACTTTATCTCCACACTTCTTCCCATTATTGAAATAATGTTCGTTCATAAAGGAACGGGAAACCAACCCACCCATACTATGGGCAATAATAACTATATCTTTTTCGTGAAATCCGGCTTGTTGTATTTTGTCCCTGAGTAACCCGGATATTGTGTTTACGGTAACGGCATTTGACCAGTATTTTATAAAGTAGGGCTTATAAAATTCTCTCAATTCAGGGTCGTTTAATAAATAATTCAAAAAGTTATTCCATTGTCCCGTTGCCGGAGGAGCAGGCTCGCCATCATAATTCCATCCATGAATGAGAAATAAAGGAATGCGCCCTTCAAGGGAAATACCCGGCGAAGCATCTTCAATTTCAAGTATATTATCTTGTCCTAAAAGTGTGAAACCGTAAAGAAATAAAACGGTGAAAATTATATACCGAAGTTTGTTATTCATAGCTACAAAAAATTTTTACTAATTTAATAATTTGTCTGAATGTAAAAACTGACTATTTTAATATCTTTGACTTTATGTCAAAAACTAAAACAATATTTGTTTGTCAATCATGTGGCGTTACTTTTCCTAAATGGGCAGGAAAGTGTTCATCATGTGGAGAGTGGAATTCATTAGTTGAAGAAATAGAAGTAACAGATAAGAAAAAAAAATCTTTTGGAAACGGACTAAATATTCTCGCTAAACCTTTGACTCTTTCTGAAATACCTACCGGAAAAACTGAAAGATTTTCTACGTGTAATGATGAGTTTGATCGTGTACTTGGTGGTGGGCTTGTTCCAGGGTCTGTAATATTACTTGGGGGAGAACCTGGTATTGGTAAATCAACACTTGCTCTTCAAACAGCACTTTCGCTTAACGAGAAACTAGTTCTTTACATAACCGGAGAGGAAAGTCTTGAACAGATTAAATTAAGGGCTACACGGTTGAATTCCAAAAATGAGAATTGTCTTTTCTTGTGCGAGACTTCTCTTGAAAATATTCTTGCACAGATAGAAAATGTAAAACCAGATATTCTGATAATTGATTCTATCCAAACTGTTAGTTCTGATATGATAGATTCCGGGGCAGGAAGTGTTTCTCAAATCAGAGAATGTACTGCCGGTATTATGCAAAGGGCAAAGTCAATGTCTGTTCCTGTTATTTTGATTGGGCATATTACTAAAGAAGGCAGTATTGCCGGACCAAAAGTACTCGAACATGTTGTTGATACTGTTCTTCAATTCGAAGGCGATCGGAATTATATGTACCGAATACTCAGAGCTAGCAAAAATCGTTTTGGTTCTACTAGCGAAATGGGAATTTTTGAAATGTTACATGATGGACTGCGACAGGTTTCTAACCCATCAGAATTATTACTGAATACAGAGCACCAAAATCTTAGCGGAACGGCTGTTGCTGCTGCAATAGAAGGCGTAAGACCTTTTCTTATTGAAGTGCAGGCATTGGTTAGCTCTGCTACTTATGGAAACCCGTTACGTTCTGCAACAGGCTTTGATTTGAGAAGGCTTAATATGCTACTTGCGGTTCTTGAAAAAAGAGCTGGTTTTAAACTAATAACTAAGGATGTTTACCTTAATATTGCGGGGGGAATAAAAATTGCCGATCCTGCTACTGACTTGGCTGTAATCTGCTCCGTTTTGTCATCAAATTTCGACATTGCAATAAATTCAGGAATATGTTTTGCCGGAGAAGTGGGTTTGACAGGAGAAGTTAGGTCTGTAAACAGAGTTGAACAAAGAATTGGGGAGGCAGAAAAATTGGGCTTCTCCGAAATTTATATCCCTTTCTCAAATAAAGGTATTGAAACCAAAAAAAGAAATATAAAGATCAATAGAGTCAGTAATGTAGCTGACACTTTAAGAGGTTTATTCAAATAATATTTAAAATGAAGGGTTTATATTTAGTCTGCCTATTTTTATTTCTATTTTCCTTTGCTTGCAAAAGAGATCCGATACCTGCCGGGGCTATTGATAGGAATACATTTGTTAATGTACTGACAGATGTTCATTTAGCTGAAGGAATGTATGCTGAACGTTATCGGATTAAGCTCGATAGCTTGTCTGCTAAATCTAACTATCTGTCGGCTTTAAAAAAACATGGAGTTACAGAAGAAGAAATGGTGATTACAACTCTTTATTATTCACGGCATCCTCGTGAGTATGATAAGATTTTCAGTGAAGTGCTGAGTAAAATAAGTATCTTGATTGAAGAAAACAATGCGACTGTTTCTAAAATAGAGAAATGACTCTTAGGAAAATATCTGCTAATTACATCTATACAGGCAATGGTGAGGTTTTAATAAACAGTATTCTTTGTACTGAAAATGATGGAACTATTGTCGATATAATTAAAAATCAAGACTTTTCATATGAGAAAGAAGGGATTGAGTTTTATAACGGAATTATCTGCCCCGGATTTATTAACGCTTTTTGTAATTTGAAACCTTCCGGCTTAGGTCAAGCCCGACAAATAGAGCAATTAATGTTCAAAACAGGAATTATTGCTGCTGGCGATATTTCTGCAAATACAAATCAATTTTTCTTTAAAGATGAGGGGTTTATTTTTTTTAAAGACATTTCTCAATCGTATAAATTTAAAAGCTCAGATTTTGAAGGCGTTTATCTTATAAATCATAACGGAATTAGTTTAAAATGTATTGGTTCAGGAATTGATTCAAATAACTCAAAACTTTCTCTTAAAGATATTATTCTGAATATTATTAATAATTATGAGGAGGTTTTATTTGGTGATTTGATTCAATTTTTGTGTTTAAACGGAGCGGTTATATTGGGCATTGAAGATTGGGCTGGTTCTTTGGAAAAAGGCAAGAAGCCGGGGATTAATCTGATTAATGGGTTAAATCCTGTAAGCATGAAACATTCTTTGTCTATAATTGTTAAAAAACTTATCTAACTTGCTTCTCTTACTTTAATTATTATGTCTACATTTTTGTTTAATAGCACTGTTTTTGGTCCTGTAAAGAGCAGGAGGCTTGGAGTTTCACTAGGGATCAATCTTTTACCCAACGATTCAAAGTTGTGTTCTTTTGATTGTATTTATTGTGAATGTGGATGGAATCCTGATTTAAAGAAAATAAAATCTGTTTTACCAAATAGAATAGATGTAAAAAATATTCTCAGGGAGAAGCTTGAAAACATGGCAGATGCAGGTGAGCTACCTGATGTCATCACTTTTGCAGGTAATGGTGAGCCAACACTTCATCCTGATTTTAAAAATATTATTGACGACACTATTGAATTAAGAAACATATTTGCACCCCAAGCGAGGATTGCGGTTCTTTCCAATTCTACAATGCTCCATAAACAAAGTGTTGTGGAATCATTAAGAAAAGTTGATGATAATATTCTGAAACTTGACTCAGCAATTCTTCCTACCCTTGAAGTAATGAATAAACCAGGGAAAGGGTTTAATTTCAATTCAATGATTGATAATTTAATAAGTTTTAATGGTGAACTTATTATTCAAACCATGTTTCTTAGAGGAACTTATAACGAAAAGCCTTTCGACAATACAACAGATGAAGAAGTTTCAGCATTGATTCAAGTGCTTTCAAAAATTAAGCCGCGCAAATTAATGGTCTATACAATTGAAAGAGACACACCTCTGAATACCTTGGTTAAAATAAGTATTCAGGAATTAAATCTTATTGCCGAAACTTTCAGAAATCAGTTGAGTATTGAAGTAATGGTCAATGGATAAATTATCTTCTCGATATCACAATAATTTTACTTTTATCTTTTTCCCTTTATATTGAATATCCTGACATATCTCTGCCGGCTTGATTCCATATCCGTTAGTTTCTGACACTACCACAATTTTAAATACCCTGTTAGCAATCATTCCGTCATATGAGCCTTCTATGTTGTTAATTGTGATGGATTTGTCCTTCTCTGAGTATTTGAATTCAATTCTTGAATATTTTTTATTTAAATATTCGTGACCATCATTATTGTCTTCATAAAGAACAAATGAAGCATCTACTCCAGGATATATCCTGATTTCCATTGGTGCAGCAAGGCTATCATTTGTGTTGCTTCCTATTGTTCCAAAAGGAATTATTGATCCTGATTTGACGAATAAAGGTATATGATCAAGAGTGACTTCTGCTTTCAAGTCTGTATTTCCAATATGACTTTTCCCTGTCCAGAAATCATACCAGTTGTTTCCTTCCGGGAGATAAACATCTATTTGTTTGGCTCCGGGATCTGAAACCGGACATACCATTAAAGACATGCCTAGCAAGTATTGTGAATCAATGTCGTGAGTCCTTTCAACTTTTTGGTAATCGAATAGTAAAGATCTCATAAATGTTCTGCCTTCGAAAACAACACTGCTCGCAGAAGAATAAATGTATGGCATTATGTGATACCTAAGCTTAATGGCATTTAAAATGGCATTGAATTCAACTCCTGATGGATCGAAATTTAATATATCCCTATCGGGTTTTGTCCCTCTGAAAACAGGAGTTAAAGCTGAAAACTGATACCAGCGTACCATCAGCTCATTAAAAGTTGGCAGATTAATTTCACTCTTTTGAAGGCTTCCTCCTAAGTTTGAACTCCAATAAGGTTGACCTGACAGAGAAAGGTTTATTCCTGCTGAAACTTGGCTTTTTAATGTTTCCCAACTTGTTGGTATATCTCCCGCTACAATAAAAGTTCCATATTTTTGAATCCCTGGGAAGTTAGTATGAGTTGGAATACACAAACGCCTGTTAATTGAAGAGGTTACTTCAGTATATCTGTTTTTTAACTGTGAATATGCAAGGGCGCATCCTAATCGGTTTTTTGTGAAAACTGCGTTTTCTGTAATGGAATTCTCTTCTTCAATGAATTTATAATCTTCAGTTGTTTTGTTTTCTACGGGAACTCCCGCTTTTTTCAACATTTCTACGCGTTCATTCAATGAAGCCTCACTTGAAAAATTTCCTAGATAAAGCCAATGTCCAAAGGCCCAGCGTGGAAGCATCGGTACACTACCTGTAAGCGTTCTAATTTCTGAAATTATTTCGCCCCATTCAGGTCCATAAACAAAAAAGTATTGAATTTCATCTGCAACGTCAGAAGAGATTTCTAATCCTGCTTTTGTGTCTGAAAAATCTGTAAGTGAATAGTTGTCCCAAATGAGTGCATACCCTTTCTCAGAAAATATTATTGGAGATGCAATCTTACTTGTTGTTTGTTCATGCTTGAAGGACTGGTTTCTGATATTATATCTTTTTGACTTATCATCCTGTCCAAATCCATAAATATTCTCATGAAAATTAAGAAAATATTTTTGTTTGATTTTATACTCTCCATCTTCAGTGTTGGATGGTTCAAACATTCTATCAGATTCTATTAACAGCTTATTACCTTCTCTATTGAATATTCTTACTAATCCATCTTCCTGTACACTTATTAAAAGTTTTTTAGAAGTTATCTCTATGTTGTTTTGGGCATAGTTTACTTTAAACTTTACTGTTTCGGGTTTTGAAGAAGGAATTAAACTTTCAAATGATGATATATTCACCTTCATTCCCGAAATGATTTTAACGATGTTGTCAGACCACATTTCAACTCTGAGTACTCTCGATTTTACCCCTTTCCCTTCAAGTTCTACAACTACGTTGTTACCTTCTATTCTGTATGCCGATCGTGCAAATACAGATGTCGAAATTGTAACAAATACTATAAGCCAATATAAAGTCTTCATTTGAGTAAAGTTTAATTCTTATTTATAAATGGTTCCCCGTATATTTTTACAAGATAATGTATTCCTCAAATCTCACGCCAAATTTTATTCCTAAAATAGTAAATTTTTTAGTTCAAAAAAAAAGCTTGTACCGACTAATCAGTACAAGCTTTTTTATTTGAAAGCTAAATAAGCTTAAAGTTTTTTAGCAACCTCCACTTCTCTAAATGATTCTATAAGGTCACCTTGCTTGATATCGTTGAAGTTAGCAACATTCATACCACATTCGTATCCGTGGGTTACTTCCCTTACATCATCTTTAAAACGTTTGAGTGAGCCAAGTTCTCCGGTGTAAATTACAATGCCATCACGGATAACCCTGATTTTATTGTTTCGGATTATTTTCCCGTCACGAACAATACATCCGGCAACTGTTCCAACTTTTGTAATTTTGAACGCTTCCTGTATTTCTGCCGTTCCAAGTATCTCTTCTTTTATTTCAGGAGATAACATACCCTCCATTGCAGCTCTAATCTCTTCAATCGCATCATAAATGATTGAATACAACCGGATATCAATTTCTTCTTGCTCTGCAAGTCTTCTTGCAGCTAAGGAAGGGCGAACCTGGAATCCTAAAATTATCGCGTCTGAAGCAGATGCAAGCATTACATCAGATTCTGATATCTGTCCAACAGCTTTGTGTTTTACGTTAACCTGTATTTCTTGTGTTGAAAGCTTGATCAGTGAATCTGACAATGCTTCAATTGAACCGTCAACATCTCCTTTGACAATTACATTCAATTCCTGGAAATTGCCAATTGCAATTCGTCTTCCAATTTCATCAAGCGTAATATGTTTTTGTGTACGCATACCCTGCTCACGTTGCAATTGCTCCCTTTTGTTTGCAATCTGACGTGCTTCACGTTCACTTGCCATTACATTAAATTTGTCACCGGCTTGTGGGGCTCCGTTCAAACCAAGCACTAATGCAGGTTCTGCAGGTTTCGCTTCGCTGATCCTTTGATTCCTTTCGTTGAACATTGCTTTTACGTGTCCCATATGCGGTCCGGCAAGTATTACATCTCCTTCCCTTAAAGTTCCGTTCTGTACTAATACTGTGGCAACATATCCACGACCACGATCAAGCGACGATTCTATTACATTACCAATAGCCCTCTTGTTCGGATTTGCCTTTAATTCCAGCATCTCAGCTTCAAGTAGTACCTTTTCGAGTAATTCTTCAACTCCTAAGCCAGATTTGGCTGAAATATCATGAGATTGGTATTTTCCTCCCCATTCTTCAACGAGATAGTTCATCTGTGCCAATCTTTCTTTGATAGCCTCAGGATTAGCCCCCGGCTTGTCTATCTTATTTATTGCAAATACTATCGGAACACCTGCTGCTGCAGCGTGATTGATTGCTTCAACAGTTTGTGGCATGACATTGTCATCAGCTGCAACAATTATTATTGCAATATCTGTTACTTGAGCACCTCTGGCACGCATTGCTGTAAATGCTTCGTGACCGGGAGTGTCAAGGAAAGTAATTTTTCTGCCGTCCGATAATTCTACGTTATATGCTCCTATATGTTGTGTTATTCCTCCTGCCTCACCTGCAATTACATTTGAACTCCTAATATAATCAAGCAAAGATGTTTTTCCGTGGTCAACGTGCCCCATTACAGTTACTATTGGTGGACGGTGAACCAAATCTTCAGCTACATCTGAATCGTCTTCAATAGCCTGCATTACGTCGGCACTGATAAACTCTACCTTAAAGCCAAATTCTTCTGCTACTATCGACATTGTTTCGGCATCAAGCCTTTGGTTTATTGACACAAATAGTCCTAACGACATACATGTTGAAATAACCTGAGTAGCAGTAACATTCATCATATTGGCCAACTCATTTACAGAAACAAATTCCGTAATTTTAATTGTACTTTGATTTTCTTGTGCTACAGCTTCTTCGTGAGCAAGTCTTTCACTGAAAGCAGCTCTTTTCTCACGACGGTATTTTGATCCTTTAGATTTACTCTTTGTTGTTAAACGAGCTAATGTATCCTTTACTTGTTTTGATACATCTACTTCAGAAACTTCCTGATGTACCGGTCTTTTCCTGTTTCTTTGTTGTGGCTGAAATTTTGGCACACCCTTTTTAGCAGCAAATGCATCTTTCTTCTCGCCTGTAGCTGCAGGAGGTGTGGTATTCGTATTAATATCAACACGCTCTTTCTGTATTCTTTTTCTTTTCTTTTTCCTTGCAGCATCATCAAGCCTTGGAGGTCTGTTTTCTCTGTTATCAGGAGTATGTGGTTTGCCTTGTGCATCAGTACCTGCAGGTTTGTCTGTTTTTGCTCCCGGTTCTGTTCTGCTTACTGTTGCTGCATAATCCTGCTTCTTCTGAACATCTCTAGCCTTACGCTCATCTTCCCTTTGCTTTTTAGATTTTTTAGGAGGACGTGTTCTCTGGTTAAGAGAATTCAAATCGATATGACCAACTACCTTAAGATCATTTTCAGCTTTTGGTACGTTGGTTAATATTTCGTTGTCATTGACTTTTACTGTTATTTCCTCTGCCTCTTTTTCAATGATAATCGGCTTAACCTCTTTCTTTTCTACAGGTTTTGGCTCTTCTTTAATCTGAGGCTTAATTGGTGTAGGCTGTTCTTGAGCCTTTGGTTTTTCTGGTTCAGGCAATTTTTGTTCAACCGGTTTTACAGGTTCTGCTTCTTTTTTCTCGATAGGCTTTTCAACAGGTTTTTCAACAGGCTTCTGTTCAGGAACAATGACAGGAGCAGGCTTTGGAGCTGGTTTTTTTTCAAGATCAATTTTTCCGACAACCTTGATTTCGCTTTTGGGAGTAAAAGTCTTTATTTCTTCGAACTCCTTTTCACGGGTAATTATTGGTGCTGTTTTCTTTGCACTATGATCAGTAATCATGAAAACATCATCGTCATCTTTTTCTTCAGATTGTTCTGAATCTGCTTCAAAAACATCATCGATGGTTAGTGTTTCATTTTTCTGATGGCGATGTGTCCTTAAATTTAACTTTTCCGATTCCTTTTTAAGGTCAATGTCTTTACTGTATTCCTTTTGTAGTAAGGAGTATAGGTCATCATCGATCTTAGCATTTGGATTCGGATCGACTACATGGCCCTTCTTGTGCAAGAATTCAACCATTGTCTGAATGCCAACGTTGAACTCTCTTGCAATTTTTCCGAGTCGTTGTGTTCCTGTTCCTGATACCATATTTAACTTTTCGAATATTTTTTTAAATTGACTGAACTTTGATTGATTAAACGTCACGATTCGAATTCGGATTTAAGGATTTTTAATACATCGTCGATGGTCTCTTCTTCTAGGTCTGTACGCTTGATTAAATCTTCGCGCGACAAACTTAGCACGTTCTTGGCTGTGTCACAACCAATAGCCTTAAGTTCATCGATTACCCAATCTTCAATCTCATCTGAAAATTCATCCAAATTGACATCTTCATCATCAGCTTCCATTTCACGGTAAACATCAATTTCATAGCCTGTTAGCTGACTGGCTAATTTAATGTTTAACCCTCCCTTTCCAATAGCCAGCGAAACCTCTTCTGGTTTAAGATAAACTTCTGCCGTCTTGGTCTGGTCGCTATATTTAATGCTTGTAATTTTTGCTGGATTTAATGCTCTTTGGATATATAAAGAAACATTTGTTGTGTAATTTATTACATCAATATTCTCGTTTCTTAGCTCCCTGACTATCCCGTGAATTCTGGATCCCTTCATCCCCACACAGGCGCCAACCGGGTCAATGCGTTCGTCATAAGACTCAACTGCAACTTTGGCCCTCTGTCCCGGTACCCTAACTATCTTCTTTATAGTTATTAATCCGTCAAATATTTCAGGTACTTCAAGCTCAAACAACCTTTCAAGGAATGCCGGCTGAGTTCTTGATAATATTATCAAAGGATTGTTATTTCTTAATTCTACTTTGTAAACAACTGCACGGACACTATCTCCCTTTCTGAAATAGTCAGTAGGAATTTGTTCAGTTTTAGGAAGAATAAGCTCATTGCCTTCGTCATCTAAAACTAATATTTCCTTCTTCCATATCTGGTAAACTTCTCCGGTAACTATTTCACCGATTTTATCTTTGTATTTTGTGTATATGCTGTCTTTTTCTAATTCAAGGATACGGCTTGCTAAGTTCTGACGTAAGTTCAGAATCGCCCTCCTGCCAAAATCAAGAAGCTTGACCTCATTGGTCACTTCTTCTCCAACTTCATAATCAGGATCAATTTTCTTTGCTTCCGTTAGTGATACTTCTTTGTTTGGATCAGTAAACGCTTCATCAGCTACAACAGTCCGGTAATGCCAAATCTCAAAGTCACCCTTGTCGATATTTATTATTATATCGAAATTTTCATCACTTTCATACTTCTTTTGAAGCAAATTACGGAATACATCTTCAAGAACGCTCATCATTGTAGCCCTGTCGATGCTCTTTAAGTCCTTAAATTCGGTAAACGTTTCGATCAGATTGATGTTATCCATCTTTTAACCTATTTATTATTTGAATGATATTATATTTCTAACGTCAGGATTACTCTCAAAAGCTATCCTATTTATTTTTGTTATTTCTGTCTTCTTCTTGCTTCCTTCTTTCTTTTCCTTTGTCTTAATTTCTAAGTCAAATCCGGTTTCATCAACGTTTGTTATTGTCCCGGTAAGCGATTTTTCATTTTTTACAATGACTTCTACTTTATTGCCGATATTTTTTAAATACTGGCGGTATACCTTCAATGGTTGACCAAGTCCTGCAGAATAAACACTTAACTCAAAATCTTCTTCATCTCTGTTTAAGCCTTGTTCAATTTGTCTGCTCACATCAATGCACTTCTGTATGTTCACACCTTTATCTCCGTCAATGATAACATCAATAGTGTTTCCAGTACTTACAGATATTCCGACAATGAAATATTCTTCAGAAAGTGCTTCGAGTGCTAATTTTTCTATTCGTTCTTTATTAATCATGAAATAAGGTTAATAAAATAGGGGACACCAGTCCCCTATAATTTCACTTACAGAATTGGTGCAAAAATATAAATAATAATGATTTCAACAAAATCAGATAGTTAAATATCAATTAATTTGTTTTGTTATTATTTGCATAATTTTCTTTTCTTATCCTTTTTTTCCTTTGCGATTATTACTTTAGGCTCCTGTTTGTAATTATTGTTCCATGAATCAGCTAAAAATTAACAAAAGGAAAATAATAAACGACCCTGTTTTTGGATTTATAAGTATTAGATCCGACTTGGTTTACGACATTATTGAACACCCATTTATTCAACGCTTACGCAGAATCAGACAGCTGGGGTTTTCTTCCCTGGTATTCCCGGGATCTAACCATACTCGTTTCGAACATACTCTGGGTGCAATGCACCTTATGAATTCAGCAATCGAAGTTTTGAGACAAAAGGGTGTGGACATTACTGATGATGAAGCTGAAGCTGCTGCTGTTGCAATCCTTCTTCATGATATAGGACATGGTCCTTTTTCTCATGCAATGGAATTTTCTCTTGTGGCAGGTTTTAATCACGAGAAATTCTCCCTCATCATGATGGAAAAATTAAATGAAGAGTTTGAAGGGAAGCTTGATACTGCTTTACAAATATTTACAAATGTTTATCCAAAAAAGTTTTTACACCAGCTCGTGTCAAGCCAACTCGATGTCGACCGTCTCGATTATTTAAGAAGAGATAGCTTTTATTGCGGAGTTGTCGAAGGGAATATCGGCTCCGATAGGATAATTAAAATGTTGAACGTTAAAGGCGATAATCTTGTTGTCGATAAAAAGGCTATTTATTCAATCGAAAAGTTTCTGATAGCCAGAAGGCTTATGTACTGGCAGGTTTATTTGCATAAGACGGTTATTGCCGCTGAGTATCTCCTGCTTAAAGTTCTTAAACGGGCAAAAGAAATTTCTTCTCAAAACAGCGATCTATTCGGGCCTCCACATTTTAAATGGTTTCTTCAAAATTCTTTCTCTTCTGAGAATATGAACGACAATAACATTAAAAATGAATTAATAAAAAATTTTGTGCTTCTCGATGATACCGATATTTTATCGTCAATCAAAGTGTGGTGCAATAACCCTGATCCAATTCTTTCCTTTTTGTCAAAAGCTATTATAAACAGAAAACTTTTTAAAATTAAAATTTCTGATTATGCGTTTTCTGAAGAAAAAATAAATTCCTTGAAATTAAAGGCTATTAAGCTTTTTTCAGTTAATCATCATGAAGTAGATTATTTTGTTTTCTCAGATATAATTTCAAATAGTGCTTACGAGTCTGGTTCTGAAAACATTATGATTCTGTCAGCCAATGGAAAAACTCTTGATTTCAGGGAAGCTTCAGATATAAACCTCGGCACTCTGACTAAAACTGTAAGAAAACATTTTTTATGCTACCCTAAGGAATTGAATATAGAATGATATTTTTATTTATTTTGCACCAAAATATTTGAATTATGGAATTTACCGCACTAGAAATTGCTTCATTTTTAAAAGGTGAAGTAGTTGGAAATCCAGAAGTTAAGGTCAATAATGTATCAAAAATAGAAGAAGGTAAACCGGGATCTCTCTCTTTTCTTGCTAATCCTAAATATACCCACTATGTCTATGAAACAGGAGCATCTATTGTCCTTGTTAATAAAAACTTTGTTGCTGAGCACGAAATAAAGTCTACACTTATTAAAGTAGAAGACGCTTATGTTGCTATGTCTCAACTATTAGAACTATATATTCAATCTATCCCTGTAAAAAAAGGAATCGAGTCACCTTCTTTTATTTCTCCAACAGCACAATACGGTGAGAATATTTACGTTGGAGCATTTGTATACCTTGGTGAAAATGTGAAGATTGGTTCGAATGTCAGAATTTATCCTCACGCCTGGGTAGGCGATGGAAGTACGATCAACGATAACACCATTATTTTTTCAGGAGTTAAGATTTACCCTGAATCACGGATTGGCAAAAACTGTATAATCCATGCGGGTGCCGTTATTGGTTCTGATGGATTTGGTTTTGCTCCTCAATCTGACGGAACTTACAAAAAGATCCATCAGATTGGAAATGTGATTCTTGAAGATGATGTCGAAATCGGAGCCAATACAACCATTGATTGCGCAACTATGGGTTCTACAATTATCAAAAAAGGTGTAAAACTTGATAACCTTATTCAAATTGCACACAATGTGGTAGTTGGTGAAAACACAGTTATGGCAGCCCAAACAGGGATTTCAGGTTCTGTAACAATCGGAAAGAATTGTGTATTTGGCGGACAGTCAGGTGCTGCAGGCCATATTACAATTAGCGACAGGGTGACAATCGGCGGAAAAACCGGAATGTCAAACAGCGTTCCCGAAGGAAAAATCATGATGGGAGAATGGGGCATGGAAGCTTCTAGATACAGAAGAGTTTATGCAGTTTTTAGAAATCTCCCTGAATTGGCTCACGAAGTGAATAGCCTAAAAAAAGAAATAAAAAAATTAACTACTGATTAATACTGCTTTATAACGACTAATATATGATCGAGAGACAAAAGACGATTTTAAATGAGGTGACTATTTCCGGTAAAGGACTGCATACTGGCCTCGCAGTGAAAATGATACTTAAACCGGCTCCCGAAAATCATGGAATTATTTTTAAACGTATCGACCTAGATGATATGCCTTTAATCGAGGCTGACGTGATGAATGTTGTTGATACTTCTAGAGGTACTGTAATTGAAAAAAACGGTGCAAGGATTGGTACTATAGAACATGCTATGGCCGCTTTCGCTGCTCTCGAGCTTGATAATCTTCTTATTGAAATCGACGGTCCTGAAGTTCCTATAATGGATGGTAGTTCTCTCCTAATTTATGAGGCTATTGGGGAAGATAATTTTAAAATACTCGACGAACCTAAAGAATATTTCGAAATAAGGGAAAAAATTGTTTATGTCGACCACGAAAACGATATAGAACTTATCGCTTTGCCTGATAGCGAGTTTAATGTGAACGTGATGATTTCTTTCAATTCTACTGTTCTGGGAAATCAGTTCGCTAAATTGAACTCTTTAAAAGAATTCAGAAGGGAAATTGCTCCTTGTCGTACTTTCGTTTTTCTTCATGAACTCGAATTCCTCCTTAACAACAATCTTGTTAAAGGTGGAGACGTAGATAATGCTATTATCATAATGGACAGGGATATAACTCAGAAGGAACTTGACCGTATTGCTGACCTTTTCCATCATGAACATGTTAAACTGAACGGGCAAAAAGGTATCCTTAATAATCTTAATCTTCATTTTAATAATGAACCGGCAAGACATAAACTGCTCGATATAGTTGGCGACCTTAATTTGGTAGGCAAACCTATTAAAGGGAAAATTATTGCTACCCGACCCGGACATAATGCAAACATTCAATTCGCAAAGCTGCTGCAGAAAGAGATGAAGAAACAATTCTCTCCAACTTCAGCTCCACTTTATAATCCAGATACCGAGCCTGTTATTGATATTAACAAAATCCGAGGACTACTTCCTCACAGATACCCCTTCTTACTTGTCGATAAAATAATTGAGATTAAGGATAAAAGTATTGTTGGAGTTAAAAATATTACTGTTAATGAGCCGGTTTTTACCGGACATTTTCCTGAGGAACCTGTTTTTCCAGGTGTCCTTCAAATTGAAGCAATGGCTCAGTGTGGGGGTTTATTTGTGCTGAATCAATTGGACCCAAACAAAAGCTACTCAACTTACTTTATGAAAATTGACGGAATTAAGTTTAGAAGGAAAATAGTCCCGGGAGACACTTTGATTATTAAGGTTGAATTGTTAACCCCAATACGCCGTGGAATTGCCACAATGAAAGGTTATATCTTCGTTGGCAGCCAGCTCGCTTCTGAAGGTGAATTCATGGCTCAAATTATTGAAAATAAATAGAAACTCGTTAACTGATTTTACTCAATGACTCAAATTTTAACTAATATCCACCCAAAAGCCAAAATTGGAAAGAATGTCAAAATTGAAGCTTTTGTTACTATAACTGAAGATGTTATTGTCGACGACGACACTTGGATTGGTCCTAATGCCGTTATTATGGATGGTGCAAGGATTGGCAAAAATTGCAAAATATTCCCGGGTGCAGTTATTGCAGGTATCCCACAGGATCTAAAGTTCAAAGGTGAAATAACAACTGTAGAAATTGGCGACAATACTACAATACGCGAATTCTCAACCGTAAACAGGGGAACTGTTGCCAAAGGGAAAACTGTTATTGGAAGCGATTGTCTATTACAATCATACTCTCATGTCGCTCACGATTGTATCATTAAAGACAACGTAATTTTAGGAAGCTTTGCCGGCCTTGCAGGTGAAGTGGAAGTCGAAGATTTTGCAATTATCAGCCCTTATACTGCTGTTCACCAGTTTGTGAAAATTGGAATTCATTCTTTTATCGCCGGAGGCAGCCTTGTCAGAAAAGATATTCCTCCCTATGTTCTTGTTGCTAATGAACCACTTGCATACACAGGTGTCAATTCAGTTGGACTCAGAAGGAGAGGCTTCTCTGTCGATAAAATTAACGAGATCCAGAATATATACAGATATATATATCAGAAAGGCCTTAATAACTCTCAAGCTCTTGCTCTTATCGAAGAAGAACTCGATAAAACTGAGGAAAGAGAAATTATACTGAATTTTATTAAAAATTCAGAAAGAGGAATTGTTAGAGGTCTTCAGGATTGATTTACTTCCTTTCTGTTTTTAACAGAAATCTGGCAATAGTCCTTGTCTTTTGTTCAACATAGACTGTTGCATTGCCTATTTCCTTTTTTATTGCTTCTGGTGTATAATGCCTTATTGTTAGAAGGCTTAGGCTGTCGTTGTATTTTACTTCAAACTGCTCAGCAAGCCTTTCTATCAATTCAAGGACTCCGTGCTCAGGCTGATCAATAGAAACTGAGAGGTTTAGTGCCGATTGTTGTATCAGATTTATTTTTGCACCAAGGTCCTGGAATATTCCAAATGCCCATACCATGCTTTCTTCATCCATAAATGAAAAGTCGGGTTGAGATATTGTTATCAATATCTGTTTGGGCTTCAACACAAATACCGGTATTGTCTTTTCATATTTCTTCTCCTGCTCTGGACCAATTATCGTTCCAGTAGAATTGATATCTAAGAATGATCTTACATGAAGAGGAATCTTAGCATTGTATAGAGGCTTGATAGTTTTTGGGTGTATTACTTTTGCCCCAAAAAATGTTAGCTCCACGGCTTCCCTGTAACTCATCTCATCTATCTTAATAGGGTTTTCAAAGTACTGTGGGTCAGCATTCAGTATGCCCGGAACATCTTTCCATATTTCAACTTTTTCAGCTTTTAATATGCTGCCAATTATTGCTGCAGTATAGTCAGAACCCTCTCTTCCAAGAGTTGTTGTAAGGTCTGACATGGTAGCTCCTATAAATCCCTGCGTCAGATATATCCTCTCTTTTTCAAAACTGAAAGATTCTTTAATCATCTGCTCGCTAACTTCCCAATTTACCGACGATTGTCTCCAGACATCATCAGTCTTTAGGTAAAACCTTATGTCGAGCCAGATATTTTGAATCCCAATTTTATTGAGGTATGCACTTACTATTTTTGTTGAAAGCAATTCTCCGTATCCTATTATTTGGTCATATTCATAATCATAATCCATCGATGGTATCCTCTCCATCCTGTCCTCTATTCGGAAATATACTGAGTCTACATCGGTGTATACACTGTCATTGGTGTCGAACAGCTCATCCATTATCTTGTCGTGATAATTTTTAATCAGCTCAAGTTGCTCCCACTTTTTGTCATCTCTCCTGAAATACAACTTTACTAATTCTTCTAGGGCATTGGTCATTTTCCCCATGGCTGATACTACAATCACAAGATTTCCCTCGCTTTTTGAAACAATAGAAGCCAGGTTCTTTACACCTTCTGCATCTTTTACTGATGCTCCACCAAACTTGAAAACTCGCATATTTTAAGGCATTAAATTTTTTTGCAATTTAATTACAAATTAATTTTAAAAATTGATTTTTGTCATTTACTTAACTAAAACTCAAAGGAGCTTTAAAATTCAGGTAGTTTAAAATAGTATCTTTGCATCAAAGCTTTAATTATGAACAAGACAATTGACCGGAATAAGTGCACTGAAGTTGGCTATATTAAAAAAACCCACGGTGTCAAGGGAGAGTTGCTTATATCCTTCGAAGAGGGATTGGACGATATTATTGAAAGTCTTGAATACATTTTCTTTGAGGTTGAAGGACTGCTTGTGCCATTCTTTATCGAAGAAATTGCTGTCAGGGATAATTTAAGTGCTGCTGTTTTGTTCGATACTCTCAATAATAAAGAAAAAGCCGGCCAGTATGTTGGCTGTAAGCTATTTGTTGAAAGTAATCTCTTGTCCGGGAATATTGATAATCTTAATCCGGTATTAATAAAAGGGTTCTCTGTTTACGACAGCACTCTTGGTCTTTTAGGCGAAATAGAAGAAATTAATGATTATGGCGGCAACTTTGTCCTTTCAGTAACCAAAGGGAAGAAAGAAATTTTGATACCTTTCAACGACGATTTCTTAGTGTCTTTCAATGAGTCCGAAAGGAAAATAATACTACATTGCCCCGAAGGACTGATTGATCTTAATGATTAAAATATTTTTTTGCCCTTTTTGCAACTGTTGATTTTTCTTCATGTCATTTAAATTGAAACAACTGAGAAGAAACATTCAGAACATTAAATCAATTTAAAATAAATAGCCATGAAAAAATTAACACTTATCGCAATCTTTACACTGATGATCTTCGGGATGTCATCATGTTATTTTGATCACTCATCATTTTGTATTACAGGTACCGGACCAATCGTAACCAGAGAATTCGACCTTGAATCGTTCAATTCTATTTCAGCGCAAACAGTTTATGATGTTGAAATTGTCCAGGGCAATGAACAAAAAGTTGTTGCCGAAGGAAATGAAAATATGATGGAGCAGCTTGAATTAAGAGTTTTCAACGACAAATTGGAATGCGGACTTATTAACAACTGTTACTCAACATTTAAAATGAAGATTTTTATTACTGTACCCGATCTTGAAAAGGTTGAGGTTAATAGTACAGGGGATATCAGAATCGGTGAATTTAAAGGACTTAAGTCCCTGACTCTAAACTCAACCAGTACAGGTAATATCAAAGCTGATGGTGTATTTAGAATTGATAATAACCTGACTATCAGAAGCACTTCTACAGGTGATATTGAAATTAATGCTGAAACAGATGAAATCAACACATATATGTCGAGTACTGGTAACGTAAAAGTTAGTGGTAGCTGCAACGTTCAAACTATTGATTTGAGCAGTACCGGTAGTTATTACGGATACCAACTGACTTCAAAAGACTGCTCAGTTGTAAGCAGTGGTACAGGCGATACTTATGTCAATGTTGATGAAAACCTTGATGTTGTAATATGCAGCGTGGGTGATGTTCTTTATAAAGGAAATCCAAGAGTACATATAAATGATACAAGTGTAGGCAGCTTAGTAAGCGTAGATTAGATAATAAATATTAAAATTGAAGAGTGATTTTAAAGTCTTATTCCAATCATGGAATAAGACTTTTTTTCAATACCTATATCAATATAAATTAAAGCACAACCTTTTCTGTAACAGCCTCATTATTTTCAGTCTTTATCCTCAAAAAGTAAACACCGCTCTTTATCCCAGTAGATGGGATATCTACTATTGAAGATTTAATGTTTCTCCATTTACGAATAATCATGCCTGATGAATTAATTAGCGATATTTCCTTTACCACCTCTTTTGATTGAATATTAATGTTCTGAGACTGCCCATCTACAATAACTTTAATCTTATCCTGAACTTTTATTTCTTTTGTTCCGGTAAGCTCAGTTTGTCCCCACATCAGAGGGTAGTCTGGGATTGTGCAGAAGGCGTATTTATCGACATACCAAAATGTTTCAAACCCAAAATCCATGCAATATGCTTTTATCCAACCATAATAATTTTCCCCATTTGAGTTTATTTTAATTCCTATTTCACCGGTTTTATCATTAGGTTCCCATTGAATTATCCATCTGTTATATAACCAATGGACTGAATCCATATTTAATGTGTAAGAAGGATTCCACGTAGCAATAGTAATTAAGCAATTAATATGTAAGGGTTCAACAATTAAAAGCCTACCATATGAGGGATAAACTAAATAAAACACAACATCATTTACAGAATCATTGTTGAGGTCAATCTTTAGAGTATCCTTAAGGTGATTATCTAATGTAATGTCTGGTACATAGTCATAAAAATTTATTGATTGTTCCTGAGCTTTTAGATTTAGTATCGCTATTATCATCATTAAGAATAGCATGTATATTTTTAGTTTCATAATTTTAAATGTTTTTATTTTATTGCGGACATGGGTGTGTAATCAAATTCAGGCTGCTGCCTAAAGGTAGAGAGAAGTCACTACTGATTGTTATTTCATCAGTAGCCCGGAAAGTGACATTTGAGTTAGAAGGAATACTAATGTTGTTTCCTGACCCTCCTATTGTAATAGTCTTGTACACTTTATAATCAAATGTGTTAAATTGGGTTTGGTTTGTTATTGGAATATCAGTTGGGCAATCACAATCCAATTTATGCGCCTTGATATGGTTAATTATCATGTCATTTGGAAAACCAGCTTTCCGAGCAACTCCTGCGCTATCGGCATCGCTACTTACAGCATTGTTTGCCATAAGGTACATTCTAATATTAGGAACTTTGTCTCCGGTATAACTGTTGACCAGTTTATTATCAAAATACCATAGTACTCTACCGGGTGTCCACTCCATTCCATACGTGTGCCAGTTAGTAAGGTCAGGGTCTTGAACAGGTATTTGATAACCAAATCCTCCATATTTAGGATGGTTATTTGTTGTGCCATAATAAATTTGTCCTTCAAAATATCGAGGTGTCCCAAAGTATTCACCTCTTCTTGTTATACACCAACAATATTCAAAAATATCAATTTCCTGATAACACACAGAGTCATTCCAAAGCCAAAAGGCTGGGAATGCCCCACAGGTTACAGGCAGCTTACACCTTATTTCAAAATATCCGTATCTGGTATCTTCTTTTTGGCTTTGTCCAATGGTAATAGCTCCCGACC
>CAYMTR010000012.1:0-80646 GCA_964393405.1 uncultured Prolixibacteraceae bacterium
ATATTGCCTGTAATCAAAATTTGTAACTTCTGTTTCATCCATATAAAATGAAGCAACTGTTACTCTACGTGGCTGGTTGTTCCAATCTTTCATCACATCTTCATCAATGCGCCCCATGATGAAAGTACCTCCCTGAACCAGAACCAATCCTGGCCCTGTTTCTTGTTCAATGTACTTAGGATCTGTAAAACCAAACACTTCCATATCACTCGAACTCCATCCTGTTGTCCTGGATGTTTGCCCTGCTGACTTAAGAGGTGTGGCTTTTTTAGTCTGTTTACAACCAGAAAAAACCAGAACCAACAATATAAGTAAAAATGAAATTTGTCTCATTTCCCAAATTATTACTATGATTTGCAACAAATATAACTAAAATGATTAAATACTTATTGTACTCAATCCCTTCTTTATTACTAAAAACTTTGATTAGTATTTTCTTTCCAACGCACAAAGTTAAATTTTAAAATAAAAATAGCATAAAACTTTTTATTAAAACGCATATATAAATAGCATATTTCAAATTTTTCTAAAAATATTTCTCCTACAATAAATTATATTTGGCTTCGTTTTTTAATAAAAAGGTATTTATGCAGAGAATTGCTACAATTATTTTCTTCTTTATTTCATGTTATTTACCTGCTTTTAGCGAACAGAGTCAGCTTAAGAGGATAATTAACTTAAATCTTTCAAAACCCGAATATAAGATTCAAAAAGTTTTTAAAGATCAGTCTGTACTTTCAAATGGAAAATGGTTCAAATTATCGACCGCTCAAAAAGGCATACAAAAAATCAGCTATTCAAAACTAATTGGAATTGGCATTTCAAATCCTTCAAATATTGCTGTTTACACAAATGGGGGAACTTCACTTCCTAAAGATAATTCGGTTGATTATCCTGATGACCTTACCCGAATACCAATCATACACAAAAAAGACAAAGCTGGAACTGACTGTATTTTCTTTTATTCAAATGGTAACGTAAAATGGTCTTTTGATGAGTCAAAAAAATTTTTCACCCATAATCTAAATCCATTTTCTGACTCCACATATTTTTTTATAACTTCTGATTTGGAAAAATCTTTACCTCCAAATGAAAAAATATTAACAACCGAAAACCCTGAAAGATTTTTTTCTGAATACGATGAGCTTCAATTTCTAGAAGAAGAAAAAATAAACGTGATTTCATCTGGAAGTGAGTGGTATGGAGAGAAGATAAATTCTATGACAAAGAGAATTTTTAATTTTAGTTATCCAAATGTAATTCCAGGAACAAAAGCTTCAGTAATGCTCTCATTTATTGCGAGATCATTTGAAAAATCTAAATTGATTTTCAAAATTAATGATATACCAGTTGACACTTCATATATCTATAATGTCTATCGTGACGAAGAAACAACATTCGCAAGAGAAAGTGTTAATTCTTTCATTATCAATTCAAAGGAGAACATTAAAATTGAGTTCTTTCATGACACAAACAATTCTTGGGGCGAATCATGGGTCGATTATATTTCAGTAAACGCCAAGTCTGCTCTCAAATTCTCGTCTGAACAACTTCCTTTCAGAAATGCTGAGGCTCTTAATTTTGAAATTGTCGGATACTCAATTTCAACGCAAAACAAAAACCCAATAATATTAGACATTACTGATCCCCTAAATGTCCAAACTATACCTTTTATTGATAACGGATCAGGCAAAATATCATTCAGTGAAAAAGGTAATGAAATCAGAGAATATATAATTTTTGACCCGATCAACGGAACATTTCCCGAAGAATCTAGTTTCAAATTTAAAGTTATACCTAATCAAAACATCCATGGTTTACCATCGTACGACATGGTAATTGTTACTCACCCTAATTTTCTTACTCCTTCGGAAGAACTAGCAGAATTTCATAGGTCTGCTGACAATATGAAAGTTCTGGTTGTTACAACAGATGAGGTATACAACGAATTTTCATCCGGAATAGCTGATCTGACTTCAATCAGAAATATGATGAGGATGTTTTACAGCAGGTCATCTGATTCTGATCACCCCTTGAAATATTTGCTTTTAATGGGTGATGGCTCTTACGACAATAGAAAATTCGACAGTTCAAAATTCAACTTTATTCCTACTTATCAGTCAGAGAACTCATTGAATCCTATAGAATCTCTTGTTTCGGATGATTATTTTGGCTTCCTTGACGACGATGAGTATGAAGTAACAGGCAATCTCGATATTGGTATTGGGAGAATTCCATGCAAAACAAAAGAGGAAGCAGAATCCACTGTAAATAAAATTATTTCTTACTCATCTTCAAAATCTCTTGGTGACTGGAGAAATGTTGTTTGCTTTATAGCAGATGACGAAAATTCCTTCGTCTATTACTCAGAAGATCTTGTAAATATTATTTCAGAAAATAATTCAGGCTTTTATGCTGATAAGATTTATTTCGATGCATTTAAGCAAGTATCTACTTCCAGCGGTAATAGATACCCTGATGTTACATCTGCAATAAACCGTAGAGTAGAAGAGGGAGCTCTGATTCTAAATTATATAGGACACGCAAATCCTAATTCACTTGCAGATGAAAGTGTTCTTGGGATAAATGATATTAAATCATGGAATAATAATATTTCTCTACCAATTTTTGTCACTGCTACTTGCCAATTTGGACGATTCGACCAAGATGAGGTGTCAGCTGGCGAACAAATACTTTTAAACCCAACCGGTGGTGGCGTTGGGGTTTTTACAACAACTCGACTAGTTTTTGCTCCCGACAACCAAGAAATAAGTGAAATTTTTTATAAAAACATTTTTAATGTTGACGAAAACGGTGAAAAATTAAGACTTGGTGATGTCTTCAGAAACGCAAAAAACGGCACCTCCCCCGGAACAAATAAATTGAAATTTTCATTATTTGCCGACCCTGCATTAAAACTTGCTTTCCCCAAATATAATGTCCATACAACTTCAATTAATGGAATTGACGCCGATAAAAACATAATAAGTGTTGGAGCTCTTGAACAAGTTACAATTAAAGCAGAAATACGTGATCATAACGGAATTAAAATAACTGACTTCAATGGCGAAGTAAAAACAACAATATATGATAAAGAAACTATTGCGAAAACATTAGGCAACGATGGAGGAAATTCAATTGAATACCCTGTACAAAATAATATTATTTTTAAAGGTATTGACAATGTAGAGAATGGAGAATTTGAATTTACCTTTATTGTACCAAAAGATATTACTTATAATTCAGGAAATGGAAAAATTTCATATTATGCTTCCGATGGGTATAATGATGCTAATGGTTCAAATTCAAATATTGCAATAGGTGGCACTGGGGAAAACCCAAATATTGAAAATAATCCTCCGGAAATCAGCTTATACCTAAACAACGAAGAATTCAATTCTCATGATAAAGTTAACTCAAATTCACTTTTAATAATTGACCTATTTGATGAAAGTGGTATAAATACAGTAGGCACAGGAATCGGTCATGACATAATTGCTGTTCTTGACAGTAATTATTCTGATCAAATTATTTTAAATGATTATTATTCTTCTGAAACAAACAGTTATCAAAAAGGAAAAATAATTTATCCGCTTACAGATATTAGTCTGGGCTTACACAAAATATATGTCAAAGTATGGGATATTCAAAACAATTCATCTGAAAAGGAAATTTACTTTTTTGTTGAAGAAGGGTTTAAAATTACTGAAATTAAAAACACTCCTAATCCGATAAATTATTATACTGATTTTCATATTTCTCATAACTTACCGGGAGAGGTTTTCGATGCTTCAATTCAAATCTTTAATCTTAGGGGCCAGAAAATTGATGAATTAAACGAAAGATTAAGTTCTTCAGGAAAAACTAATGTCAAAATTAGATGGGATATTTTTCAAACTGATAATCCCATATACACTGATCAAATATTGATTTATAAGGTGATTCTTGTAAATAAAGACAATGTCAGTGCAAGTAAATCAGGAAAATTACTTATAAATTTCCAGAATTAATTTCATACAATATATGGATTTTAAATCCGTTATCTTATTTTTGAAAGCTTTTAAAATTGCATAACTATATAATCATGAAACGAATATTAACAATAATTTTAGTCTTATTTTCCACATTTAATTTTTCTTTTGGACAGTCAACTACCGGCGCTGTTGTAGTAAGCTCAGCAGTACCTTTCTTGTCCATTTCACCCGATTCGAGGGCAGGAGCAATGGGGGATGTTGGTGTTGCTACAAGTTCAGATATAAATTCTCAACATTGGAATCCTGCCAAATTTGTTTTTAATGAAAGTAGATCAGGTATTTCTTTATCTTATAGTCCGTGGCTTCGTAATATGGTTAATGATATGAACCTAGGTTATCTTACAGGATATCATCAACTCGATGACATTCAGGCTTTAAGTGGTAGCCTTAGGTATTTCGACCTTGGTTCTATGCCTCTTTACAATGAATCAGGTATCGAAAATGGTTCTGCCTTTCCCAACGAATTTGCTCTTGATGTAGCATATAGCCGTAAACTTTCTGATAATTGGTCTGGCGCTGTTGCTCTTAGATATATTCTATCAGATATTTATAACGGAACAGGCGAAGATCTTAATCCCGGAAGTTCTTTTGCTGCTGATGTGGCATTTCTTTATACAAAAAAAATATACAAAAACAGAAAAAACTCTATAATTTCTTCTGGTATTAACATTTCAAACATCGGATCAAAAATTTCTTATGATAATGGAAGTTTCAGAGATTTCATTCCGACTAACCTTAAAATAGGCGCTGCGTATACAACTGAAATAGATAAATTCAACAAGATGTCTTTTGCTCTTGATTTTAATAAATTGTTAGTTCCTTCTCCTGTCATCGACACAACCAGTGGTGCTCCTGTGCTTTCTCATTTAGGAAATCAGAGTGTAGGTCCAATTGAAGGAATATTTATTTCTTTCACAGATGCTCCAAACGGATTAAAAGAAGAATTACGTGAAATTACAATTTCTTTTGGAGCTGAGTACTGGTACAGCAATCAATTTGCAGTTCGCCTTGGATACTTCCACGAATCAGGCACTGATAGTTATAAAAAAGAAGATGAATGGAAAAATAAAGGATCTCGTCAATTCCTCACAGTGGGAGCCGGACTTAAAATGAATGTTTTCTCTCTCGATTTTTCATATATATATTCATTAAAGAAAACAAGTCCTCTGGATAATACCTTAAGGTTTACTCTCGGATTTGACCTCGACGATTTTCAAAAACAGGGAAAAAAGAAAAATTAATGGGACTTAGAATTGGAAACGGGTATGATGTACATGCCCTTGCCCCTGATGAGACACTTTGGCTCGGTGGTATTAAAATTGAGCATTATAAAGGTACCGTTGCTCACTCCGATGGAGATGTATTAATTCACGCTATTTGTGATGCCTTGCTTGGTGCTTTATCGTTAGGAGATATTGGAACCCATTTCCCAGACAACGATTTACTTTTTAAAGATATCGACAGTAAAATCCTTTTAAAAAAATGTTTAGACCTTATTTCTGAAAAAGGATACTCAATCGTTAATATAGATACAATTATTTGTGCGCAAAAACCAAAACTTGTTGGACATATACCTTCAATGCGTTCTTGTCTATCCGGTGTATTGAACATTGATCCGGAGCAGATATCAATTAAAGCTACAACAACAGAAAAACTTGGTTTCGTTGGCCGCGAAGAGGGAATATCTTCCTATGCAGTAGTATTATTGAATAAGGATTAAAATCATTTTTCACCTAACAATAATACAGAAATTGGATAATGATCCGAGAAGTTTACTTTATGCCTTTTGTAATTATATGCTTCAAACCTTTCAGAGTGAAAAATATAATCTATCCTGAATGACGGTAGTTTTCCGTTATAAGTCTTTGAAATACCCTTCCCCGATTCAACAAAAGAATCTTCAAGAATAGAAACTATTTCTGCATAACTGTGCGAAATGGGAGTATCATTAAAGTCCCCACAAACAATAACATTATGTCTACATCTAGATATATGATCTGTAAGTTTTTTAATCTGCACCGAACGCTGTATATAACCCTTTTTTAATTTTGTCCCAATGCTTTTTATTTCTCGGATTTTTTCTTTCTCAAAACCTAAAGTGTCGATTACGGAATACTTCCTTACATCAATACCGTATGATTGTAAATGGCAGTTGTAAATTCTTGTAGTATCTAATCCGATCTTTATGTCACAATATATCACCATATTATCGGAATTCTTAAACCTCAATTCTCCCATATTGATAATAGGATACTTGCTGAAAGTTACTAGCCCTCCCCAGGTGCTTTGATGCGCCAGCTGACAATGTTTTATCCCCGAGAAATAATTTTTTAATTTAACGGGATTTAATGCCCCCTGCTTTTGCAGTTTTGTTTCTTGAAGACATATTATGTCTGCTTTCTGTGAGGCAATGAAATCAAGCACCGCCCTATCATTTTTGCCCTTATCCAAATAAGAATTAAATTGGGCAACATTATAACTAAGCACCTTAATCCCATTTCCTTCATCAGTAGTCCTTCCTGATAGTTGAAAGAAGCTTTTATGAGTGTTTATTCCTACAATGATTATAATTAATGAAATAAAAAAATATTGCCAATGAAGCATTATCCAGAAAATAACAAATGCAACATTTATAATCACTATAAATGGATAAGAAAGTCCTATTATTGAAGGAATCCAAAAATTGCTAGGATTTACCCAAGAAACCAAGTAGGTAAATATTAATAAAACTGCAAAAATAATATTTACTAAAAGAAATATGTTTCGGATAATTTTTCTCATTCTAAGCTCCAAAAAATACTTTCTAAATATAAAAAAAACAAAATTCGTATCACCCTCACTAAGGTAAAACATTAAAAAATAAAACAAATAAAAGTGAATATCTTGATAACCTTACCCCAAATAATGTTACAACTCATTTTATTCTTTATAAATCAGCCACTTGCTCATCTTTTATTTACTTTTCCTATATTCCTGAAAAAAAAATGCGAAATTTGCTGAAATTTTAAATAAGATGAGGAGCAATAAAGTAAACGGACGCAAGGAAAGCAGGTCGAGTTCAAGAAAACCAAAAATTGATTTCACTGAAAAGAAGACTGAAAAAAGAACTGAAAAAAAGACCGATAAAAAATTTAAGGCCAGAACAGTAATTTTAAAAAAATCAAACAAAGAAAAACCCGTAGCAAAAAAAGGATATAAACCTGATGAAAAAATAAGGTTAAACCGATTTCTTTCAAATTCTGGCGTATGTTCCCGAAGGGAAGCCGATACTTACATTTCAACAGGCTGTGTTACAGTTAACGGAAAAATCATTTCAGAATTAGGCAGCAAAGTAAGTCTTGGAGATGACGTCAGGTTTAACGGACAACAATTGAACCCTGAAAGAAAAGTTTATCTTCTATTGAATAAACCCAAGGGATTTGTCACTACTACTGACGACCCTCAGGAAAGAAAGACAGTAATGGATCTCGTAGATCAAGCTTGCCCTGAAAGAATTTATCCTGTTGGCAGGCTAGACAAAGAAACTACAGGACTCCTGTTATTTACTAACGATGGAGATCTTACAAAAAAACTTATGCATCCAAGCTACTGCAGAAAAAAGATTTATCATGTATACCTGGATAAAACACTAACAAAAAACCATTTACTCGAAATCGCCAAAGGTATCGAGCTTGAAGACGGGCCTATTGCTGCCGATTCAATAAATTATCCTAATGAAGAAGATAAAAGAGAGGTCGGGATTGAAATTCATTCAGGAAAAAATAGAATTATACGTCGCATTTTTAGTCATCTTGGTTACGAAGTCCAGAAACTCGATAGAGTTTATTACGCTGGCCTTACAAAAAAGAACCTGCCAAGAGGGAAATGGCGGTTCCTGACAATTCCGGAAATTAATCAATTAAAAATGAATTAAAATCTGTAATTTTTTGACTTTCCTTTATACTCATTATTCTGAGAAGTGAAAGAAGCATTTTTAAATATCGTAACAAACAATCAGGGTATTATACACAAAGTATGTGGTATCTATTGTGACAATACTGAAGATCGGGAAGACTTGTTTCAGGAGATTGTATCTCAGCTGTGGCGGTCTTACCCAACTTTCAGAAATGAATCCAAAATATCAACTTGGATGTACCGTGTTTCTTTGAATACTGCAATAACTCATTTCAAAAAAAATAAACGAAGACCCGACAACCGAAAGATTGATAAGAATTTTTTACAGATTGCTGATGAGCATTATGATGAGACTTTTGATGATCAGATTAAACTTTTACACAACGCAATCGAAAAATTAACTGGCATTGAAAAATCAATTGTTCTCTTATATCTCGACGACAAGAAATATGAAGAGATTGCCGATATAACTGGGATTACCCAAAATTATGTACGCGTTAAAATGAACCGCGTTAAATTGAAACTTAAAAGACTCATGGAGGAAGTATGATGGAATTGGATGATCTTAAATCTGCCTGGAATAAAATTTCTTCTGAAAACGAAAAGAAATTACAGCTTAGCGAAAATGATATTCAAAACCTAATTGGGAAAAGGACTTTGGATATATCTGAAAAAATTGGAAGAAATATTAGAATTGGAATTTGGATAATTCTTGCATGGGTTATACTAGGTTTTATTATAGAACTTATTCTTACTCCAATACTAGATAATTATCTCGACAAACCATACTTGACAGATAAATTCATGTTCTGGTCATATATGATTGAAGTTTTTACTTACGCCCTTATTTTCATCGCTTTCTTAATTCTATGGATAAGATATCACCAAACGGTAAAAACAAAATTCTCTTCTTACGAACTAAAACCCAGGATTGTCCAACTAATTAAAATTTTAGATACATACAAAATAATGTTTTATATCATCCTGATTATTATTATTATTTATGTAATCGCATCCTTCTGCTCTGGTTTTTTCATGGAATATAACTACCAAGCAAAACAAACAGGAATTGATTTTCGAAATCTAAACGCAACTGGTTGGATAATTATATTTTTTGGATTTCTTTTTACTCTTGGAATTTTCATTACAGTATATTACTTGCTATTTAATTTATTTTTTAAACGCCTGTATGGCAGATACCTTGATCAATTAAAATCTACATTAAAAGAACTTGAAGAAACTGGTTCTGTCCAATAAATAAAATGTATTTCTTTTCTCTTTCTTTGAGTTGAGAATTAAATTAACTTACTTTACTCCTGTTTTCACACAATGGGGTGCCCTGTTTTTACGGGCTGAGATCATACCCTCTGAACCTGCTCCGGTTAGTACCGGCGAAGGGAAGGTGCTATCAGGAATTAAATCCTGCCTCATTGGTTATTTGTTTAACCATTAAATTATTTTAAAATGAAATTTTTTTTTGCTTTCCTATTGCTGCTTTTTTCAAGCGCAGCATACTCTCAATTAAAAATCAGTGGAATCGTATTGTCTTCTGAAAATGAACCTCTTCCAGGAACCAGCATTTCAATAACAGGGTCAATTATTGGAACTGTTACTGATTCAAATGGTGAGTTTGTTATTGATGGTCTTAAAAAAGATCAATACAAATTAATGGCATCATTTATTGGCTATAAGTCTGAATACAAAACTATTGAATTAAACAAAAATGCCTTTCTTGAATTCAAATTAAGAAGTGATGAAGTAATGACAGAAGAAGTTTTTGTTTATTCAACAAGAGCGGGAGCTAAAACTCCAGTCACAACAACTGAAATTTTAAAAACTGAAATCGATGAAAGAAATTTGGGGCAGGATATTCCGTTTATCCTAAATAATACCCCTTCTTTTGTCAGCACCTCGGATGGTGGCTCTGGGGTAGGCTACACTGGCTTTAGAATTAGAGGAACTGATGCTAACCGAATCAATGTCACAATTAACGGAATACCTTTCAACGAAGCAGAATCACACGATGTATACTGGGTTGACCTACCTGACTTTTCTTCTTCAATTGAAAACATACAAATTCAACGTGGAGTTGGATCGTCAACTTACGGAGCTGCTGCTTTCGGAGCAACAATAAACCTCCAAACCTCAAATATGAGAAAAGAAGGTTTTGCAGAATACTCAGGATCATATGGTTCTTTTAACACAATTAAAAACACATTGAGTGTGGGTTCAGGTTTAATAAATGGACATTATTTCTTTGATGCCCGGCTTTCAAAAATAACTTCAAACGGATTTGTTGACCGCGCTTCAAGTGACCTAAAATCATTTTTTATCTCAGGTGGATATTACTCTGGTAATTCAATTGTCAAAATCAATATTTTCTCAGGTAAAGAAAAGACTTATCAGGCTTGGAACGGCGTACCTTCTGTAAGGTTGAATAATGACATTGAAGGAATGAAAAGATATGAAGATCACTGGCTTTATTCTTCTGAAGAATTTCAAAACATGATGTCTTCAAATTCAAGAACATATAATCTTTATACTTACGAAAACCAAACTGATAATTATCAACAGGATCATTACCAGCTTCTTTTCAACCAAAAATTCAATGAGAATTTTAATTTCAATGCTGCACTACATTACACTAAAGGGAAAGGTTATTATGAACAGTATAAATCCCAAGATGATTTCTCTGACTATGGACTTGACAATCCTGTAATTGGATCAGATACTTTGACATCTTCATACCTTATAAGGCAAAAATGGCTTGACAATGATTTCTTGGGTGGAACAATGTCTTTAAATTATATTAACAAAAAATCTGAAATCACTCTTGGTGCAGGATGGAATGAATATTTAGGAAATCATTTCGGTGAAATCATTTGGTCTGAAATATCCGTGAACACTCCTAAAGGTTATGAATGGTATCGAAATCAGGGATTTAAAACAGACTTTAATATTTACTTAAAGTATATCTATTCTTTAACTCAGAACTTTAATATTTACGCTGATATTCAATACAGAAACATAATCCATTCTATTGAAGGAATTGATGATGATTTAAGAGACATTACCCAGGAACACCAATTTGATTTCATTAACCCGAAACTAGGATTCTCTTACTACCCTGATAATAAATCAAAATTCTATTTATCATGGGCAATGGGGCATCGTGAACCAAACCGAAGCAATTTTACTGATGCTGATCCAAATGAAAAACAACCTGTTTTTGAAACTTTAAACGACTTTGAAGGAGGGTACAATTATAAAACCTCAAAACTAAATATAGGTGTCAATTTTTATAGCATGATCTATAAAGACCAGCTTGTCTTAACCGGAAAAATTAATGATGTAGGATCTGCGATCATGACAAATGTTGAAGACAGTTATCGTTTGGGGCTTGAAATAATTGCAGGATTAAAGATTCTCGAAAACCTTGATCTTAGTATAAATACTACTTTAAGTAAAAACAAAATATTGAATTTTACCGAATATGTTGACAACTGGGATATAGGAGGACAGGATGCAATCAGTATTGGAACTTCTAACATCGCATTTTCTCCTGAAATAATTGCTAATAGTATTATCTCTTACTCTCCGATTAAAGATTTTAAAATAAGCCTTTTCTCAAATTTTGTCGGCAAACAATACATAGATAATAGCTCAAGTGAATTACGAAAACTGGACGCTTATTTTGTAAACAATCTTAAAGTCAGCTACAGCATTAAACCTAAGTTCATTAAAGAAATAGAAATGCACCTGCTAATTAATAATATTCTTAATGAAGAATATGAAACAAACGCTTGGGTTTATTCTTATATATTGGGCGGAGAAAGATTCGCAATGGACGGTTTTTTCCCACAGGCAGGAACTAACTTTTTATTTGGAATCGACCTAAAATTCTAAGAATTCAATATTCCTAAAAATTACTCCGGGAAATATTTAAGCAACTTAGAACATATTATCCCGGAAATAATCATTGATACTCTCTTGTGTGTTATTGGCGCCCCAAAATAGCACACAATTGGTAGTATCCATTCAAGAAGTGCAACATAATAAGGTACAACATTAGTGTCACCATTTGAGCTTTCAATCGCATATTCCCTCATTTTCATTGCCATCGCAATATTCTTATCCATTTGCTGTTTTAATATTCCTCTGAAACGGTTTTCCGGGAGATCGTCTAACTTTGCCGATCCATAAAAACTAACAAGAAATTCTATAAGTTCTTTATTATCATCCTCATCAAGATCTCCAATATGCTCACACATAAAAATAGCTTCAAGCCTGGCAAAATCAGAAACAATAGAACGAGGTCTTGTCTCCGAGAAGTCTATCAGATAAACATTCATGTTTTGGTCCAAAAGAATATTTTGCATATTCAGGTCTCCATGACAAATTGATGTGTAATATTCTATATTCCAATCCCTTAATCTTTCATATTCATAATTTAGATACCAGTAAGGGTTTACAATCTTTTCCCCTATTTCTCTAATCTCAAGATATTTATCTTCGTAAGAAATTGATAATACTTCTTTTGCTGTCTCGCATAGATTCCCAAAGAAAGTAGATGTGGGATCATGATCTTTAAATGGATAAATAGTCTTTCTAACTGGTTGACCATACCAGGGTTTTAATATCTGTTTGAAAATTTTATCAAAAATTGGCTCCAGTTCTTTTGATCCCATCGAGTTAAAATAATGTGTCAACCATTTAAGCTGAGTCGTTTCTCCTCCTATACCAACAAAATTATAACGAAGTGATCCCATGTCTCCAAAAAACTCTGTTCCCAAAACAATAGCACTATTGTTTAAAATGTACGGCATTGCATATTGACTGCATCTTTCAGCTTCCCTCTTAATAATGTCCTTGTTGGCAATTTTTAACACCGTAGGCCTTAATTTACGTCCATCCTCATCATATGACTCAACTTGAAAAGTTTGAGCTGAAAATCCTCCATGAAGGGGCTTTATAACAACCCTCTTTGAGTCGGAATAAAGCCTTCTGGCAAGAAACATTTTGTATGATTCAAATGGAAGATCTCCTATTACTTCAATTTTAATCCGCTTTTCTTCGGCGTCGATTTCTTTTTCAGAATTAATTAGCCAAACCTTAGGACTTGAGAAAGATACATGACTGCTCAACTTCTCAACCTTTTCAATGTTTTCAATATTAAGCGAACTACTTATCAATCCGGCAAATGACTCATCACATTCAGAAAAATCCAAAGAACTTAAAATAAACCTTGCTCCTATCAAAAATCTATCTTCCCTGATATTTACCGATCTTATTTTAATATCTTCCTCAACTTCAGTTTCTTGAATCCCCAACATACTTGAATCAATGTAAAACCCGACTGTAATAGAGGATTCATCGTGATTTTTATCAGCAATAACAAATCCCTTAATTTTGTCAGTTTTTGTACTTTCACTTATGCTTGCAAGAATTTTAGTAAATTCATTTAAATTGACTTTATCTTCACTTACAAGTTGTAATTCATCCCCCGGGATTGTGTCAAAAGAAAGACCCCATTTTAAATATATCCCTCCATGAGAAGGATTCTTTAAAACTCTGAAATCAGAAGAAATGCTCTCATTAAAAGGTATAAAACCTGAACAATTGCCTATTGTTACAAAAAAACCTACTTCTTCCTTTTTTTCATCTACCGATTCAGCAGGGGAACCTATACCTGCAGATATACCTAATTCATCATACCCAGCTATTCCCTGGTTTTTCCAATATATAATTTGTGCTTTGTGATCAATGGTCTTTTTATAAATCCCTTTTATTGAGCCAATCTTAAATTCTTTCTGAATAATGACTTGACCCTTTTTATCAGATATTCTTTTTCTGGCTTCTTCAATGTTTCCAAAAATCTCGAAAACATTTTTTAACCCAGTCATCTCAATAACCTGAAAAACTTCTCCTGTTACATTTGCTAACAGCAGTCCACCACCTCTCGTATTTAGTTTCTTTGCAGTTGTAAGCAAGGCTCGTATACCTGTGCTCGATAAATAGTTACATTCAGAAAAATCAATTATAAGAAATTCTTCCATTTCTAAATACAATTGTATTTCTTCCAAAAACTTAGTACTGTTTATTGTATCTAATCTACCTTCAGGTTTAAGACAAACAGCTGAGCCTTCTTTTTGTGTTAGAATCTTGAACATTTTTTAGAATAATTAAAGTTTGAAGAATAGTAAAATTAATAATATGTTCCAAGAAAAAGAAAAAAAAGCCGCTTCATTAAAATGAAGCGGCTATAATATCTAATTATTCAACAAATTATTCAACAACCTGATTAATTTCTTTGTCAACAAGTATCCTTCCGCAATATTCACAAACAATTACTTTCTTGTGAGAAGCGATGTCTAACTGACGCTGAGGTGGTATTTTATTAAAACATCCTCCACAAGCATCCCTTTCAACTGTAACAACAGCTAAGCCGTTACGCGCATTTTTACGAATCCTTTTAAATGCCACAAGTAATCGTTCTTCGACTTGAGACTCTATTAGAGCTGCTTTATCATTTAACCTCTCGGTTTCAATTTTTGTTTCTGATGTAATTTCTTCAAGCTCCTTCTGCTTCCTGTCAAGATCATCTTCTCTCTCTTTCAGCTGTAACTGTGCAGAATCAATTGCTTCATTTCTCTTTGTCAAATCAGCAGTATGCTCTTTAATTCTCTTTTCAGATAACTCAATTTCAAGATTTTGAAACTCCATTTCTTTTGACAAAGAATCAAATTCTCTATTGTTACGAACGTTATTTTGCTGATCAACGTATTTCTTAATCAAAGCTTTAGATTCATCAATTGCTGCCTTTCTGTTTGCAATTGCTGTCTCCAAACTTTTAGTTTCGTCTTTATAATTGTTAATGCGGGTTTTCAAACCTGCAATTTCATCTTCAAGATCTTGTACTTCCAATGGTAATTCACCACGAAGAACTTTTAACTTGTCCATTTCCGATGCCACCATCTGGAGTTCATATAACAACTTCAGTTTTTCTTCAATTGACATCTCTTTGCCGGCGACATTCTGTTCTTGTATTGCCATTTTGCTTGTTAAATTTTTATTAATCGTTTCAGAACAAATATTTTACAGGATTTGTTTGTATTTCAGACAAACGGAGGGCAAATTTAGAAAATTTATTTGTAACTATTTCATAAAAAAGTTCTTTAGTGAATTGTTCGCTTTCAAAATGCCCAATATCTGCAATAATTATCTTATCATCATTTTCAAAAAATTGATGGTATTTAAAATCACCAGTTACAAAAATATCTGCTCCTGATTTAATTGCGCCTTTTAATAAAGAACTTCCGGATCCACCACACATCGCAACTTTTTTAATTTTACTCTTTCTTTCCCCGGAATATCTTACTGCTGCACAATTAAATGTAGTCTTTAATTGTTCCAAGAATAAATCTAATTCTTTCTCTTCCTCTAACTCTCCAATTATTCCAAGCCCGACTATATTCTGACTGTTATCTAGTGAAATAATATCATAAGCCACCTCCTCATATGGATGAGCTTCTAAAAGTGATCTTACAATCTTACTCTGAATATATCCCGGAAAAATTATTTCAATCTTCTCTTCCCTTTCAACATGTAACTCACCTGCTTCTCCAACAAAGGGTTTAGAATCTGAATTCCCTCTAAATGTGCCAAATCCTGTAGAATTGAAACTACAGTTATCGTAATTCCCAATACATCCTGCCCCTGCTGAAAAAATTGCATCCCTGACTATATTAGAATAATTCTCAGGAACATATGTTATTAATTTTTTTAACGCTCCTGATAATGGTGATAAAACTCGGATTTCTTTTAATCCAACCTTCTCAGCCATCTTCCAACTAACACCATTTTTAACTATATCTAAATTCGTATGAGCTGAATAAATTGCAATATCATTCTTTATTGCTTTTGATATAATCCTCTCTACCGATGAATCTTCAGTAATCCTTTTAAGACCCGAAAATATAAGAGGATGATGAGAAATAATTAATTTCTCTCCGTTATTTATTGCATCCTCAACTACCTCTTCTGTAACATCAATTGTAATCAAGGCTGAATCAACTTCTCTGTCATAATCGCCCACTTGCAAACCCGAATTATCCCATGCCTCTTGTAACGACAGAGGTGCAAAATCTTCAATGCAATTTATTATTTGTCTGATTTTCAAAACAATTGATTATAACTCATTTTTTATATCCTCAAGCGATTCGCGTATCTTTTTTAAACGGGTAACAATTTCAAGCTCCTGAACAGTATCACCCTTGTTTTCTTTTATTTTTTGCTTGGCTCCCTTTAAAGTCATGCCACGCTCTTTAACAAGATGATAAACAAGCTTTACTTCTTCAATCGCTTCCTTAGTGAATAACCGATTACCCTTATTGTTTTTATGAGGTTTGATATTATCAAATTCCTTTTCCCAGAATCGTATCAATGAAGGATTTACTCCGAACATTTCGGATACTTCCCCAATCGAGTAAAAAAGCTTTTCTATTTTTTCTTTTTGATAAGTCACACGCAAAGTTAATCAAAACTTCGTCCGTTATTTTCAGATCTTGCAACTAATTGATCAAATTCTTCAGCATTAAGATCTTTAAATACGTAATACTTTGGATCAACATTATTACCATTTTTAAAAACTTCATAATGCAAATGAGGTGCTGTAGATGTTCCTGTACTTCCAACGAAACCAATAACTTGCCCTCGTTTTACTTTCTCTCCTTCAGTTACATTAAACTTACTCAGGTGTGCATATAAAGTTTTATATCCAAATCCATGATCTATAACAATGTGCTTCCCATGTCCATTACTAGAAGAAGTTACTGACTCAATTCTACCTTCACCTGATGCATATATTTTTGTTCCTCGTGGTGCTACAAGATCAATCCCCCAATGAAACATTCTTACATTATATACAGGATGAAGCCGCATCCCCCAACCTGAGGACATAAACGACAAATCACTATTAGAGATAGGCATTATAGCTGGTATGGAAGATAATTCCACTTCCTTTTTAATTGCAAGGCTTAATACTTCTTCGTATGATTTTGCTTGAATATAGGCTTGTTTGGCAACAATATCAACTCTTTTTGAAGTACTTAACACTAATTCTGATTCGTTAAATGATTTTAAATCAGAATATTTATCTATCCCACCAAATCCGGCTTTTCTTACAGATTCTGGTATAGGGTTCTTATCAAATATTACTCTATAAATATTGTCATCGCGAACCTGAATTTCATCAAGTACCGATTCTATCTGATTTAATTTCGAATTTAAAAAATTATACTGAGATAAAAGTTTGTTGTTTTCTTCACGTAATGAACGCATCCCTGGGGTATCAAAATTGGAAACAAAAAGTGAAGAAATTCCATAAGAAGCAAGAACTACAAAAACCAATAACCCAGAAGCAAATAATATCTTCTGCCATGGTGTAGCTTCCTTTGGCTCAAAGCGTAGTGTTTTAGGATTAAAATGATATTTAACTCCCCTCATCAGCGAAAAATTTAAAATATTTATAGTCGACGTATCCCTACAATTTCTATTTTTGCAAGGCTCAATAGATTAACTCCCTTCTATTAGCAAAACTAATAATATTTTTGAGAAATCCTAATATTAGAAATGTGTTATACAATTTATTTTTCAAAGAAATACTCATATGACTTCAAAAGAAATTAGAAATTCATTTTTGAACTTTTTTAAAAGTAAAGAACATCAGATAGTTAGCTCCGCACCTATGGTCGTAAAAAACGACCCAACTCTTATGTTCACCAATGCGGGCATGAATCAATTCAAGGACATATTCCTTGGAAACGAACCCCCAAAAAGCAAAAGAATTGCTGACACCCAGAAATGTCTTAGAGTGTCTGGTAAACATAATGATCTTGAAGAGGTTGGACACGATACATATCACCATACTATGTTCGAAATGCTTGGAAACTGGTCTTTTGGTGATTATTTTAAAAAAGATGCCATCGATTGGGCATGGGAATTTCTTGTAAAACTAATGGGTATATCTCCGGATAGACTTTACGCTACAATCTTTGAGGGTGACTCATCTGATGGAGTAGCCCGCGACCAGGAAGCATATAATTTATGGAAACAGTATCTTCCCGAGGAAAGAATAATTAATGGCAATAAAAAAGATAATTTCTGGGAAATGGGCGATACCGGACCTTGTGGCCCTTGCTCTGAAATTCATGTTGATATCCGTGATGAAGAAGAAAGAAAGAAAATTCCCGGTATTCAACTTGTAAACAACGATCATCCTCTTGTAATCGAAATCTGGAACCTGGTTTTTATCCAATATAACAGAAAAGCAAATGGTTCTTTGGAAGAACTTCCTGCAAAACACGTCGATACAGGGATGGGATTCGAAAGGCTAAATATGGTTCTGCAAGGTAAAAAATCTAACTATGACACTGATATTTTTCAACCTATAATATCCGAAATTGCCAAACTCTCAGGAAATAAATATGGAGATATCGAAAAACAGGATATCGCTATGAGAGTTATTGCCGACCATTTAAGAGCTATTGCCTTTGCTATTGCCGATGGTCAACTCCCATCAAATAATAAAGCAGGTTATGTAATTAGAAGAATTCTTCGCCGTGCTGTTCGCTATGGCTATACCTTTTTAAATTTCCGTGAAGCATTTATTTACAGACTTATACCTGTCCTGAAAGATCAGATGGGTGAAGCATTCCCTGAACTTAATTCTCAGGAATCGCTGATTTCTAAAGTGATCAAGGAAGAAGAAGAATCTTTTCTCAGAACCCTTGAAACTGGCCTAAAACTTTTAGATGGTATTTGCCATAGAGCGAAAGAATCAAATACCTCGGTCGTTAGTGGCAAAGATGCTTTTACTCTTTATGATACTTTTGGATTTCCTCTTGATCTTACTGAATTGATACTCAAAGAGAACAACCTTACTGTCGATTTAAATGAGTTTAACACTGAAATGGAACAACAGAAGAACCGTTCAAGAAATGCTGCAGCTCAGGAAGCAGGCGATTGGACTTTTGTTGGCGAAGATGAAAGAGTACAATTTATTGGTTACGATTTTAGTGTTACTGATGTAAAAATCATCCGATATCGTGAAATTAAAACCCAGAAGAATAAATTTTTCCACCTAGTTTTCAATAAAACTCCTTTTTATGCTGAATCAGGCGGACAAGTGGGAGATAAAGGCATAATTGAAGCAAATGGGGAAAAAATAAAAATAATTGACACTCAGAAAGAAAACAATCTTATAATTCACGTAACTGAAAAATTACCGTCAAATCCTGCTGCTTTATTCAAGGCTACTGTCCCTGAGGATGTAAGAACTTTAACTGCTAATAACCACTCAGCTACTCATTTACTCGATCACGCATTACGCGAAGTTCTTGGAAAACATGTTGAACAAAAAGGTTCTCTTGTCACTCCTGATTATCTTCGCTTCGATTTTTCTCATTTTCAAAAAGTTTCTGATGATGAATTGCTGAAAGTACAACGCATCGTAAATAATATGATCCGCAAAAACATAACCTGCGATGAATTTAGGTCAATTCCTATTTCTAAAGCTCAGGAAATGGGTGCAATTGCATTATTTGGCGAGAAATATGGCGATGAAGTCAGAGTAATTAAATTTGGCGAATCTATCGAATTATGCGGAGGAATTCACGTAAAAAGCACTGGCCAAATAGGCATGTTCCATATCATTTCTGAAAGTGCAATATCTGCAGGTGTAAGAAGAATTGAAGCTATTACCGCAAACAAGGTTGAAGAACTATTCGAACTTAATACTTCAATTGTAAAGCATTCAAAACAAATTCTTAATAACCCTTCTGACATCTCAAAGGCAATTCTAGACTTAATTGAAAAGAATAATAATCTTACTAAGCAACTTGAAGAGTTTGCCAGAGCTGAATCAATTAAAATCAAGGATGAACTAAAAAATAAAGTAGAAATAATTAATGGAGTTAATGTGATTGCTCAAATGATTTCAGCTGATAATCCTCAGATAGTTAAAGACATTTCATTCCAGCTCAAAAATGAAATTGAAAACTTATTTCTTGTTCTGGGTGCTAACATTGACGGAAAACCTAATCTGACAATAATGATTTCTGAGTCTATTGTAAATGAAAAAGGAATTAATGCCGGAACTATTGTACGTGAAGCAGCTAAAGCGATGCAAGGTGGCGGGGGTGGTCAGCCATTTTATGCAACAGCAGGAGGAAAGGATTTAAACGGTTTACAAAATGCTATCAGTATTGCAAAGAATACCATTGAATAACATAAAATTAGACTGACTGTTTATTTATATAATCTAAGAGGTGCAAAAATTGCACCTCTTTTTTTTTATTTTTCAAATTTTAATTTTGCAAGTTCGAATATAAAAAAATTAAAATTCTATTTTAGAACCCTCAATTTGTGACACTTAAGAAAACCATGATCTAAAAAATCAAATACTAAATACTATTCATAACTTTTTGTTTCATAAAAATTCTATTTTAGATACCGGAAATCTGGAAATTTTTAAATAGTTATGGAAGTTGCTTACCTAAAGGTTGAGCGAACATTTGATCTGCTCGATCAATATCAGAATTTATATGCTGATAAAAAAGTTGCCTTAGCCGGACGAAACAGTCAGGACTGGTATTCTTATTCTTCAAAAGAATATGTCGAAATCACAAATAATATCAGCTATGGATTATTATCGCTGGGAGTCAAAAAGGGTGACAAAATCGCCACTGTAACCACCAATCGTCCTGAATGGAACTTCTTTGACCTTGGCATAGCACAAATTGGCGCTGTCCATGTCCCAATATATCCAACAATAAGTATCGAAGAGTATAAATATATTTTGGAGCATTGTGAAGCTAATATTGTTATTGTTGGAGACAAAAAGCTTTACGATAAAATCAGCTCTCTAATTAATGATATCGATACTTTGAAAGATATTTTTTCTTTTGACAGTATTGATGGAGTAAAACGATGGACAGAATTATGCGATTTAGGAAAAAATAATCCTGCCAAAGAAGAACTTTTAAGTATTAAGAATTCAATTACTCCCGACGATCTGGTTACGTTAATCTACACTTCAGGCACAACAGGGGTTCCTAAAGGCGTCATGCTTTCTCACAGAAACCTTGTTTCAAACTTTACAGAACATGCGAAGAATCACCACCTCGGGAAAGAAGCAAGAGCTCTGAGTTTTCTTCCCCTGTGCCATGTTTATGAACGAAGCATGAATTATCACTTTCAATATAAGGGATTAAGCATTTACTATGTGTCAAATCTTGGACATATAATGAACGCTGTAAAAGAAATTAAACCTCATATTTTTAATACAGTTCCTCGTCTACTGGAAAGGATTTACGATGGAATTATTGGTAAAGGCAAAGAACTAAAAGGTCTGAAAAGGGCTATATTCTTCTGGGCTATAACCTTGGGAAGAAAATTTGATTACGGTAAAAGATTCACTTGGGCATTTAACCAAAGAAGAAAACTTGCCGACTACCTAATATATTCAAAGTGGAGAGCTGTGCTGGGAGGACATATTGAAGTAATTGTTTCGGGCGGTGCTGCTTTACAGCCCCGCATTGCAAGAGTTCTGGGCGTTGCGGGAATTAAAACCCTTGAAGGCTACGGACTAACTGAAACATCTCCTGTTATTGCTGTAAGCAATCTTTTAACCAACGAAATTAGAATTGGTACTGTGGGTATTATTCTACCTGGTATTGATGTTAAACTTGCTGAAGACGGAGAAATTATCTGCAAAGGTCCAAATGTCATGCTTGGTTATTACAAGGAACCCGAACTAACCAAGAATGCAATCGACGAAAATGGATACTTCCATACAGGTGATATAGGTACTTTTATCGAAGGAAAATATCTCAAAATCACAGACCGCAAAAAGGAGATATTCAAACTTTCAGGAGGCAAATATATTGCTCCTCAAATGATAGAAAATAAACTCAAAGAGTCAATGTTCATACAACTTGCAATGGTTGTTGGTGAAAACGAAAAATTCGCTTCTGCTCTTATAGTTCCTGATTTTGCTTATTTACAAAAATGGTGCGAACAAAAAGGCATTTCTTACTCAAATAAAGATGAAATAATTCTTAATCCTGATGTTATTGCTGCTATTCAAAAAGAGGTCTCAGAAACTAATAAAACCTTAGGCCAGGTAGAAGAAATTAAACGATTTAGGTTAATTTCCGATGAATGGTCTCCCGAAACCGGCGAAATGTCTCCTACTCTTAAATTGAAGAGAAATGTCATAAGCCAGCGATACAGCGATATAATTGAAGAAATCTTTACTCCTTCCAGAACTGAAGATGGCAGATTAAGAATAAGAATCCCAAGAATCAATCTTAGCCTTTCTGAATTGATTAACAAACTCCGAAATGGCAATATTTTCATGAACTGGTAAAATTCTTTTTTAGCAAGCAATATACGATCGCAATAAAATCTAATTTAAAATAAAATCCCGAACCGGCCGGTTCGGGATTTTTGTTGCCCTAAACTTATTTGAAGGTAAAGTTGTTTTGTGGATAAGGGGAACAACTTTGGGAGTCTAGCTGGTTCAAAAGCAACCTGCCTGTCTAGGGATTAACATTATCTTAACAAACAAAAACCTCTATTTCTTATATCTGTATTCAAAATAAAATAATTTAAACACTGAAAACAAAAAAAATAAATAAACTACCTATTTTGACCATTAAACGACCTGTTTTGACCATTAAACGGTTTTTTATAAAACAAAAAATCCTGCCTTTTCAGACAGGATTTCCCAATTATTTCATTTTTGTTTACATCATTCCTGGCATACCGCCACCCATTCCTCCACCTGGCATTGGTGGATTATCTTCCTTTTCTTCAACCAAAACACATTCTGTTGTTAAGAACATTCCGGCTATAGAAGCTGCATTCTCTAATGCAATACGTGCAACTTTTGCAGGGTCAATAACTCCGGTATCAAACAAGTTCTCATACTCGTCAGTCCTTGCATTGTAACCAAAGTCATTTGTTCCTTCTTTAACCTTCTGTGCAACTACTGCACCTTCTCTACCGGAATTGACAACAATTTGACGCAAAGGCTCTTCAATAGCACGTTTTACTATCTCAATACCGGTCGTTTCATCATCATTATCACCAACAAGACCGTCAAGTGAAGAAATTGCCCTTATATAAGCAACTCCACCTCCGGGTATTATACCTTCTTCAACAGCAGCTCTTGTTGCACTTAATGCATCATCAACCCTGTCTTTCTTTTCTTTCATTTCAACTTCTGAAGCAGCTCCAACATAAAGTACTGCTACCCCACCTGCAAGTTTTGCAAGTCTTTCCTGAAGTTTTTCTTTATCATAGTCTGAAGTCGTAACTTCAATCTGTTTCTTTATCTGAGCTACTCTGGCTGAAATATTACTCTGTTCTCCTGAGCCATTTACAATTGTTGTGTTTTCTTTGTCAATCGTAATTTTTTCGGCAGTTCCGAGCATATCTAAAGTCGCCTGCTCTAGCTTCATTCCTTTTTCTTCTGTTATCACAGTTCCACCTGTAAGAACAGCTATGTCTTCAAGCATTTCTTTACGACGGTCACCAAATCCTGGAGCTTTCACCGCTGCAACTTTTAATGAACCTCTTAATCTGTTTACAACTAATGTTGCTAAGGCTTCACCATCAACATCTTCTGCAATTATCAACAAAGGACGACCTGTTTGTGCAGATGCCTCAAGTATTGGAAGAAGATCTTTCATTGTAGAAATCTTCTTGTCGTATATCAGAATATAAGGATGGTCAAGTTCTGCTGCCATCTTTTCTGTATTAGTAATAAAATATGCTGAAATATACCCTCTGTCAAACTGCATCCCTTCAACAACATCTACATAAGTATCTGTACTCTTTGATTCTTCAACAGTTATAACTCCTTCTTTGTTGACTTTCTCCATTGCTTCGGCAATCAACTTTCCGATTGTATCATCTCCGTTTGCGGAAATACGGGCTACTTGCTCAATTTTACTGAAATCGTCACCAACATTCTGTGATTGCTCTTTTATGCTTTTAACTACTCTTGAAACTGCCTTGTCAATACCCCTTTTTAAATCCATTGGGTTTGCTCCGGCAGTAACATTTTTGAGACCAACAGTAATGATTGATTGTGCAAGTACTGTAGCTGTTGTTGTTCCGTCTCCTGCATCATCACCAGTTTTTGAAGCTACTTCTTTAAGCATTTGTGCTCCAAGGTTCTCATATGAATCAGATAGGTCAATTTCTTTTGCAACTGTAACACCATCTTTTGTAATCTGTGGTGCTCCAAATTTCTTCTCAATTATTACATTACGCCCTTTTGGTCCAAGCGTAACTTTTACTGCATCAGCCAGTTTATCAACACCTTTCTTAAGAAGGTCACGGGCTTCAATATTAAATTTTATTTCTTTTGACATAATTAATGATTTTAGAATTTTTTAGTTAATCAAGCAATGTACAAAACATCATTTTGAGAAAGTAAGAGGTAGTCTGTTCCGTCAATGTTTAATTCAGTTCCTGAATATTTTCCGTAGAAAACTGTATCTCCGATTTTTACTTCCATGGTTTCATCCTTCTTCGCCAAACCGGTTAATACAACTTTACCCTGCTGAGGTTTTTCTTTTGCTGAATCTGGAATAAAAATTCCACTGGCTGTTTTTTCTTCAGCCGCCATCGGTTCTACAAGGATCTTCCCTGCCAGAATCTTTCCTTTTAAATCTGCCATTTTATTTTATTTTAGTTTAACATACATTTTGGTATCCCCTATTTATCAGAATTCATGCCAAAGAGATAAACTGACATTTTCATGCCAAGGTGACAGACTTTCATTTATAACAACAAAAAAGGTGTCACTTTTAGTAACACCTTCCTGCTATTTTTTCAATTTTAAATTCTCTTTTTATTCTTCTGCCTTATCACCTACAGCTTCGATTTCAGAAGCAGAAGTAGGGAAATTAGGTGTCTGAGTTGGATCAACTGCTGATTGAACCTGCTCACTGATTACAGATTGATTTTGTACAGTATCACGTGGGATAACTGCACTTGCGAATATACACAAAACTAAAAGAGCACCTGCTAAATACCAAGTCGCTTTTTCTAAGAAATCTGCTGTGCGCCTTACGCCCATTATCTGATTATTGCCAGAAAAGCTTGATGCTAATCCTCCACCTTTTGAATTCTGTACTAAAACTATAAGCACTAAAAAAAGGCAAACTATGAAAATGAGAACTATTGCAACCGTATACATTTTGTTATTCTTTAGATATTAATTTTTTTATATTTTCAATTTGACCCGCAAAGTAAATACTTTTTTCCGGTATTTTCAAACTTAATTTTTCATACGCTTCAATTGCTTCATTATATAATCCTTGTTTTTGATATATCGAAGCTAAAGTCTCTGTTATCAAATCTTCATTCATCCCTGTAACTGTCTCATTTATACCTTTACTCTCTTCTACCTTTTCTACTATAACAGGAATTCTTGTGACATTACTTCTTAAAAATTTATCAATTAAATCATCCTTTGAATTATTTCCGGCTGTAGATTCTTTTTCTTCAAAATCAAATAATTGAAATGGTATCTCAACCTCAGTTTGTATTTCTGAACTTTCAGAAATAATGTTCCTCTCACTCAAATCTTCGAAATTTTTTATATCCGAATCATCAAAAGGTATCAATTCATATCTTTCCTGCCACTTATAATCCACCTCAAGCAACCTATACAACATTGAACGATGAGGAATATAGATTGAATTTTTTGTGAGCTCAGATTCATATTTGAAACTTTCAACATTCTTAAGATTCCGAAGATACAAACTCCTGGCTGTAGGAAAATAGGGATAGTAATCAATGATCTCTTTTAACCCCACAAGAGTCGATTCATCCAACAAATCCGGATTTCTTACATATTCTATGAAATCAAGCTTATTCAATTTTTACCAGTTTGCTATCGATTTATTGTAAATATCTTCTATGATCTGTTTTGTAATTATTTCTACCAAATTGTCTTCCACATCGCTTAATATATAATCAGAGCTGAAATCATCGTAAGCAGAAAACTCTGTTTCAAAATCCTCTTCATGGTTTTTATTATTCGTAAACTTAACCATAACCCTTATTGTAAGCCTGTTCATCGATGCTTGGTCGTCTGATTTTATTGCCATCGGCTGAACGTCATATGCGGTAATCTCCCCCTCAAATTCAAGATCTCCCTTATCTGTTAGATAATCAAGTCCCGACTGTCTAGTTAATTTTTCCTTAAGCTGTTCGGCAAAATAATCACTCAATGTCGGATTAATATTCCTAGCCCTGTTTGGAAAATTATAAATTGAATAGGTCTTTATATCGCGCGACACAGTTCCTTGCTTAAAAGAATAACTAACAGTACAACCAAAGTTAACTGCTACTAAAACAAGAAAAAATAAAAGCTTCTTTAAAATCTTCATATTGTTTTATTCAATTTTATATTCTTTAATCTTTCGGTATAAAGTTCTTTCAGAAATACCCAGTTCGGTGGCAGCTTGCTTCCTCTTACCGTTATACTTACTTAATGCTTTTATTATCAACTCTTTTTCTTTCTCTTCCAGCGACAGCGATTCTTCAACAAATTCTTCAGTATCTTCAATAAAATCGCTGTGAGGAATTACTACTGCTACAGGGGCTGACTGGCTTACCTGTTGTGGTTTGTATCCTTTTTCTGGAGTTAGCTCATACTCAAGATCACCATCAGGGTATAATTTTCTAAAAATCCTGGCATTATCATTCCTAATCTGCAAATCCTGATCTTCTTTCTGCATAAGATCAAAAACCAACTTCTTCAAATCTGTCATATCTTTTTTCATGTCAAAAAGAACCTGATAAAGTATCTCCCTTTCCGAAGAAAAAGTTTTTTCTTCTCCCTTATTATAAAGTGCCGGCAATTGATGATCATGAAAATGAGGAAGATATCCCCTCAATATAATACCCGAAATATTCCTATCTTGCTCTATTACTGAAATTTGCTCTGTGACATTTTTAAGCTGCCTGACGTTACCAGGCCATGGAAACGACATTAAAACCTGACGCGCTTCATCATCAAGCCTGATTGAAGGCATACGATAACGCTCTGCAAAATCGTTCGCAAATTTCCTGAATAACAGAGGTATATCTTCTTTTCTGTCTCTCATCGGGGGAATATACAAAGGAACTGTGTTCAATCTGTAATAAAGATCCTCCCTGAATTTATTTTCAGATATAGCGCGTGATATATCAAGATTTGTTGCTGCAACTACCCTTACATTGGTTTTAATAACTTCTGATGAACCAACCTTAATGAACTCTCCTGCCTCCAAAACCCTTAAAAGTCTTACCTGAGTAGACAAAGGCAGCTCTCCTACCTCATCAAGAAAAATTGTCCCTCCATCGGCAACTTCAAAATAACCCTTCCTATCGGACAATGCTCCGGTAAATGATCCTTTAACATGCCCAAAAAGCTCTGAATCAATAGTCCCTTCAGGTATTGCCCCACAGTTTACTGCTATATATTTACCATGCTTTCTTACAGAATATTGATGAATTATTTGCGGAAACACCTCTTTCCCTACACCACTCTCACCTGTTATCAGTACAGACAAATCTGTTGGAGCAACCTGCACCGCTACCTCAATCGCACGGTTTAAACTTGGCGCATTCCCAATAATTCCAAATCTCTGTTTTATGTCCTGAATATCTATCATTCCCATATAACTTTATCAAACATGAAATATTTTCCGATCGACTGACAAATTTACAATTTTGAAGTTAAAAATTACAATTATGTTTTTCCTTATCTTTATAAAAAAATTTAATGGTAATGGAGCCTTTAATAATCATTCCGGCAAGATATGCTTCTACCCGTTTCCCGGGTAAACCCCTAGCAATAATAAATGGGAAAACCATGGTCCAACATGTTTGGGAGAAATGTATAGAAACATCAAAATATGTAATTGTTGCTACCGACAATAAAAGAATTTTCAATACAGTAACCGACTTCGGCGGTTTATGCCTAATGACTTCACCTAATCACCCAAGCGGTACCGACAGATGTGCTGAAGCTGCAAAGATTATGGATGAAAAAATTTCTTTTGATATAGTTATTAATGTTCAGGGTGATGAGCCTTTTATTGAAAAAGAACAACTTATTCAGTTATTTGAATGCTTTAAATATCCTGATACTGATATTGCTACTTTAATTACTCAAATCAACGATTCTGAAACTTTATTTGATCCTAACAAAGTGAAAGTCGTTACTTCATTAAATGGTTTTGCAATGTATTTCAGCAGACAAGCAATCCCTTTTCAAAGAGACTGCCAAAGGGAAGAATGGCTGAAAAACTCATCCTACTTTTGTCATCTTGGAATCTACGCTTTTAAAAAGGAGGTTCTTTACAAAATTTCACAGCTCAAACAAACTCCATTAGAAAAAAACGAGAAACTTGAACAACTTAGATGGCTGGAAAATAACTTCAAAATAAAAACTGCTGTTACTTCACACTCAAACCTGGGAGTCGACACTCCGGATGACTTGAAGAACCTTTTAGACAAGATTAAACCAACGATAAAATTTGATCCTCACTAACATAAAAGTACATCAAATTCAACTATATTTTATACTTTAGAAGAAAAGCATTTAGCAATGAAAATACCGGGAATAATTCAGGAAGACAAATGGCTTGAGCCTTATACCCAAGCTTTTATCGACTGGATAAACTTGTCAGAATCAAAAGAAAATGAACTGTGCGGCGGCAAATCACTTGCTGATTTTGCAACCGGACACCTTTACTTTGGCCTTCATCTTTACGATGGTAAATGGCACCTCCGTGAATGGGCACCAAATGCTACTTCCATTTTTCTCATTGGCTCTTTTAACGAATGGACGGAAGATGAACACTATAGATTAAATCCAATAGGTTTGGGCAATTGGGAGCTAATTTTAAAAGAAGAAGAACTTAACAACTTCGACCTTTATGCTCTATCTGTGCATTGGGATGGCGGCTCAGGAAAAAGAATTCCTGCTTGGGCACAAAGAGTTGTACAAGATCCACATACTCATATTTTTAATGCCCAAATCTGGCACCCAACTCAGAAATATAAATGGAAAATTAAAAAGTTTGTTCCTGTTAATGAAGCTCCTCTTATTTATGAAGCTCATATCGGCATGTCAGGCGAAGAGGAAAGAGTACATACTTTCAATGAATTCCGAACTGAAATACTCCCACGAGTTATTAAAAGCGGGTACAATACCATACAGTTCATGGCAATTCCTGAACATCCTTATTATGGAAGTTTCGGATACCATGTCTCTAGTTTTTTTGCTGCATCATCACGCTTCGGAACACCTGAAGAGCTTAAACAGCTTATAGATGAAGCTCACGAAAACAACATTGCCATAATAATGGATTTAATCCACTCCCACGCCGTTAAGAATGAGGTTGAAGGACTCGGAAAATATGATGGTACCAAATACCAATTTTTTCATGATGGAGCAAGAGGAGAACACCCCGCATGGGACTCATACTGCTTCAACTACGGCAAGAATGAAGTTTTGCACTTCCTTCTTTCAAACATTAAATACTGGCTTGAAGAATACAACTTTGACGGCTTTCGTTTCGATGGAGTAACAAGCATGTTGTACTTTGACCATGGTCTTGGAAAAGCATTTGGAGGCTACGGTGATTACTTCTCTCCTAACCTCGATTACGAAGCTGTCGTTTATTTCAAACTTGCAAATAAACTTATCCATCAGGTAAAAGAAAAAGCCCTCTCAATCGCAGAAGATATGAGCGGACTCCCGGGTCTGGCTGCTCCGTTATCCAAAGGAGGTTTAGGATTTGACATGAGACTTTCAATGGGCGTTCCTGATTACTGGATTAAAATGATCAAGGAAAAAAGTGATGAGCTTTGGGAAGTAGGCGATATATTTTATCAAATGACTGCCCACCGGATGGATGAAAAGGTTGTCTGTTATGCAGAAAGCCACGATCAAGCCCTTGTAGGAGATAAAACTATTATTTTCAGGCTTATCGATAAAGAGATGTATTACAGCATGCGCAAAGATCAGCCAAATCTAGCTGTCGAACGTGGCATCGCTCTTCATAAAATGATAAGGCTCATCACTGCCAGCTGTGCAGGCGGAGCATATCTAAACTTCATGGGAAACGAATTTGGGCACCCTGAATGGATTGACTTCCCAAGGGAAGGTAATGACTGGTCGTATCAACATGCGCGCCGTATTTGGAGTATTTCTGATAATTACGAGCTAAGATATCACTGGCTAAAAGATTTTGATCGCGACATGATTGCTTTAATAAGAAAAAAGAACCTTCTTTCAATACCTGAGATATGGAAAATATGGGAAAATAAAGCTGATCAGGTTTTAGCTTTCTCCAGAGGAGATCTTTTATTTGTGTTCAATTTCAACCCTTTCAATTCTTTCACTAACTATGGTATTGCCTACGAGCCCTCAAAATTCAAGATTGTGCTAAGCACTGATTCTTCTGCTTACGGGGGACAAAACAGAGTTGACGATCGAATGAATTATTATACTATACCCTCCGGGAAAAGCGACAGTCCACATTACCTAAGGTTGTACATTCCTGCCAGGACTGCAATAGTATTTGAAAAAGAAAAAATAAAGAAGATTAAATAATAAAAAAGGGCAACCTTAAAAAAAGATTGCCCTTTGAAATATTGTAAAAAGGTCTTATTTCCTTTCAACTTTACGTGACGAATAATTAATGTGCAATGCTGCAGCTTTTCTAAGCTCTTGCTTAATATCTGTAACAATACCCATCTTTGTAAACTCATCAACTTTTAGAGAAGTAATCATTTGTGGAATTTCTGACTCATCTCTGGCTTGTCTTTCAGCCTCAATATAATCAGGAATATCAGAAACCTTAGCAAACTGATCATTTAACTGGATCTGTGGCTCTGTTCCATATAAATTCTGAAGCTGAGTAATAGGAGCTCCAACATATATATAACTCACCAAAGATTTTTTCTCCATTTTGTTAATTTCAGTAGCCTCAGGCAAATGAATTTTAACTTTAAGAGTATTCTGACGCATTGATGTTGTTGTCATAAAAAAGAATAACAACATAAACACGATATCGGGCAATGATGATGTCGAAATTGCCGGCAATTCTTTACCGCTATCTTTTCTGAACTTTGACATATTATTTCCCTCCTCCTATCTTTTTAGGTTCTGCCTCTGAAATCTTCTGAGGATAAATATCCTGAATGATTTTTTGGTTATCCTCGTTAAGACTCGCATATGACTTTCCAAATTTCTCTGTAGCAATTTCCTCACGCAACTCGTTGATAGCAGCCACAAGTTCATTTTGAACCTTAATGTAAGTACCGTACATGGTACCAACATCATTTCGCAATGAAATTACAGCGCTTTTACTTATCACATCAAAGTCACCTATTACATCAAAATTTCTAACCTCTTTCTCAGGAAGATTGCTTGCATTCATAGGGTTAGTCAAAAACAATTTTGCTTTTTCCTTTAAATCTTCAACCCTACAAATTTCACCTTCAACCATGAGACGGTTTTCACGGTCAACCAAAACAACGAAAATATTTCGCTCCTTGACTGGCGGTGCATTTTCATCAATCTGTGATGGATCCACCCATTGAGGTAATCTTCTTTCAAGACCTTTATCCTGGTCCATTGTAGTAGTTACAAGAAAGAAAATTAACAGCATGAATGCTATATCCGCCAAAGATGACGATGGTATTTCGGGCATTTTTCTAGCCATAATTTATACTTTTATGATGCGAACATCAAGAACGTTTAAAAACATTTGCCAAACTAAATGCAACTATTGAAAGAGCAGCTCCTGCAAATAAAATATAAGTTGTAATTAATCCTGTTCCAATCCATTTAGATATAGAAGGAGTCAAACTTCCATCTGCAACAAACTTCTCAACCCCGAAAAATTTAGGTATTTCACTCGTTGCTAAAAGATACGATACAACAATTACAACAGCAAAAGCAACAAAAATAAATAAAGTATTTAATGCTTGTTTTTTATTAGAAAACATATGTCTTGCAGCAAAAAACAACGCTACAACTGCTCCAATTGCAATAAGTATTTCTGTCCAATAGATACTCAGAGTAATCAGGTTTTCTGCCCTGGCTCCGGGGTTTTTCTGGTTTTCAATTGATGTTAGCAATAAAACAAACAATATGATTGAAAGACCAATTAATACCCAGAGTACAATCCTGGCTATTTTTGAACTTTTATCCATAATTTCAAATTATTTTTTAAGATTATACTTAACAATCATGTCAAGTAAAGTAATTGAAGATTCTTCCATGTCACCATTAATACTATCTACTTTTGATAAACAGTAGTTATAGAAAACCTGAAGTATCATTGCAACAAGCAAACCGAATACAGTTGTGATCAAAGCAACCTTGATACCGGCAGCAACAAGAGTCGGGCTGATATCACCTGCAACTTCGATAGCATCGAAAGCCTGAATCATACCGATAACTGTTCCCAAGAACCCGAGCATAGGGCCTAATGCGATGAAAAGACCTACCCAGCTTAAATTCTTTTCCAGTAATCCAGCCTGAACACTTCCGTATGAAATAATTGATTTTTCAATTACTTCAACACCTTCTGCATGGCGGTCAAGACCTTGATAGAAAATACTTGCAACAGGTCCCCTTGTGTTACGGCAAACATCTTTTGCTGCTTCAAAACCACCTTTTTCTAAGGCTGCTTCTACATCAACCAACAATTTTTTAGTGTTTGTTGTAGCAAGGTTTAAGTAAATAACTCTTTCAATTGAAAGGGCCAAACCAAGGATAAGACAGATAAGTACGGCTGTCATAAATCCTGGACCTCCTTCAATGAATTTTTGTTTCAAAGCACTGTGAATCGACTGACCTTCTTCAGCTGCCATTGCCTGATCTTCAATTTCATCAGCTGCAACATCAGCTGCAGGTTCAGCAGCAGGTGCTACTTGTTCTGTTGCCGGAGCTTCAGTATCCTGAGCTTTAACAATAACCGATGATCCTAAGACGAACACCGAAAGAACAGCTATTAATGCAAATAATTTTTTCATGATTCTTTTTAAAATTTATTCAACAATTATTCTTACTATTTCTTTATTTAAATTTTCTCTTTTTATTCATTCATGCGGAGAGAGGGGGATTCGAACCCCCGGTTCCGTTTCGCAGAACACACGCTTTCCAGGCGTGCCAGATAAGCCACTCCTGCACCTCTCCAAAATACTCATACAACTAAAATGCAAGAGCTTACCTTATTATTCTTAGAACTTATGTGTATATGACAATACCCAACTATTTTCAAACCTATAATCTATACACACCTTTCCCAACAAAATTTTGAGGGACGAAAATTACAAAAAAAAAAATAGAATCAACAAATCTATACAGTTATTTCTCCCCTCATATTCATATTTAGGTATTTCCTCATCTCTCCCATGCTATATCTCTGTCCTAAAAGGAACATCAATTTAGTAACTGCAGCTTCTGTTGTCATGTCGTAACCACTTATAACTCCCGAATTTAGTAAATTTATGCTGGTCTCGTATAAACCCATAGAAACTTTTCCTCCAGAACACTGACTTACGTTCAATACAACTATCCCTTCGTCAACAGCTTTTTTTATGCTCTTGTGCAACCATGGAAAAATCGGTACATTCCCGCTCCCAAACGATTCAAGAACTATACCTCGCAATCCTTTGATAGAAACAATGGCTTCTACAATTGAACGGTTTATTCCTGGAAATATTTTTAATATCATTACATGTGTATCAAGCTGATCATGTATTTTGAGCTCGTCGGAATCTGAAGTCATGATAAACTCTTCAAAGTATTTTATATCAACTCCAACCTTTGCAAGCGGAGGATAATTCTTTGAATCAAAGGCTCTGAACTGCTCAGAGTCTATTTTTGAAGTTCGGTTGCCTCTGTATAGTAACGAATCAAAATATATACATACCTCAGGAACAAGCGCTTTGCCATTTCTCTTGGCAGCAGCAATTTCAACTGCCGTTAAAAGGTTTTCCTTCCCGTCAGTCCTTAACATTCCAATGGGTAATTGCGATCCTGTAAAAACAACAGGTTTATTTAAGTTTTCAAGAATGAAACTTAAGGCAGAAGCTGTATACGACATGGTATCAGTACCATGCAAAACCACGAACCCGTCAAACCTTTCGTAATTGTCGTAAATTATAACAGCAATCTTGTTCCATAGATCAGGTGTAATATTTGAAGAATCGAGAACAGGATCGAAAGAAATTGAAGAAATTTCGTAGCCAAATTTTAACAACTGCGGTATTTCATCTGATAACTGTTCAAAATTAACAGGCGACAGACTTCCGTCTCCGGGTCTTTGAACCATGCCAATTGTGCCACCTGTGTAAATTATTAAAATCGAAGGCCTCATTTGTAAGTTTTTAAACAAATTTAGATATTTTGTCCAAAGCCCTGCAATTTATTTTTCGTCCTATATAATTTTGCTGATTAGATATCTTTAAATATATGAAGTGCTGAATAATCAGTTATAAGCTCAATTTCCTTTTCAGGTCGGGAATAAACCTCTGATACTTTTTTAAGAATAATCGACAGATAACTGCTTTCATTTCTTTTTCCCCTAAAAGGAACCGGCGCCAGATAAGGAGAATCTGTTTCAAGAACTATATCTTCAGGTTTTAAGTTAGCAATTAAGGCATCAACACCTGAGTTTTTAAATGTTACAGTTCCTCCAACTCCAATTTTAAAACCTAATTCCAATACTTCCCTTGCCTGATCAAGATTTCCGGAGAAACAATGAAATATGCCTTTCATTCCGTTTACATATTCAAGCTTAAGGTTCTTCATAACAACTTCAAATGAATCTCTAACATGAATAACAACCGGCATATTTAGCTCTGCGGCTTTTTTAAGTTGCTGGCGGAAAACATACTCCTGTTCAGCAACAAAAGTTTTATCCCAGTACAAATCAATACCTATCTCCCCTATTCCGGCAAACTTCCTTTTCTGCAACCAGTAGTTAAAAACTTCAAGTTCTTCTTCGAAATCTTCGTTAACCGAAGTTGGATGTATACCTATCAGCGGGAAACAAAATTCAGGGTAGCCATCTGCAACATCAAGCATTGGCTTTATTGAAGAACTGTCGATATTTGGAGTAATTATTTTACTAACACCGGCTTTAAGAGCCCTGTTAATAACATCATCAAGTTCTCCCCTGAAATCTTCTGAATAAATATGTGAATGAGTATCAATCAAAGTAAAAAATTTCTACAAAAGTATTATTTAAGAATATGCTAAAAAAGATTACTGATTTAAGAAAGAGTTATTTATCATTAACTTAATCTATACATAAAATATTAATCCCTGATGTTTAACATTTCTGCAAAAGTTTGAAGCACTTCTGATTCGACCGGCTCAGCCTTTGAGAAAGGAAAAAATCAGGCAACGAGAGATAGCAAATAGGTACCTCATTCGTACCACATTCGTCCTTTCTCCCTTTATAAAGGGAGAAAGGACGGCTATGGTACCTATGAGGTGTTATGCAAGTATAGTAGAAACAGTAATATTTTCTTTATTTTGATCCTTGAGAACATATAATTTAAAAAAATAATGATAATTTGCCGAAAGGAACATTTATCAATATTATCGACATACTTATAATGGATTTTCAATTAAGAACAGAAGTTGACGTAAGGTTACCGGATTGGGATTTAAACTATCAAACCCCGGCATTTTTCATTGGGTCGTGTTTCTCTGATAGTATTGGCCGCAAGCTTGAAAAAAGCAAATTCCCAGTGATGCTTAATCCATTCGGAGTATTGTATAATCCTGTTTCTATTTGCAATTCTTTAAATACAATAATTGATAAAACAATTATAAGCGAACAAGAATTAATTCAACATGACAAGCTTTACCATTCGTTTTTGTTTCATGGGTCATTTTCAAGTAACTCTTCTGATTCGGTAATTGATAAATGCAACAAGTCTATTATTGAATCGAATGAATTCCTCAAGAAAAGCAGCTTTATTTTTATTACTTTTGGCACTTCCCGTATTTATAAATATACCGAAACAGGGCAAATCGTTTCAAATTGCCACAAAATTCCCGAATCAAGGTTTATACGGTACAGGTTGTCGGTTGCAGAGATTGTAAGCGAATGGAATTTGTTAATCATAAAGCTTAGGGAGTTTAATCCTGACATAAAGATTGTTTTTACAGTAAGTCCTGTCAGGCATTTTAAGGATGGAGCTCATGAAAATCAGCTAAGCAAGTCAGTATTGCTACTTGCCATTGATGAAATCATTAAAATAAACTCTGATATACAGTTATGTTATTTCCCTGCATACGAAATTATCAATGACGAACTGAGAGATTATAGGTATTATTCTGAGGATATGGTGCATATTTCAGAAACAGGGATTAAATTTGTATTTGAAAAGTTCAAGAATAGTTTTTTTAATAAGAAAACTCTTGACTGCTTTAAAGAAATTAATGAAATTGTGAAAGCAAGTGAACACAGGATACTGACTGGAGATCCAGTTTCTCTTAAGAAGTTCAGTAACACAATGTTTGCAAAGACTGAAAAGCTAAGTTCTTTATATCCAAATATTAATTTTGGAAAAGAACTTGAACATTTTAGAAATCTTGGTTACATTGAGTAATGTTTTTACCTAAATTTATAAAGAGTTTAATCTAAAACAATTTTTGTGAATGAGTTACCTTAAATTTGATAAACAACAGCTTGTTAATCTGGAATATTCATTACTGAGGGAAGTGTTGCAAACTAACCATGCCGGCTCGTACAGTTGCACAACATTATCGGGGTGTAATACAAGAAAATATCACGGCTTGCTGATTTGTCCAAATGAATCGCTGGATGGAGGGAAGCATGTATTACTTTCATCTCTTGATGCGACGATTATTCAGCATGGTGCTGAATTCAATCTAGGCATACATAAATATCAGGGTGAACAATTTGAGCCCAAAGGACATAAATATATACGGGATTTTGAATTTGAAATTATTCCCGTTACAACTTACAGGGTTGGTGGGGTAATTTTCAAACAGGAAGTACTGCTTGTTGAAGATGCAGAGCAGATACTTATCAAATACACTCTTGTCGAAGCCCATTCACCTACAATACTTCGATTAAAACCGTTCCTTGCTTTTAGGAACATGCATTCATTATGTCATTCGAACCTATTTGCCAATACTAAATATTCGCCTGCTCAGAATGGGGTTAAAATCAAATTATACGAAGGCTACCCCGATCTTAGTTTGCAGTTGTCGAAAAAAGCAGAGTATATAGCCAATCCTCACTGGTACTATAATATTGAATATATGAAGGACAGGTCCAGAGGATATGAATACCTTGAAGACCAATATGTCCCCGGCTATTTTGAATGTGAAATTAAGAAAGGCGAAAGCATCATTTTTTCAGCATCGACAGAAGAGGTTAAGCCATCAGAGTTTAAAACAAAATTTTCAGATGGGCTTTGGAATAAGACACCAAGGAACAGCTTTTTCAACTGTCTGCTGAATGCTGCCGATCAATTTGTTATAAAGAGACCAACTGTTACTGACATACAAGCAGGATACCCTTGGTACATGGGGAGGGTAAATCAAACTTTTGTAGCCCTTCCGGGCTTATCAATAGCGTTGAATAATCCTGAACTCATTGAACAAATAATTGACACCAATGTTTCGCGCCTCAGGAATGGGCTTTTCCCGAAGAAATGGGGAAGGTTTGGCTCGGGCTATGATTCTGCAGATGCTCCATTATGGTTTATCTGGACAATTCAAAAATTAGTAGAAGAGCTTGGAGGAAGAAAGAAAGTCTGGGAAAAATACAAAAGCACGTTCACTGAAATATTGAATGCATACAAAAATGGTACTGAATTTAATATAAAAATGAATGATGAAGGCCTGATATGTACTGATTACAACGGAACAGCACTTACATGGATGAATGCTTATGCATTTGGTAAACCTGTAACACCAAGATATGGATGTCCGGTTGAAATTAATGCCCTATGGTACAACGCAATTTGTTTTGTATTAGAATTGGCAACTGAAGTAAACGACAAAACATTTACCAAAGTATGGAAAGAATTGATGGCTACAGTTGGAGAATCATTCAGAAGAGCATTCTGGAATGAAGAAAAGGGTTATTTGGCCGATTATTGTTATTATGGAGAAAAAAACTGGATGGTACGCCCAAACCAGATAATTGCAACTGCGTTAAAATATTCTCCTTTGACGAAGGAGATGAAGAAATCAATATTAAGTATTGCCAAGAAAGATCTTCTTACTCCCCGGGGATTGAGGACTCTCTCACCAAGAGATGAAAATTATTCAGCAAATTACGAAGGGAATGAAGAACAAAGGGAGCAAGCCATACATCAAGGCACTGTTCACCCGTGGTTAATAGGATTCTTCATAGAAGGATATCTGCTTGTTCACCAACAGGGCGGTTTATCGTTTACAAAAACAATAATGGAAGGTTTCGAAGAAGAGATGAACAGCCATTGTATTGGGACCATCTCTGAACTTTACAATGGGAATCCGCCACACACTGGCAAAGGAGCCATTTCGCAAGCATGGAACATAGGTGAACTGCTCCGGGCCTACGATATAATTGATAAATGTGAAAACAAAGCCTTTTAGCATGAAAGTATTAATGTTCGGATGGGAATTCCCTCCCCATATTTCAGGAGGATTAGGCACAGCTTGTTATGGGCTTACGAAAGGTCTGTCGACCTTTAAGGACATTGAAGTAACATTTGTTGTCCCAAAAGCTTATGGAGATGAAGATCAGTCGTCGATGCGGCTGATAGGAGCCGGAGATGTATCAATTACCAAGAAGAAAATATTCTTTGATGACACCCAATACAAAATCGACTATTACGAAGTAGATTCTGAAATTGTACCATATACTGATCCTGAAGAGTTTTGGAAATTAAAAAATGCAAAACATTCAAGCCGCACGCAGTTTGTAGAGACCGATGATTTTGGAAAATTAAAATTCACCGGGAAATACGGATCAGGGCTTATCAATGAGATTTATAACTATGCTATTGTAGCCGAAACGATTGCGCAAGAGAATGAATTTGACATCATACATGCACACGACTGGCTGGCCTACCCTGCAGGAATAGCTGCCAAAAGGGTTTCAGGCAAACCGCTAGTGATACATGTCCACGCCACAGACTTCGACAGAAGCGGTGGAAGTGTCAACCCTCAGGTTTATGCAATGGAGAGAGAAGGGATGGAAGCTGCAGACAAAATAATAACTGTAAGCAACCTGACCAAGCAGATTGTGGTTGAGAAGTATGGAATAGATCCTCGGAAAGTTATAACAGTTTACAATGCAGTTGAACCTGTAAACCTTGAAAAGAAACAAGCTTTGAAGAAAGGGATGGACGATAAAATTGTCACCTTTCTGGGAAGAATAACAATGCAAAAAGGTCCGGAATACTTTATTGAAGCTGCATATAAAGTATTAAAAAAGACCAAGAACGTAAGATTTGTAATGGCAGGAAGCGGTGATATGATGAATGCAATGATCCGTCGTGCAGCACAACTAAAAATAACAGATCATTTTCATTTTACGGGATTCCTTAAAGGGGATGATGTTTTCCACATGTTCAAGATGAGCGATGTATATGTTATGCCCTCGGTATCAGAACCTTTTGGAATTTCTCCATTAGAGGCGATGCAATCGGATGTTCCTGTAATAATTTCAAAACAGTCGGGTGTAGCAGAAATACTTACGCATGCCATAAAAATTGATTTCTGGGATGTAAATGCCATGGCTGATGCTATATATGCCATTGTAAAATATCCTGCGTTATCAGCTGAATTTAAGAAACACGGGAGGGTTGAAGTAGACAACCTACAGTGGAAGAATTCTGCCAAACATGTACGTGACATTTATATAGGTGCCATAAAATCAGCTAATAAGAATAAAAAGAATTGATCCTTGATAAAAAGTAACTTAAAGAATATTAAAGCATGAAGACTATTTGCTTATACTTTCAGGTCCATCAGCCGTTCCGTTACAGGCGTTACCGTTTTTTTGATATCGGAAATGACCATTATTACTATGATGACTATGCGAATGAAACAATATTACAGAAGGTAGCCATAGATTGTTACCTACCTGCAAATAAAATTTTACTTGAAGCAATCAAGAAAAATAAGGGAAAATTCAAAGTTGCATTCTCATTATCAGGTATTGCGCTTGAGCAATTTGAGCTTTATGCACCCGAAGTTCTTGATTCGTTCAAAGAACTTGCAAAAACCGGATGTGTTGAATTTTTGTCTGAAACGTATTCACATTCACTTGTGTCGTTGAAAAGCAAAGAGCTTCTGCAAGCACAAATTAACAAGCATGACGACCTTATTGAAAAATATTTTGGGGCAAGACCTACAGTATTTCGAAATACTGAGCTTATCTATTCTGATGATATTGGTAATATGGTAAGTGAGATAGGATTTAAAGGGATGCTGACTGAAGGTGCGAAGCATATTCTTGGTTGGAAGAGCCCTAATTTTCTATACAATAACGCCATCAATCCAAGACTTAAAATATTGATGCGAAACTTTAAGCTCAGTGATGATATATCATTTAGGTTCTCTAACAGTTCATGGTCAGAATATCCATTAACAACAGAAAAGTTAACAAATTGGATATTAAAATCAGACCCGAAGGAAGAAGTATACAATATTTTTATGGATTACGAAACCTTTGGGGAACATCAGAAATCATCGACAGGAATTTTAGAGTTTCTGCGTGAATTTCCAAATACTGCATTAAAGACAAAGTCCTTAAGTTTCTCAACCCCTTCAGATGTTATCGAAAACTTGCAACCGGTTTCGATGGTGCATGTAATGTATCCTATTTCATGGGCTGATGAAGAAAGAGACTTATCGGCATGGTTGGGTAACGACCTTCAGGAAGAAGCATTTAATAAATTATACTCTCTCCAGCACCGAATTGAAAGATGCAAAGATGAAGATTTAATAAGGGACTGGGAATATTTGCAAATAAGTGACCATTTCTATTACATGTGCACTAAGTTCTTCTCAGATGGAGAAGTACACAAATATTTCAATCCTTACGAATCGCCCTATGAAGCATTTATGAATTATATGAACGTTCTCAGCGACTTTGCTTTAAGGTTGGACAAGATAGTACCTGAAAATGAGACAGCTGAAAAGATATCTTCACTTCAGAGGGTAATCGAAGAAAGAGAAAAGAAGATCAAAATGCTTGAGTATGAAGTCAAAAATTTAACACTAAAGAATAAAGCACCCAAAATCACTTCTGCACCCGATAAACAAACAGAAAAGAAAAGTGTTATAAAGACAGAGAAAAAGAACAAAAAGTAAAATTTATTAATTTTTAATAAGCTATTTAATTATATAATAGAGTTTTTCAAAAAATTTTATTCTTTTTGTCATGCAGTAAAAGTTCTGTAGGTTTATCGTTTAGAATACACAAATAATTAGCACATTAATTATCAAGATTGATAATTAATTGTTTGAATTTCATATTAATTAAAATAATTTAAATGAAAGAAGGAGTAAGGTTTATTGAAAGGCATTTTTCCGCCAATCCTAACTGGAAAAAATTAATCGTTGAGTCAAATCTTCCCCAAAGTCTTAATCCTTTGAAAGAAATATCAAGAAATCTTTGGTGGACATGGAATTCAAAGGCCAGGGAGCTTTTCGAATATATTGATCCGGAGATATGGGAAGAATCAGCACATAATCCAATTGTCCTTCTTGGAGAAGTAAATTACGGACGCTTTATTGAACTTGAAAATGATGAAGAATTCAAGTACAGGTTGGATTGGGTTTATGCAGACCTTAAAAATTACCTTGCAGAAAGAAGTTCAACAGAGGGAAACAAAATAGCGTATTTCAGTATGGAATACGGGATCCATGATAGTCTGAAAATATTTTCAGGAGGATTGGGAGTTTTAGCCGGTGATTATTTAAAAGAAGCATCCGATTCAAAAATGAATATGATAGGAATTGGATTGCTATACAGATTTGGATATTTTAAACAAACCCTTAACAATAGAGGGGAACAGATAGCAAACTATGAAGCTGAGGAATTTTCAAAGATTCCTGTTCAGCCTGTAATGATAGACGGAAAGTGGCTTTCAGTGCATGTCGACTATCCGGGCAGAAGATTGAAAGCTAAAGTATGGCAGGTAGATGTCGGCAGCATTAAGCTATACTTGTTAGATGCTGATTTAGAAGACAATAGAGAAGAGGATCGTTTTGTTACTCACCACCTTTACGGGGGCAACAATGAAAACCGTTTGAAGCAGGAAATTTTACTAGGCTTCGGTGGGATAAGGGTATTAAACGCTTTAGGATTTGAAGCTGATGTGTATCATTGTAATGAAGGACATGCTGCTTTTATCATATTAGAAAGGATGATGTCACTGATACAAAACCACAACCTCACATTCAATGAAGCTAAGGAAGTGGTAAAAGCATCAACACTATTTACAACTCATACACCTGTTCCGGCCGGGCATGATGCCTTCCATGTTGATTTGTTAAAATCATATATTGGAGATATTCCTGAAAAACTTCAGTTATCGTGGGATGAGTTTGTTCAGTTTGGCAAAGCATACCCTACTGAAGATCACTTCAATATGAGTTATCTTGCAGCTAATATATCACAGAATATAAACGGTGTGAGCAAGCTACATGGAGATGTAAGTAAAGAAATATTGAAAGATCTCTATCCAGGCTATCTTGCTGAAGAATTACACATTGGATATGTAACCAACGGAGTACATTATTCAACATGGACAGCAAAAGAGTGGAAAGAGCTTCACAAGAAATATTTCGGTAGAAATTTCCCTGAAACCCAAAGCGACAACAAAGTATGGCAAAAGATCCATGACGTTCCGGATGAAGAGATTGCCAACGTAAAACAAAAGCTTAAAATAAAACTTATAGAATATATAAAACAGCGCTTTGCTGACAACTGGATTACCAGAAATGAAAATCCGAAGCTTATCAATGACGCTTTAAGCCAATTTAATCCAAATGCATTGACAATTGGTTTTGCAAGAAGATTTGCAACATACAAAAGAGCCTATCTTCTATTTAAGAATCTTGAAAGGCTTAACGAGATTGTAAATCATCCTGAGCATCCGGTTCAATTTATTTTTGCAGGCAAGGCCCATCCGGCTGATAAAGGAGGTCAAGATCTAATAAAATATATTGTCGAAATATCAAAGCGTCCTGAATTCATAGGTAAAATAATGTTCATTCAGAATTATGATATGAATCTTGCCAAAATGATGTTACAGGGAGTAGACATATGGATGAACACCCCTACCCGTCCGTTAGAAGCATCGGGCACCAGTGGCGAGAAGGGAGTAATGAACGGTACAGTCCATTTTTCAGTACTCGATGGATGGTGGGTTGAAGGATACAATCCTGAAGCAGGTTGGGCGCTTCCAATGGAGCAATCATTTGACGTACCTGAATTCCAGGATGAACTTGATGCTGAAACAATTTATAACATATTAGAACAAGAAATAATACCTGCATACTACAAGAAGAACAAAAAGGGTGTATCTGAGAACTGGGTATCGTATGTAAAAAATACAATTTCGGAAGTTGCACCAAACTTCACTATGCGCCGTCAGTTAAACGATTATATAAGCAAGTTTTACAATCCGCAAGCTGATCGTTACCGCTTGCTTAAGAAGGATGATTTTGCAGTAGCAAAAGAGATTTCTGACTGGAAAGGAAAGATTGTTGAAAAATGGGATGGTATTAAACTTGTTGAAGCATCAATTGAACACGGTATCAATCATACATACAAAATAGGAGAGAACCATCCGGCACAGATTACTCTTGATTTAAATGGTCTGTCAGTTGAAGAGGTTGGTGTAGAAATTGTTATTTCAGAAAAAATTGAAGAAAAGATTGTTTTCATTGAAAAACATGAGTTCAGCATATTGAGTTCTGAAAATAACCTTTGCACGTACAATCTTGACTTAACGATAAATAATCCCGGAAATTATGGATATGGAATAAGAGTTTTCCCAAAGAATCCTCTGCTTCCTAACAGGTACGACTTTAAGTATTTACACTGGGTATAGAACTTTTGATCAGAGGAATTTATTCTCTCAATTGATTTAAAAAAGCACTTCTGCTTCTGTAGGTATTATCAACAGATAATAAAATTGTTATTTTTGTTACATAACAACTAAATCTATTGACAATGCCGGCAGTTAAAAATGTAGGAGGAAAGATCAAACAGATCAGAGAATTGAAAAAGATCAACATCGAAGATCTGGCTGTTAGAAGTAATCTGGACCTGGAGCAAATAATCCAAATTGAAGAAAATAAGGTAATTCCATCACTTGCGCCGCTAATTAAAATAGCCCGTTCGCTTGGTGTTCGTTTGGGCACTTTTCTTGACGATACAGAACAAATGGGACCGGTTGTAACATTAGCCGGTGAAAAAAATAAAGGGGCAAGTTTTTCAAATAAAAATATCAAAGCCAGGTCTCATATGGATTTCTTTGCACTTGCGAGCAACAAGTCAGGGAGGCATATGGAACCTTTTATTATTGATATTCAGCCTGGAGATGTAAACGATTACATGCTTTCCTCACACGAAGGTGAAGAATTCATTTATGTAATGGAAGGAGCAGTAGAAATAAACTACGGTAAAGAAATATACGTCTTACACGCTGGTGACAGCATATACTATGATTCAGTAGTGAACCACAATGTACATGTTTATGCAGAACAACCGGCTAAGATTCTTGCAGTAGTTTACGCACCATTTTAAACAATAGAGGAATGGAATTAATTGAAAACACCCTTGGGGGTTATCTTGAGAAATGGGCATTTGAAACACCGGATAAAGATTTCATTATATATGCAGACCGTGGATTAAGGTTTACATATAGTGAGTTTGACAAACGGGTTGACCGTCTTGCAAAGGGCTTGTTATATTTAGGTATAGGCAAAGGTGACCATGTTGGAATTTGGGCAACAAATGTACCTGACTGGCTAACGTTTACATTTGCTACTGCAAAAATAGGAGCTGTACTTGTTACCATTAATACAAGCTACAAATCTCATGAGCTTGAATATCTGATGGCTAATTCAGACCTTCATACTATTTGTCTTATTGACGGTTGGAGAGACAGCGATTATATTGAGATACTTAAAGGGCTTGTGCCAGAACTCAGAACCTCAGAGCGTGGTTTTCTAAAAAGTGAAAAGTTCCCTTATTTAAAAAATGTAGTTTTCATTGGTCCTGAAAAACATAGAGGGATGTATAATACCCAGGAGCTGATTTTACTTGGAGAACACATTGATGATACTGAACTAGAGTTTGCCAAACAAAATACTGACCCATACGATGTTGTAAACATGCAATATACTTCCGGAACAACAGGTTTTCCTAAAGGAGTAATGCTCACGCATGTGAATATTCTTAACAATGGATACTGGATTGGAGAATGCCAGAAATTTACCCAAAAAGATATCCTTTGTCTTCCACCTCCATTATTCCACTGTTTTGGGATAGTATTAGGTTTGATGGCAATAATAACTCATGGTTCTTCACTGGTAATGATTGAATCGTTTGATCCACTATTGGTTCTTGCATCGGTTGAAAAAGAAAAGTGTACTGCTTTATATGGTGTTCCGACTATGTTCATAGCTGAGCTCAACCATCCGATGTTTAATATGTTCGATCTAAGTTCTTTGAGAACAGGCATAATGGCCGGCTCCTTATGTCCCATAGAAACAATGAGGGCTGTGATTGAGAAAATGTATATGAAAGACGTCACAATAGTTTATGGTCTGACAGAAACATCTCCCGGGATGACACAATCGCATGCTGATGATTCGCTTGAAGTAAAAGTAACAACAGTAGGTCGTGCACTTCCCGGCATTGAAGTAAAAGTTCTTGATCCTGTAAGCAATAAAGAAGTTCCTGTTGGAGAGCAAGGAGAAATGTGTTGCCGCGGATATAATATCATGAAAGGGTATTATAAGAATCCTGAAGCAACAGCTGCAATTATTGACAAAAACGGATTTCTACACTCAGGCGATTTAGGAGTAATGACACCTGAAGGAAACTTTAAAATCACAGGCAGAATAAAGGACATGATAATTCGTGGAGGAGAAAATGTTTATCCTCGTGAGATAGAAGAATTTTTATACCTGATGTCTGAAATAAAAGACGTACAGATAGCAGGAATCTCAAGTCCTAAATACGGAGAAGAAGTTGGGGCGTTTATTATTTTGCATGATGGTAAATTTATATCAGAAGAAGATGTAAAAGACTATTGCAGAGGAAAGATATCAAGGTTTAAGATTCCAAAATACATATTCTTCCTTAAAGAGTTCCCAATGACAGCCAGTGGCAAGATTCAGAAATACAAACTCCGGGATATGGGGCTTGAAATGCTGATTAAACAGGGAATTCAGGTTGTATAAAAAATAAAATCGATGAAGATATCAGTTATTGGCACCGGGGGAATTGGAGGTTATTTTGGCGGCAGACTAGCCTTGGCCGGCAATGATGTAAATTTCATTGCGAGAGGAAAGCACCTGGATTCCATCCAAAAAAACGGGCTTACTGTAAAAAGCGTAAAAGGAGATTTTTCAATAAATCCTGCAAAAGCCACTGATGAAATTAAATCAGTAAAAGGCTCTGATTTAATCCTCATATGCACAAAAGCCTGGCAGGTAAAAGATATAGCAGAAAGAATTTCAACATACATTGAAGAAGGTACAATGGTTTTACCCTTACAGAACGGGGTGTTGTCATATGAAGAGTTATCTCTTTTTATACCAAAAAGAAATATTTTAAATGGTCTATGCCGGATATTTTGCTTGATTGAAAGTCCGGGAGTAATTTCACACATGGGAATAGAACCAACAATAATATTTGGAGAAGCAGACAATCAGAAAACAGAGAGAGTAAATAATCTCAGTAATATTTTTAATGATTCAGGCATAACAAACATTGTTGCAAAAGATATTCTGTCTGACTTATGGAAGAAGTTTCTGATGATATGCTCAAGTGGTCTGATGGCAGTTACAAAAACAAACTACGGTGAGTTAAGAAGCATTCCGGAAACGCGAAAACTTCTAAATGAACTTTATATCGAAATTTTCAATGTTGGTAAAGCTGCAGGGGTTAACCTGCCGCCTGACCTTGTTGAAAAAACATTGCAAGCTGTTGACACCTTCCCTGCTGATTCAACTGCATCGCTAACAAGAGATGTTTGGGAAGGTAAACCTTCAGAAATTGAATACCAAAATGGAACAGTAGTAAGACTTGGAGAAAGATTTGGGATAGAAACCCCGGTTAATAGAATGGTCTATTACAGTATTATACCATCAGAAATAAAAGCCCGAAAGATATAATTGGTATACTTTTTATATATTTGCCGGGCGTAAAACAACAGACAGTTCGTAACCATCCTGTCTATAAACAAAACTAAGGGAATGAAGAAAGCAATAGTATTGCTATCGGGAGGTTTGGATTCCACGGTAGCTGCCCATCTAGCTAAGAGTGAAGGGCATGAAATATATGCACTCTCCTTTGATTATGGACAAAAACATAACAAGGAACTCGAGTGTGCTAAGAAATCAGTAATAAAAATAGGTGCCAAAGAGCATAAAGTAGTGAGTTTAGCTCTAAACCTCTGGGGTGGAAGTTCTCTCACTGATTCGAACATTAATGTTGAAGATGGAGATGTTGAAAGAAATGACATACCACAAACGTATGTTCCCGCCAGAAATATGGTTTTCCTTTCAGTTGCCGCATCATATGCTGAAGCTATAGGTTCACAAGATATTTTCATAGGTGTAAGCGAAGTAGACTATTCAGGATATGTTGACTGCCGTGAAGAATTCATTAGTTCGATGGAAGAAACTATCAACCTAGGTACTGTAATGGGAGCTGAACTAAACAAGAGAATTACAATACATGCTCCCTTTATAAATATGACCAAAGCAGAAGAAATAATAATAGGCGAGAAACTTGGAGTAGACTGGAGCCTAACCTGGAGTTGTTATCGAGGCGGAGAAAAACCCTGCGGGAAATGCGATAGCTGCCTTTTAAGAGCAAAAGCATTCAAAGAAGCAGATGTAGTGGATACATCTTTATAAAGAAAATAATTAAGCTAAATTATCATGATTAACAAACATTTATATCTTTCTCCGGAAGCTGTTTTTCCTATTACATACGATGAAAATGGTGATGCTGTTAACAACAAACCTCTGACAGGCTTTTCTATAGCCGGAACTATTCAAGGAGAAGGTAAAATGGCAGGAGTTCCGGTGTTATTTCTAAGAACTTCAAGATGTAATCTGAGGTGTATGTGGAGCCTTCCTAATGGAGAATTAAGCCTTTGTGACACTCCTTATGCATCTTTCAACACAAATGATGAAAAACATTACCCAATAGAAAAAATAAAGAATGTTATTCTTAAGAATCTGGGCAAGATAAATCATTTAGTCATTTCGGGAGGTGAACCTTTTCTTCAATCTGAAAATCTGTACTTATTAATTAAGAAACTGGAAGAAACCAAGAAGCTTCATTATTCCATTGAAACTAATGGAACTATATACAATGATACACTCGCTGAAAAAATAGACTTTTTTAGTATTTCTCCAAAACTAAAGAATTCTGTTCCCACTCAAGCAAAGTTGGAAAAATTAAGTTTGTCGGTACCTTTCGACAGCGAATACATTGAAAAGATGAGACTTAACCTGACAGCAATACAGTCGATAATTGACCATTGCAAAAAACATCCCGGGAAGGATTTTCAACTTAAGTTCGTTGTTCAGTCATTAAATGAGTTAATTGAAATAGAAGAAAGTTTTCTTTCAAAGCTAAAAGGGTGGAAACCTGACGATATAGTTTTAATGCCGTTAGGGAGCACACCCGAAGAATTAAAGCAAACCCGAATGATTGCTGTTGAAGCAGCAATTGAGAGGGGTTGGAGGTTTAGTCCAAGGCTTCAGATAAATTATTTTGGAGGAATAGCGGGGGTTTAAAGAAGAAATAAACAACAAACAATTGCAGTAAATGTCAATAGAGTCGACCCACCTGGGCAAAACAAGCAGTTATCCAACTCATTATGAACCAACAGTGTTGGTTGCAGTTCCTCGTGATGTTAACAGAATCCAATACGGAATTGAGAACGAAGCTTTGCCATTTACGGGAATAGATATATGGCATGCATACGAATTTAGTTTTTTACTCAATTCAGGATTACCTGTTGCAGGGATATTAAAAATCACATACCCTGCTGAAAGTGAATCCATTGTAGAAAGCAAATCATTGAAATTGTATTTGAATTCATTCAACATGGATAAATTTGGGAATATCCCTGAGGATGGAGTAAAAGAAGTGTTATCAACAATTAAAAATGATCTTTCAGCACTTTTAAAAACAAAAGTAGAAGCAGAATACTTTGACTTTAGATACTCTCCTGAAAATTATGACTTCAACGAACACTTAATCCTTGAACAAGAATCAGATTTTAGTTTGTCGTTCACTGATTATAACGAAAATCCATTTCTGCTTGATGATTCCGGTTCTTCAGGAAAAATAAAGTGGGGTTCCCATTTACTAAGAAGCAACTGTAAGATAACCCATCAGCCTGATTGGGGATCAATATACTTTGAAATGGAGGGGACACGACTTCCAACAAAAGCAGGCTTTTTAAAATACATAGTTTCGCTAAGGAATGAGAACCATTTTCATGAGGAGATATGTGAAATGGTTTATAAAAGAATAATCGACTGTTTTAATCCTGACAGACTTGTTATTACATGCATGTATACAAGAAGAGGGGGAATAGATATTAATCCTGTAAGGAGTATGTTAAAGTCAGATATACCAAAGAACTTAACAGATACTAAAACCCTAAGTAAACTTATGTTCAGGCAATAAACTGCTTAGCTGCTTTTTTTCCTGTAGCTGAGAATTGCCCATCCATTGAAAAAGATAGCAAATCCACATAGAGCAACAAACGGTAAAAGCATTTCAGAAAATTGACTTCCTTTAAGATATATCATTCTGATAGCCTGAATTATATATTTTAATGGACTAAAAACACTAAGAGTCTGAGCCCAATCCGGCATATTTCTAACCGGAGTATAAAGACCACTCATAAAAATAAAAGTGAGCACAAAAAACAGCATCATAAACATTGCCTGCTGCATGTTTTTGGCATAATTTGAAATTACAAGTCCGAATCCCGAAAATGCCAATACGAAAACAGAAACGAATAAGAAAATAAGAAAAATACTACCTTCAGGCTTGAACCCGTAAAAGAGCCATGCAACCAGCATGCTTACAATAAGTACTACAAATCCAACAATCCAGAAAGGGATTAATTTTGCAAGAATAAAATCGAATCTTTTAACTGGAGTTACGTTCATCTGTTCAATAGTTCCATTTTCCTTTTCACCCACAATATTAAGTGCAGGAAGAAATCCCGAGACAATAGCCAAAATCATTACGAGCAGAGCCGGAATCATAAAAATGTAGTATTCAAGAGAAGGGTTGTACCAAAAGGAAGGAATAACAGAAATGATGTTGTTTTTTGGTAAGCTTTTAATGGGTTGGATTTCAGAAAAGATATCATAGCTAAAATCGTTGACAATACTCATCAAATATGAACTCCCCAAGCCTCCTTTAACTCCATTGACTGAATTGGAAGCAATCAAAACGCTTGCTCTTTTTTCTTTAAATAAGTCACTTTCAAATTGAGAAGGAATCTCGATAATCATATCAGTCGAATTATCTTCGATATTTTCCATTGCCTTATCATAAGAGCCTGTCACTTCGTTGATTATAAAATAACCTGAGGATTCGATCTTTTTGATCAATCGTCCTGAATAAGAGCTATTGCTATTATTAACAACAGTCAGGTTGATATTTTTAATCTCAAAATTTGCAACAAGCGGAAATACCAGCATTGCCATCAAAGGAAGCATAACAGTTATTTTAGGCAGAAACTTATTTCTGAAGAACTGTTTAAACTCTTTTTCTAAAAGATATATCAGCATTTTTTCTTTTATTAAAAATTACTCCAATCTAATTTTAAACTTTTTAATACTAATGGCGATGATAACAACCGCCATAGAAGAAAGGATAATTATTTCCTTAAGCACCGAAGTAAACCCCATACCTTTTATCATTACGTTCTTCATGGCAATTATAAACCATTTTGCCGGAATGATATTTGCCAGCCACTGTAGCACAAGAGGAAAACTTTCAATCGGAAATATCATTCCGGAAAAGTAAACAACCGGCAGCATAAGAACCATTCCTGAAATAAGAAGTGCAACAATTTGTTTATCAACCAAGGTCGAAACCAAGATACCAAAGGAAAGGGATACAAAAATATAAATTAGAGATATAAGTATCACCAGAAGGAGGCTCCCCCTAATAGGGACCCCAAGTAAAAAATACGAAAGAAGCAGTATCGTTGTAAGATTAATCAAAGAGATGCAAAAATAAGGGATCACCTTTGAAAGAATAATCAATATTGGCTTCATTGGAGATACAAGCAGCACTTCCATTGTGCCGTTCTCTTTTTCGCGTGTAATTGACACAGAGGTCATTATGGCACATATTAGAATTATTATTACGCCAATAATTCCAGGGACGGTATTATAAACGTTTTTCAGCGAAGGATTATATATGAGTTTAATGTCAGCATTAATCAGAGCAGGCCTTGCCTCTTGTTTATTATGATCGTTTTGATATGACAAGATAAGATTTGTGGCATATCCTGTTAGAATAGAAGCGGTATTTGGATCAGAGCCATCAGTAATAATTTGCACTTGACCACCTTCTGTATCAGTTATCCGTTGTCCAAACTTATTGGTAAAAATAATAACAAGGCTACATTCTGACTTAGCCATAAGGCTTTCAATTTGTCCCGGATCGCTAATGTAACCATCAAAAATAAAATATTCGCTATTGGAAAGTTTGTTAACAATACCCTGAGTAACATGATCCCTTGAAGGATCATAAACAGCAAACCTGGCATTTTTTATTTCAGTAGAAATACCATACCCAAATAGAATTGTCATTACAACGGGCATCAAAAGAAGTATTATTACTGTCCAGTGATCACGAAGAATGTGATAAAATTCTTTTATAACAAAAGCCTTAAACTGTTTCATTTTATTCAATCTTTCTGGTTGATTTTCTTGCCAATTGATAAAAAACTTCATCCATATTTTTAGCATTAAACTTATCCTTAAGATTCTGAGGACTATCCAATGCATCAATCCTTCCATCTACCATAATACTAACGCGGTTACAATACTCAGCCTCGTCCATGTAATGAGTAGTAACAAAAACAGTTATACCTTGATCAGATGCCTGATATATCATTTCCCAAAAGTTTCTTCGGGTTATAGGATCCACACCTCCTGTTGGTTCATCCAAAAAAACAATCCCCGGGTTATGAATTACCGAAACAGAAAAAGCAAGCTTCTGTTTCCATCCCAGGGGCAAAGACTTTACCAATGTATTCCTTTCACTTTGAAACCCAAGCTTTTCAAGCAAAACAGCAGTTTTGGATTCAATCTCTTTTTTAGGAACTCCATATATCCCCGCATATAACCTGATATTCTCCCAAACCTTCAGGTCGTCGTACAATGCGAACTTCTGGCTCATATATCCAATATTTTCTTTAATCTTCTCAGACTGGTTATAAATATCGAATCCTGCTACGGTACCTTTCCCTGAAGATGGTTTAAGCAATCCTGAAAGCATCTTCATTGCAGTAGTCTTGCCTGCTCCGTTAGCTCCAAGGAATCCAAAGATTTCACCTTTACAAACATCAAAAGAGATATTATCAACGGCAGTAAAAGAGCCGAATCGTTTTGTCAGATTTTCAACTGATATTATATTCATTTTGATTCCTCCTCTATTGAAAATGACATAAACAAATCTTCAATTGAAGGTTTTGTGCGCATAACAATCAAGCTTTGATGATTCTTCATAAACAGAAAATCACTAATAGAATTAATAATGCCATCCTCTGTCAACGTTTCAAGAAGATCTTTTGAGAAGGTTACATGGTGGTAATCTCCAAAAGCAAAACAAGATTTAACGTTCTTGAATTGCTTGATATCAAAAAGTAGTTTTGACATATTGTCGCTCCTGATAGCCAATAAAAAATCATCGAAACTATTCACAATATTATCCGGAGTATCAATCTGCAGAATCTTACCATCTAAAATTAAGGCAATCCGGTCACACAAGTTTGCTTCATCCATATATGGCGTAGAAACAATAATGGTAATTCCTTGGGCTTTAAGCTTCATGAGCATTCCCCAGAACTCTTTCCTTGAAACAGGATCGACTCCTGTTGTCGGTTCATCCAGAAAAAGCACTTCAGGCTTATGAATCAGGGCACAACAAAGTGCTAGCTTCTGTTTCATTCCCCCCGACAACTTCCCGGCTCTTCGGTTTTTAAAAGGCTCAATCTGTTTATAAATATCTTCTATAAGATGATAGTTCTCTTCAAGAGAAGTATTAAACACTGTTGCAAAGACATTAAGATTCTCCTCGACACTTAAATCCTGATAAAGAGAGAATTTCCCCGGCATATATCCAACTCTGTTTCTAATCTCCTTATAACTACTAACAACATTGTAGCCACAAACATCAGCAATACCTTCATCGGGCAATAATAATGTTGTCAATATTCTGAACAAAGTGGTTTTTCCAGCTCCATCCGGGCCGATTATTCCAAAGATTTCACCCTCTTCTACCTTAAAGCTAATGTTATCAACGGCTTTTATCTTACCATAACTCTTAGAAACAGAGTTACAAGAAACAGTTGTCTTATCTATAAACTTATTTGAAACAGTCATTACTCCGTTTTTTAAAGTATAATGCTACCGTACATTCCGATCTTCAAGTAACCATCGTTTTTGACATAAATTTTGACTGCATATACAAGATTCTCCCTCTCATCCTTAGTCATGATATTTTTAGGAGTGAATTCAGATTTGCTTGATATCCAAGTTATCTTTCCTGTATAATCTTTGTATCCTTCTCCATGATCGGCTTTTACCTTAACTTCTTTACCAATTGTCACATCAGAAAGTTGTCCTGAAGTCAGATACGCCCTCAATGTCATATTCTCGAGGTCTGCAATTTTGAATAAGGATTTTCCTGGCATTGCCAGCTCACCCCTAACTGCATATTTTAAAAGGACAGTTCCTTTTATTGGGCTGGAAATATTGCATTTCTGCAACTGATCATTTAACTGTTCTATCTGTATTTCCATAGTTTTAATTTCAGCGCTAATTCCCATATTTGATATATCCAAATTAGATTTTGCGGCAGAAAGCTGTTTTTCTAAAAGCGATATCTGGGCATTAACATCATCTAGTTGTTTTTGACCTACCGCATTAGCCCTAACAAGATTCTCAACCCGTTCCTTTTCTTTATTCGCTGTTGATATCTGTTGTTGAATTGCTGCAATCTGTTTATTTACTTCGGGACGACGAGTCTGGACGGAATTAATACCAGCCATCAGCTGCAATTTCTTTAAGTAAAGTTGAGTACTATCAATATATCCCACATATTGTCCTGAGTCAAGAATATCACCTTCCTGAACATTAAATTGCAATATTTTACCATTTGCCTCAGACGAAACGGTAATTTCATCTGCTTCAAAAGTACCGGATGCATCAAAAATTTCATTGTTGTTCCCACAGGAATTAAATAGTGCCAAACATACTATGGGCAGCAAAATTTTAAGATTTTTCATATTCTTAATATTTAATTATTTGTTATGAATTTCAGGTTATAAATTGACATAAGAAGTTGAATTTCATGCAAGGCCTTCAGCTTTCTTGCCTGATTTTCGGCATTTATTTCTCTTACAAAGTCAGTTGTAGTAAGGGTGCCATTATCGACTTTAGACGAAGCAGTTTTTTTAATCCGTTCTCTGAGAGTAATAATTTCATCGTCGTTAGTGATAATCGCTTTAAGCTTTTCAATTTCAGCATTTTGCTGAGATATCTTCAATTCAGTATTAAAAAGAAAAGTTTCTTTCCGAATATCAATGCTCTTTTTATCAATATCCAATTTGTTTAAGTTGTTCTTGTATGAATATAACCCTCCAATATTCCATGAAAACCTAATACCACCAATATAAAAAGGAGAAAATCCATCAGTAAACATATTCAGTCCCGGTTTACCATAACCTCCCTGTACAAATAATCCCAGTTTTGGAAGATTGCCAGCATCAAGAATAGACTTCTGCATATCGAATAATTTGTTTTGAGCATTGAACATTTCCATTTCAGGACGCAATATTTTATACCCGGTTGATGTAACAGGATCGACTTGAGGCTTAATGAAAACTGTACTCTCATCAATCTTCATTCCGGTAAAAGCAGAGAGCATAATCAAAAAAGAATTTCTGGAGCTTTTCAGCTCTGTTTCTCTCTGAAGAGCGTTCAATTGTTCAACTTTAATAACATCAAGATCAGCCAGACCGACAACACCATTACGATGTAAAGAATAAATCTTTTCATAATTTGCTTGCAACTCACTCTTTAATAATTCGTTTTGATTTAATTGCTCAACGATCAATAGTGCGCCAAAATACAATTGGTTAATCCGTTCATTTAAAGAGAATAAATCTGTTTCGAGTTTTAACTTCTCAACTTCAGAACCAGCTTCGATTATACTTTTACGGGCTTTAATAAGTCCTCCGTCCCAAATCAACTGGTTAATCTCAAGAACTGCCTGATATTGATCTTTGCTCAAAACGGGAAACGAAATATCTCTACCTGTCATTTGACTAAGTATTTGCCCAAGGCTTTCAGGGATGCTTGTCACATCAGATTGGTACGAGGCCTTAGCTGAAAGTGAAATCTGAGGCAAATAACCTTTATTCGCATTGCTTAATTCTAAACTTTCTACCTGTCCTATCAGTCCATATTGCTTAATAAGCGGATAATTGGACTTTGCCTTTTCATAGCATTCCTCAACAGATATCTGTGCATTTGAATGAAATGAAAGAGCAAGAAGTAGGAAAATGAATAGTGTTAACGCTTTCATATTAAATTCTTTTTAATTTTTTAATTGACCTATTTAATAAGCCTATTAATTAATAGATAAAAAAATTAAGGCATAAGACTCCTCATAATGATCAATACATTCTCTTGTTTTCTCTTTTCCATCATTTTTCCATAAGCATCATCAGAGAGGTTAACAATCTCTTTGAATAATGGGCTCATTAGGAACGGTGCGATGTTTAGTGAAACAATAGTCTGTATTAATATATATGGTGATATATCTCTCATTCTACCTTCCTCGATTTCCTTTTTTAAATCGCCAAGGTTTTTTGCAAGAATTGAACTTGGAATTCTACTCATTTTTTCGACCATCACCTTTAACCTTTTCGGATTAGTTGCCATTTCGTTAAAAAACATAAAAGGTAATTTGGGATTATCCTTAATAAAGTCGAAATGAGATTCAATCATTTTTCTTAGTCTTTCCTGAAAAGGAAGATTAGGATCATCGTCTTTTGTTACAGAAAATAAAATCAGTTCAGCCTTCTTTTCAAAAATTTGTTCAAATAATTTCTCTTTTGATCTGAAATAGTAGTGTACCAAGGCCTGATTACAACCTGCCAGCTTAGCAATCTCAACTGTAGAGGTCATAGCAAAACCCTTTTCGAGAAAAAGTGTCTCAGCTGCATCAAGAATAGTTTGCTCGGTACTTTTTACTTCTTCCATTATTAAGTGTTCTATTTAATAGCTCTATTAATTTATTCAAATGTATAAACCATTTTAATAAATATCAAGTTTCAGTAAATATTTTTTATATTTTTTTACTTTTGCTTAATTCACAAAAAAAAAGACTGCACATGTATCATGTATTTTTTATCTGCAAATAATGAATTGGACCTTCGGCCATATAGATTTTTCAACATACCCTGCTTATGAGGAAGGCAATTTAGGCGCATCCTGTTCGATAGAAAAAACCACATTCAGATTATGGGCACCAACTGCATCTATTGTTTTGTTCCGATTATACAACATGGGTTTAGGTGGTGAATTAATTGAAGTTTACCAAATGTCGAAGGAAAATTCAGGAGTTTGGTCGATTGAGATAGAAGGTAATAATCATGGCTTGTATTACACAGTTCAATGTATGATTGGCGACAGATGGATGGATGAAGTTCCTGATCCTTACGCCTTTGCAGTAGGTGCAAACGGAAGAAGAGGCATGCTGTGTAATTTTGAATATACAGATCCTGTAAACTGGGAAAATGATGTGAATATTTTACCCGAGAATTATACTGACATGGTAATTTATGAAGTCAATGTCCGTGATTTCAGTATAGATCCTAACTCGGGAATTCAAAACAAGGGCAAGTATCTTTCTTTTACTGAAAAATATACCCGCTCTCCTGAAAGTGTAAAAACAGGTTTAGGTCATCTACAAGAACTTGGGGTAACCCATGTTCACTTTCTACCGATATTTGATTTCCTTACTGTCGACGAAACCAAAAACGACAATAAGCAATACAACTGGGGTTATGATCCTCTTAATTTTAACGCGCCTGAGGGGTCATTTTCAACAGATCCCTTTGAAGGGGTTACAAGAATAACCGAACTCAAAAGGATGATAAAATCACTTCATGATAATGGGATAGGAGTGATAATGGATGTAGTATACAACCATACTGCTTTAATCAACCACTCCTACTTCAATCAGACAGTGCCGGGTTACTTTTATCGCCAAAGAAGTAACGGAACGTTTTCAGATGCAAGTGGTTGTGGCAATGAAATAGCATCTGAACGATCTATGGTTCGTAAATATATTATCGACTCATTAAATTTCTGGGCAAAAGAATACCATATAGATGGATTTAGATTCGATTTAATGGGGATATTTGACATTGAGACCATGAACAGAGTGCGTGCAGAACTTGACAAAATAAGCCCTAAAATTGTCATCTATGGAGAAGGTTGGACCGGAGGAGAAAGTCCGATGAATGAAAAATTCAGATCAGTAAAACGCAACTCTTCACAACTTGAAAGAATAGCAGTATTCAATGATGATTTCAGAGATTCAATAAAAGGTCATTGGAGCGATTCCGGCAGCCTCGGATTTGCATCCGGTCAAACCTTAAATGAAGAATCTGTAAAGTACGGAATTATCGCTTCAACTTTTCATCCTCAGATAGTTTATAATTGGGTTGCATCAACAAAGTGGGCTTGGTCTTTTTCTCCCCAGCAAAGCGTTAACTATATTTCGTGTCACGATAACTACACTCTTTATGACAAACTTAAATTATCGCGTCCCAATGCCAGTCTTCAAGATCTTACAAAAATGGTTTGTCTTGCCGGTGCAATATTGCTAACTTCTCAAGGTATACCTTTCCTTCATGCCGGAGTTGAAATGCTAAGGACTAAAAAAGGTAATTCCAATAGTTACAAATCAGGTGATGAGATCAATATGATTGACTGGAGCAGAAAAGCTCTATTCTCTTATGTGACAAATTATTACAGAGACCTAATTTCCATAAGGAAAAAACATCCGGCTTTTAGGATGACAAATGCTGACCAAATAAGAAAATATCTGGTTTTTTCAAAATACTATCTTCCTGGAGTGATCTCATATGAAATAGGTCCACATGCCAATAATGATTCCTGGGAATATATCCAGATAATTTTCAACAACAACGACAGAGTTATTTCCTTCGTTGTAGAAGATAGGAAATGGAAAATTATTGTCAGAGGATATGTTATTGACGAAAATGGTATTGGTGAAAATTTCTCGTCTAATGTACAAGTCCCCCCAAAGTCAATGTTAATGCTTGTAAGTAATTGTCCCTGATTTAATTATAAGCAGGCAGCGAAGAGTATTCCTTTGCATATCTCATCATTTGTTCAACATATCCTTCAGTAAATTCAAGAGTAACATCTTGGATTTCTCCTGAGTCACCAGTTTTGATTTTATAAACAGGATTAAGGAAGCCACCGTAAGGTGCCAGATTAAGTTTTTTATATCTGTCAAGTACTTCAGCATGCAATTCTTTATCAACCTTAACAGCATAGTTCTCTACAAGGTTCTTCGCACCTTCAAAGTCTCCTTCAGATTTTATACGCTGAACTTCTATAAGCAAGTTTTTAAACAAGTCCTGAAGTTTTTTATAATCATTTACAACAAAGAAAGTCTCGCCGTCCTTGATTTTCTTTTCTATTACGTTTTCATCTTTCCCTTTCTCGTAAGCCCATTTTGAAATAAGCTGTCTGTTCCTCATGTGCGACTGTTCAATATCTTTTCCGGGCTCTATACGAGTTAATTGAGTCATAATACCATTTCTTATATAATCATCATAAGCAGCTTTATAAGCATCTCCGTCAGGAAGAAGACCAAGTTCAATCATTTTATTATCACCCATGAAATATAAAGCAAACAAGTCTGCTCGGGCTTCTTCAATAACTGAACCATATGCTTTCAACTCATCTCCGCTTACTCCGGGAAGCAACTGACCTGAACCATGACCAAGGCACTCATGCATATCAGTATGGAGTACATCGCCTATGAACCCGTATTTCTTTTGCGCATCAATCTCTGATTGTGAAAAACAAAATTCTTCAAGAAAGCCATTCCCTAATGCAGCCTGATCGTATGCATGTACAATATTTTCAATAGTAACTGATTTTGAACCATGCTCTTTTCTTATCCAATCGGCATTTGGAAGATTTATACCTATCGGTGTTGCCGGATAACAGTCGCCACCAAGCATAGCAACGGTAATAACTTTTGCAGACACACCCTTGACTTTTTCCTTTTTAAAACGAGGATCAACAGGCGAATTATCTTCAAACCACTGAGCATTATTGCTAATTGTTTCAGTCCTCCGGGTAGCTTCAATATTCTTAAAATTAACTATACTCTCCCATGAACCCTTTAAACCTAGAGGATCGCCGTAAGTTTCAGTAAATCCGTTTACAAAATCTATCCTCGATTCATGATCTTTTAGCCATGCAATATTAAACTCGTCAAAGGTCTTTAAATCGCCTGTCTTATAATACGAAATTAATGACCCTATTACTTTCTTTTGATTATCATTCTCAGCAACTTCTAATGCCTTTTCAAGCCAAGAAACTATCCTTTCAATAGCAGGCGAATACTTTCCACCAATCTTCCACACATCTTCAACTATTTGGCCATCTCTTTTAACCAGAGTACTGTTAAGCCCATAAGAAACCGGCTCTAAGTCTCCGGAAATCTTTTTTGAGTTATAGAACTCTTCAACCTCTTTCTGAGTTATACCACCTGAATAATAATTATTAGCTGAAGTAACAATTAAATCCTCCCCTTCGGTCTGATTAACCCTTTTTGTATCAACTCCCGGATTAAAGACAATACTTTCAAATAATTTTAATAGATCATCTTTAGTTTCACCCTCTTTCAAAGGAAGTTTATTGGAATCTATTTCCAACATTAACGTATTGAAATAATTATATGAGAAACCTGGATCTATCTTATCTGCAGAATAATGATGATGAATTCCGTTTGAAAACCATACCCTTTTTAGGTATACTTCAAAAGCTGTGAATTCTTCTGTATTACGGTCGCCTTTAAAGTCTGTATAAATCGTTTCCAAAGTCTTTCTTACAAGCATGTTATATTTGTAATTCTGATCAAAAAGAATGTCCCTTCCTTCGATTGCTGCCTCTGACAAATAGTACAAAAGTTTTTTCTGATCAAGACTAAGCTCATCAAATCCCGGTATTTGATACCTCATTATTTTTATATCAGAAAACTGCTCTACTAAGAATTGAAAATCTTGCTGTTCTTGAATAGTTTCCTTCTGTTTACAACTTGTAGCCATTATCATCACTATGATTGTTGAGTATAAAAAATATTTTTTCATGGTATTTGTGTATCGGTTTAATAATTCGCAATGCAAAACTAACAAATCAACATCGCAAAAAGATTAAAAATATCATAAATTCATTCAGGAAAAGCAAAATGAACATTTCTTTTAAATCGCTTATACCCGGACCTTGAAATCGCTGAATCTGCAAATATCCTATTGAAATCATCTTCGCTTATTTCTTTAAAAGATTCAGTATCGGGGCGTAATATCTCGTCTATTATTTTAAATTCTTCAACGTTATGAAAATTTATTCTTTGATTCCAGGGGCATACATCCTGGCAGGTATCGCACCCATAAACCCTCACACCAATCTCCTCACGAAATTCTTCCGGCAACTCATCATCAACCTCTATAGTTAAATATGAAATGCATTTACCCACATTAAGAACAAATGGCTTAACGAATGCTTTTGTTGGGCATGAATCTATACATTTTGTGCAACTGCCGCAATATTCTCCCCGGAACGGTTCATCGTATTCAAGTTCAAGATCTATAATTAGTTCACCAATAAAGAAAAACGATCCCAGTTCCTTGTTTAAAAGAAGTCCGTTTTTCCCAATCCATCCTAATCCTGCTTTAACTGCCCGCTCTTTCTCCAAAACCGGAGCGGAGCCTACAAAAGCCCTTCCTTTCACAGGTGAAATTTCCTTATTTATAAAATCAAGAAGTTCAAATAGCTTATCCTTAATTACCAAGTGATAATCTTTCCCGTAAGCATATTTGGAAATCAATGGTACATCCTTCCCTTTTTGCTTGAACTCAGGATAGTAGTTAAGTAGAACTGTAATGACTGACTTTGAACCTTCTACAAGTAAAGACGTGTCAAGTCGTTTCTCAAAATTACGGGCCATATATTCCAGATTACCATGTAAGCCTCTTTCTATATATTCCCTCAAATGATCTACTTCCTCCTGAAGTTTTTCTGAACGTGAGATTCCACATCCTGAAAATCCAAGAGAAATTGCTTTCTGCTTAATTATATCACTTCTTTTCATCAAGCTTTTCACCATAAGCTAAATCCCCGGCATCTCCTAGCCCGGGCACTATATATGATTTCGGATTTAACTCCGGATCAATGGCTCCAACCCATAAAGTACAAGAATCTGATGGCAGCTTTTCATTAATGTAATCTACCCCCGCCCTACTTGCAATAACTGAAACTAAATGCACATGCTTCGGATTGCCCTTTCGGAAAAGTGCATTATACCCAATTTCAAATGAAGAACCAGTTGCCAGCATTGGGTCAGAAAGAATCACAATTTTGTCATCAAGTAAAGGCGAAGCCATGTACTCAAATTCAATGATAAAATCTTCCTTGCTGATATATTTTCTGTACGCTGAAATAAAGGCATTGCCACTTTTATCAAAATAGTTTAAAAGTCCTTGATGTAAAGGCAATCCCGCTCTTAAAATAGTTGCCAGAACAGGAAAATCGGAAGGCAAATTTATTCCTGCTTTGCCAAGCGGTGTAACTACTTCATTATTCTGGTAATCCAATTCTTTACTGATTTCATAAGCAAATATTTCTCCTATACGTTCAATATTTCTTCTGAACCTCATCTGATCCTTTTGAATTTCCACATCCCTAATTTCCGAAATAAACTGATTAAAAAGGGAGTTGTGTTTTCCAAGATTGACAACCTTCATTTCTAAATTATATCTTTTGTTCTATAATTATACTCAAAGCATCATTTCTTTACCAACTTTAAAGGCCATGGCAGCCTGTTTAATTTGATATGCTGATAGATCTCAGGCTTTGCCCCAAACCCATTAAAAAACATTGCTATACCCTCAATATTTGAGCCTTCAAAGTCTAACAGTAAAGGTTTGGATGAAAAATTTTTGATAACCTCGTCTAATATAAAGTACATTGACAAATTTTCCCTTCCTTCTTCTGAAGAAACAGAGCTAAGATATATCAACCTGTCTTTATCCCTTAAGAAGAATGCTGCTCCTGTCAACTCATTTTTCCGGGAATATGCTCCGTAAAGAAAACCTTTCCCTATACTCATCGACTTCGAAATAATATTGTTGAGATTATTAATTGTTCCTTTTTTCAAATCTGCTATATTTATTCCTGAAAAAAACTCCATATACTCTCCAAGTGTAACCTGTTCGGAGATATCATTCTTTTTAATTGATTTTCTTACGTTTCTCCTAGCCGAAATGGAAAAATTATCAAAAATCTTTTCGTACTCTGGTTTTAATGATAGAATATAGTTGTTCCTTTCAGTAATAGTTAAACCACCACATCTCACCAAGTTCATTGAATTTAAGGAAATATCAATAAACCTGAATCTTTCAATAAGATATCCAATAAAATTGCTTGTTACCTCAGGAGTTGGAGGTGGAAATATTCCATGTTGTTGGGCAAAAATTGGTTGATAAGCATATTCAACACCCCACTTTCGTGAAAAAGCTAATGGCATAACATACTCATAATCTCCATATATTAATCCATTCCAATCAGCATTGACAATATCAAGAAACCAACTCTTTGCATAAACTCTGCTGTTAGGAGAATTATCCACTACCTTGTCCCAGCGTTGAATATCAATTTCTGAATTGTGAATAAATCTTAACCTGCTTTTCATTTTAAATTATCTGCAGCCATTTTTGTCATACCAATATAAACATCTCTCCATCCTTTCCATTGCCCTTCATCACTAAGCGATTCGTTATGCCATAGACTAATGAAGGTACCCCCAACGTCAATTACTTCCTTCATTAAAGATTTAATTTTTTTATCTGCTTCTGAAGGGCTCATTCCCCGATAATTATGAAGTGTAACATCCATTATTTCAAAAGGAAAAATTCTAAGGCTTGTTTCTTCTTCATCGAGTAAATCATAAAACATAAATGGGGTACAAATTCCTGCCCTGAAACCCGGGCGATTAGAATAGCCCATCGAATAATCTGATTGTATATTGTTTTTCAAAAGCTCCCTATATGTCCTTGGCATAGTAAGCTTAAGGTAATGCTGACGACTTAAAACAACCTCTTTGCCTATAATGTGTTCTAATCTTTCAATTTCTTTTCCAAGAAGAGCCTTTTTCTTTGTTGAATTATAAGAAGGATGTATTCCTACATCTGCAATTTTTGACATTCTCTTTATCAGCTGCCTGAAATTTTTGTTCTTATGAGATAAACCCCTATCGTGCTTTCCCGTTTTATTCATCAGAAAAAACATTACCGGTCTGAACTTAAATTTCTTAAACAGCTCTTCCATAAAATCATAGCTGTCGTATGGATCTCTGTTCAACCGTAATACGACAGTAAACCTTCTTTTGATCATCTTCCACCGTCCGCTCAACATATCCTTAACCGTGGAGCCAATTATCCGGAAAACACCTTTATTCTTAAATGCCCAGGCATTATCTATATCAATTGTGGGTATATATCTGAAAGAAGGGCGATTAAATTTATAATCGGGATATTCCTTTTCTATCAAATCAGCCATATTCAGCGCCCAAATATTGACAACTGGCTTTTCAAGAAACTTGCTTTGACCTGCAATACTGTTTCTCGACATAAACCTTTGATGTCGGTCTCGCTTCCCCGGTAGGTATTCTTCATAACGAGAAACAAGATAAAAGCTCGCTGCAAACAGATCAAAAGGTATAAATGAATTGTCTGACTTGAAGAAAACATTTACAGCATCCCAGTCAAAGACATCAACATGCTGAAACTGTACGTGTGACTGAAATAAAAGATTGTGAGGATGTAACCTTAATCCTTCTACACCATCTATATCAGAATAATTAATTTTTATACCTGCTGCTTTCTTAAATGTCTCATTATCTGTGAAGAATTCTACCGCATCACCTAATATAGTTTCAAAAATAAGACGGAAAATATATTTTATACGGCTACTAATTTCCGGAACGAATACATTTATCATAACCTAGAAATATTTTTTCGCACAAATTAAGTAATTAATCCTTCATCAGCAAGACTTAAATAATTTGATCCTGAAATTATTATATGGTCAAGAACTTTTATGTCAATAAGTTTCGAGGCCTCTTCTGCTTTTTTTGTAATTTCAAGATCATTCTGACTGGGATACAAATTACCGCTGGGATGATTGTGTGCCAAAATAATTGAAGAAGCAAGTTTATCTATGGCTTGTTTTAAAATAATCCTTACATCAATCACAGTGCCACTAATACCTCCCTGACTAATCTTCTTTTTATCAACAACCTTATTAGCACGATCGAGAAAAAGAACCCAGAACTCTTCGTGCATAAGATCAGATAATTCAATTTTTAGCAGATCAAATGCATCGGTACTACGAGTTATTCTAGACACTTTTCTACTGCCCCCCAGTTGCCTTCTCCGTCCTAATTCCAGTGCTGCAAGAATATTAACAGCCTTCTTATCTCCAATTCCATTATAGGTTTTTAGCTTATCTACTGTTAACCTCCCAATAGCTTCAAGGCTGTTTAGATTATCGGCAAGAATTCTCTTCGACAAACCAAGTGCTGATTCATTTCTTGTTCCTGAATTTATAATAACTGAAAGCAGTTCTGCATCACTTAATGACAGAAAGCCTTGCTTTAAAGACTTTTCCCTTGGACGGTCGCTTTCATCCCAGTCCTTTATTGATAGTTTTTTTGAATTAAACATGGGCCCAAAATTGAGAAATTTTAAGCTTAATCTTAAATATTCTATACCCAAATGATACATCTCTTCACGAAGACCCTGTTTTCGATAGTTGAAGTCACTTTTTGATCGCTTAAGGGAAAGATAAAAAAGCCCCTCAGCTTTTGCCGAGGGGCTTCATATAGTAATAGAACAATTTATTAAAGTTTGCTTATATGTAATGCCAATTTTGATTTAAGGTTCGCAGCCTTATTATCATGGATTACATCTTTCTTTGCTAAACGATCAATCAATGATGTCACTTTTGGATACATTGTTTGTGCATCTACCTTTTCAGTTGTCAAACGTAATTTCTTGATTGCGTTACGCATTGTCTTGGCATAGTACTTATTAAGTAACTTCTTTGCAGCACTCTGCCTGATTCTCTTTTTTGATGATTTGTGATTTGCCATTTTTAGCTCATATTTTAAATGTAGCCCGTAGGGGAATCGAACCCCTGCTACCAGAATGAAAATCTGGCGTCCTAACCGCTAGACGAACGGGCCAAAAATTGTTTCCAAATTTTTCGGTGTGCAAAGGTAAAAAGGTTTTAAAAAACACCAAACATTCTTCAATGTTTTTTTCTTTAATTTTCCTCAACATCCCTTTTGGAGCTGCAAATAAAATTGAAGTTTTTGACATTGGCAAATAATCTCAAAAAAAAGTAATGACATATATGCCCTATCACCCTTTAATATTGAACGATATTACCGATTTATGCTTGAACATCAGATTTATCTTTATATTTTTATGCCTTAATATTTGATTAACATGAACACTTTTTCAAGACTTTTTATTGCTGCATCAATTGTATTATTCATGGTTTCCTGCAAACCCTCCCAAAGAGAACTTGCTATCATTAAAACTAATGCAGCAGATGATATTTTAAAATCGGGCGACACAATCAAAGCTATCAGAGTTTTAGATTCAATACCTATTTTATATCCAAAGGCTAAGTTCCAAATAGATGTCTCGAAAAATATCAAGGATGAATTATACCGACAGTTAATCGATAAAAAGAGAGAACAATTTAGGTTTTCGGAGCTGTCAATTTCTTCTCTTGAACAAAAATTCATTAAAGAGAAAACTGATTTTGACTTATTTACCCAATACATTCCAATTGAACAAGTAAAAATCAGAACCCGTAATGCTACTTATCTTCAAGTAAATCTCGACGAAAGGGGCGAGCTTTATTTAAGCAGTAACTACTACGGTAAAGCATGGGCTAATCATTATTCTGTAAAAATTTACGACGGTGAACTTTCAGCTGAAACTCCAAGGGTGAGCTCTGACAGCCCCAACCGTTCAACCAATAGTTTCCTCGATTATAAATGGGAGAAAGTTTCTTACACTGAAGGAAAGTCTGATTCTGTTATCGAATTCGTTTTTAAGAACTCCGAATTGCCCTTAAAATGCGCTTTTAATAATTATATCATCTTTCTCAGCAAAGATAATATCGAAGCTATTAAGAATTCATATATGCTTTCTAATGAAATCAAGAAATTAAAATTGCTGAAAGAAGAAATTAAAACCCTGGAGATTAAACGGTTTAAACAATAAAGCCTTAACATTCAGATATAGGCTTTCCCCTTTTTATAGAATTATATTAATATACTCGTATGAAAAGAAGTAGAACATATAAGAAAATTACTGTCTTATTCTTTATTACGATGCTAACTTCTTTTACATCAAATGGCCAACCCATTACTAAAAAACTGGTCGAATCTCATTCCTCTCAAATTCAAGAAGGAACTGTCCCAAAAGTGAATCCTCGGTTTAAAAATATAACTTCCAATAGCATAAATTTTACTGATGCAGCAAACCGAAATCTGTTCTTAAGAGGTATAAACCTTGGAGGAAGCAGTAAAGTTCCTTTCAAACCTAATGGTGCCACACATATTCCAGATGGTTTTTTTAATGGGAAGGACATCTCTTTTGTTGGCAGACCATTTCCCTTAAATGAAGCCGATTCTCATTTTTTAAGGCTGAAAGCCTGGGGATTTCATTTTATACGTTTAAATATAACATGGGAAGCCATTGAACATGAAGGTCCCGGAATTTATGACACCAATTATCTTGAATACCTAAAGGCTCTGATTTCAAAAGCTGCTGAATATGACATCAACGTTTTGATTGATCCCCATCAGGATGTCTGGAGTCGTTTCTCAGGCGGCGATGGTGCTCCTCTTTGGACGTTTGAAGTGGCAGGAATGGATATTACAAAATTCAGCCAAACAGCTTCTGCTATTGTCCATTACACCTTCGGTGACCCTTTCCCAAAAATGATCTGGTACACAAACTATTATAAACATGCTTCCGCTTCTATGTTTACATTGTTTTTCGGAGGCAATGATTTTGCCCCACTAACAAATGTTGACGGCACTCCTATTCAGGATTATCTTCAGAATCACTACATTAAAGCTATAGTCAAGGTTGCTGAAACTCTTAAAGATCTTCCAAACATTATTGGTTTTGAAGTAATGAACGAACCTTCTGCCGGCTACATCGGCGTAAAAGACTTATCTCAGCCCTTTGGAAATGAAATAATTGGTGATGCGCCAACCCCCTGGCAGGGAATGATCCTTGCTGAAGGCTTCCCTCAGGAAATTGAACGGTTCTACTTGGGCTTCAGCTCAATAAAAAAAGAAAAAACAAGTACCCTAAACAAAGAAAAAATATCTGTCTGGAAAGATAATAAACCAGGTGTCTGGAGACAAAACGGTGTATGGGATATTTCACCTGAAGGCTCTCCTATCCTCATTCATTCTGACTATTTTTCCAAGGTTAAAAATACAAATGTCGATTTCAATTCAATGTATTATATCCCGTTTATCGAAAGATTTGCTGATGCAATATCAAAAATTGATACCAACTGGCTTATTTGCGTTGATAACATCCTGTCTCCCCACCCTCTAAAGATACCCGAACTTAAGAATTTAAAGGGCTTTAAATGGCTTAATGGCTCTCATTGGTATGATGACGTCACTCTTGTGAAAAAAACATATATGCCTTTCCTTGGCCTTTATAACAGAAAAGTCGTTTTTGGAAAAGCCAATGTCATGAAAGCTTACGAAAAAACTTTGTCTGAAATGATTGAAGATACTCGTAAATTTTATGGCGATGCCCCTACCTTACTTGGAGAGTTTGGCATTCCTTTCGACTTGAATAAAGCTAAAGCCTATAAAACTGGAAATTTTAATATTCAGTCGAAGGCTATCGATCGAAGTTTTAAGGTTGCTGAAAAGAATCTTTTAAATTATACCCTTTGGAACTATACTGCTGACAATACAAATGAACGAGGAGATCAGTGGAATGGTGAAGACTTATCAATATTCAGTATTTCACAGCAATACGATTCCTCTGATATTAATTCAGGCGGCAGAGCCCTGGATGCTGTTGTCAGACCTTATCCCCGAAAAATTACCGGTACTCTAAAAGAGTATTCTTACAAATACAAAAACAAAGAATTGTTTATCAAATTTAATGTTGAAAAGCTTTCGGAATATCCCAACGAAATATTTGTCCCTGAGTACATTTATAAAAACAATTTCGTTGTAAGCTCCACTGAACCGACCTTGGCTTTTGATAAAAAGGAACGTACGCTTCTTTATTACCCTTCCAAAACCGGTGAGCACATAATAATTGTAAAATCGAAGTGAAATTTCGCTACTCTCCCCCGAATTCCATTAGGTAAGCCTTAATAAAACCATCAAGATCGCCATCCATAACTGCCTGAACATTACCTGATTCAAAACCCGTCCTTACATCCTTGACAAGTTTATATGGCTGCATGGTATATGATCGTATTTGTGACCCCCACTCTATTTTTTTCTTACCGGCTTCTATCTTCATCACTTCTTCCTGACGCTTCCTGAGTTCAATTTCATAAAGCTGTGATTTAAGTAACCGCATTGCATTTTCTTTATTTTGCAACTGCGACCTACTTTCAGAGTTTTCAATCATTATTCCAGATGGAGCATGTCTCAACCTAACCGCAGTCTCAACCTTGTTTACATTCTGTCCGCCCGCACCGCTTGAGCGCATTGTCTCCCAGGAAATATCAGCAGGGTTTATATCAACTTGAATAGTATCGTCGACCAAAGGTGCAACATATACTGATGTAAAAGATGTTTGTCTTTTATTCTGTGCGTTGAAAGGAGAAAGCCTAACAAGCCTGTGGACCCCATTTTCGCTTTTAAGATAACCGTAAGCGAACTCTCCCTCAATTTCAACCGTGCAATTCTTAATGCCAACATCTTCTCCCGGTTGGTAGTCCATTACCTTGAAAGAATATCCGTGTTGCTCAGCCCACCTATTGTACATGCGAAACAACATTTCTGCCCAATCGTTACTTTCAGTTCCTCCGGCTCCGGCGTTAATTCTCAATACTGCTCCAAGTCGGTCTTCCTCTTTGCGGAGCATATTTTTGGCTTCAAGCTTTTCAATAAGGTCAAGTGAAAGAGCATATTGCTCGTCAACCTCAGCATCAGTAGCATCTCCGCTTTGCTGAAATTCAAACAAAACCAGTAGGTCTTCAACCGATTGGTCTACTTCCTTAAAAGCCTCAGTCCATTGCTTAATCCCTCTGATTACTCTCATCTGGGCTTCAGCCTCTTTAGGATTTTCCCAAAAATTCGGATCTTGAGTTTTTAATTCCTCCTCTTCTATTTCAATCTTTTTATTATCGATGTCAAAGATACCCCCTAAGCGCATCCCGGCGCTCTGCAAGTCCTTTAATTTGGTCGCGTAATATCATGTTATATATTTATCGTAAAGAGCTGTAAAAATAGCAACTAAATTTAACTTTTAAGCAATGGAGTCAATGCCTTTTCTATTAAATCAGTTTCAAAGCCCTTGCCCTGAGCAAATCTGAACAGTTTTGCCTTACGCTCATATACATTATCTGACTTTATAGATTTGTTTTTGCTTTTCATCATTTCTGAAAGCTTTTGAAAATATTCCTCGTCATCCAACTCTTCAAGGGCGTTGACTATCAAATCAGAAGGAATTCTTTTACCCTTGAGCATATATACAATTTTTATTCTGCCCCATAAGTTGAACCGAAATTTGTCGCGCACAAAAAACCGGGCATACCTTTCTTCATCTATATACTTATCCGCAATAAGTTTCTGTATAATCCTTGCAGAATCAGCAGTGTTTAAGCCCCATTCATAAAGCTTTTGCTGTATATCATACGAGCACTTCTCTGCTTTACTGCAAATAGCCATAGACTTAGACAAGGCCATTTCAAATGTAATTGGGTTGCTCATTTTTTAGTAATAAATGTAATAAAAAAAATATTCAGAGTATCGAAATAGCAAGCAGAATACCACCAAAGTCGCACCAAAGAGCCTGTTTCTTCCTTCATAATGGGATTAACAGGCTCTTTGGTGCGACTTTGGTGGTAAGTTGAGTAGTCTGTGTTTATAATCAAACAACTCGCAACTTAAATGAAATTCTATTAAAAATTATCCAATATCCTCAATGTTGTAGGGAGTTTCTTGATAAACATAGTAGTTCAGCCAATTCTGGAACAAAAGGTTAGCATGCCCCCTCCATCTAACAACGGGTTCCTTAGACGGATCATTTTTTTTGTAGTAATGCTTTGGAATGTCAATTAGCAAACCCTTTGATAAATCGCGCTTATATTCCTGTGCAAGCGTATCCGGGGCATATTCAGAATGCCCTGTTATAAAAAAACGGCGATTGTCCTTATCTTTTACCATATACACACCTGCTTCTTCAGATTCTGAGATTAAATCAAGCTCATCAACTTTTTCAATATCCTCTTTTCTAATTTCTGTGTGACGAGAATGAGGAACATGAAATTCATCGTCGAAGCCCCTGAAAATTGGCAATCTACTGTCGGAAGAGGTATGGTGGAAGACACCAAACATCTTCTTTTCAAGCGGATACTTAGGAATATTGTAATAATGATAGAGCGCAGCCATTGATGCCCAGCAAATAAATAACGACGACTGCACGTTGGTTTTCGCCCAATCCAGTATCTCAGTCAGCTCTTTCCAATAAGTAACTTCCTCATATTCTATCTGTTCAACAGGTGCGCCGGTAATAATAAGTCCGTCGTACTTCCTATGCTTGATCAGATTAAAATTGAAATAGAACGATTCCATGTGTTCCTGCGAAGTGTTCTTCGAAGAATGACCATGGATCTTGATAAAGTCAATTTCAAGCTGTAAAGGAGTATTTGAAAGTAGCCTGATAAGATCTGTTTCAGTAGTTATCTTCATGGGCATCAGGTTAAGAATAGCAATTCTCAACGGTCTGATATCCTGATGACTGGCACGAGTAGTGTCTATTACAAATATATTCTCTTTCTTAAGAGTTTCAATTGCAGGTAGCTTATCCGGAATATTAACTGGCATAACAGTATGTTTTACTTGATTTTTGAAAACGCATGTTCGAGGTCTGCCTTTATATCATCAATATGCTCAATACCAACAGAAAGCCTCAGCTGATCAGGGAATACCCCTGCTGATAACTGCTCTTGTTCATCTAACTGAGAGTGGGTAGTTGATGCAGGATGGATAATAAGAGTTTTAGCATCGCCAACATTAGCAAGATGGCTTATCAATTCCAGATTATTTACAAATTCAGATGCGGCATCTTTTCCTGCTTTCAATCTGAATGTTAGCACCCCGCCAAAACCGTTCTTCAAGTATTTATTTGCTAAATCGTAATATTTACTGCTTTCAAGTCCGGCATAGTTTACCCCAGCTACTTTTGGATGTTTTTCAAGCCAGCGGGCAAGTTCAAGAGCATTATCTACAGTGCGTTGCACCCTGAGAGATAAAGTTTCAAGACCCTGAATAAGCTGCCATGAATTGAATGGGCTGATTGCAGGACCGAAATCTCTTAGTCCCTCAACCCTTAGCCTGATTGCAAAAGCGATATTTCCAAAAGGACTGTCTGATCCAAATACATCCCAGAAAACCAGTCCGTGGTAACCTTCCGATGGTTCAGAAAACTGAGGATATTTACCGTTGCCCCAGTTATAGTTTCCTCCATCGATAACAATACCTCCTAGACTTGTTCCATGGCCACCTATCCATTTAGTTGCCGATTCAATAACAACATTAGCTCCATGTTCGAGTGGACGGAAAAGAAACCCTGCTGCGCCAAAGGTATTGTCGACAAACAGTGGAATATCATATTTACGGGCTAAAGCTGAAATTTTGTCCCAATCGGGAACGTTGAAATTAGGGTTGCCAAGATTTTCAACATAAATAGCCTTAGTAGTTTCATCAATAAGAAGTTCCAGAGCTTCAGCTGAATCGTCGGCAGCAAAACGAGCTTCGACACCAAGGCGTTTGAAAGCAACTTTAAACTGATTATATGAACCACCGTATAAAAAAGGTGAGGTAACGAAATTATCACCCGCTTGAAGAATATTGTTCAAAGCAAGAAATTGAGCAGCATGACCTGACGCTGTAGCAACAGCAGCCACACCACCTTCTAGGGCAGCTACCCTTTTCTCAAAAACATCGGTTGTTGGGTTCATCAGTCGGGTATAAATATTTCCAAACTCTTTAAGACCAAAGAGATTAGCACCATGTTCAGAATTCTTAAACAAATATGAAGTTGTTTGATATAATGGAACTGCGCGTGAAAGGGTAGTTTCGTCAACAGTTTGTCCTGCATGTACCTGCAATGTTTCGTAATGATATTGTTTTGTCATAATGAGTTCTATTTAATGCGATTAAAAAAAGAAAAGAAAAGATACGTGAGCGTATGTACACAAATAACAATAAATCTATTTGCTCATACGCATAAGCATTCGCATCATCATGCCTGACATGATCATAGAAGAAGAAATATTTTCGATGCGAATTTTCATTTTTATTAATTGATTTTTTAAATCTATTCAAACTTAAAACTTAAAACCGAATAGATAAACAGAAATAAATAGAAAATTGTTCAGGTAACAATTAATTAATTTTTATTAATTATTCTTTTCTCGCTGTTAATAAGAATAATGGGAATTCCTTTTCAACTCCCTCAATAATTTTCTTAACAACATAGCAGTCTTCATGATAACATGAAGAGAAACCTGTAGAACAAAGAATACTTTTTAATTTATCGATATCAAAACCATTGTGACCATTATAATCTGCACCATGAAAAGAGCCATCTTCAGAATATAGGTCAGCAATAGCAATATACCCCCCAGGATTAAGCAAATTGAAAAATTTCTTTAAAATTAGTTCAGTATTTTCAATATGATGAAGAACCAACAGCGAATAAATACAATCAACTTTGAGTGAATCAGCTTCTGAATTCAAAAGATCTAAGAATAAAGGTTTTAGGTTTAAATTGCCGGCTTCGGCAACTTTTTCTTCCATCACAGCAACCATTTCTGATGAGCTGTCGACCATAATTATTTCAGTGAAATTATCAGCAAGCATAAAGCTAAGAATGCCTGTTCCTGCTCCAAAATCAAGAGCCTTCATACCCTTTGTAAGTGGGACAAGTTTTATAATACTTCCAGCAACAGCTTTTGAACGTTCCCATCGTTCGGGATTAAGATCCCAATCTCTTGCTTTCTTATCAAATTCACTCATAAAATATTTGAATTACCCAATTAAAATCAGGAGTTAATGTTATTTATTATTCCAGAATAAAACAACTCTTTTTTATGATAATCCTTTTACCATCTCGGTGAAGCATTTCAAAGAGGATAATATATATTCCCGGAGAAAGCCTACTATCATTGTTATCAGCACCATTGAAAGTTATAGTCCCCTTAGTTCCCAGTACCTCGTTATTTAAAAGCCGCCTCATTTCCCGTCCTGAGATATCAAAAACAAAACCATTCACAAGATAACCGGGTTTGCCTGAGTTAAAAGTTATCTGCATTTCATCGTTATTCCCATCGCCGTTGGGTGATATAGCTTTAGGACTCAAAGAAACAGTAAGCCCTGTTTCTTCATTAAACTCTTTTTCTGAGTTCTCATAACCCGGAGTTGCATATCCGGAAAGAGAAGCAGCAGAATGCCAATTAGATGACTCACATGATGGAAGATTAAGAGATGATCTTTCAAGAGAGACTCCATTTTTATCGCTAATCCAAGAGTCGTGCATGTCTTTGTTAAATTCAAATTCATCGATAACATTTAAAGAATCATCGACCAGAACAATGATACCTCCATCATCATTCATCGACGGAAGACTCTCAACTTCAATTATATTATCGGGTTTAAGAACAGAATAAAAGGGCAGAACTCCTTCCAAATCAGACGTAAAAGCAAGGTAATCACCGTGCTTAAACATCATCATTTCATTTGATATTTCATACACACTTTTGAGTTTGAGGGAATCGTCTCTAGAAGCAAAACTTAACGCTGCAATATCAATGTCTTTCCCAGAATTGTTGTACAATTCAACAAAATCTGAACCTCCCGGGTAAGGATTGAACAACACCTCGTTGATTAAAATATCGCCATATTCTAGTTTTGATTTTATAAAGTCATGCGTGATATTTATTGTGTTTCCGCAATCATCTGAAATATTTTTAATTAATACAGAGCATGATATATTATCCTTTACTGCATCCTTAAAGTTGAATTTCAAGCATTGAAAATCATCCAGAAAAGAGACAGAATCAATAGTAAGGTCTTTTGATTCGATAGAGTAATTATTAATCAAAAAGTTAGTATCGATAGGCTCGCTTAAGTAAAGAACAAGTTCAGAAGGAGAAACAAGCTTTGATGAAACAATGAAAGGAGGAATACTGTCAATAATTGAACAATTAAGCGAATTAACCCTTCCGGGAGTTCCTCCTGAAACATCATTTGAAGCTGCCCAATTATTGGTGTTACCACAATTATGAGTGGGATTCTTTTTTTCTAATGAAAAGCCTCCTTTGTTTTTTTCTGAATCGAAATACCATTTATCGGAATAGGTCAATTCATCAATAGTTTCATTATCTGGAGAATATATACTCAAAAAGGAACCACTGTTAGTCAGAGAAGGGAATCTGCTGATAGAAATTACTTTACCATATTCTGCAAAAAGAGATGAATCAGCAGGATGACAAAGAATTGCATATTCAGATGGAAATAAAATATCTTCTGGGAAAGAGTAAGCCTTGTCTTTGACCGACAGATTCCATCCTCCAAGGTCTATAATTTTGTCACTGACATTGGCAAGTTCTATGAATTCAGCTTCAGGCAATCCTGCTGAAGGGTCAGGATCGCACATAATTTCTGTAAAAACAACATCATACATTTCAACCGGTAATTGATACAGAAATGTAATTGAAACAGAATCATTTGTTCCACCCTCAATATCTGTTAAGTGATTAATTGACAAAACTATTGAATCAGGTATTTCGTCTTCAATACCAACAATTAAAGTAGAATCGTTTAAAAAAGAAAAACTCTCAGTATTAATGATTGAACCTTTCTTGTTCTTAAGCGATATATCAGAACTAGAAATATTGTCTGTTCTTACAGACTCATTAAAACCAAGTTTTACTGTTCCATCTTTCATTACAAGTACGCTTTTTATAAAAGGCGGAAGGTTTTTTCTTATTAGCAAAATATCATCAAGCCATAATAATCCTGAGCGACTTTGAGAGTATTTAAAATTGAAAGTAAACGCGTTCAACAAAAATGTTTCATCGTCATTCCCTGAAGCAGAATGCCTTAACCCTGAAACTAAATCAACTACAGTAAGAATCCATTGTCCGGAGGAGAGTCTTTTAATAATAATTTGAGCAGCAGAATTTTCATTCCATTCATAATCAGATTCAGCAATCATAGTGTTGATCTTCCCGTTTTTCAGTTTCCAGAGAGAGACCTTATCAGAGCTCCCTTTTGCGTTAACACCAATGATATAAGCATTCTGATTAGTGCTATCATTTGACTCATAGCCCAACGAAAAGTAAAAACCGTTTGAAGAAGTAGGATCCCATTCACCGTTGCGGACTTTGAAAGAAAAAATATATTCCGCATTGTTGAAATCTACCATGCCATTATCAAAAAAAGAATAAATTCCTTCACCCGGCACTCCTTGTTCTATATGTTTCAATGATTTATCGCCGTATATAGGAAGAATTGAAGAAATCTCCCATTGCAGAATGACATTACTATCAAGGTAACTGCTTTCAAAATCTTCACTGAAAATAATTTCTGAAAAATTAGACACACATATTTCAGCAGAGTCAGGTTTTAATAAATAATTATCAGAAGACACTTTGAAGTCGTAGATTCCGGCATTTTTAACTAAAATAATCCAGGAATATAAGCCATCAGAATAATGTTGATTTATTAGCTCACAATCATTACAGGAAAAAGATAAATCAATACTGCTATCTTTAACAATCTCATTATAACCATTAAAACACTCAGCCTCAACAATGATTTTTTCCCCTTTGAAAGCAATTGATGGGTAATATTTAAGAATAACTCTGTCGGCTTTCAGTTTAGACGAATCAATCGAAATAATTTTAATGTCATCAATAAACACTTTATCATTCGACAAAGAAGAGTTAAACTTAAAAACCAATTGCAGCGAGTTTCCTTTAAATCCTTCAGCCAGAATGTACCTTTCACCCCAGTTACCTGATAAAACAGAATCGGCACTCAGAGGTACAGGATCTTTGCCATCAATACTAATAAAAGGTTTCACATATTTTTTTATTGAAGAAGAGCTGCTTCCCGATTCTCCTGCAATAAAAGATAGCTTTACGGCGTCAGCCATAGAAACGTCCAAAACAGGAGATTTCCATGTCACATCACCGTCAGAATCAAGAACTTCAAACCTTCCCCCGGAAGTAGAGACAGTCATGGCATAATCGCCCGGAGCGACAAAATTGCTTTGACTAACATCAACACTCCAGGGAATACCTTCAGTATCTTGTTTTAAAACTGAGGGTTCTTCAACCCAATAACCTTTATTCGGGATTGGGAAATTTTCTTCCCAAATGACTTGTGCTTTAGATGTAGAATATAAACACAAGATGAAATTAACTATTGTAAAAACAATAATTTGACGCATAGTTGGTGGAGTTTTAAGAGCAATTTTTATTTTTGCTCATATTAAAAAATAAAAATAGAAAATTTTAGAATTAATAATCATTAAAAATTAAAAATTATGAGAGTCGCTGTTGTTGGTGCGAGCGGCGCTGTAGGACAGGAGTTCCTGCAAGTGCTTGAAGAGCGGAATTTTCCGCTTGATGAGTTAGTATTATTCGGTTCAGCCCGTAGTGCAGGTAAAGAATATACTTTCAAAGGAAAGAAACTTGTAGTCAAGGAACTTAAACATGGTGATGATTTTAAGGATATTGACATAGCCTTAACATCAGCAGGTGCCGGTGTATCAAAAGAATTTGCATCAACAATTACAAAACACGGCGCAATAATGATTGACAATTCAAGTGCATTTCGTTATGATGATGACGTCCCGTTGGTGGTTCCGGAAGTGAACCCTAAGGACGCATTGAATCGTCCAAGAAATATTATAGCAAATCCAAACTGCTCAACAATTCAGATGGTTGTTTCATTGAAACCAATTGATGACCTTTCAAAGATAGTAAGAGTACATGTTGCTACCTATCAGGCAGCAAGTGGAGCAGGAGCACAAGGCATTGCAGAGCTTGAAGATCAGATTAAACAAGTTGCCAACGGAGAGGAAACTACACCCAAAAAATTCCCTTATCAACTGGCAATGAATATTATACCTCAGATTGATGTATTCCTCGACAACGATTACACAAAAGAGGAAATGAAAATGAACTGGGAAACTAAAAAGATAATGCATACAGATGCTGAAGTTTCAGCAACATGTATTCGCATACCGGTAGCCCGTGCTCACAGTGAAGCCATCTGGGTAGAAACTGAAAACGAACTTGATATCAACGTGGTAAAAGAAGCAATGAAGAATTTCGAAGGACTAACTGTTCTTGACAATCCTTCAGAAAAACAATACCCTATGCCATTGTTTGTTTCAGGTAAAGATGATGTATATGTAGGTAGGATAAGAAAAGACGTTGCATCAAAAGGGATTACTTTCTGGTGTGTCGGTGATCAGATTAAAAAAGGAGCAGCTTTAAACGCAGTACAGATTGCAGAATGGCTGATTAAGAACAAAGGACTATAGTATAAATCAGACTCATAAAATATATGAAGGCTATCTTTTTAGGTAGCCTTTTTTTTGGCACAGCTTTTGCATTTTCATATTCATCGGGCCCGCTTTTATAGAAACAAATTAAAATCAATACCTATGAGAGCACATATTTTTAGAAACAGCATCATTCCCGCAGTAATTGCTTTTGCAATTATTGGATTTACAGCAACGGAAGCCGCTGCTCAAAGACGGGATAACAACCCTGATCAAAGAAGAAACGAACAAAGGGTTAACAAAGACAACCGGAGTAACAAGAAAGATTTTCAGAAAGACTCGCAGAAATCCTATCGTGATAAAGACGATTATAAAGGAAAAAAGAACGATATAAATCGTCATAAGAATCATGAATATGCAGATAATCATAAGAATGGCCGTTTTGACAATGGCAAGCACAATGGCAAGAAGTACGACGACCATTATAAAAGACCAAAAGATAATTACTATCACAAAGACTGGAATAATCGTCATTACAGAGAACATCACCCAATAAGTTTCAGAAAGCTTCCAAGGAAAGCAGTATGGGTACATTTGAATGGGGAAGGTTATTTCCTATATAAAGGGAAGTTTTTTATGGCAAGTCCGTTTGGTTATTACAGGGTTGATCCTCCCAAATATCTTAGGATATTACCTGACGGATGCCACAGAGTTTGGGTAAACGGTAATCCAATGTTTAAATATCACGACATATTCTTCATCGAAACTCCTCTAGGGTTTAAAATAATGATTTAGGAATAGTGAGTTATTCACTTAGTCCAGCAGTAGATTAGTTAAATTCAACTTCAGGGTGGCTTTTAAAGCCACCTTTTTTTATGATTATCACTTAATAACAATAATTTGTTTTTGAAACAGGTTTTTTATTAAATTTGTACATCTTACTAAAAGTAAGCTTGATGCCTAAAATACAGACTAACTTAATCAAAAAGCCCATTTTCTTAGATCAGGATGGTTCAACAGACGATCTTGTTTCTTTAATAATAATTCTGACTCTTAAAAAATTCAGATTAACAGGAATCTCTATAACAAATGGCAATTGCTACTCAAAGAATGCTGTCGAAAGCACTCTAAGAATTCTAAATCTTTTTTCAAGAGATAACATTCAGGTTGCAGTAAGCGATGCAAAACCTTTGAACATTTTTCCCGTAAAATGGAGAGAAAGGGGCAAGCTTGTGAACTCTTCAGAAGTTTTAAAAAACACAACACCCGACTATTCTTTATTGAGCGAGGATGAAGCTGCTGATTTCACAGCAAAAACAATCCTGCAGGAAGAAGAAAAAACCACTGTAATTGCAACGGGACCAGCAAATAATCTTGTAAACGCTATTGAGAAGTATCCGGAATTAAATGAAAAGATTGATAGAATAATATGGATGGCAGGGGCATTTCTTGTAGATGGTAATGTAATATCTCCAGACCATGACGGCAGTGCTGAATGGAATATATTTAGCGACCCTGTTGCTGCACAGAAACTCATGTATTCAGGAATTAAAATTATTCTTTTCCCACTTGATGCTTGTTACCTTATTCCTGTCGATGATTACCTGATGTATCACCTGAACAAGAACTCTAATAAGATTTTATCAAAGCTTGTACACGAGCTATTCAAGATGTCTATTGGCGGTCACAATAATTACTATATGTGGGATGTTTTACCGGCTATGTATCTCGACAGACCTGAAATAGCCCATCTTGTTGATACTTCTGCTGATATTGAAATCAGAGGTACCTCTTTGGGCAATATTTTTAAAACTTCGAAAGGTAAGCCCGTACGATATGCTAATTCAATTGATGATGAACTTTTCTATAAAAGGTTTATCAAACGACTAAAGAAATTCTAAATTGACTAGTCCTAAAAAACCGATACAGGTTTAATAGGATAAAGATATTGATT
>CAYMTR010000013.1:0-70380 GCA_964393405.1 uncultured Prolixibacteraceae bacterium
AAAAGCACACCCTTACCTCCTGTACTATTGCTAAGCAGTTCGCTGGCTACTGTCATCGAAACAATACCCGATATTTCGCTAAGCGACTGCATGACAGGCAGTCCTCCGGTTTCATCCTTCATGTATTCAAAAGCAATGGAGGTTACCTTCTTCTGCATCAAGGTCTTTATGGTCATTTCATTCTGGGTGTCGATCTGAAGCATCGAAAACAATATCTGGTTTCCCCTCAGCAGTGCTATTTCATCCATTGTGAAGGGTGCTACCTTCAATACATAATCGCATTGGAAAACTTCAGCTTTATTTTTGGTGATTATAGCTCCCGATTCGGCATATTCAGAATCGGCGTAGCGGTTTTTTAATCCTGCCGAACTTTCAATCAAAACCTCATGACCTGCATTTACAAGAATCTCAACTGCCTGGGGAGTAAGTGGCAGACATTTCTCATCGTCATCAATATTTGAAGGAATCCCGATATTGATCTTTTGAATCTTTTTTCTTATTTCCAGCTTTTCCTCTGCGGGAAGAAACTGCTGTTCGTCAAAATGATACCTACCGGGTTGAGACTGCTCTGCCATAATTATAGATTTTAACCAAATTTACATTTTAATAGTTACTTTTCTTGTTTCATCGGGTAAAACATTTATTTCAACCACAACACAATCGTCAGGCAGCAGACTTTCAATTATTTCAGGCCACTCAATAAAACAAATGTCTCCTGAATACAAATAGTCGTCGGCCCCAAAATCGTATGCCTCCTTAATGTCTTTCAACCGATAACAATCGAAGTGGTATATCGACTTCGAATTATCAGTAGTATATTCATTTACAAGAGCAAATGTAGGACTTGTTATATTATCCTTAACTCCCAATCCTTCACATATTTCCTTGATGAAAGTAGTCTTGCCGGCTCCCATTCCCCCATAAAAAGCAAACACCGTACGCTTGCCCATCAAGGCGATAAACTGCGCTGCTGCTTTTTTTAATTCACTGTGTGAATGAATATTTATAATTTCCATTTAAAATTTATAATTAAATACAAAATTGAGAAAAAATATAGAAAAACAAAAACGCATATTGATGCATGGTTTTATCTAATGCCAAATGATAAGGATTAGAAAAATCTTTTTACTTTTGGATATTGGAAACTTAAAAATACGAAGACATGAATTTCCCTGATAATCTTAAGTATACAAAAGAACACGAGTGGGTAAAAGTCGATGGAGACGTTGCAACTGTAGGTATTACAGATTTTGCACAGAGCGAACTTGGCGACATAGTATTTGTTGAAATAGAAACTGTAGGTGAAGACATTGGCAAAGATGAAACTTTTGGCACAGTGGAAGCCGTAAAAACAGTATCTGATGTTTTCATGCCACTTAGTGGTGAAATTCTTGAAAAGAACGAAGGACTTGAAGATGCACCGGAACTTATCAATAAGGATCCTTACGGTGGAGGGTGGATGATAAAAATCAAAATGTCAGATCCGTCTGAAATAGAAGGCCTGCTTGATTCTGCAGCATATATGGAATTGATTGGCGATTAATTAATCCTCAATTTAACACCTCCAAAGAAGGTTATTCCCGGCATAGGATATCCATAATTTGTCGAATATTCAGTATTCATAATGTTTTCTGCTGATATGTAAAAGTTGACTGAAGGAGTCAGCCGGTAATTTATTTTTCCGTTCAGCAGGACATAATCCTGTATTTCTTCTTCGTTGACTTCAGTAGTTTTTGAGTTATCCACCTGAGTGTAAAGTCCGAAAACACCCTGAGAAGATAAATTAAAATCAAATTTACCCATTGTATACGAAGCATTTAAGTTTGCCTGGTGCTCAGGAGACGCAATTCTTGCAGCGTCAGTATGCAGGTATGAATATGTGGAAGTAAGGTTTAGTTCAGGTCTTATCCTATATGAAGCTTCAACCTCAATTCCATAGTTTTCGAAGGTACCTGTGTTTTGATTAAGAGTTGGAGGAATGCCACCTGAAGGATTTGGCATAGCCTGGATGAGGTTTTTTCCATCTATATAGAAAACTGTTGCAGAAGCCATTAACCTTTTCTCAAAAGCATAGTGAGTGTAACCGAGCTCGTAATTCCACATGCTTTCAGGAAGGAGGTTAGGATTTGCGGGAGGAAAGAAATAAAGCTCCTTAACGTTTGGACTTCTGAAACCTCTTGAAGCCAGAACTTTGAACTCATTACGACTGTTGGGGGCAACTGTTAACCCTGCCTGCGGAATCCACTCACCTCCATATATTGAGTGTTGGTTATAACGGATTCCTGCATTTAGAGAAAGAATTTCAAATAACTTTTGCTGCCAGAACACATAAGCACCGGTTTCATTAACATCAATCCATTTGTTGTTATATTCTGAAGGAACCATTTTTACCTTTCCATCGACAAGAGAGGCAGACATAACAGGAGATCCTATACCACCATAACGGTTCCAATCGATTCCCAGTCCAATAAGTGAATTTTCATTCAATTTAAGACCTTCGAAAATTGAAATTCCATAATTCATATCAGCAGAAACCCAGTTTGTATAAATTGAATGATTGCCCCTATTAAAAAACACCTTCACATTCCCTGATATCTTTTCAAATTCATTTTCCACAGTCAGTATTGAGTTAAGCCTGAAAATATCAGCCCACGCCTTGTTATTTGAAAACAATGAAGTATCGGCATAAATTGATCCGGGGTCGACAGCATTGAAATCGCTGAAATTGCTTGTCCAGTTAATATTGAAATGACTGTTTAATTTGTAACCAAGTGAAAGATAGCCATTATCACCTTTGAAAGAAGAGTTTGGACGGGCTCCGTCAGTTTGGTCGTGATTATAAGTAGCAAGAACGTTGAACTTACCTATTTTGTAACCTGCAGTCACAGTGCCTCTTAGAGTCATAAAAGATCCTACTGAGGCAGAAACAGAACCACTAAAACCATCATTTTTCTGTTTTCGGGTAATCATATTTATAACGCCGCCCATAGCATTGCTACCATACAACATAGAACCGGGTCCGCGAATTATCTCAACCTTTTCAATATTTGAAGTCTGGTACATATCAGGGAAAGCGTGGCCGAAAATACCCATTACCTGAGGTTGACCGTCAATCATTACAAGCAGTCTCGATTGTTCGGCAGCTCCCACCCCACGAATTGTAACTTTTCCTGCGGAGCCATCAGAAACACCAAAACCTGTCACTCCCCTTTCAGTGATAAAAACACCGGGAACATTAGCACCAAGCATAGGCATTACATTTATTTCTGAGCTGCTTTCAATTTTCTCGTTAGAAATAACTGAAGCAGATAAGGGCACATTTGATTTGGCTGTTGCAATGCGAGTTGCAGTAACAAGCACCTCCTGTTGTTCAACGGAATAGGGAGTCAATTCAAAATCGAGTTCTATGTTTTGCCCTTTATTAAGTGTTATCTCTTTTATAAAAGACTGGTAACCAATAAAGCTTGCCTGTATAGAAACTTTCTTACCTGCGGGGACTTTCAGGCTATAGGTTCCGTCGTTTGAAGCAACTACTCCGTTGAAAGAATTAATAATTTGCACAGTTGCCCCGGATAGTTGGTCATGACTTTTTGAATCAAAGACTTTGCCTTTTACTATTTGAGCCGATAGAGCTATAGAGCTTGTTGTCAATATGATAATAGAGAGAAATGCAAAGAGTTTATTCATGGATGTAAGTGTAATAGTATTAATTCGTGTCACCATCAAATAAAATAGTGTTACGAAGCGAAAGTATATAATAAAACATTACACCGTATATAAAGAGTGAAAAAAATATAGTAAATTAAGTCAACAAAATAATTTAATCGTTTTGTAATAATTCTGTAATGTGCATGTAAATAAATAGCAAGACTTTTGTTTTGAATTATTTAATCAATCTTGAATATGAAGAAAATTACCATCTTTATTGCAATAATTGTGTTTACATATTTAAGCACGCAAGCACAGAATGAAAAAGAGCAGTACAAACCAAACGGCAAAGCCTTCGTGAGAATCTTCTCAAATTTCCACTATACATTTTCTGATGGCACCAGTTCATCAGCCTTTGAAATTGAAAGGGCTTATTTGGGTTATGATTTCAATCTCAGTGAAAACTTTTCAGGAAAGATCAATTTTGATGTAGGAAACCCGGGAAACGGCAAATTAGAAATGGTGGCATATTTGAAAAATGCATATATCAGTTATTCCATAGATAAGTTTTCTGTCACTATGGGAATGATTACTACTACAGCTTTCAAGCAGCAGGAAGAATTCTGGGGTTACAGGTATATTGAGAAATCGTTTCAGGATGCAAGCAAGATGGGTTCAAGCGCAGATTTAGGGATTACAGCATCATACAAGTTTGCAGACTGGTTAAGTGCCGATGTGATTCTCATTAATGGAGAAGGATACAAATTAATTCAGGCTGACAATAAATACAAGGCTGGACTTGGAGCTACAATAACTCCGGTCAAAAACCTCAAAATAAGAGGCTACTACGATATTTGGGGCAATGTAAACATACAATCAACATTTGCTGCTTTTGTAGGCTACGACTTCGGGAAAGCCTCGATAGGAGCTGAATACAACCTACAGCAGAACAATGAAAATGTTGCTGGAAAAGATTTTTCCGGATATTCTGTATATGCTACAGTAAAACCATTTAAGAATTTCAAGGTCTTTGGCCGGTATGATAATTTAAGTTCGACAACACTTGAAGGAGAAGCAGCAGCATGGAACCTATCAAAAGACGGTGGATTATTAATTGCTGGTATTGAATATCAACCGGTAAAAGGATTGAAGATATCTCCTAACTACAGGATGTTCAATCATGCAGATAAAGAAAAGAAACCAATCAACTATTTCTATATAAGTTGTGATATTAAGTTTTAACAATAAAAATATTTGAAAAAATGAAAACATTAATTCCTTTAATATTAGCAGTAATCATACTGGCATCTTGTCAGTCACAAAACAAAAGCAAAGACAACAAAGACATTTCAGTAGCTAACGTATCGCTGGCAGCTGCAGGAGCTACATTTCCTATGCCGTATTACAATATGGTTTTTGGCAAATACAAAGAAAATTACGGTACTAACGTTACTTACGGAGGTATCGGTTCAGGAGGTGGTATCAGAAGTCTGGCAGACAAAGTTGTAGATTTTGGGGCAACAGATGCATACCTTGAAGATGGCAAACTTGCAGAAATGCCTTCAGAGGTTGTTCATATACCAACTTGTCTTGGTGCGGTTGTAATAGCTTATAATCTGCCGGGGGTTGATGGATTGAAATTATCAAACACATTGCTAGAAAATATATTCCTGGGAAAAATTACAAAATGGAATGATGCTGCGATAATTTCAAACAATCCCGGACTAAAATTACCAAGCTCTAACATATCAGTAATATACCGCTCCGACGGCAGTGGAACTACTCATATTTTCAGCGATTATATGAGCAAAATAAGTCCGGAATGGGCTGAAAAAGTAGGTGTAGGCAAATCGTTGAATTGGCCGGTTGGGATGGGAGCAAAAGGCAATCCCGGAGTAGCAGGTACAATTTCATCAACAGAAGGAACAATTGGTTATATCGGTTCAGAATATTCATTTGCAATGAAAATCCAGACTGCTTTAGTACAAAACAGTTCGGGCAATTATATTGAACCTTCAATTGCAAGCATCAGTGCAGCAGCAAAAGGCGACCTTCCTGAAGATACAAGAATAATGGTAACAAACTCAAGCGACCCGGAAGCTTATCCTATAAGTGGGTTCACATGGATAATACTTTTTAAGGAGCAGGCATATAGCAACAGAACAATAGATAAAGCCCTTGCAACAGTAAAACTTCTTGATTGGCTTGTATCTCCTGAAGCTCAGGGCGAAGCAGAAAAGGTACATTATGCTCCGATACCTGAATCGGCAGTATTGAAAGCAAAAAATATTTTAAAAGGTGTGACCTTTGAGGGAAAACCTTTGTTATAATATAAGTGTCTAAAAGTTAAGTTGATGAACAGCGACAAAATAACAAAGATTGTTTTATTGTCGGTATCATTACTAATTGTACTGGTAGCCGGAGGAATGGTATTTTCACTTGTTGGAGGTTCCATTCCTTCATTCAAAGAATTCGGCTTAAAATTTATCATATCAAACAACTGGAACCCAACTGAAGGAAGGGAAAGCTACGGGGCTCTTCCTTTCATTATAGGCACATTGCTGACTTCAGTACTTGCACTTTTGATAGCACTTCCTCTTTCGTTCTCAACATCTTTGTTTTTGGGAGAATACTTCAGGAACACGAAGTTTGCGAAGGTATTAGGCACAATGGTCGATCTTCTGGCAGGGATACCATCAATTGTTTACGGTCTTTGGGGATTTTATGTACTTAGGCCATTTCTGGTAGATTTGGGAGTTCCCAATCAGGGTTTTGGCGTTTTTACATCGAGCCTCATACTTGCAATAATGATAATACCTTATGCCACGTCGCTGAGCAATGAAATAATCGCCATGGTTCCCAACGATTTAAAAGAGGCAGCATACTCTCTGGGAGCAACAAGGCTTGAAGTTATTACAACAGTTACTGTCCCGGCAGCTCGGTCGGGCATATTTGCAGGTTACATACTTGCATTTGGAAGGGCGCTTGGAGAAACGATGGCAGTAACAATGCTTATAGGAAATTCGAATCTTATACCTGCAGGACTTTTTTCAACCGGAAATTCAATGGCAAGTCTTATAGCCAACCAGTTTGGAGAAGCAGAAGGCTTAAAGCTAAGTTCGCTTATAGCAATAGGGTTGATACTATTCGTCATGACAGGTATAATCAATGCGATAGGGAAATTTATAATTAAAAAATTTGAGAATTAAGATGAGTCTTCCTAAAGAAATATTACATACTGATCATTCCGAAAGGAGGCTGCTAAAAGATAAATTGGCTGTTGGCACAATAGTGTTTTTCTCTATACTCACTATTTCCCCGATAATACTGATTATTTACAAACTGATAGTAAAAGGAATACGCCAAATTAATTTCGATTTTATAACCCAATCTACGCCTGATACATTTGCAGCAATGACAGCTGTAGCCAATGGAGAGATAATTCCAGGGGGAATTATAAATGGTATTGCAGGAACTTTGCTGATGGTATTTCTTGCATCTGTAATTGCAATACCTGTAGGTATAATATCAGGCATATATCTATATGAAAATCAAGGCAAAAGAATAGCCAATCTGGTAAGAAATATTTCAGACATATTGCAAGGTGTGCCTTCAATAGTGCTTGGACTAATTTCATACCTTTGGATTGTAAAGCATATAACAATGGGATTTTCAGCCCTTGCGGGAAGCGTAGCCCTATCAATTATGATGCTACCAATGATAGTAAGGTCGACCGAAGAAACGTTTAAAATGATCCCTATTACAATAAAAGAAGCTGCCCTTGCTTTGGGAGTTCCTTATTACAGGGTTATCATTCAGGTTTTAATACCGACAGGTTTTAGTGGGTTAATGACTGGAATACTGTTATCCGTTTCGAGGGTGATAGGTGAAACCGCACCTTTGATGCTGACGGCCCTTGGTAGCTCAGTAATAAATTGGAATATAACAGATCCAACAAGTGCAATTCCACTATTGATTTGGGAGTTCTATAATAATCCAAACATGGTAGACCTGGTATGGAGTTCATCCTTGTTATTAATGATAATTGTGCTGATATTTAATCTGTTGACAAAACAAATAGCAGCTAGAAGAAAGTAGTATGAGTCAAAACATTATACAAATTGCCGATCCGATATTGTCGTTAAAAGACCTGACAGTTTCTTACGATAATGTACCTGCAGTAAAAAATGTGACTGCAGATTTTAAAAAGAATTCTGTTACAGCGATAATGGGACCTTCGGGTTGTGGCAAAAGCACATTGCTGAGGGCAATAAACAGGATGCATGAATTGTATGAAAACATACAGACAACAGGAAATATAGTTTTAAACGGAACCGACATAATGAAAATGCCGACTATAAAAGTCAGGCGTAGAATGGGAATGGTATTTCAAAGGCCAAATCCTTTTCCTACGATGAGTATTTATGATAATGTTATTTCTGGATATAAATTAAACGGCATCAGCCTTAAGAAAAGTTATAAGGATGAGATAGTAGAACGTTCACTTCAGGATGTGGCACTTTGGGAAGAAGTTAAAGATTCACTTTTCAAAAAGGGGACTTTCCTTTCAGGCGGTCAGCAACAGCGCCTTTGCATAGCACGTGCACTAGCTTTCAGTCCTGAAATAATTCTTCTTGATGAGCCCACTTCAGCCCTTGACCCTATAGCAACTTCAAAGATTGAAGATATGCTTGTGAAGTTGAAAGAGAATTATACGATAATAATGGTAACCCACAATATGTCGCAGGCAGCACGTATTTCTGATTATTCTCTTTTTATGTATCTTGGTGAGTTGGTAGAATATGACAAGACAAAGAATATGTTTACCAATCCTCATGACAGAAGGACAGAAGAGTACTTGACAGGAAAGTTTGGTTAGTAATAGAAAAATAAAACAAGATATGACATTCAGAAAAGAAGAGGCGATGAACAAGGTCATGCGGGATTTTGAAAACATGGCAAATATTGTACTTGCCCAGCTAAACAGTTTGGAGAATTTCCTTCAGTCGGGTGATATAAATATGCCCGAAGAAACTGAAAATGAAATACAAGCAAATGAGGAGCTGGTTGACCAGTTAGAAGTAAAAATAAGTGAAAGAATTATAAATACGATCGTATTGTACCAGCCGGTTGCTTCAGAGATAAGGAAGCTGATGGCTTGTTACAGAATAATAATAAACCTAGAAAGAATAGGTGACTATGTCGTAAATCTGGTAAACTATCTGAAAAAGATAAAGAGTCAGGAAGTTTACAACCAATCTTCCGAGACAATATCGACTATGTTTATTTCAGCCTCACAGATGGTTAGCAAGTCGTTGCTATCATTTACACAGCAAGACAGAGATTATGCCATCTGGACACTGAAGAATGATTCAGTAGTAGATGAGATGAACAACAAAATGCTAAAGGCGCTTATAAGCAAAAGCAAGGATTTCGACGATAAGAAGAAGGCACTAATAAGTTACATTACAATAAAAGAGATGGTTGACAACATTGAAAGAGTGGCCGACCATGCAACCAATATTGCTGAAGCATCAATATACTTCCTTGAAGGCAAGGATATTCGGCACTTATCTATTCCTGATTAAAGAATAAAAACAAGCAACTATGTCAGACCACCCGAAAAAAATATTAGTAGTTGACGACGAGAAGGATTTGTGTGAGATATTACAATTCAATCTTGAAAGTGAAGGTTTTGAAGTAGATGTAGCATACTCAGCTGAAGATGCCCTTAAGAAACCGATAGAAGATTTTGATGTAATACTGCTTGATGTAATGATGGGAGGTATGTCGGGTTTTAAGGCAGCAGACATTATCAGAAAACAGAAGCACCTTACAACACCAATAATTTTTATCACAGCACGCGACAGTGAGAATGACCTTCTAACAGGTTTCAGCATTGGAGGAGATGATTATATTAGCAAGCCATTCTCAATCAGGGAAGTGATTGCAAGAGTTAAGGCAATAATAAAAAGGGGAATTGTAAACAATCAGGAAATAATAACATACGAGAACCTTGAGTTAAATGCCGAAAAGAAGATGATAACTATTGATAATAAATTAGTTGATCTTACACGAAAAGAATTCGATATACTGCATGTACTCCTTAAAAAGAAAGGGAGTTATATAAGCAGGGCAGACATACTTGATAAGGTTTGGCATGATGATGTTATTGTAACTGAAAGAAATGTCGATGTGAATATCGCTAGGCTTAGGAAAAAGATTGGCGAATATGGAAACAAAATTAAAGGTAAGACCGGTTATGGATACCTTTTTGAGCAATAATGAAATTAAAACTTGAGCTATGGCAATAAGAATAAACCGCACATTCAGAAGCAGAATATTTTTTTCATTCCTGTTGGTCTTTCTGATTTTTACCTTAACGGTATTCTTATATCAGTACCAAAGGGAGAAAGAATATAAAGCAGATCAGCTTGAAAATTCGCTCGATAATATAACTGTGTTTGCACACAATTATATTGAAAAGAATAAAATTATACAATCGGGTAATTTCAATCTTCTTGACACCCTGTCACTCCTTCTACCTGATCTTGGGCAAAGAATAACAATTATTGATTCAAAGGGTGTTGTGCTGTACGATAGTTTTGTCGAGGACTTATCAAAATTTGACAACCACCTTAGCAGACCAGAAGTACAGAAATCATTATATGCAAAAAAAGGAAGTAACATCCGTAAATCAGACACTACCAAGCAGGAGTTTTATTATTATTCAAAATACTATAACAAGTACTACATCAGAACTGCATTGGTCTTTGATGTCAATTTAAAGCATTTCTTACAGGCTTCTCAAATGTTTTTTGTCTATATCGTTCTAATTTTCTTCCTGATGTGGATTATAATAAACCTTGTAACAAAAAGGCTTGGATTGTTTGTATCACAACTTGAAGACTTTTCAATAAAAGCAGCTGTAGGTGAAGAAATTGAGAATGAAAAGAACTTTGCAGACAATGAATTGAACAACATCAGTCAGCAGATCAAAAAGATATATAACAGATTAAACAAGACCAAAGATGAACTCATAAGCGAAAGGGAAAAATTATTTCAGCATCTGAACGTCCTTCATGAAGGGATAGCTTTCTTTTCGCCCGACAATAAGAAACTGCTTTCCAACAGTCATTTTATTCACTATATAAATACAATATCGGAAAAGTCGTCTGTAACTGTACCTGATGTACTTAGCATACCTGAAATGAAGCCTGTAGTTGATTTTCTCAGCCACAATAACAAGAGTGAAGTATCAACAACATCAGAATATCCAAGGATTAATTACATAGTACCAAAAGGAGAATATATATTTGAAATAAGGGCAATTTACTTTTCAGACAGAAGCTATGAAATCATGATTACGGATGTCAGCAGGCTTGAAAAGAGAAGGCTGATAAAACAGCAGCTGACAGCAAATATTGCCCACGAGCTAAAAACTCCTGTTGCTTCATTGAAAGGCTACCTTGAAACCCTCAATGACATAAAGGATTTGCCCGTAGAAAAAAGGAACTATTTTATTGACAGAGCTTTTCTGCAATCGGAAAGGCTAAGTTCGTTGCTCAACGATATTTCATTGCTAAACAATATTGAAGAGGCAGGTGACCTCTATGAATTAAGTGAAATAGCAGTAAACTCTGCTATAAACGACGTAATAGAAAACCAGCAAATAAGATTAAAAGACAAAGGAATAAATGTCCGTATAAGTATTAGCGATGAAGTTAAAGTAATGGGCAATTACCATTTGCTGACTTCAATTTTTCAGAATCTTATTGAAAACACTATAAGGTATGCAGGTAAAGATGTGACGATAACAATCAACAATTATCATACTGACCAGAAGTATCATTATTTCACATATTCAAACAATGGAACCGGCATAGCAGAAGAACATCTGCCAAGGATATTTGAAAGATTCTACCGAGCCGACGAAGGCCGAACGAGAGAAAATGGAGGCACCGGGCTAGGACTTGCCATAGTTAAAAATGCAGTCCAGCTGCATAAAGGAGAAATATCAGTCAGGAATCGTCCCGAAGGAGGAATTGAGTTTATCTTTTCGCTGGCAAAAGCATGACCTGAATAATTTCAATAAAATGAAACACAGACCGTAATAAGTTGAAACCTTATTACGGTTTTTTTGTTTGTTTCACCATTTATTCATTGATATACAGACATATACATACCTAAAATCTAAATGTAACCTTACATTGACCAATCTTTAATTATGCTGTAATAATTGAAGGGTTCATTTGCAGTGATATTTAAAAACAAATAGAACTTTTATTTACTGCAACAAATTACCTAATGAAATTATCAATCTTAAATTTGATTATCCTTCTTTTATTAAGCTTTTCAGTCATTGCACAAAATCCGGTTGTCAAAGGCATAGTTACCGATGCAAAAACAAGCGAAACACTTGTTGGGGCAACAATTTTAGTTCAAGGAACAACACAAGGAACAATTACAGATTTCTCAGGCGAGTTTTACTTACCAAATCTAAAAACCGGAGATTACAATCTTGTCGTTTCCTTTATTTCATACAACCCAGAGATAATTAAAGTTTCACTGAAAGAAGGGAGTGAGACAAATCTGGAAGTTAAGCTTGACCCTGCCACACTTGATATAGATGAAGTTAAGGTTGTTGCCCGTAGAAGGGACGACACTGAAATATCTCTTCTTTCATCATTAAAAGCAGAGAAGCTTATAGTTAACGGAATAAGCTCCCAGCAGATACGCAAATCGCAGGACAAAGATGCTGCTGAAGTAATAAGAAGAGTTCCCGGCATAACAATTACAGATGGAAGATTTGTAATTGTAAGGGGGCTTATAGAAAGATATAATTCCATAATGCTCAACGGATCAACTGCACCAAGTTTTGAGGCAGACAAAAGGGCCTTTTCTTTTGATGCCATCCCGAGTGGAATGATAAACAACATCCTGATATATAAAAGTCCCGCTCCTGAATTGCCTGCTGATTTTGCAGGGGCAGCAATAAATATTGAAACTAAAGATGTAGCTGACGAAAACAGTCTTGTTATTTCGTATGGAGGCACGTTTGTTCCAAATACCACATTCTCAAAATCATTTAACTCTTATTCAGGAGGAAAATATGATTGGCTCGGAATTGATGATGAATCCAGATCACTACCTGAAGGAGTGCCAAATCCAAAGGAATTCTCAGACCTATATACATGGGAGAATGTTGAAAGTTATGTGTCAAAAACAAAGGAAATAACAAATATTTCTAAGCTCTTCTCTAATAATTGGGAAGTCCTTTCAAAATCACCATTCCTCGATCAGTCGATTTCAATAACAGGACAGTTCAGGTTTCTGTTAGGGAAAGCCACAATAGGCAATATCACCTCTTTAAATTATGGTATCAGTTCTGATCAGACTGAAAGTAACAGAATAGAATATATGCAATATGACTCCTTAAACGACAAAATGATAAAAGACTTTGACTTTCATGATAACAGATCGAAGCAAAGTTCAAAATTAGGTTTGATACACAATTGGAATATCCTTTACGGAAAAAACCAGAAACTGGAATTCAGAAATTTCATCAATCAGATGGGAACTACATCAACAAATATCCGTAATGGCATCAATTATTACAACGTAGAAACGCTCAAGCTTTTAGATTTAAAATTCGTTAGCCGCTTTGTCTATTCAGGTCAACTGGCGGGAGAACAAAACTTCAATTCCGATAGAACCAAAATAAACTGGATGCTAGGATATGGTTTCACAGGAAATGATCAACCAGACAACAGACGTTTGACTTATGTGCTTGAAGATTCTGAAGGAAGTGACAACTATAATGAATACTTCCTGAGAATGCAAAATGTTCCAAATTCATATTTGTCAGGCAGATTATGGCTTAATATGAAGGAGAATATCTACAACTTAAAATTTGACCTTATACAAGATATATCATTATTACATGGTTCTCAAGGCTTGAAATTAAAAACAGGCCTATTTTATGAACTAAAAAATAGAGAGTTTGATTCCAGATTGATTGGGATAGTAGCAATGAAAAACCCTACAATGGATTTCTTTTCACCTGCAAGTGAGATATTCAGTGAAGAAAACTTTTACTTTGATGAAACCGCGCCTTACACTCAGCATGGTTTATCGTACAGGGACAATACACGTGCAAAAGACAGCTACAATGCAATTGATAAACTGACTGCGGGATATTTAAGCATTGAAATTCCAATATCTAACTTCGATATTTATGGAGGAGTAAGAGTAGAGAACTTCAACAGATTGATAAGCGATTTTTATGAAGAAACTTCAACTCCTGAATTATATGACATAAAGAGGGATACAACAATATTTTTCCCTTCGGCAAACCTTACATATACAATCAATGAAAAGAACCTATTAAGGGCTTCATATGGCAAGACAGTAAACAGGCCTGAGTTCAGGGAAATGTCAAATTTTGATTATCAAGACTTTGACATGTTTGTTTTGATACATGGAAATGATTCCCTAAAGAATTCATACATACAGAACTTCGATTTTAGGTATGAGTTTTACCCTTCAAATGGAGAAATAATTTCAATTGGAGCTTTTTACAAGAAGTTTATTAATCCGATAGAAATATTCCTTATTCCGGCAGGAACGGGATATGATTATAAACCTTACAACACAGAAGAAGCTAATAGTATAGGGCTGGAGCTTGATATACGAAAACAGTTCGTCGAATTTGAAAAGTATTCAGGAATACTTCATTACTTAAAAGATTTCACTTTCATTTTCAATGCTTCACTAATAAAAAGTGAGATCACTACAAATCAAAGTTTTGCCAGAGACAAACATAGGATAATGCAGGGACAGTCACCCTATATAATTAATGCAGGGTTAAATTATCAGAACAATGAAATTGGTTTGTCAGCCAATATTTCTTATAACCGTGTAGGAGAAAGAATAGCATTTGTAGGCACCCCAAATAATCCAAATACTTGGGAGCAGTCGCGTAATTCCCTAGATTTCAACATAGAAAAGCAAATTGGGGAACGAATCTCATTCAAGGCCGGAGTAAAAGATATCTTAAATGGCCCGGTGAAGTTTGTACAATATTACGGAATAGACGAAAACAAAGAAATGCCAACTCTTAATTACTTGCCGAACAGACAGATCTCTGTAGGTGTAGTTATTAGATTATAAAAATTAGAATGTCAATTAATTATTATTTGAATTTGAAAATTAACTTAAAGTTTTATATCATGAAGAAAAGTTTACTTACACTAGTTTTAGGATTGTTGATAACTTTAGGCTCGATAGCCGGTAATATCGACAACAGTTATTTTGACAAAGTGAGTTATATTGGAGCTTTTAGTTCAACAGACTGGACAGAAGGCTGGGCTGAATGGGATCCCGTTAATGCGGCATATCCTGAAGCTACAGTTACCAAAGGTAATTCACAATTCTCTCGTGCTACAGGCACTCATATTACTGCCAACGAAACATGGAGCGGTGTAATCAAGCTCGATGGATGGGTTTATGTAGATGCAGATGCAACCCTAACTATTGAAGCAGGAACAATTATACGTGGAACAGAAAAAAGTGCTCTCGTAATTGAACGCGGAGGTAAAATAAATGCAATTGGTACATATTCTTCTCCTATCGTTTTCACATCAAACCAGGGAGCAGGGCTTAGGGGCAACAGCGACTGGGCAGGTGTTGTTATTTGCGGTAAAGCGCCAAACAATCTTGCAGGTGGAGAAGGAGTGGCAGAAGGTGGTATTGAATCAACTTATGGAGGTACTGAACCAACAGACAATTCAGGTACTTTAAAATACGTCAGGATTGAATTCCCGGGTTATGAAGTAGCTACAGCAAAAGAAATCAACGGGCTAACATTTTATTCAGTAGGAAGTGCAACAACTGTTGACTTTGTACAGGTATCTTATTCAGGAGATGACGGTTACGAATGGTTTGGTGGCACTGTAAATTCAAAACACCTTATCTCTTATAAAACTGAAGATGATGATTTCGATACTGACAATGGATTTATTGGATTAGTACAATATGGGCTCATTTCTCGCGATGGAGATATTGTCGATACAGACACTGCCAATGCTTTTGAATCAGATAATGACGCAGACGGAAGCTCAAGCCAACCTTTCACTCAGGCTGTATTCAGCAATATAAGCGCTTTTGGACCTTTTGCATCTTCTGCTACTCCATCTCTTGTAAAGAACCATGAAGAAGGTGCTGCAATGAGATTGCGCAGAAGCACTAAGCTACAGATCTACAACTCTCTATTCATGGGTTGGGGACGTGGTCTCAGAATGGAATCTGACAACACTATGAATGCAGCTAAAAATGGCGAACTAAATATCAGCAATACTATAATTGCAGGTGTGCGCAACGACAAATTCAAAGTTGATGGTACTGTATTTGATGCTGCAGGCGTAGAAGCATGGTACCTCACTGCAAGCAAAGAAAACAAAATGATAGCCGACAATGCAGATGTAAAGATTGCTGATGCATTCAATTACAGCAATTTGAACTTTCTCCCATTAAGCGGCTCCCCAGTACTTAATGCTTCATATTGGGCTGAAAATGTTTCTTCCAATGAAGTTTTATTACAAGATTTGAAGGCTGTTAAAAGTTATCCTAATCCATTTGACAGTGAAACGATCATTTCCTTAACCCTTAATTCAAAATCAAAAATAAAAATCTCTATTTACAATTCAAGAGGAGCGTTAGTTTCAGATGTATTTGAAGGTGAAGCCAACACCGGAGTAAATAGTTTCAAGTTTGACGCAACGAACCTTTCTAAGGGTTTATACTTTGGAAGGATTGTTGTTAACAACAGGAATGCAAGAACTTTAAAGATGATTTTACAGTAGTAAGTTATATATAGTTTAAACAAATTGCATTAATTAAATTAAAGTTCCGGGAATAAACATCCCGGGACTTTACTTGTTTTGAAAAAATAATTAGGAGGTTCATAAAATGAGAAAAAGTATCGTGTTGTTAGGTGCATTGTTTTTATTGGTTTTAAGTTCATTCTCGCAGAATATTAAAGAGGTCGATGGTATTTTCTATTCTGTTACCAGACCATATACCGGTGACTTTAAAAGTTACTATGACAATGGTAATATCAAAATTGAAATGACATTGATAGATGGAAAAAAAGATGGAGAAGTAAAAGTATATTTTGAGAATGGAGAGCTCAATGAGATAAGGTCATATTCAAAAAATATCATGCATGGTGACTGGATTACATACAACGAAAACAAAGTTAAAGTAGCAGAAGCCCATTATGTTGAAAGTAAAAAAGATGGGAAATGGTATATATGGGATGACTCAGGGGTTTTAATATATGAACTAGAATATACAAATGGAGAAAAAACAGGTGTTTGGAAGAATTACGACAAAGAAGGTAAGGTCATAAAAGAACGAAATTATTCAGAAGAGCTAAAACAAAAAGAACAGTAATGATATTTGTAATATTATTGTAATTGATGCTTAATTACACTTTAACAGCGTAAGTATACTTTTACATTGAATTTATAAAAGAAAAAAATGAAAAAGCTGATATTTAGTCTATCGATAATATGTCTCGCTATTGCAGGACAAGCAAAAGATATAAATGAAAAAGCAGAAACTACTCATGAGAATATTTTAACAATACAGATAAGTGGTAATGTTGTTGATAAAACATCAAAAGAAGCATTAGTCGGAGTTGAAGTTAAAATTGATGAATTGAACATCAAAACATACACTGATTTTGATGGAATGTTTTCATTCAAGGATTTAAAACCCGGAGAATACAATATAACAGCATCATACATCTCATACGAAAAGAACGTAATTGAAATACCGGTTGATAATAAAGACAATAATCAGATTTCAATTAAACTCGAGTCATCAAATTAATTATCACTTTAGAATTATCAAAGAAAAGCTGCCAAATATGGTAGCTTTTTTTTTGAGCTAACCTTTTAAAAATATTTTAATTTTTCTTTAACTGCATATTAATAAGTCAAGGATATTTTAGCATCTGTATTAAATAGTTCAATTTCTTTCTAAATCATCAAACAGGAAAGGTAAGCCTGTTTTATATTTAAGATTGATCGACCGCTCCCTGGGGAGCGGTTTTTTGTTTATACAAATACTTTTAAAAAAACTTAGTTAAGATGAATAGTCTCCCCCACTTTAGGCTTAATCTTTACAACCTCCCCATTATATCTTACTTTACAAGGATTTCCTTTTAAAGATTTAATGGATGCTGATATTATTTTACCATCTTCCCATTCCATGCTTACCTCAAATGCACCTCTTGCTTTTAATCCTGAGACTTTACCTTTATTCCATGCTAAAGGCAAAGCAGGCAAAAGCGATATTTCATCAGCATGGCTCTGGATAAGCATTTCTGAAATACCGGCTGTAGCACCAAAATTACCGTCAATCTGAAATGGAGGATGCGTATCAAACAGATTTGAAAGAGTTGACTTTCTTAACAATTCAAGTAAGTTTTCATAGGCTTTTTCCCCATCACAAAGTCTGGCAAAATAATTTATTATCCAAGCCCTGCTCCAACCGGTGTATCCTCCCCCGTGCGAAAGCCTATAGTCAATAGTTTTGCGGGCTGCTGAAGCAAACTCAGGTGTTTTTGCAACACTAATCTCATTTCCGGGAAAGAGACCATATAAATGAGAAATATGACGGTGTCCAGGTTCCGGTTCTTCAAACTCTTCAGTCCATTCCATTATTCTACCATCGCTGCCAATACGAAGCGGACTAAGCTTAGGTAATATTTTTTCAAGTTCTTTTCTGAATTTTGCATCTAGCTTAATCGCTTTAGAAGCAGCAATAGTGTTGTTCAACAATTCACGAGTGATAGACATGTCCATAGTTGGTCCCATTGTAATATTTGAGATCTTTCCATCGGGAGTTTTAAATTTATTTTCGGGTGAACTAGAGGGACCTGTGACGAGATAACCTGTTTTGGGATCTGTAGTAAGATAATCAACAAAAAACAATGATGCTTCTTTTAACACAGGATAATTCTTTTCAAGAAATTCAAGATCTCCGGTAAACAAATAATGTTGCCATATATGCTGACAGCACCAGGCTGCACCCATAGGCCACATCCCCCACTCTGCTTTTCCTTCCGCTGTAGTCCAATACCATACATTTGTATCATAATGAGCCATAAAGCCTCGGCTGTTATACATTTCGCGGGCTGTTACTCTTCCTCTTGTTCTCAGACTATCAATAAGAGCGATAAAAGGAAGATGGCATTCTGAAAGGTTAGCAACTTCGGCCGGCCAGTAGTTCATTTGTATGTTAATATTTATATGATAGTCGGCACTCCATGGAGGAACAAGGCCATCAGCCCATATTCCTTGTAAATTGGCAGCAAGGTCACCCGGTCTTGAACTGCTTATAAGTAAGTAGCGTCCAAAATTGAAATACGTTTCTACGAGATCATTGTCCTCTCCCCCTTTTTTTACAGCCTCAAGTTTTAAATCAGTTGGAATGTCAGGATTTGAATCATCCCCAAGATCAAGTTCTACCCTGTTGAAATATTTCTGATAATCATCAATATGAGCTTCTTTAATCTTGTCATATTCTTTTCTGAGAACTCTGTACAAAGTTTCATTACATTTAATCTTAGGATCTTCCCCCCAGTAATTTGTAGCAGCAGTTAAAAAAAAGACAACTGAATCAGCTCCGGTAATAATTATGCTATCACCTTTGACAGCCATTTTTCCAGAAGCAGGCACTATTTTAAGAATCGAGTAGTAATTCACTCCCGGATTCAGATCTTTAGTCTCAACACCTCCGGCGGTAACCCTCCCCGACATTATTATTTTATCCTTTTCGGCAGTTATAGCAGCATCTTTTGGGCGAGAAAGCCTTGCACTAAGGTTAATTCCTCCCGGTTTGTCACAAATGATTTTTACAGCAAGAATCTGATCTGGAGAAGAAGAAAAATATTCTCTTTTAAAATTAATTCCATCAACTTTATAGCTCACTGAAGCTAATGCTTTACTCAAGTCTAAGCTTCGAGAATAATCTGTAATCGTTTTACCATGCTTCATGTTAATGAACAAATCCCCAAGAGACTGATACATATTCCAGTTGCCATTTCCCATGAAATTGTTTTCAGTAATTTCTTGAGCCTTTTGATATTCGCCTTCAAAAAGAAGTTTTCTTATTTCGGGAAGATATTTATAAGCACCGGGCTTATCTGTAAACTGTTCTCTGCTGCCTGTCCATAGCGATTCTTCGTTTAGTTGGACTCTTTCCCTTCTGATTTCACCAAAGACCATACCTCCTAAACGCCCATTACCAATAGGAAGAGCATCTTCCCAAACCTTGGCAGGTTGATTGAACCACATTTTCTCTGATGCCATTGAGAAAAGAGACAGGGTAAGAAGAAAAATAATCGCTTTAAACTTTTTCATATCAGTTTTTTTTAAACCACAGTAGATTTGCTTTTACAAATTTATAATAATCGGTAAGCATAGAACTGATTAAAATGTAAAGAAATAGGTTGAATATTGAAAACAAATAAAAAAAGCCACCTTCAACGGGTGGCTTTGATTTTAAGCTGATATTAATTTTTAGCGATTGAACAAAAGTTCACGATATTTGGGTAATGGCCATAACTCATCGTCGATTATAAGTTCAAGTTCATCGATGTGAATTCTTATTTCTTCTAGGAAATGTCTGACAGTACTATCGTAAGCATAAGCTTTAGCCTTACCGTCATCAATCTTGTTTGCCACTTTTCGGGCTTCAACCATTGCTTCAACTTTTGTTTTAATTGAATTAATGTGATCGGAAATCTCTCTTATCAAATCTAAACGATTTCCGGCAAGAGATTTATACTCATCTCCAAAGACATCTTTCAAAGCATGAACATTCTTGGTCAATTGAGTCTGATATTTCATTGCAGTAGGAACAATGTGGTTAAGAGCCATATCGCCAAGAACTCTTGCTTCAATCTGAATTTTCTTAGTAAACTTTTCATATTCAACCTCAACACGACCTTCAAGTTCAATTTCATTGAAGATACCCATCTTAATGAATAAGTCTTTGGACTTTTCAGAAAGGTAAGCTTCAAGAGCTTTAGGTACACTTGTAATATTTGAAAGCCCGCGGCGTTCTGCTTCTTCAACCCATTCCTGACTATAACCGTTTCCGTCAAAACGAACAGGTTTACATTTTGCTATATATTTCTTTAAAATCTGGAATATTGCTTCATCTTTCTTTACACCTTTATCAATTAGAACATCAACATCTTTTTTGAATTCTATTAATTGAGCTGCGACTGCGGTATTAAGGGCAATCATTGCAGAAGAGCAGTTTGCTGAAGAACCAACAGCACGGAACTCAAAGCGGTTTCCTGTAAATGCAAAAGGAGAAGTTCTGTTACGGTCAGTATTATCGAGTAGAATTTCAGGTATTCTTCCAATATCAAGCTTCAAAGATGTTTTTTGTTCAGGAGTCATTTTGTTTTCAGAAACACTTAGCTCAATTAAATCAAGCATCTTATTCACTTCAGTTCCAAGAAAAGCAGAAATAATTGCTGGTGGAGCTTCATTTGCTCCAAGACGGTGAGAGTTGTTAGCATTCAGAATCGAAGCGCGTAAAAGGTCTTGATTATTGTATACAGCCATGATGGTGTTAACAATAAAGGTTAGAAACTGCAGGTTACTCTTAGGGTTTTTGCCCGGTGAATAAAGAATAACACCAGTGTTTGTTGAAAGAGACCAGTTGTTATGTTTTCCTGAACCGTTAATTCCGGAGAAAGGTTTTTCATGCAACAAAACTCTAAAATTGTGTTTACGTGCGATCTTCTGCAACAAGTCCATAATCATTAAGTTATGGTCGTTTGCAAGGTTACATTCTTCGTATATTGGAGCCAATTCAAATTGGTTGGGAGCAACTTCGTTATGTCTTGTTTTTAATGGAATTCCCAATTTATATGCTTCATTTTCAACATCCCTCATAAAGTTTCCAACACGTTCTGGAATAGACGCAAAATAATGGTCTTCCAGCTGTTGATCCTTTGCAGAAGAGTGTCCCATCAACGTACGACCGGTTAAAGCAAGGTCAGGACGAGCATGAAACAAAGCATCATCAATAAGAAAGTATTCTTGTTCCCATCCTAAGTTTGTTGTCACTTTGGTAACATTTTTATCGAAATACTGACAAACATCTACAGCTGCTTTGTCAATTAAATTTAAGGACTTTAGAAGAGGAGCTTTATAATCTAATGCTTCCCCGGTATAAGAAATGAAAATTGTAGGAATACAAAGAGTAGTACCAACTATAAATGCCGGAGAAGAAACATCCCAAGCAGTATAGCCACGAGCTTCAAAAGTTTGGCGAATACCACCGCTTGGAAAAGAAGAAGCATCAGGTTCCTGCTGAGCAAGCAGCTTACCGGAGAACCCCTCTACAACGCCGCCCGAACCATCATGATCGATAAATGCATCATGTTTTTCTGCGGTACTATCTGTCAAAGGCTGAAACCAGTGACTATAGTGAGTTGCACCGTTTTCAAGAGCCCAGGCCTTCATCCCGGTAGCTACACCATCAGCAATTTTCCGATCAATAGTAGTACCGTTATCAATTGCATCAATTACGCCTTTAAAAGCGTCCTTGGAAAGATATTTCTGCATTTTAGGCCTATCGAAAACCAACATGCCATAGTAATCGGACGTCAAAGGCTTTTCCTTTTTAACCTCAAGAGGTTTTCTATCCAATAATTTTTCAAAAGCAATTAAACGAAAAGTAGCCATATTTCTATATTTTATTGATATTAGTAACACTTTGATATCAAAAGTACATTTTTTTATAACCTAACAATACTTATGGCATACTTTTTTAAAATTAACATTGACTTTTTTTATTTTTTTAATAAATAATTTACAAATGAGTAGTTTATTTTAGAACACACCCCATAAAATTTGATATTATTGATTGATTTTTATATTCTGATCGAAGTCTTACCCTTAATAATTCAGAGGTAGGCAATTTTAATGCTTTTATATACATTCTTATTACTTCTTCGGAAATTTCAGGATGAAATTGCAATGCAAATACTGAATTAACTTTTACACCAAGCGTTTCACCACCTAAACTTTTAGCAATAACTTCAGGATTGCCAGGAATTATAGTATTTATAGACTGACAAATGGAATAACTTTCAAAATTGTCGCCAATACCAGTAAATATTTTTTCACAAGCTGGTTCTTCAAAAATGTTAACACTTATTTTTTGCGGATATAATGATTTAAAGTCAGTAATAATTTCTCCCCCAAAAGCTTTAACTACAGTTTTAAAACCATACCCTATCGCCAAAACCGGAATATTACAATATGAGGCGGTTATTATCCAATCAATTAGAGTTTTCTCCCATGAGTACTTTTTCCTTAAATTTTCAGGATAACCAACAATAAATGCGCAGCTAAAGTCCTGCGGATGTCTTAGTGTATCACCCTTTGCCAAATCAAACAACTTATATTTTGCCTCAGGATTGTTTATTTTCTTTATTAACCAATCGTTGAAATCTCCATACCTGTCTTTTATTTCAGACAAAGTATTACCACATTTAATTATCGCTATGTTCTTCACCATCCAGATTTTTAGAAGTACATTTAAAAATAAACTATTTGTTACAATTTCGAGCCTTTTATGTCTAAAATCTAATGATTATGATAATCCATGAGATTTTACTCTAATTCTTGTTAATAACTGAATTATTGTCTATTGGAATATTTTAATATTTTTGAATAAAATCCTTTTAAAAGAGCAATTAATATAAACCTAGACCTTAAAAATGAAGATCATTCTCTTTCTAATTTCAACTTTCCTGGTCGTAAACCTGATTTATGGAGGAGAAAAGGATGATTTGTCCATTAAGATTGAAATACTTATCGACAGTCTTGATCCACCACTGCCGGTAATTGAACCTTTTCTTGAAGAATACATAAGCGACGTTTCTATTTGTAAAGGCCCAGGTCATACATACTTTTTAACAGGAACAACCGGAGACAGAGGTGGTGTTCAAAAAGGTATAAGGGTATGGTCTTCCAGAGATTTAAAAAACTGGAACCTCATTGGGAATAATGGTTATGTATGGAGCTTCGACAATGATGGTAAATTCTGGCAAAAGGAAATTTTAAATATTAACGGAATCAAAAAGAGAGGTATTATATCTCCAAAAATACATTATATGAAAGATAACTTTTGGATAAGCTACTCACTCTCAAATTCTAATAAATCAGGAGTTCTGAAAAGCACAACGGGAAATCCCGAAGGACCATATGCTGATATCAGTGGAAATGAACCTCTTGTAAGCGGTTCAAATGCTTCTCTCTTCATGGATACCGACAGCACTGTTTACTTTACCTGGGATAACGGGAAAATAGTTAAAATGAAAGATGACATGAGTGGTTTTTTAAATTCTCAAGTTATACTTCTAACAGACGTTACAGGTAACTCTATTGGGAATTCAGGTGTTTATCTTACACTAATAGATGGCACTTATATGCTTGTAGGATCAAAATGGACCGGCAATAATTCAAATTGCACAAACAATAACAGTTCATATGAAAACCCTGAACAATTAATTGATTCACGCCTTGATTGTATAATAGCAACCTCAAAGAATATTTTCGGACCATATTCATCACCTTATATTTCAATCCCTCATGGAGGGGGAAACATGATTTTTGAAGACTTTGAACGAAAGCTTTGGGGAACATTCTTTTGCAACAAAGAGTCTTCAGCCCCTTTCTACGAAAGACCTTCATTGATACCATTAAATTATAAGGACAATAAACTAACCTATAGCCACAACTACGGTTTTTTCCCTTCAGACACAACAAATATTGTATATGTATCGCGTGAGGGGAATAATTCAAATGGTAATTCATGGGATAATGCATACACATCACTCCAAAGAGCTATAGATTATTCACCAAATAATTCCCAGATATGGATGGCTAAAGGAAATTACGACAGCTCTGTTAGAATCGATTTGCGAGAGGCAATCTATATTTATGGTGGTTTCTCAGGCAACGAGAAAAGTCTGGAAGAAAGAAACATTGAAAAGAATCCTGTTGTGTTGAATGGAAAGAGAAGTGAAAAACATGTTGTTTCAATTACAACTAGTAAGTACATACGCATCGACGGACTCACAATAAAAGGGGGAAATGCCTCAGGTGGTAGCACTAACCAACAGTACGGAGCCGGCATCCACATGCTTGGAGGGGGAGAAACAATCAGGCTTGCAAATTGCATAATTGAGGACAACAAAGCTGATCAGGACGGAGGAGGGTTATATGCGTCGATAGGAGCTTCACCTTTAATTATTAACTGCACTTTTAAAAATAATACAGCTAAAAATAATGGAGGAGCAGCAGCTATCAATTGTAATTCATCCAATGGTTATTATGCAAGATTTTATAACTGCATTATTGATAATAACACTGCATACGGAGATGGAGGAGCAATCTATTTTGATTCGAACTTAAGGAATACCGGATTATTGAAAATTGTAAACTCGGTTATATCCAACAATTACACTCAGCAAGAGTTTGGTACAATAGCTCTTGACAGAAGTGCCAACTTATTCATGTTGAACAGTGTAGTTTGTTTAAACGAAGGCTCTTATAATTCTACTGTAATTTCAAAACTTGGAAGAATCCCCTCTTATAACAGAATAATCAATTGCATTTTTTATGCAAACCGGGGAGGTACCCTTTTTAACATTGAAGGTGAAGCTTCCTTTGAAAAGAAAGGATCTTCATCAGAGAACACTAAAATATGGACAGCTTTCAACAATTGTGTGTTTTGGGAGAACGAGACAAATTCTATTGTAAGTAGAAACTTTGACAATAAAGAGTGGAACTCGGTAAATGATTTAAATTCGAGTTTAATTGGGGAGAAAAACGATTCTTATAATCCGGGATTTATTGATCCGTTTGCTGGAGATTTTCATATTAAACAAGATTCAAGATGTAAAAACAAAGGAACTCAGAACTATTGTTTCGAAATCGACTATGATGGAGATTCAAGAATAAATTTGCAAAATAATAGTTCTTCAGCTATAGATATTGGAATTGATGAGCTTCGATAATTAAACTTTTAAAGCTTCAGCTCCTGCAGTTATTTCAACTATTTCATTTGTAATCGCAGCCTGACGCGCATTATTATATTCCTTGGTAAGTTCTTCGATAAGGTCAGTAGCATTTTCAGTTGCCTGATGCATTGCAACCATCCTAGCACCTTGTTCTGCAGCATTGGAATCTACCAAAATCCTATATAGATGCATCCTCAGAGTCTGAGGTACAATAAAATCCAATATTTCCTCCTTTGAAGGTTCGAAAATGAAATCACTTAGTATTGCTGATTCCTCTTTAACATGGGGTTGAGTCCTTGGAAGAAACTGTTCAGAAGTAAGAATTTGTATTGCAGCAATTTTAAATTTATTAAAAATAATATCAATCCGTTGATATCTCCCTTCATTAAAATATTCCAAGAGTGACATAGCCAAATCAGATGCATTTTCTGAATTCAAACGAGAAAGTAATTCATGCGCTTCTCCAACTACATTGAGATCTTTTGCTTTCAACAGCTTTTCAACCTGTCGCCCAATCGGAAGGAAATCAACATTTCCGGACTTTAGCTGGAGGTTATATTTCTCAAAAGCATGTACTATTGAAAACTTCACAACATTGGAATTAAACCCCCCACATAAACCTCGGTTTGATCCAACGACAACAATTAGCACATTCTTAATTTCAGGTTGGGAAAAATAATTGCTAGAAATCTCAATACTTCCAAGACTAAGTGCATTAATTATTTCTTGAAGCTTTTGATCATAGGGGAAAATCTTAATCATCTGGTCTTGGGCTTTCTTCAACTTAGAAGCAGACACCATTTTCATTGCACTAGTTACTTGTCTTGTATTTTTAATTGAGACAATCCTGTTTCTTATTTCTTTAAGCTGAGCCATTAAACTTCCTTGAATTTAGCTGATATTTCTTTTGCTGCCTTAGTAAGTAAAGCTTTAGTTTCTTCAGAAAGAACACCTGACTTTAATTCCATTAGTTTATCATGATAATTAAGTTCCAGATATTCAATGAAATCCTTCTCAAAATCACTAATACAGTTTAAAGGAATTTCTTCCAGTAAATCCTCTACACCACAAAAAATAATAGCAATCTGTTGTTCAATCTTAACTGGTTTAAACTGCCCTTGTTTGAGTATTTCAGCATTTCGTGAACCTTTCGACAATACTTTCCTTGTTGCCGTATCAAGTTCTGAGCCAAATTTTGAGAAGGCCTCAAGTTCTCTGAACTGGGCCTGATCAAGTTTGAGAGTACCAGCAATCTTCTTCATTGCCTTGGTTTGAGCATTTCCCCCTACCCTAGAAACCGAAATACCTACATTAATAGCAGGACGAATACCTGAATTAAAAAGATGAGATTCAAGAAAAATCTGGCCATCGGTAATAGAAATTACATTTGTTGGAATATATGCAGCAACATCACCAGCCTGAGTTTCAATTATTGGTAAAGCAGTAAGTGAGCCGCCACCTTTAACCTTTCCTTTCAAACATTCTGGTAAATCATTCATACTAGATGCAATCGCATCAGATTCGATAATTTTGGCAGCTCTTTCCAAAAGTCTTGAATGTAAATAGAACACATCTCCCGGATATGCCTCCCGACCTGGAGGTCTTCTCAATAAAAGAGACACTTCTCGGTAGGAAACAGCTTGTTTAGATAAATCATCATAAATAATCAACGCATGCCTTCCTGTATCTCTAAAATATTCACCTATTGAGGCTCCGGCATAAGGGGCATAAAATTGAAGTGCTGCAGGATCAGAAGCTGTTGCAGAAATTATTGTAGTATATTCCATTGCCCCATACTTTTCAAGAGTATAAGCAATATTAGCCACTGTCGATCCCTTTTGCCCAACGGCAACATAAATACAATATACCGGGTTGCCCTTTTCGTAGTTTTCCTTCTGATTAATAATTGTATCAATTGCAATTGCAGTTTTTCCGGTCTGTCTGTCGCCAATAATAAGTTCTCTCTGTCCTCTCCCTATGGGAATCATTGCATCAATAGCTTTAATACCGGTATGTAACGGTTCTTTAACCGGTTGTCTATAAATAACCTGTGGAGCCTTACGCTCAAGAGGCATTTCAAATTTTTCTCCTGCAATAGGACCTTTCCCATCAATTGGTTGACCAAGAGTGTTTATAACCCTGCCAATGACTCCTTCTCCCGCCATTATTGAAGCAATTCTTCGGAGTCTTTTTACAACATTACCTTCTCTGATTCCTGAAGAAGGACCGAGTAATACAGCACCTACGTTATCCTCTTCAAGATTAAGAACAATACCTTCTACTCCGTTTGAGAATTCGATCATTTCATTCGATTCAACGTTTTTTAGGCCATATATTCTTGCTATCCCATCACCAACTTGCAATATCGTTCCTACTTCTTCTAGTGAAGTCTCAGACTCAAAACCAGCAAGCTGTTCTTTTAATATTGCTGAAATTTCAGCAGGTCGGATATTTGCCATTCCTCTATTTTATTTGTAGTTGTTTTGCCATTGCATTTAATTTTGTAGATATTGAAGCATCATATTGTTCTCCATCTATTGTAAAAACAAATCCACCTATTAAATCAGGGTTAACTTCAGAAGATATTTCAATAGTTGAATTTATTTTATTCTCAAATGCTTTTTTCAATCTCAATAATGAAACCTCATCAATTTCTTTTGCGGATTCAAGTTTTGCTTTTACAACATTCATTTCAATTCTAATCTTTTCAATAGTATTAAAAAGAATATATTTTAAGAAGCTTTCCCTGTTATTATCAATTATCAACCTAAGAAATTTTATTGTAATAGGATTCAATTCATTAATAAATAACTCTTCAATTTTTCTTATTTTTTCACTCTTACATACACCAGGTTTTAAAATAAAACTGTTAAAACCTTTAAAGGAATCTAATGCATAATAAAGCAATCTGACATCCTTGTCAATTTCAGCAATCAATCCCCTCTCAGAAGCTAATTCTGTAAAGGCTTTAGCATAGCGTACAGTTACCCTGTTCCAATCCACGTCCTTAATTTAATTCTACTTCTTTTATCAATTCATTTACAAGCCTTTCATACCTGGTTTTGTCTTCCATGTCAACATGGACTACTTTAGTAGCAATCTCAATTGAAAGCTCAGCAATTTGTTTTCTCATATCACTAATTGCAGCTTCTTTCTCCAATAGAATTTTTTTACGGGCATCTTCTATTATCTTATCTGCTTCAATTTGTGCTTTCTCATGTGCAGATAATATAATTTTGTCCTTTTGCTCAGAACCTTCTTTCAAGAGTCTGAATTTTTCCTGATTTGCCTGTTCAACAATCAATTTTTGTTCGTTCTCAATATTGGCTAATTTTTGTTCAGCAATTTTAGCCGAATTTAAGGCACCTTCTATTGTCTTTTCTCTTTGCTCAATAGCATTTAACAATGGTTTCCATGCATATTTTGACATGAAAAAAAGAACAATCAGGAAAATCAAAGTTACCCAGATTATTGTCCCTAAATGAGGAAACAGAAACATAGCTTTTGTTTTTTATATTTATTTCTACAACACAAAGTGGCTAAATCTAACCCACTTTTCTACAACACAGCAAGAAGTACACAAACTATAACAGCCAAGAATGCAACCCCCTCAATAAATACAGATGCAACAATCATGTTAGAACGAATGTCAGACATCGCCTCCGGCTGACGTGCAATAGCTTCCATTGCAGCCTGACCAATTTTTCCAATACCTATTCCAGCTCCAATTGCTGTTAATCCGGCTCCAATTCCGGCGCCTAGTTTGCCAATGGCAATTTCGGCTAATAATACCATTAAGATTGACATAGTAACTATTTTAAGTTTAACAATAAACAAATTAATTCTTCACCTTTTTCTCAACATGCACTTCTTCAGTTGCCATTCCAAAATACATAGCAGACAGAAGTGTAAATATATATGCCTGAATAAATGCTACAAGAATATCAACAACGAGCATAAATACACTAAAAAACACAGAAATAACTGATGTTCCTGCTCCGACTATCGGACTAAATAACGACGACATCAAAAATATAAGGGCAACGAGTACAGCAACAATCATATGTCCCGATAACATATTCGCAAAAAGTCGTATCATTAATACGATTGGTTTGATAAAAATCCCAATAAACTCTATAAATGGTATCAAGGGAATAGGCAACTTCATAAAAATTGGCACATCAGGATTGATTATATGTAGCCAATAATGACGGTTTCCGCTAACAGTTGTTATTATGAATGTAAAAACGGCCAAAACACAGGTTACAGAAATATTACCTGTCACATTCAATTCCAGAGGAAGAATTAAGCCTATTAAGTTAGCAATCAATATAAAATTAAAAACAGTAAGTAGAAACGGCAAATAACGTTTATACTTTGGCCCTGCAAAAGTTTTAGCAATATCATCCCTGACGAATAAAACTAAAGGTTCTACAATGTTTTGAATTCCATGAGGAACTCCCATTGGCTTCTTTATTGTCTTTCTTGATCCCGGGATAAAGATCAAAAATAAAATTAATGAAACAATTATTGATCCTGTTATTGTCTTTGTCATTGACACATCAAATGGTACATATTCTGATCCGTCAGGCAATATTTCTACAATTTTCTCTCTCTTAACACCTTCCTTTTTAATAAAAAAGGAGAAACCCTCTTCACGATCATATAATTTATTAGAAGAAAAGACATGAATACCGGAATGCTTACTATACAAGATAACAGGAAGTGGAATAGAAATGTGCTTATCTCCGAAAGAAACAAAATGCCATTCATGAGAATCGTTTATGAAGTAAAAAATATATTCAACTGCATTGAACTTTTCTTCTCTCTCACTCTCATTAGAGAATGAAGGCAATGATAGAAGTAAAAGAAAAAAGAATAATATTTTACCCACCCACTTCATACGCATACTATCAAAAGCTAAATTTAAAAAAAAGGAGGTATAAAGCGATAGAATTTAAAAGAATTTATTTTGAATCATTTATCAGGTTCATTACTGAACGAACTTCATAAACAGCATAAGCAACGTAAAGTATCAAATAAACAATCAAAAACATAACAGCATTCTCTTCGTCAAAGATTATATATAAAACTCCAAATATTATATATATGAACATTTTAATCAAGGAAAGCATCATAAATTTAAAGCTGAATCTAGATATATCTTTTTGAGATATCTGAAGCATAAATTTGTGAAGAATCAAAGTAGATACATAGTAGAAAAGAAGTACAAAAGGAAGTACAGGTAAAAAATAACTTTTGAAAACAGTTAAAAACAAAACTAAACCTACACCCAGAATAATTAAGGTATATGTTGTAAGCCCTTTTATGAATTTTGTGAAACCATTTTCCATAACTTCAAAGTAAGGCAGAATACAAGTAAAATTCAACTTTTCAATTTCAGTTTTCCTTGTTCATAACGCAATTACCTGAAAAATTTGCTCCAGGTTCAATTAATAACTGATTCGTTGTCACATTACCCTGAAAGTTTGACGTAGCCTTAAGAGCAAGTAACTCAGAAACATTTATTTTACCTATTATTGTCCCTTCAATCTCTGCAGCCTTACTGCTAACATCTCCTTCAATCTTTCCGTTTGGACCTACAATAAGCCGACCCTTTGTTGTAAGATTACCAACCAATATGCCATCTATTCGTATATCAGAATCAGTTGAGATGTCGCCGGTAACATTTGTCGCCTGAGAAATCAGATTTACTGCACCAAGGTTGTTTTCTATTATTTTTGACATAATCCGGTATTTTAGGAAAACAAATTTAATAAAAAACTTTCAACTCCCCTTATATACAATTTTATTTTATGTTTTATGACTAAATAAAACAAAAAAATCCTGTAAAAAAACAGGATTTGCGAATATTGATAAGTTCTTGAACCGACCTTATGCAGTCACTTCTTTCTCGATTGCTAGTTTTCCTCTGTAATATCCGCATTCAGGACATACAGTATGATACTTCACTGATGCTCCGCAATTAGAGCATGATGAAATAGTAGCAGGAATAGCTTTGTCGTGAGTCCTGCGCTTATCTCTTCTCGTTTTCGAGTGTTTATGCTTTGGATGTGCCATTTCTTCTCAACTTTATTTGTTATCTAATAATTTTTTTAATTCACTCCATCTGTCATCTATCGGTTCCTCTTCAGGTACCTCTTCAATCAAGTACTCTTTCAATTTCTCAACCATCTCGGGATTACATCCTGACCGTCCTTTTATTATTGGATGGACTCTTTTAATCGGCAACCCCAGAATAATTATTTCATAAAGATATTGAGCAATATTTATTTGGTGTTCTTCAAAAGAAATTACGATTACGTCATCGCTCATTTCTTCTTCTTCATGACCAAATTTTATAAATAACTTGCTCTCGCTCTTGATTTTTTGCTTATACAACTCAAGACAACGGTCACAAGTCAATTCAACATGTCCTTTAACAGCAAAATCTATAATCAGCAAAGAAGACTGCTTAGTTAAAATAACATCAGCTTTTATTGATCCTCTCAGGACTTCGCTATTTTCGAACTTATCAAAGAACTTATCATCAACTTCAAATTCAAAATGATGACTGCCTTCTTTTAGTCCTTTAAAAGCAATTGCATATTTAGATAGATAATTCACTGCCCTTTAAAAAGTTTTGCAAAAGTATAAAAATTTACTAAACGAATAAATTTTTAAGCTCTTTTTTAAATTATCTTTCATTTAATCATTCTTTGGTTTTCCATTAGTGCTTAAAAAGTATATAAATGAAGCTATTGACGCTAGAAATAAAATTGACACAATTATTAATCCAACTAAGATTAAAATAAACTTCCATTTTTCAACATCACCCTGTAAGCCCTTTGAAATGAAGGTATATATTACAAATATCTCACATAAAGCAGTTATTATAATGGATCCAATATTTAATTTCATCAGTGTTTTTATGTCAGCTCCAATGAACAAATTTCGCTTCATATTTTTTTCTTTAAGATTATCCTAAAAGTAGTCGCTTTTCCTGCCTCAGAATTTTTTAAAAATATTTTTCCTTCATGAAATATTTCAATAATTCTTTTCGACAAAGTAAGACCTAGACCCCACCCTCTTTTCTTGGTTGTAAATCCTGGTTGAAATACTGTTTTAAATTTTGATTTAGCTATCCCTTTCCCACTATCAGTAACATCAATGAACACTTCTGTTTCTTTTTCATAAACGTCTATATTTATTGTCCCGGGATTGTTTTCAATTGCATCAACTGAATTCCTGATAAGATTTTCAATTACCCAACTAAAAAGGGATGCTGAAAGGGGTAAATATAATTCTTCTCTGCCAGCAAAGTTATAAACAATATCAATTTTCTTGGAAACTCTTGTTTTAAGATATTGTATTGAATTATCCAAAACACTATAAATATTTTCAGGAAACAATTCCGGATTAGATCCAATCTTTGAAAACCGTTCGGTAATCTTTTCCAACCTATCTGTATCTTTTTGAAGCTCGGAAATTATTTTAGAATCAGTGTTTTCTTCTTTGAGAATCTCAACCCAAGCCATCAATGATGAAATTGGAGTTCCCAACTGATGAGCAGTCTCTTTCGCCATTCCAATCCACACCAAATTCTGCTCAGCATTCCTTGCTGAATTAAAAGCAAAATATGCAATCGCTATAAATAGAATTATAACTGCTAATTGAAAGATAGGATAATTACGTAATTCAACTAAAAGAAAAGATTCATTATAATACAAATACTGCTCTATACCACCACCAAGAGGAATTACAATCGGCTCCTGCTTAGCTTTCATTTTTGCTAGCTCCCTCGATAATACCTTGTCCTTGTTTTTTTCACTGTATTTAATATTGCCGTCAATCTTAATGCTACCTTCCTGATCTACCACAATTATAGGAATTGTCTTGTTCGCTGCAAGTATCTGATTAAGAAACATATTAACTTCGTTCCCAAGATCATCATTTGTGGCAAACAATCTTGTAGCCTCTGCCCATCGTTCAACTTTTACCCTTTCTTCAGTTGAAACCTGCTTAACGAGTTTATTGGTATAAAGCAATGATCCTATTCCAATAAAAATGGCCGCAATAAAAATGAACTGCTTCCACCTTTTTTTCTTAAAATATATGTCCAATCCTTGAAGTATTTGTTAATTATTGTTTGCTAAATATGTCGTCAATTGTTTTTACAATGCCATCAGAATCGTAACCACATTCATGATACAATTCTTCAGGCTTACCTTGTTCAACAAAATTATCACCAATCCCTAATGAAATCAACTTCACTGAATAATTATTTTCATTTGCAAATTCTAAAACGGCACTGCCCATACCTCCTTTTAATGCTCCATCTTCAACCGTTATAATGGTTTTAAATTTAGAACAAGCTTCGTGTAGCAATTCCTCATCAATTGGCTTAAGAAACCTTAGATCATAATGAGCAATTGAATACTTGCCCTCAAATTTCTTTAGTGCTTCACTTACAAAATTTCCGGGATGACCAATAGATACTATTGCCAAGTCAGTACCATCCTGAATCTTTACACCTCTACCAATTGGTATTTCTTTAAACGGTGTTCTCCATTCTTTCGTTACTCCCCTTCCCCTGGGGTATCTTATTACAAATGGACCCGGCAGTAGCTTTTGGGCTGTATACATAAGATTTCTAAGTTCCTCTTCATTAAGCGGAGATGCAATTGTCAGATTAGGTATACATCTTAAAAATGCCATGTCAAATACTCCATGGTGAGTTGCACCATCAGCACCTACAAGTCCTCCTCTATCCAAACAGAAAATTACTTTTAGTTTTTGAATTGCGACGTCATGAATTATTTGGTCATAAGCCCTTTGTGAAAACGATGAGTAGATGTTGCAAAAAGGTATCATTCCCTCTGAAGCCAACCCTGCAGCAAAAGTCGCAGAATGTTGCTCTGCTATCCCAACATCAAATACTCTATCGGGAATTTCATTTTTCATGATACTAAGAGAACAACCTGTAAGCATTGCAGGAGTTATTCCAACAATTCTTTCATTCGCTTTAGCTAATTCAAGGAGTGTCTCACCAAAAACATCTTGATATAATGGTGGCTCCTTGCCATCAGTAGTAATTACAGGCTCACCGGTCTTTACATCAAATTTCCCGGGGGCATGAAATAAAGTCTGATTATTCTCAGCAGGATAATATCCTTTCCCTTTAGTTGTAATAATATGCAACAATTTTGGTCCTGGAATTTTCTTTAACTGTGAAAATAATCTTACTAAATGCCTAACATTGTGCCCATCTACTGGTCCAAAATACCTAATGTTGAAAGATTCAAATAGATTACTCTCCTTTAGAAAAAAAGATTTGGTTGAATGCTCAATTTTTTGAACAGCATTTCTGGCTTTAATAAACCTCCCAAGAAAATTCCAGGTCTTATCTTTTAATTTGTTATATGTGGAAGATGTTGCAATCCGTATGAGATAATTATTTAAACCTCCAACATTCGGATCAATTGCCATATTATTATCATTCAATACAATTAATACGTCAGGATTTGAAACACTAGAGTTGTTCAATGCTTCGAATGCCATTCCTCCGGTAAGTGCCCCGTCTCCTATAACAGCAACTACTTTGTTATTTAATCTTTTGATTTTTGATGCTACTGCCATTCCTAATGCAGCTGAGATCGAAGTGGAAGAGTGTCCTGTTCCAAATGAATCATAAATACTTTCCTTAGGACTTGGGTAACCACTTATACCCTTGTATTTTCTGTTTGTATTAAACTTATCCCTCCTCCCGGTAAGAATCTTATGACCATAAGCCTGATGACCAACATCCCATACCAATTTGTCAATTGGGGTATTATATACATAATGAAGCGCTACGGTTAACTCTACTACTCCTAAACTAGCTCCAAAATGCCCCGGATTCTGAGAGAGCTCATCAATTAAAAATTTCCTAAGCTCTGTACAAACATTTTCTAATTCACTCTCATCAAGTTTCCTCAAATCCGAAGGTGAATCTATCTTGTCTAATAATTTATATGCTGATTCTGACATCTCTTTCTAAAATAACATACGCTAATATACTATAAACCCAAACTTTTATTTATAAAAATAATCATATTAAAACATTCTAAACTATATTTAGTTGATATGATTTTAAAAAAAGTACAGACTCAAAAAATCATTTCTTCCAAATAAATCGTTTATTTGATGAAAATAAATTCATTATAGTTATAATTGAAAAAAATCAAGAAATAAATTTGTATTTTATTTGTTATAACGTAATAATGTTCTAAAAAAATATAGTAAATCTAATTATTTGAGATATGAAAACAAGAATTTTTTTTGTTTTAACCGTAATTGGCATAACAGCATTGTTGTCATCATGTGTTCCTTTAAAACAATTCAACGAAATCAAGTCAAAGGCTGACAATTATCAAAAAAACAATGAATTGCTTAAAGATGAAAACCGCAATCTAACTGTTGAAATAAATGAACTGGACGGAACTATACTTTCTCTTCAGAAAAAGATTTATTTACTTGAGCAAGAGGCTGAAAAATTAAAAAAGGATAAAGAAACCCTTGCATTGGAAAAGGAAAATCTTACAAAGTTTCGTAAAGAACTGGAAGCCCAAATCAATAACCTCAAAGATGGTAGCTCTGAGGAAATAACAAAATTACTTAACGAACTTCAAGTTCTACAAAACGATCTTCAAGACCGTGAAAATAAAGTAAAAAAGTCTGAAATCGAAATAAGCGATAAAGAAGAAAAATTAAAAGCAACTCTGGAGAAGTATAATGCCCAACAAGATAAATTGATGGAACTCCAAAGTGCCCTCAACAAACAAAAGGATGCCGTTTCTTCACTTAAAGATAAATTAAATCATGCTTTGATTGGATTCTATGACCAAGGACTTAGTGTTAATGAAAAAAACGGGAAAATATATGTTTCTCTTGATGAACAACTCCTTTTTCAAACCGGTAGCTATATTGTTGACACCAAAGGTCAGGAAGCTTTGAAAAAACTAGGAGAAGTATTGGCAAATAATAAGGATATTAACATACTTATTGAAGGACATACTGATGATGTGCCACTTACCGGCTCAAGTCAAATTAAAGACAACTGGGACCTAAGTGTGATGAGAGCTACTTCTGTTTCTAAAATAATTCTTGCTAATAAGAACATTAGTCCCGAAAGAATTACTGCTGCCGGAAGAAGCGAATATGTCCCACTTGTAGCAGCTAAAACACCAGAGGCCAGAAAGAAAAACAGAAGAACAGAAATAATTCTTACTCCTAACCTTTCAGAAGTATTTAAAATACTTCAATCAAATTAAAATATTTGCTGTCAATAGTTATCAGGTGATTGAATCTTTTCAGTCACCTTTTATTTTATGTGATAGTTATACAAATAACCATCAGGACTATTGGTCAAAAGATTGTATTTAGAACTGCCATCATTAATCATTCCTATGCTAAATTCAGAACTTCCATCTAATGGAAAATTGTCACAAATGGATCCATTAGTTTTGAACAAATATATTTTATTCGCTTGACTACATGTTATTCCTATTCTTTTATCATTAGAAGATAAAATGTAAACACCTGGTGTATAATCAATAGTGTGTTCAAGTTTTTGAGTAAAAAGACTCCTTCCAGTATTATCCTGAACATATATTTGATTTTTCTGAGAAAAAATATACTCTATCTCATCGTCCTGGTCAGCATTTAAAGCAGTAAAGAAATGTGAATCATCAAATTTATTAAACTCAACAACTTCATGACTTCCGTTAAAATATGTTCTATGTACTCTTCCCTCGTTGTCAGTCGTTACAATTCTCGGTTCATGTGATGAAGTCCTATTTTCAAGATATATCTTATTGTTTAATGAATGTTGATAAACATTATCTGTTGTTACCCTTATATTGCCCTTCCTATCTAAAATGTAGTCTCTCATCAGATCTGAAGCAACAATGTAATCTTTCCCATCTATCTTAAAATGCTGGATAGGATTCTTGACTAAATGATCTGTTTTGAATAACTCCCACCCCTCAACAAGGTTTCCCTGCTGATCATATGCGTATATGTTATGATCTTCGCAAGATACAAAGAATCTGTAGTTTTCATTTTTCTCGTAATCGAACAAAGCAATACCATTAGCCGCCCTTGACCTTAACATGATAGGAAAATTGCTCACATCATTGCCATTTCTGTCTATCGCATAAATCCGCTCTGCTGTATTAAAAACAAATTGTAGCTTGCCATTTTTGAAAAAGTCTATTTGGTGTATTTCTCCCAGAATTGGAGACTCAAGCTTCAATTGCCATATAATCCTTCCAACATTGTTAATCAAACACAAATTGTTTTCACTGTCTTGCAATATTATTTCTTTGTTTAAAGGATCCAGAAAATTCACAACAAATGTAGGTTTAAATTTTGAAGGAGCAGGCAACCTGCTCTGCCATATAGTCTTAGACTTTGATTCTATCGAAGGATTAAAATATAAACTGGCGTTGTTATAAATGAGATTCCCAGAATTAGTCACTTGCCATGAAAAATACTTAAACTTCTTCACGTCGGTATCTAATCTCATTTGTTCTGCTATATCTTTTTTGAAAAGCAAATCCGCAATCGGAATAGAAGAAGGAATGTTACAGTAAAAACAGAAATTATTGCTGGAAGTTAATCCTGACTGAAATTTGTTAAATTCTGAATCTGAAACTAAGGTTTCTCCCAAGACGTTTGACACAAAAATCTTACAAAGTGTTTCGTATGAATCAGCAAAAATCAGATAATTATCGTATACTGAAAACCAACTTGAATTACCCTTATTGAAAAATCTTCCAAATAATAAAGATGGGATATTTGTTACCGGGCATTTATGAAAATTAAATTTACTTTGGTCATCAATCGTAAACTCTTTGTTCCATTCACTTTTGGAAATTTTCTTTGATTTATAATAAGCTTCCTGAAATTCAAGCATCCGACTATATGCATAACTGCCGCTCTTTACTTTTAAAAATAAGGCATTTCTCTTTTCAGTAATGTATTGATCTGTAATTATCCCGGATATTGCCACTTCTTTATCAAATAGTTCAGCAAAAAGACTCTCAATATTAATACCTGAAATTTTTTCTATCTCCTTAATCTGGTTATCTCTTTTTAATAGTGTATTATTGACTCGGTTATAATTTTCAGATTCCTCAAAAAATTGATTGATATCTGAAAGATATAGTTTCGAGTAATATGGTACGTCCGACGGAATGATTTCTGTAATTTCAGAAGAACCGGATTTCTGACCTTTGAGTAAACTATAAAAGTATCCATCTTCTTCATCTCCTTTAGTAAAACCGCTTACCATAATCTTGTCAGGTTTAAATGAAAAATCAAGTTCTGTCCATCTCAAATCTGAACTGAGTAAATGGGATTTCTTTTTCATTATATCAGATAGATAGAAAGCAACAAAATCATTCGCTCTCCCGTGGTTCATAAAAACATTAATGTCTGCTTTGCTGTCAATAGTTTTCCTCAAAGAAGCAAAGTCACCGTTTTCTTCAATAGAAGGAAGCTCTATTTGTCTTAGCGACTCTTCAATCAGAAGCGAATTGAAGCAAAAAATAAATAAACTATGGGTAAATGAATACGATAATATGACTCGGGATGTTTTATTATCATATAGCTCGAAAATTGAGTTCTTATTATACCTTCTTTTTTTTATTTCTATCTTCTTTTCTTTTGCATATCCTTCAATAAATCTAACAATGTATTCTTTGTCTGATTTATTAAAATTCATTGAAAATAAATATTCTTTCTCGTTTCTCCCTCCTACATTTAGGGCTCCATATATTTCTTTTCCCTGTGAGAATTTCTTAAACTCAGGATAATTTTTAGATAATGAGTCAATTAACTCTACGTCATCTTGAAATTGCTTTATAATATCACTTTTTGAAAGCGATTGCCACCATAAATATTCATTGTTCAATGATCCTGAAAGAGATATCAAATCTTTGAATTTAAATAATAAAGAAGATGATTCAGGTATAGCTCTTAAAGGAGAAATCCTTTCGGAATTATCAAACGAACAAGAATAATTCAAAGTGATCAATATCATCAGACAATAAAGAAGAAGTAAAATCTTAATTTTCGATAGCTTTTTCATTAATGCAATTCTTTAAAATACTAATTAAACTTTCTCCCAAAATTATCATTATAAAACGGAAGTCTCTCATGAAGCTTATATTTTGTTGGCTTTTTTTGAAACTTTGAATAATAAGACCTATACCTATTATAATAAAAAGGCAAGGCTAAATGTCTAGTCTGCCTGCGTGTGTCAAAATTAAAAAAATAAGATATCCCAAACAAAAATTTTCCGGTAACATCATAGACTGGAATTAAATAATTGTTTATTTCTTCAACCGGAACATCAGCTGTAAGTTCTGAAGTATATCGACTTACTCCATCAATATTGTCTGCATTAATAAACTGAAATCCAAGTTCAAATGATAAAAAAAATCTTTCACTTAATTGATAGTTTAAACCAAATGCCGGGCTAATTGAAAATTTTGTATAGAAATCTGACCCAAACCTATCCTGCTTGAATAAAGGATGAGTAAACCCTGTATATGAGTAATTTGCCTTTTCTCTGTAACCAAGCTCAGAATTTATAAACACATACCCTACTCCAAATTTAGAATACATATTCAACTCTATGAAACCTTTTGAAAAAGAACTGAAATTGATGAAATTATATTTTATAAAAAAACTACTATTTATTACATCCGTTTTATACGATACCGGATAAGGAAGAAAACTCCTTTCATCGTTATTGAATAAAGAAGTTCTTGTTAGAAAGAATATACCGGAAGGATTGTTACTGTATCCGTTATAAAAAGAAAGTCCAAATTCTACCCCTAGATCTATCCTCTCCCACACCATTTTTGCCAACTGTAAATTAAAAGATACATCAGGCAAATTGCTCATATCGTTTAATGAAGCTGAAAAATCTTTGTTTATTTCACTAACAAGAAGAGTTGGACCAACTTGGATTGTTGTATTCCAATTAGTTTCAAAATTATTTTCTTCAGTTAACCACCCCTGCCCGAAAACTGAAATAGAAAATATTAAAAAAAATAATAAGTTCAAGTACCTTTTCCCCATACCCCCAGTAATCAGTCCCCAATCCTAATCACTTATCTAAAATAATAAAATTGTCGTTAATAATCAATGATATATTATTGCTTCTTAACTTCCGAAGAATCAACAATTTTATATAGCTTGTCAGCTTTTCTTATTTTTGATTTAATAGGTATTGAACAGCGAGTACCCTTAGTTGCAATATCGACTTTCAAAAGGTCAACTCGTATCTCATCAACTTTAGATTCAATAACACCTGTTGTAGGACCAATTATTAAAATATTGTCCCCCACCTTTAGCTCCTGAGTTTCAATCTTAAACTCAGCCACTCCCAGATTGGAAAAATAATTAAGGTTTTTACCAATATAGATCTTTCTTTTAGTAGCTTCCGATCCATAATTGCTACTCCATTCACCCAGTCGTTGCCCAAGATAGTAACCATCCCAAAAACCCCTGTTAAAAACAGTAGAAAGCCGTTTGTTCCATTCTTCAATCTTTTCCCTGGTATAAGAATTCCCTAAATATGCTTCTATTGCTTCACGGTAACATTCAACCACTGTTTTAACATATTCCGGAGACCTAGCCCTCCCTTCAATTTTAAGTACTGATACTCCTGAATCGAGTATTTTATTTAAAAAATGAATAGTCTTTAAATCTTTGGGAGACATTATATACTCATTATCTAATTCAAGTTCAAGACCTGTTTCATTATCAGTAACAGTATAACCTCTCCTGCAAACTTGCATACAGCTACCTCTGTTTGCCGATGAATTCAATTCGTGTAAACTTAAATAGCATTTCCCCGAAACAGCCATGCAAAGTGCTCCATGAACAAATATTTCCGATTGAATTAATTCCCCTTTAGGACCTCTAATATCTTGCTCTCTAATTTGCTTGTTTATTTCCCAAATTCTGCCAATATTCATCTCCCGAGCTAAAACAACAACATCTGCAAACTGAGAATAGAATTTGACAGCTTCAATGTTAGTGACATTCAACTGAGTAGAAATATGAACTTCAATACCTGCCTTTCTAGCGAACATAATTGCAGCCATATCGCTTGCAATTACTGCGCTAACTCCTGCCTTCTTTGCTTCAATTATTATCTCCTCAAGTTTTTCCAATTCATTATCAAATACAATTGTATTGACAGTAAGGTATGATTTTACATTATTCTCTTTTGCTATTGATGCAATTTTTTTAAGATCACCGATTGTGAAATTATTTGCTGAGCGTGCTCTCATATTCAGATTTTCCACGCCAAAATATACAGATCCTGCCCCGGCTTGTATTGCTGCCCTCAATGTTTCATAAGACCCTACAGGGGCCATTATTTCTATTTTCCTTTCTTCCACTCCTCTGTTTTTATATTATTTTTTCCCCTCATTCAACCATATGTTCAACCTTGGGGTATCCCACCTATATGGCTTACCTATTATATCAAAATCTCCATCACCGTCAATATCTCCAACTCCTGTATTATGTGAGTCATATGAGGAAGACACGTCGATTCTTTCAAAATTATTAATTCCATTATTAATCAAGATAAAAGTTTTTGGGTCATTTACTTCCTTGGTTCTCATCTCCGCTGAAATTATATCAAAATCCCCATCTTTATCAAAATCTATAATCTTTAAACTGTGTGCTTTTCTTAAATTCTTCTGAATAATTAAAGGTGTCCAAACTCCTTTATCGAATCTGTAAATAACCATTGGCCCGTCTCCTTCTCCTGACACCATAACAATTTCCGGCCTTTCTCCCTCAATAATCTGAGCAGCAGCTACTCTTGCTGAAATATAAGATTTGTCAATTTCATTGCATACATAATCTGAACCGTTGAAGTTAAACCACATACCCCCGGCTATTATATCATCAATTCCATCTTGGTTTATATCAGCAGTGCACAAACCTGCATGAAAGTTTATTCCAACTTTTGAAAGTTCACTTCCATTGCTCCTCTGAAACATTTGCCCATCTGTATTATATGAATAGATCTTTTTTAAGGGCCAATCATCAGTTTTATCAAGCTTTAAAGGTTTCTCCGCTACATATAATGAATTGTCGCCCTGATTCCAGAATGCAAGTTCTAGTTCTTTATCTCCGTCAAAATCTCCAAATGACATGTCTTTATGAATGCTGGCACCACTCTTCTTAATGTAATTCCTTTTCCATTGCTTAGATGGAGTTATATCAGGGTAAGGATTTTCCCACCACCAAATTTGGTTTGATTCATCGCTTCCAATAGCAAAATCCATATCGCCATCTCCATCAATATCCGCCAATGCTGAGGATTCACCTGCAAGTATTTTTCTTTTTTCTATTATGTATTTCTCCCACTCCTTGTCCCCTGTATGAACATACATAACAATCGAAGGAGCATCAGTCTTTTCTACAAGTATAAACTCATCCTTGTTGTCTTTGTTGAAGTCAAAAACAATACATTCAGTTTGAATATTGCCTTTGAAAGGCACCTCTAAATCTCCGTATTCGGTACTAAGGTTTGTCCACCTGTATTTAGTTGGTTTGTCCTGAGCTTCTGAAATATATGAAACTAGAATTATAATGAAACAAAGAGTAATACTTTTCCCCATTAGACATTCATTTTAAATTAAGTAAGTCTTTCGATGGTAAAGATAAAAAAAGCCAGCAAGCTGGCTTAATTATTATTTTTCTTTATTCACTTTCTTAATGTATTGCTCAAGCGCCATCGTCATCGAAGGTGCTTCAGGATTTGGAGCCTGAATGTCAAGCCGTAGCCCTGCATCTGTAACAGCCTTAGCCGTTGAAGATCCAAATGATGCTATCCTTATTTCTTTCTGCTCAAAATCAGGAAAATTTTGTAACAACGAGGTTATTCCAGATGGACTGTAAAAAACAAGTATATCATAGTTTACATCCTTCAAGTCTGACAAGTCACTGCAAACAGTCTTGTAAAGAACAGCTTTAGAATATTTTACATTTGCATCATCGAGCAGTTGGGGTATTTCTGACGAATGAATATGCGAAAGGGGTACAAGGAAATTTTCATCCAAATGCTTCTTAATAATATCGACCAATTCAGAAAAATTACCTTCTCCGTAAAAAATCTTCCTTTTCCTATAGACAATATATTTTTGCAAGTAAAAAGCAGTTGCTTCCGATATACAAAAATATTTTAGTGTTTCAGGAACAGTAACTCTCATTTCGCTACAAATGCGAAAAAAATGATCTATCGCAGTGCGACTAGTAAAAATTACTGCTGAATGGTCTAAAATATTAACCCTGGTTTGTCTGTATTCCTTCGCAGATACACCTTCAACTTGTATAAAAGATCGAAAATCAACTTTTACATTATTCCTTTCAGCAAATTCATGAAAAGGTGATTTCGCCGTTGTTGGCTCTGCTTGCGATACAAGTATTCTTTTGATTTTCAATACTCAATATTTTAAGGTTCGACATTTCTTACTCTCTCCACAAAATCCTCCACACGTATATAAGAGGTAAAATTTCGAGGGTACAAAGGTATAAAATCATATAATAAATTGAAAAAACTTTTTGACCAATTACTTTAATTCCTCTGTAAAGGCCTAGAATAACGAAGAAAACAATCAAAATTGCCCCAAAAACAAACAATAAAACAGCAAAATTACTTTTTACAAAAAAAAGCGATATCGCTATTGGTAGCAATAATAATCCTAATACCCTGTTCCCTGATTTTAAATAAAATATATATTCTCGTGTTTCAGATGATGTGTCAAATATTAATCCTGTTAGCCTGTAAATTAAAAACTTACCAACTATCCAAACAAAAACAGCTCCCAAACATGCTCCATATATAAGTATGGAAGATTCACTCCCTCCAAAAATATTAACTGCTTGGTATGCAAATAAACCGGCAACCAGAAAGAAAAGTATGTCTAATCGGTAAGCTCCTTCGAGCAAACTCCCAAACCTCTCTTTGAATAATCTGTTTGCAACAACTCTATTAAATATCGACTGAAATAATTGTACTAAATACTTCTCAGATGATACAACTACAGTCACAATCAGTATTAAAAGAAAAACTAAAAGCAAAATAGCCCAGTTTTCAACAAATTGATTCTTAGGTATAAAATTAAAATTATAAATCCCTTCAGTAAGATTCTCAAAATATGATGGCTTAATAAATTTTTGAAATAAAGAATCACTTAATGTATAAGTCAACGTGTCAGGATATACCTTACTTATTATAGTATCCGCCTTTGCAACTGTATCAACAGCAGATAAATAATAGCTCCCGGAAGCAGATAATGAGTCAATGGCAGTCATACTGTCCTGTTCCAAACCAAATTCACCTAAAAAACCCTTCACCTGGAGCATTGTAAATGATATCATTTTATCTTTATCATTTAATGTCGCAAAGATAATATTATTTTTACTCTTTGCTTATTTTATCTCTTTACCTAATTTATTATGGAAATTCACTCAGCTCCAATTCAGGGTTACACTGATTATGCGTACATTAAAGCTCACTTTTCAACAATAGGATGTATTGACTATTATTATACTCCCTACTTTTCTGTCGACAATATTCAAAAAATCTCCCGAAGAAAAGGAACTTCTGGGCTATCTGACGATCTGGCTAAAATTATTATTCCGCAAATTCTGCCCGGAAATATTAACGAGCTTAAAACATTAATATCTTTTATTGGAGGTTTGAATTCATCTGAAGTTAATATAAATCTTGGGTGCCCTTACCCAATGGCAACAAACAAAGGACGAGGTGCCGCTCTTATAATGAAATATGAGCTGGTCAACGATTTTATTAACTACATTCACGAAAATACTAATTTGAATATTAGTATTAAATCAAGGATAGGTTTAAAAAACAACGATGAAATTCTTAACTTCCTTGAAAAAGTGAATTCTTCTAAAGTGAAGAATTTTATTATTCATCCCAGAGTGGCATCCCAATTATACAAAGGAAAAATCCATACTGCCATTTTTAATAAATGTCTCGAATCTTTTCCAAACTGTGATATAATTTATAATGGAGATATAACTTCTGTTGATGAATACAACGATTTGCAAAAATTAATCCCTTCCCAAAACAAGTGGATGATCGGAAGGGGAATACTCCAAAACCCTCTCCTTGCATGCCAAATAAAAACTTCAAAGGCTGAAAACTACTCTCTTAATAACGAAAGATTATTCCTTTTCCTGAATGATCTGATTTCAGAAATAGCATCAGACAGCAACGACAAAGGTCATGAATTCAATAGGATTAAGAACCATTTTTTATTTCTGAGTGAGTCAATGCCTGATCCAAGAAGATTTTCAAGGCTAATCAAAAAAACAAAATCAACTGCCGAAATTGAATACATATTTAATCACATTTAAGAGTATTGTTCCTTTCATTAATTTTAAAATATCATTATCGTCCATTCCTAATCCTTAAATTGATTAACAGGTCTATCCAATCACAATTTTTATATTTTTGTAAAATTTTATTTCAAAGAACGCATTAGAAAACTTATTCAATGGAAATACCTAGCAAGTACGAATCTGCCTCAGTAGAAGAAAAATGGTACAAATACTGGATGGACAATAACTTCTTCCATTCTGAACCTGACAACAGAGAACCTTATACAATTGTGATTCCTCCTCCTAACGTAACAGGGGTCTTACATATGGGGCATATGCTCAACAATACAATCCAGGATATACTTGTCAGAAGAGCACGTATGCTAGGGAAAAATGCATGCTGGGTACCGGGTACTGACCATGCGTCTATTGCTACTGAAGCAAAAGTTGTCGGAAAACTTAAATCAGAAGGTATTAACAAATCTGATCTTTCCCGCGAAGAGTTTCTTAATCATGCTTGGGACTGGACTCATAAACACGGTGGCATCATCCTTGAACAATTAAAGAAACTTGGCGCTTCTTGCGATTGGCAAAGAACTAGTTTTACAATGGATAAAGAAAGATCTGAGTCCGTTATTAAAGTTTTTGTCGATCTATATAACAAAGGTCTTGTTTATCGCGGTGTTAGAATGGTAAACTGGGATCCTCTTGCCAAAACTGCTGTTTCAGATGAAGAGGTTATTTATAAAGAAGAAAATTCTAAACTTTACTACGTAAGATATAAGATTGAAGGTTCAGAAGATGATTGGGTTACTATTGCAACTACCCGTCCTGAAACTATCCTAGGGGATACAGCTGTTTGCGTCAATCCTGCTGATGAACGATTTCATAAACTTAAAGGAAAGAAAGTTCTTGTACCTCTCGTAAACAGAAGCGTTCCTATTATTGAAGATGATTATGTCGATATGGAGTTTGGTACCGGCTGCCTGAAAATTACTCCTGCTCACGATGTTAACGACTACGAGATAGGCATGAGGCATAACCTTCAAACTATCGATACTTTCAACGATGATGGAACCTTGAGTGAAAATGCTCAACTACTTGTTGGTGTTGACCGTTTTGAAGCCCGTAAACTAATTATCCCAATGCTTGAAGAGGCAGGAAATTTAGTTAAAACTGAAGAATACACTAATAAAATCGGATACTCAGAAAGAACCAATGTTGTTATAGAACCAAAGCTTTCAGCTCAATGGTTCATTGCAATGGAAAAATTGGCAAAACCTGCCCTCGAAGCTGTAGAAGATGATGACATCGTTTTCTATCCTTCCAAATTCAAAAACTTGTACCGCCACTGGATGAATAATGTTAAAGACTGGTGCATAAGCCGCCAGTTATGGTGGGGACATCAGATACCTGTTTATTATTTGAACGATGGCAGTTATGTTGTAGCAGAAACTGCTGAGGAAGCACTCGTGTTAGCAAAATCCAAAACAGGAAATAATAAATTAAAAATAGAGGACCTCCGACAAGATGAAGATGTTCTCGACACATGGGCATCATCATGGCTTTGGCCAATTTCTGTATTCGACGGAATAAATGATCCAAAAAACAAGGACATTAATTACTATTATCCTACAAATGATCTTGTTACTGCTCCTGAGATTATTTTCTTCTGGGTGGCAAGAATGATTATTGCCGGATATGAATTCAGAAATGATAAGCCTTTTAAAAATGTTTATTTCACAGGAATTGTAAGAGACAAACTACACCGAAAAATGTCGAAATCTCTTGGTAACTCCCCTGATCCTCTAGATTTAATCCAAAAATATGGAGCTGACGGTGTAAGAGTTGGAATGCTACTTAGTTCACCTGCAGGAAACGATCTATTATTCGATGAAGCTCTTACAGAACAGGGAAGAAACTTTACTGCTAAAATATGGAATGCTTTCCGCCTTGTTAAATCATGGGAGGTCGACGACCTAATTCCTCAACCAAATCATTCAAAGGTGGCTCTTGAATGGTTCGAAAATAAGCTTAGCAATGTCATTAATGAAATGGATGACCATTTCTCAAAGTTCAGGATTTCAGACGCCCTAATGCTTATTTACACTACTGTACGCGATGAATTTTCTTCTTGGTTACTTGAAATTGTTAAGCCTCAATATCAAAAACCTATTGATAAAATTACTTACATCAAGGTTGTCGGTCTTTTTGATAATGTAATGAAAATACTTCATCCATTCATGCCTTTCATTACCGAAGAAATATGGCAACTTTTAGAAGAGAGAAAAGACGGAGAAAGTATTATGATCTCTCTTATGCCAAAATCAAGTACCGTTGATGAAAATATGCTTGAATCCTTCGAAGACGTAAAAGAAGCAGTAACCGGCATTAGAAATATCCGTAAATTGAATAACCTTCCATTTAAAGATGAAATCAAACTGTTCGTCAACAAAGGGTCTAAAGGGTATAATTCACATTTCGATTCTATTCTTATCAAGCTTTGTAATCTTTCTGAAATCAATTTGGTTAACGAAGATATCAAAGGTGCTGTGTCCTTTCTTGTAAAAACATCAGGATTCTTTATCGAATTAGGCGAAAAGGCCGATGTTGAAAGTGAACTTAAAAAACTCGAAGAAGAACTCACTTATACGAAGGGCTTTCTGAAATCAGTATTAGGCAAATTGAATAATGAGAAATTTGTTAATAGCGCTCCCTCTCATATTGTCGACACAGAACGCAAGAAAAAGGAAGACGCCGAAGACAAGATAAAATCACTTGAAGATAGAATTGCTTCCCTAAAATAGAAGCTTTATATAATAAATAAGAGGAGTCTCCCAAAACCGGAAGACTCCTCTTTTTATAATATAAATTCCACTTATTATAAATCCAGAACTGTTACCCAACCATGAGTATCAGGCTCATTACCGTATTGAATATCGAGCAGTTTATTATATAGCTTTAAGCTCTTTTCGCCGGGCTCATCTCCATAAAAGTAACGTTTATCAAGATCGGCATCATAAATGCTCCTTACCGGTGAAATAACAGCTGCTGTTCCACAAGCACCAGCTTCGCTGAATTCAGACAGCTCTCCTACTGCTACAGCTCTTTCTTCCACTTCCATGCCCAAATCAATAGCTATCTGTCGTAAGCTTTTATTTGTAATCGAAGGGAGTATAGAATTAGACTTTGGAGTCACATACGAATTTCCTTTTATCCCAAAGAAATTTGCCGGACCGCATTCATCTATGTATTTCTTTTCTTTAGCATCAAGGTAAAGAACAGCTGAGTAACCTTCATCATGTGCTTTAACTCCTGCACACAAGCTGGCTGCATAATTGCCTCCAACTTTTATAGTTCCGGTTCCAAGTGGAGCTGCTCTGTCATAATGACGATAAATCACATAGTCGGTAGGCTTAAACCCTTCCTTGAAATATGGTCCAACCGGTGTTACAAAAACTAAAAACAAATACTCGTCAGCAGGTTTTACTCCAACTTGTGCTCCTGTTCCTATCAATAAAGGTCTTATGTACAAAGAAGCACCCGACTCATATGGTGGCACAAAGTGCTTGTTTAACTCAATTACTTTATAAACGGCTTCTTTAAATTTGTCAACAGGAATTTCCTGCATTAGTATACCCCTCGCTGAAGCTTGCATCCTTAATGCATTTTCTTCAATTCTAAACAACCTTATCTTACCATCCTTACCTCTGTAGGCCTTGAGCCCTTCAAAAGCTTCCTGCCCGTAATGAAGGCATGTAGCAGCCATGTGCATTGATATCTGAGAAGATGATGATGTTTCAAGTTCTCCCCATTTGCCGTTTTTGTAATAACAACGTACATTGTAATCGGTATCTCGATATCCGAATCCAAGATTTTTCCAGTCTATATTTTCCATTATATTAATTTGAGTGTCAAATAAAATTCATTTTCTGCAAATTAGCTAAAAGTAAAAATTATGCAATTAACGAAAAGTATATAAATGTCATATTTAACCAAAAAAAAACCCTGCTTTAAAGGCAGGGTTTTTATATATTAAAATTTATTAAGCTCTGCCTTTTTTCAGTTTCCTTTTTTCAACCCAACGCTGCACATCAAAAGATATTGGTGTGGCAACAAATACTGTTGAATATACCCCGGAAATACAACCTATAAGCATAGCAACTGCGAATCCACGTATCGAAGCTCCACCAAATATTATAATGGCAAGAAGTACCACAATAACTGAAAGTGAAGTATTCAACGTACGACGCAAAGTATGGTTGATTGCATTGTCCATATTGTTTTCTATTGTTTCTTTTGGATGTAATCCAAGATATTCACGTATCCTGTCATAAATAACCACAGTATCGTTTATTGAAAATCCGATAACTGTAAGGATAGCTGCAATGAATGTTTGGTCTACTTCCATGTTGAATGGCAACAAGCCGCGGAAAATCGAAAAGAATCCAAGTACTGCAATAGCATCATGCGCTAGGGCTGCAATACCACCCAAACTATAATACCATTTCTTAAACCTGATCATTACATATATGAAAATACCAACTAAAGAAAAGAATACTGCAATTAATGCCCCTTTCTTTATATCGTCTGAAATTGTAGGACCAACTTTGTTTGAACTCCTGATATAGTTCTGAGTAAAGTTATCTCTAGTGATTTCTCCAACTATAGGTTTTAACCCAGAAAATAACATGTCTTCAATCTGCATGTCAATTTCCTTATTATTTTCATCAATCTTGAAGTCAGTTGTAATACGTACAGTATTGTCGCTTCCGAAAGTTTTAACTTCAGGTGCTGACCCAAATTCATCAGCCAATAACTGTGATACCTGAGCAACTTTAACGTCTTCCTTGAACTCAACAACATAAGTACGACCTCCCTTGAAATCAATACCATAGTCAAATCCCCTTACAACCATTGATATCAATGATACTCCAATAATTACTCCTGAAATCCAGTATGCAATCTTTCTGTTTTTTATAAACTTATAGTTTGTCGATTGAAGAATCTTTAAAGCAAATTTCGTAATGAATTTTACATTAATGTTCTTTGAAAGGAAGAATTCCAATATCAAACGGGTTATAAATATTGCTGTAAACAACGAAGTTGCGATACCAATGATAAGTGTAGTAGCAAAACCTTTAACCGGTCCGGAATTAGATAAATAAAGTATGATACCTGTTATAAGTGTTGTCAGCTGTCCGTCAATAATTGCAGAGAAGGCATTCTTAAAACCATCGGCAACAGCAAGTTTCAATCCCTTGCCTGCTCTTAGTTCCTCCTGGATCCTTTCATATATAAGTACATTCGCATCTACAGCCATACCAACGGTAAGAACCATACCCGCTATCCCCGGTAATGTAAGGACTGCCCCAAATGAAGCAAGAATTCCCATCATGAAGAAGAGGTTTACAAGCAAAGCAACATTAGCCACATTACCTGCCTGTCCACTGTACATGAGCATCATGAACAACATTACAAAAATGAATGCTATTATAAATGACCACAAACCTGCACTGATCGATTCCTTCCCTAAGGTAGGACCTACAACATATTCTTCAACAATATTAGCCGGTGCAGGCATTTTCCCTGACTTAAGCATGTTTGCAAGGTCCTTTGCTTCTTCAACTGTAAAGTTGCCTGTGATATTTGAACGTCCTCCTGTTATTTCTGACTGTACAGTTGGATAAGAAACGACATAACCATCAAGCGCAATAGCAATTGATTTTCCAAGATTGTCTTTTGTCATTCTTGCCCAAACCTTAGCACCTTCACTGTTCATGCTCATGTTTACTTCTGCTGAAGCCTGACTTTGTCCGAAATCCTGATTTGCATCAGTGATAACGCCACCATCTAGTGGAGCTTTGCCATCACGAGTTGTTATTTTTAATGCTACAAGCTGGAAAAAGACTCCCTTTTCATCAAATGGCTTTAATTGCCAGCTGAGTTTAAGGTCCCTTGGAAGTATCGATTTTTGTTTTGCAAGATTAAGATAAGTGTTTACAGTAGAAGTATCACTATAATTTGCAATACCAATTACCGGACCAGGGAAAAGTTGTCCTTCATTATTTACATTTGGCGTCAACACAGAAAACAATGGGTAATCTGTACTAAGCTCAGACGAAGCATCACTTGGTGATTTGGACTTATCTGTTTCAATTTCATCAAGCAACGAAAGATCATCCTTTTTTTCTTCAGCTGATGCCTGAGATGTACTGTCTGATAATTCACTCAATAGATCATTTGCTGTGCTTGTATTCGCAGTAGTACCATTTGAACTAGTACTGCTTTTTGTTCCAATATTCATCTCCTTCAACATTTCGTTGACCTCGAGTAAATACGGATATACTTCTTGGTTCTCAAATGTTTCCCAGAACTCTAGCGATGCAGTCCCCTGAAGAAGGTTACGTACACGATCTTTATCTTTAACACCCGGAAGCTCAACAAGAATACGACCCCGCTGTGATAACTTCTGAATATTTGGTGAAACAACACCAAAACGGTCAATACGTGACCTAAGTATATTAAAGGAGTTATCAATAGCTGCATCAGCTTCTTCTTTAATTACTTTAATCACATCATCATTTGTGGAATTAAATGTGATACGGTCTTTAAGTTCAGGAGTCAGAAAGTTTGCTGCAAGCCTTGCATTAGGATCAATTTCCTTATATGCTTGACCAAAAAGAGTTACAAAATCTTCCTGGCTGTTTTTTTGCTTCAACTGAGCCATTCTGATCGCCGAATTGAAAGTCGAATCCTTACTATAATTTGACAATGCTCGAACCAAATCTACAACCGAAATCTCGAGCGTTACATTCATACCACCCTTTAAGTCAAGCCCAAGGTTAATCTCCTTTTGCTTTACTTCTTTGTAAGTGTATTTACGTATCCCAAGAAAATTATAGACTGTCTCTCCTGACATGGAATCGAGATAGTGAAATTCCTTCTTCTCATTTCCTTTTGCAATCTGGGCTGCCTTTTTCTCAACCCGCGACGAAACAAAGGTAAATGACAAATAATATATACATACCAAGGCTAATAAAATTGAAAATAGCCTTACAACGCCTCTATTACGCATTTTTTTTAAATTTTATTAATTCTTCTACAAGATTTTTAAACTGAACGGCAAATATATCTTTTTTTTGTTTAACGTTAATTCATAATTATAAATTCTTTAGGAGAACTCTTGTTCTTGCATCATTTTTTTCCTTAGCTTTGATATAGAGAATTTTAAATTTAGGGAGATGAGGCATAAGAAGTTTGCTGTTGTGCTTGCAGGATGCGGGGTACAGGATGGTTCTGAAATTCATGAAGCAGTTCTAACATTGCTTGCTATTGATAAATCTGGTTCTACATATGAGTGCTTCGCTCCTGATGTAAACCAATATCATGTAATAGACCATGTTACAGGAAAATCCGTAAAAGAATCAAGAAATATTTTTAGCGAATCTGCCAGAATTGCAAGAGGGGAAATTAAAAAATTATACGAATTCAACCCTTCTCATTTCGACGCAATAATATTCCCCGGCGGATTCGGGGTGGCAAAAAACCTGTTCACTTTTGCAATAGACGGACCCGATTGCTTGGTTAATCCTGAAACTGAAGAATGTATTATTTCTGCCCATGAAGCAGGATTACCTATTGGAGCAATTTGTATTTCTCCTCTATTAATTACACGGGTACTCGGACTCGGAACTGTTACTATCGGTAATGATATTAATACTGCAAATGCTGTTGAAAGCCTGGGTGGTACTCACCTTAATTCCGAAAGAGATGATATTGTTATCGATAATGAGAATAAAATAGTCTCTACTCCCGCTTATATGCTTAATTCACCAATAAGCATTGTTGCCAAAGGAATTGAAAACCTTGTTAATGCCCTTTATGAACTGATGTAATTATATTTCTTAAGACTTTTTCCTTATTAACGAGTTATAGTCTATATAGTATAATATCTTTAACGACAGACTATTACCCTGACGTGCCTTAAATAATTCATTCATATTATCAGAAAACTTAATATCGGTGTCGCTATTTTCTGTTTTAATAGAATTTTTCCATGCCAGCGATATCTCACTCCCGGGAGCAAACTCCCACTTAAAAGTCATATCGATATTGAAAGCATTATAATTAACATCAGCATCCTTCCATGTAAGATTAAATTTTGTTAAACTTCCATCTTCATTCAGAAAATAATATTCCTCATAATCTGCAACTGACCAATAATGCCTGCATCGCAGGTTTAAGGACAACTTTGTGGAAAAATTATAACCTGTTGAAATAGTATTTGAATAAGTATACCTGTCATACATCCCAAAATAAACTTCTGAATCGCTTTTATGATCAACATATCCCCTTAATTTTCTTTGCTGTTCAGTGGAAAAATTATAACTGATTCCAAAACGCTCTGTAACTTTCCACCATAAATTCAGATTTGACCATAAGGATGTTTCATCTTTTATATATGTAGCCTGCGCAACTCCAATATTTAATTGTCCCGATAACTTCTTACTCTGATCAGTATTGCAGTTTACCTCCCATCCATAGTATTCCGAACCCTTAAAATAGCGGTTATCAACTCTTGTTTCAAAATAATCGTTGCTTTCAAAATTATAAGAACCCCATAATCCAAACCACATATTATTCTTCAAAGTAAACTCCATCCATGAAGTAATCTGATCCTGAATATGTTTTCCAGGTTTATACAACCTTGTATTCTTATAATCCAGGTTTATGTACCAATTCTTAAATATCCAGAAAGGATCAAACTCATTATAACTTACCTGAGCTTCATTTAAAATATCGTTATTCCTTCTCACATAACCCAAGTCGTTTGCATCATAGGTATCTGAGTTTAACGACTGAGTTATATAAAACCTGAACTTCCCCTTTACTTTATCTAATCTGACATTATAATTAAATCCTGTTTTATTATCGGCTTTTGACTTGTAACTCAATGATGCATAACCTGATATCTGGTATTCCTGTTTATTGTTTTTTAAATTAAACTCTGTACCCGTTACATTTGCAACATAAGGTTCTCCAAAAATTGACACATTTGTATTTATCAGGCTCATATACGAGTTATTTGCCATTGCTTTTTCAATCACAGAAACATTATAATTAGTGAAATTCTGAGTAATTATCTCTCTGCTTTTTCCTGAAACTGAGTCGACTATCTCGGCTCTGCCGGCAATCGTCATTGCATTTAGAAATCCTACTCCCCATCCATTCTTATCTCTCCCTGATATTTTAGTAGCATTAACTATCTGTGTTTCTGTCGGGTTATACTTAATATATTCATTTTGCCTCAATGAGTCCTTTATTTCACTGAATTTAGGTTTTGCCCCAATCCTTCTTGAATAAAATATTTCTGCTCTGTTGAATAGTTCAGTACCCTCAACAAAAAATTGCCTTTTCTCATCATAATATAGCTCATAAGGTGTCAGATTTAATTGCTCGTCGTCAGATTGAATCTGCCCGAAATCAGGAATAAGCATCATGTCAAGTGTATGGCTTTCACTTAAACCATACTTTAAATCTAATCCTCCCTTAAAATTAAACTTTGCTTTATCATTTTCACCTTTATTTTCTACATATCCTGCTATATACGGAGAAAAAGAAAGTCGAACTGGCGCCTTAATCTCTGAAAGTCCATAAAGCTGTCCTGATTGCTGAATGAACCCATTTATTGAATAATTTATATGGTTCCATGAGTTGTTTGAGTGATATCGTTTTATATTTCTAAAAAAATTCAAACCCCATACATGGACATCTTTTGCAGGAAATCTTAATGCTGAATATGGTATTTTAATTTCAACTGCCCAACCTTTATCATTTATTTTTGTTGAACTTTGCCATACTGCATCCCAGCTTGAATCTTCCGAATCATAGTTCGTTTTTATTGCTTTTATGTCAGTCTGACTGTTGGCAGGCGTGACTACAAACTCATAAGCTGTCAATCCTTCATTGTTAGGGTCAATTAATACATCAAAATAATCTGAAGCCCCAATGTCATCACGGGTAGTTATATAACTTGTTATGCTGTCAGGATCATCATAAAGCATAGCTCCAAAATAAATTGCTTCATCATCAAAAAAAATACTTACCTCAGTTTGTTTATAGGAAGGCTGCCCGTTATATGGGTTAGTCTGGACAAAATCTTTTGCCGGTTCAATCATTTTATAACAATCTTCATCAAGAACAGCATCCATCTTCAGGGGATGGTCAATCCTTAAGGCTGTAATCTCTTTCCTTTGTATCTCCTGAGCAGGTAAGCTTAACTTTACACATAGGAGTATGATGAAACATAAAACAATTATTTTTTCCATTTTCCCGATTTACGCCTTTTAAGACGACACTTAAGAGCTATTGTTACACTGACTCTTAGATAAATAAAAATAAATATTATTTTAATATAAAAAAGTGCCATCCTAAAAAAAATTAGAATGGCACTCCAATGAAAAGATTATATGATTTTTACTCTGCTTTGGGTACAAATACTACATCTATCAAATCTGGATCTGCAAGATAATTTTTCAAGAAATCCTGCACATCTGAGGTCTTCATGTTATTTAATATGTCTTCATAATTTGAAGGATCAGCCGTGTTGATACCCGAATAATAAAGACTATATAAGGAACCTGTCCAGAAATTGTTATGATTCTTTGATTGTTCCCTGTCTTTCAACATGTTTTTGATAGTTTTATCAAAGTCAAGTGCTGTGGGGCCTTCTTTTGAAATCTTGTCTATTTCGTTATAGATAATTGATTTCAAATGGTCAGCTTTGTTAGGATCACAATCGAAACTTATAATTATGCTTCCCTGACTAATAGGGAACTGTGAAAGAGAAGTGCTTGTTCTTACACCATAAGTGCCTCCTTCGTCCTCACGTATCTTTTCGGTAAACCTCAAATCAAGAATTCCTTTTAAAACATTCATCATCAACCTATTCTTCTGATTGAAATTGATTTCTTTAAAATATTGAACATTTACATTGGCTTTAGGTGTAGTAAGGGCAATAGGAATAACTTTTTTTACTGTTCCGTCTGGCTGCCTTTCTCCTCTGTCCTTCCATGTTTCTGTTCTTGGAAGGTCTTTTATTGAACCAATGTATTTCTCAACATTCGCTTTTACGATTTCTTTATCAATATTACCTACGATGATAAAAGTAAAGTCGCCTGCATCACAAAGCCTATCTTTATAAATTTTTTGAACCTCCTCAAAATTAACCTTCTTCAATAAGTCTGTGTTAAGACTCCATGTTCTTGGATGATAATTCCAAATTATCTGAGAAAGTGAATCCTGCATAATCTTCCTTGGATCCTTTTCAATATTTGCAACATACGCCAACAACCTAGAACTGAATGCTTCGTGGGCTTCTGCATCAAACCTAGGCTCTTCAAAATAAAGATATATCAACTGCATTAATGTTTCAAAATCAGCCGGTGAAGATGACCCATTGATTCCTTCTGATAATTTTCCAAATGATGGTGATATTGAAACTTTCTTCCCGGAAAGCATTTTCTGTAATGTCATCACATCAAAGCTACCTACTCCATACTGGCTAATAAAATCTTCCAATAATACTAATGAAGGTATGTATTGGTCATCCCATAACGACTGACCGCCATGACTGAAAGCTGTCAGCGATACTTCATCCTTTTCGTAATCGGCAAAACGATAAATAACTTTTGCATTGTTGGCAAGAGTCCATTCAACAGCATCCATACCTTCAAGTGCTTTTTCCTTTACTATTTTTGATCCTTTGAGTTCTTTGTCGATAAGTCCAACTCCTGAAGCAGCGTCAACATAAGGAGCTATTTCCATTGCTTCCACCTTTGCAATTATTTCTTTTGCTTCTTTTTCACTCATATGCGTAACTCCTTCCGAAGGACCTGTTATCACAATTGTTCGATTGGCTTCCTTAATCCATTCTTTTGCTTTAGCTGATATTTCCTCAACTGTAATTCCAGGAATAACACTGTTAGCAAATGCGTAAGTAAAATCAATTCCGGGAGCCGGCTCTTTAGTTAAAAAGTAAGAGCTGATCTCGCTACAATAGGAATCATTATCGATTTTATCTTTTTGTTTATACTGGCTCTCCAAAGCAATAAGGAAATTAGCTTTTGCCCTTTCTAGCTCGCTGTTAACGAAACCATGGCGCTTAATCCGTTCAGTCTCTATCAACATCGCTTCAAATGCCCTTGCTTCTTCATTCGGATTTGCTAATGCTCCGATTACATAAGAATCGTACCCTCTTACAAAATCGCTTGGCTGTGTCCATCCTGCAACAAAAGGTGGATTCCCTTTCTGTAACAGCTCTTCAATTCTAATACCCGACATCATTCCGTAAAGCGATTCAATATAGCTCTCACGCATATCATTTAAATCTTTTACCTTTTCATCCTTATTCTCATTTAGGATGTACATATTAAGCTGAATTTGTGGAGCTTCTTTATCTGTTGCAAGAACATAATAAGTCTCATCGTGGGATGGTATTTTGAACTCAGGTTTTTTCTTAGCATTTTCAACAGCTTTTATCTGTGAGAATAATTTCTTTACCTTGGCTTCAACTTCATCCACATCTATATCCCCAACTACAGCAATAGCCTGAAGGTCTGTTCTATACCAATCATTATAGAAATTTCTTAACACATCATATTCATGATATCTTATTACTGTGGTATCCCCTATGACATCACGTACAGCATATTTTGATCCTTTAAATATTACAGGAAACCACTTGTTTCTCATCCTGAAATTTGCATTTCTGCGAGTTCTCCATTCTTCTGTAATGACTCCCCTTTCAAGGTCTATTTCCTTTTCTGTCAAAGAAAGTTCATCAGCCCAATCATGAAGTACTAATAAACATGTATCAACAAGTCCTTCATGAGTTGTTGGTACCTCGCTCATATTATAAACTGTTTCGGTGAAAGCAGTATAGGCATTTACATTTCTTCCAAAAGCCACTCCGTGTTTTTCAAGGGTGCTCAATACACCTTTACCCTCGAAATGTTTTGTCCCGTTGAAAGCCATATGTTCCAGAAAATGAGCCAATCCATTCTGATTGTCTTCTTCTAGTAAGGCTCCAACATTTTGAATTATGTAAAAACTTGCTCTTTCTTTTGGTTCTTCATTATGCCTTATAAAATAAGTAAGCCCGTTATCAAGAACGCCTGTCCTGATCTGAGGATCAAGTGGTGCCGGAGCTGATAATTCAGTCTGAGAAAGACCGAATTTAGCTAAAAGCATAATAATCACAGTTGCCAGGTAAAATAAAATTCTGTTCATTTTTTTTAATGTTTAGGTGGAAAAATCATATTTAATAAATTCTTCTAACGATTTGTACACAAAGATTATTACAAATTACAGTTTTTAATGATTATTTTCGTTAAAAGATTTTTTTGAAATTATTAATATACTTTATATCATGAGAAAATTAATTCCGCTTATTCTATTGATTAGCATGTTGTCGTTGCCTTCATGCGATGTTTTAATGAAAATTGCCGAAACAGCTGTCAGTTCTGAACAACCACTCACTACTTCTGAAGTTGTTCAAGGTCTTAAGGAAGCTTTGAAAGTCGGCACCGATTCAACAGTAGTAAGAATAGGAAAAACAAACGGTTATTTTCTCGATAATATCATAAAGATAAATTTACCCCCCGAAACTCAGGAAATCATCAGCTATGCAAAAAAGGTCCCGGGATTAAGCGAACTTATTGATGATGTGGTCTTACAGATCAACCGCGCAGCTGAAGATGCTGCCAAACAGGCTGCTCCTATCTTTAAGAATGCAATTACTTCAATGAGTTTTTACGATGCTTGGGGAATCCTCAATGGAGCTGATACTTCAGCAACAAATTACCTTAGGGAAAAAACATACAACGAACTATTCAATCTTTACAAACCTGTGATGCAGAAATCTCTTAATAAACCAATAGTTGCTAATGTTTCAGCTCAGAAAACATGGAACGAGCTAACAGGAAAATGGAACCAGTTTGCCACTTCCGTTCCCGGGAAATTGCTACAGGTTCAGCCTGTTAACACAGCTCTCGACGAATTTGTCACTCATCAGGCTTTAAGAGGCGCTTTTATTAAAGTGGGTGATCAGGAAAAAGAGATTCGCACAAATATCAATGCAAGGGTAAGTGATATTCTTAAACGTGTGTTTGGGAAAAAACAATAAACTTTTTAGCTCTGATATTTGGGGATTGAAAAGTAAAATGTACTTCCTTTATCGAGTTCACTTTTTGCCCAAATATTACCTCCATGCTTTTCGATGAATTCTTTGCACAAAATAAGCCCTAAGCCTGAGCTCCTTTCTCCCTCAGTACCGGGTAATCCTTTCTCTGAATCAATTTTGAAGAGTTTGGAAATCCTGCTTTCTGACATTCCTATTCCACTGTCAGCTATACAAATTGTATAATCACTCCCATTTTCTTCAACATCTATTTTTACTATTTCTCCCCTCCTGGAAAACTTGATGGCATTCGACAATATATTGCGAATTACAGAGCTTATCATCCTCTCATCAACTTCAATAATCAAATTCTGCGAAACATTTGTATCTATCTTTATTCCTTTTCTTAAAGCAAACTCTGAATGATGGACTACAGAGTCGTCAATAATTTGCTTTAGAGAACAAAGCTTGAATTCTGTTTTTAGAAGATCGCGCTGTATCTTTGACCACTCAAGCAGATTCTCTAACAAATCGTAGGTGTTTACAACTGTTCTGCGTATCGTTTTTGTGAAATCACGTATCTGCTCAACAGACAACTCATCCTCCTCCATAACCTCTGTCAGCCCAAGTATTGAGGAGAAAGGACTTCTCAAGTCATGTGCGATAATTGAAAAAAACTTGTCTTTTGTTGCATTCAGTTCTATTAACCTCTTTTCATTTTCAATTATTTCTGCTTCAAGCTTCTTGTTCTCATCAACATCCCTTACAACAGCTATAATTACTTCTTTCCCTTCAATAATGGTTTTTTTCAAACTTACTTCAGTAAAAAATTCAGTATTGTCATTTCTCCTACCTTTCCAATTAAACCTGAATTCACCTTTCACATTCGCAATAGCTATTCTTTCAAGTGCCTTCTCCTGTGTATAGTTTTTATCTAAAGAACTGAAATCGCTTATTTTTAAATTACGAAACTCTTCCACGGTGTACCCAAACATATCATAAGCAGCATTGTTACAATCCAATACATCTCCTGTTTTTGAATCATGGATAAAAAATGCTTCACTTGTAGAATTAAATATAGTCCTGAATTTCAATTCATTTTGAAGCAATTCATCTTCCACTTTCTTTCGCAATGTAATGTCATGTCCCTGTGCTATTGTCGCAATAATGGTCTTATTGTCTCTGGAATAAATTGTTGCTGAGTTCCAAAGTAAAGTATGAGTTTCACCGTTAACATGTTGAATGTCTATTTCCACATCTTCCCACCTGTTACCTATACTTGCAACTTTAATTAATTCAAAAGAGCTTTCTTTTGAACCCACAGGTAAAAGAATATCAACCCTTTTTCCCCTGACCTCTTCGATTGTCAATCCTGTTGTCCTCTCAAATGCCTTATTGAATTGGTTTATTTTATAATCCTGATCCCACACAATAATGGGCGTGCTGGCATATTTCAACAAATTCTCTAAATACTCCTTTGTTTCACGGAGAGATTCTTCAACTTTCCTTTGTTGCGTAATATTTAAGACAAAACATGTAAACCCGACAACCTTCCCATCAGTTGAATATATTGGAGAATAAAAATCCTGCCAGTAAATGCGGTTTAACAACTCATCACCATATTCTTCAACATAAGTAAAACTTTCTCCTCCTAGAGCTCTGTCAAAGCTTTCCTTCGCCTTTACACTATCAGGATGGTTACCAAGAATCTCAAGCATGTTCATTCCCGTTTTAATCTCTTTTCCCCAGATATTTTTAATAACATTCTTGTGCATATTATTAAATGCCAGATAATTGTATTCTGAATCCAAAGCAAAAAGGATTACATCAGGAGAGCTTTCCATAATTGCTGTAAGCAATGTGTTATAGTTTTCTATATTTTCAAGGCTTTCTTTTCTTTCCTCAAGTTCCTTTTCAAGCTCTTCCCTTAAAAGTCGGTCCTTTTCAGCCAATGCGTTTTGCGTTTCAACTCTTTCAGTAATATCCAAAAAAGTTACAACAGCCCCAATTATCTTTCCATCCCTGCGCTGGGTATAAGACCAATATTCCGCAGGAAAACATGTGCCATCAGCCTTCCAAAATACTTCATCAATAACATGTGTGTTTTCGTCTTCTTTAAATGCTTTAAATATCTTACAGTCATGCTGGTTAAAGTCTGAACCATCATTATGCTTATAATGTATCAGGTCGTGCATGTTTTTGCCAAGCAAATCCTCTTGACTTGAAAATCCAAGCTGCTTAACACATTGTGAATTACAAAACGTACATTCACCCTTTAAATTAATACCATATATTGACTCAGCTGTTGAATTCAATAAATGCCTGAAATTTTCTTCACTTTTAAGCAATTCTTCTTCTGCGTATATCCTTTCAGTTTCATCTATTGCAAATGCCCCAAGGAATAACTCACCGTTACTTTTCGTAAACGGAAACTTATGGGTTTCATAGAAATAAAGTTTACCATTAACCCCCATGACTTCTTCATGTATTACCTCGGGTCCATTTGTAAGTACTCTATTATCTTCCTTCACTATTTTTTTTGCAATTTCAGGTGGCAGAAGTTCTGTAGTATGTTTGCCTATGGCATTTTCATCCCATCCAATAAGATCTTTCATTGCCTTATTGGCAAAAATTAAATTGCTATTTTGTTCTTTTATAAAAACAGGAGAAGGAAGGTGAGACAGAAATAGTGAAAATTGATCCTGATTGCCGGGAAGGTTAGATTCATTATCCAATTCCTTATCATGCTCCCACTTAAAGGAATATCCAGTAAATATTGAACTAAGGCCTTCTGTAATTTTTGAAAATATTTCCTCTTTTTCTTTTAACCCCGACAGCTCATTAATTAAGCTATAGAGCTGAGATTCAATCCCTCTATCCATTATCTTGCCAATTTGTAAATAAACTAATAAGTTACCCTAAATATAACTTATAGTCAAGTAATAGATAAAGATTTATTAGAAGATGTTTAATGTAGAGGTAATAGATAAGAATAAAAAAAGGTTGCCGGAATGAAATCCCGACAACCCTTTTATCTAAAATATATTATTCAGGCAATCCGTAATTTTCAACTACAAAGTCGATATCCTTATCGCCCCTTCCACTTAAGTTTATAAGAATAGATTCCCTCTGCGCATTTTTTGCATGCTTAATTGCAAAAGCTACAGCATGGGCACTTTCCAAAGCTGGAATTATACCTTCAAGACGGCTCAACTGGTAGAAAGCATCTATTGCCTCTTTATCATTGGCATCAGTGTAATTAACACGTTTTTTGTCATTTAACATACAATGCTCTGGACCTACTCCCGGATAATCCAAACCGCTTGCTACTGAATATACAGGAGATGGCTCACCATTCTCATCCTGAAGTAACTTACATTTGAATCCGTGAATAATTCCCGTTGTTCCAAACTTCATTGTACAAGCATGATCTCCAAGCTTATATGAACGCCCTGCCGGTTCTACTCCCCAAAGCTTAACTTCTTCATCTTCAAGGAAAGCTGAAAAAATTCCTGCAGCATTACTTCCTCCGCCAACACAAGCAGCAACATTATCAGGCAGTTCACCTGTCATGTCAAAGAATTGCTCACGAGCTTCAATACCAACAACCCTTTGAAAATCTCTAACCATCATTGGGAAAGGATGAGGACCTACAACTGACCCGATGCAATAAATCGATGTTATCGGATCAACAAGATATGCCTGAAAAGCTGAATCAACAGCTTCTTTCAATGTTTTCAATCCATGCGACACAGGTACAACTTTTGCACCTAATATCTGCATTCTCACAACATTGGGATGCTCTTTCTTAATATCGACTTCTCCCATATGTATTTCACACTCAAGCCCAAAATAAGCTGCAGCAGTTGCAAGTGCAACTCCATGTTGTCCGGCTCCTGTCTCGGCTATAAGCTTTTTCTTTCCCATATATTTTGCCAACAAAGCTTCGCCCATACAGTGGTTCAGCTTGTGAGCACCTGAATGGTTGAGGTCTTCCCTCTTTAGGTAGATCCTGCTTCCTACCTTTTCTGACAACCTTTTGCAGTAATAAGTAGGGGTTGGTCTTCCCTGAAAGTGAGTGCGTATGCTTCTTAGTTCAGAAATAAATTCGTGCGATTTGCTTATAGTAAAATATGCATCCGTGATTTTGTCCATCTCAACCTGAAGCTGTGGAGGTATGAAACTCCCACCGTACTCATTGAAGAAACCTTCTTTCGTTGGTACAGTCTTAAAGTAATTGTTCATAATTATATTGATCTTAATAGTTTAGTATCCTTTTATTGAAAGGCTAAAATTATCTTTTAATGTTAGAAACGAAAAAGATTTATAAAAATTTTTAATGGAAAAATTTATTTATCCTTAATTCTCAATTTTAAAATATTGATCCCGTTTGCGTATTCATAATCAATACTGTCACATCTTGATCTGATTATCATCAGTCCAATTTCATCTTCCAAAGCACCCTCTTCCAACGGATTAAAACGACCGGTTTTATTCTCGCATGCCATTTCCAGACTACCGTCTTTTTCTGAATAAGACAAACTAATATCTACATCTGTCAACTCTTTTTGCATTGTAAGAACCTCTTCTGATAGCAACTGGGCAAACTCGCTGATTTTCTTCGATAACATGTGTTTTTCGCAAAAGCTGTCTATCTCAGCTTGCAATGCATACAAATCGTAATTTTTGCTTGTAACATGAAACCTCATACTCCTGATCCTGTGTATGAAAGCTCTGGTCTTTTCTTTAACCGGGTTTTCGAATATCTGCTGTGGAGAACCTTCCTCATAAATGATTCCTTCATCCATATAAAAAACCCTGATCGAAATGTTTTTTGCAAACTCCATTTCATGTGTTACGATAACCATCGTTATTCCTTCCTTGGCAAGTTTTCTGATTACAGCTAAAACCTCACTTACCATAGTTGGATCAAGAGCTGAAGTAGGTTCATCAAATAGCAGTATTTCCGGTTCCATAGCCATGCACCTTGCTATTGCAATCCTTTGCTTCTGCCCTCCTGAAAGTTCATCCGGGAAACTGTACACTTTTTCTGCAAGACCCACAACCTTTAGTAATTCAACAGCCTTCTTATTTGCTTCAGCTTCAGTTTTACCAAGCAGTTTTTTAGGACCAATAGTCAGGTTTTCCAGTATCGAAAGATGTGAGTATAGATTGAATGATTGAAATACCATCCCCATCTTCTGTCTTATCTTAGGCACGTTTGTCTTTTTATCGAGCAGTGGTACTTCGTCAATGAATATTTCTCCTCCCGAAGGATCTTCAAGAAGGTTCAAACACCTAAGGAAAGTGCTCTTCCCGGTGCCGGAAGGACCGATGATAGAAATGATCTCCCCTTTTTTAATTTCAACGTTTATATCCTTTAAAACAACAAGATTGCCATAATGCTTTGAAAGGTGCTCTACTCTGATCATAAGTTAACCTCCTCTATTCTTTTTAAGCGTTTTCTTTTTGGGTCGACTGAGATTTCAATCCTGTCGAGTATCATTGTTAAAAGCCATGCTATCAGGATGTAAAGCACGGCAGCCATAATCAGCGGGAAGAAAGCATCGAAAGTTCTGCTTCGTATAATATCGCTGGCTTTGGTTAAATCCTGAACGGCAATATATCCAACTATGGAAGTTGCCTTAAGTAAAGAGATAAATTCACCTTTGTATACCGGAAGAACATGCCTCAACGCTTGTGGCATTATTATATTGACAAAAGTCTGCACTTTAGTGAAACCCGAAGCTATACCTGCTTCCTGCTGTCCTCTGTCAACCCCTTCAATAGATGTCCTGAACATTTCAGAAACGTAAGCCCCAAAATTCACTCCAAAGGCGATAATAGCAACAATTATAGGATTGATGTTCACTGAAGCAAAAATCACGTAGAAAATAATCATGAGCAGCACTAACACTGGTGTCCCCCTCACAAGATTTATCAACAAACTGGCTGTATATGAAAGTATTTTATTTTTCGCCATCCTCATCCAGCAAATCAAACCACCTATCACCGTTCCAAATAATGCTGCCAGAATAGAAATGATTATTGTTACCTTCAAACCATCAAGTATCAGCAGATACCTCTTTTCCAGAATTATATTGTTGTGAAAACTTTCAGAAACAGATTTTAAGAAAGATTTATTGACAGGCTTTTCAGTTTTAGCGATGAAACCAGCCAAGTCTCTCTTGTTAATCATAACAGCAGAATTAAGATTAGAATATGTATCAGAAAAATCAATCTGCTTTTGCCTTTCTTCACTGATTGCAATTCCGTCGGTTATCATATCTACTTTCCTTGCTACTAGGGCATTTATCAATCCCGCAAAATTAATTTCGATTATCTCAAGATTATAATTTTCCCATTCAGCAAACTTTTGAATCATCTCGATATCAAAGCCCACATATTCACCGTTCATATAAGCAACATAAGGAAGATCAGCAATTGAAACAGCCACAGTAAGTTTATTGCCTGAATCTGGATTTTTAAATGCCGGCATTACTGCTTCTTCAGCATCTTCAATAAACCAGCGCTTGAACATTTCATCGTAAGTTCCATTACTTCTTATTTGTGAAAGAAACTCGTTGAATTGTTTCCTCAGTTCACCCGATTCTTTCCTGAATCCCACCCCCAGAGGCATTGGATACAGTTCCCTGTTGAGTATTGCAAGATCATCATTATGCTTAAGCAACAAGTCGGCAGTAGTCGTTGCTATCATTATCGCATCAATCTTTCCGGTCTTTAATGACAACATCATATCGGCCGAATTATCATAAAGAAATATCTTTGAATTGGGGAAATTTGTTGAAACATACTTATCGTGCACCGTTCCTGAAAAAACACCTACTCTCTTCCCGTCAATATCTTCAACCTTAGACATTTTCCCTTCAGTTTGTTCAGCAAGAAATTGTTTCTTTACAATAGCGCTAGTACCTGAATTATAATATGGATCCGAAAAATCAATTTGCTTTTTTCTTTCTTCGGTAATCATTATGCAACAAAGGATTATATCAATCTTCTTTGTCACCACAGAAGCAATCATGCTTGGAAATTGTATATCGAGGGGCACATATTTTTTACCACAGTAGGCTGCAAAACGTTGGGCTAGTTCAATATCGAAACCGATTATCTCACCGTTTGACAAACCAGTGAAAGGCATTCCCGAATCGCTCAAAACCCCAACCTTAAGTTCTCCGTTTTTTTCAGAACTTTTAATTTCAGGCATATCCCAAATACCCTTATCAACCCACCTTTCAACCATATCGTCATAAATGCCATTTCCCTTAATCTCCTTTAGAAAAGCATTGAACTGTTCGCGCAGCTGATCATTATCCATATTAAAACCTGCAGCAATCTCTGAAGAAATGATATCATTCTGAAGAATAGCAAGTTCATCATTCGTTTTTACAACCTCCCCGAATGAAATACCATCTCCAAAAATAGCATCTACCTTATCGCTGCTAACTGCAATAATCTGGTCCGAAATACTTTGATACTGAAAGATTTCAGCATCAGGGAATGCTTCGTGAACATACATATCTTGCACAGAACCCAAAAGAACACCTATCCTTTTAGTTTTCAGATCTTCAACTGAAGTCAGTTTTATATCTTGATCATTTTTGTCTTTTTTGATCTCCTTTTTTACAAGAGCTGAAAGTCCGCCGGGAAAATAACATTCAGAAAAAAGAACCTGTTTAGCCCTTTCTTCAGTAATTGAAAGTCCGGCTCCAATCATGTCGACCTTACCTGCAATAAGGGCAGGCAGCATAGCCCCAAACTCAAAATCAATAACTTCAAGCCTCTTGCCAAGTTTCTGAGCTATATAAGAAGCAAATTCAATATCGAAGCCGACAATTTTTCTATCTGCGTTAACAAAAGACATTGGTTCTACTCCTGTGGAAGTGGCAAGACGAAGAATACCACCTGTGCTGTCAAATTTCACATCAGGCATAGGCGCGGGGTTACCTATTTTTGGAAACCACCGTTTCATCATATCATCATAAACACCGTTTGCTTTAATTTCAGCCAGAACATTATCGATTGTATTTTTAAGTTCTGCATTATCAATCTGTACGGCGTAACCATATTGATCAGTAGCAATTACTTCCTCTATAACAGTAAGGTCCTGATTTTTTGCTGCAATATTCAACAATACAGGCTTATCGTAAACTGCAGCATCTGCCTTTCCTTTCTGCACCGCCAGAGCGCAGTCGATAGGAGTATTGTAATATTCGAACTTTGCATCCGGAAACCGTTTCAGGACAAATAAATCAGCCGCAGTGCCGGTAGGAACGGCAAAAACCTTTTCCCCCTCGAGCATTTCAAGTCCCGAAATATACTTATCCGATTGTTTGGAACACCCGAGCATTATTACTACTGCTCCAAAAATTAACAATTGAAGGAAGTGTCTCATATTTTGATTGTCTCGTTAGGTTTTAAATCTAAGGTTGAAAAAGTCTTCTTTAAAAACTGTTACAAAAAAAGCTCATCCAAATTTAACATATCTTTCGAAAAGCCATATATAAGAAATCAAGATTTTATGATGGGAAGGGAAGATTTGGGGGGGAAGGTCAGTAATCAAATGTGTTAGCTATTTCCCGGTTATTGTGACCATTATTTCTTCAAAACTCTCAATCCCTGCCCTTAAATTCTCAATTATGTCATTTGCCAACACATCAGGATCTGGTAAATTGTCAAGGTCGGTAAGGCTCTTGTCTTTTATCCAGGTTATATCCAGACTTGTCTTATCTCTTTCAATTATTTCATCATAAGTAAACATTCTCCAACGACCTTCATGATTTGTATCTGCATTGAATATTTCTTTCCGTTTGTTGGTATTAGTCGGATTGTAACACTCTATAAAATCTTTCAGGTCCTCAAAACGCAATGGGTTTTTCTTTAGCGTAAAATGTATGTTTGTCCTGAAATCATAAAACCAAATCTCCTTTGTATGGGCGTATTTTGATGCAGGTTTGTTATCGAAGAACAACACATTTGCTTTTACTCCTTGTTTGTAGAAAATGCCTGTTGGCAATCGTAAAATAGTATGTAGGTTCGTTGTCTCTAATAATTTTTTTCTAAGGGTTTCACCTGCACCACCTTCAAACAAAACATTGTCGGGTAAAACTATTGCAGCCCGTCCATCTGATTTCAGCATTGTATGAATATGTTGAACAAAGTTTAACTGCTTATTGCTTGTGGTTACCCAAAAGTCCTGACGGTTATAAGTCAAATCCTCGCTGTCTTGTTCTCCTTCGTCATTGGTAAAGGTCATACTGCTTTTTTTGCCGAAAGGAGGATTAGCCAGCACGTAGTCGGCACGTAACCCTGTATCTGAAATCAATGCATCGGCAGGAGAAATAAACGTATCACTTTCAAAATCACCAATGTTGTGCAGAAATAAATTCATCAATGCCATACGTCTTGTATTGGCAACAATCTCGTTTCCATGAAACGTTTTCAGCTTGAGAAATTCTTTCTCTTCCCGGGTTAAAGAGTAATTCGCCGGATTTGCAATAAAATCATACGCAGCTAAAAAAAATCCACCTGTTCCACAAGCCGGATCTGCAATCACTTTCATTGGTTCAGGTCTTACGCATTCAACCATTGCACGTATTAAAGCTCTTGGTGTGAAATATTGACCTGCTCCGCTTTTGGTGTCTTCTGCGTTTTTCTCTAAAAGCCCTTCGTAAATTTTTCCTTTTACATCGGCTCCCATAGTACTCCACTGCTCCTTGTCAATCATATCAATAAGCTTGAAGAGTTTGGCAGGGTCTTGAATTTTGTTTTGGCTCTTGGTGAAGATTTGCCCTAACACGCCTTTTGATTGAGATAATTCACGAAGCAATGTTGTGTAGTGACTCTCTAAGTCAGCTCCTCTTTTTGCAGCAAGGCTTTCCCAATTATAAGCTACTGGAATAGGTAGTTTTCTATTGTAAGGTGGTTTGCTAAATTCATCTGCCATTTTCAGGAAAAGCAAATAAGTTAGTTGCTC
>CAYMTR010000014.1:0-37981 GCA_964393405.1 uncultured Prolixibacteraceae bacterium
ATCAGTACTAAACTTTTTTTAAAATTTAGTCCAACTATTTGGGGGGTTAAGACATAAACAACGACCTGCACATAACCCGCGGTTTAAAAAATTGCCGAAGTATTTAGATTATAAATAATTCAAACCAGAGTTTAAGAACAATTTTTACTTGTCCTTCAGACCATATTGGGAAAGACCGATATTTTATATAAATAGAGAAATGAAAGAATATAAATTTAAAAAAATAGATGCTTTTGCTACTGATAAGTCTGATGGGAATCCTGCAGGTTATTTTCTATTGGACAAATTAGAAGATATATCAGAAAGTAAAATGTTGCAAATAGCAAAAGAGTTAAATGGTTTCGTAAATGAAGTTGGCTATGTTGCTTAAGTTGGAGTAAGTGAATTTGATTTAAGGTATTATTCATCTGAACGAGAAGTGGATTTTTGTGGTCATGCTACAATTGCGATAATTGAAGGAAAATATTTGACATACAATTAATTACATTTGCAAGTTGGCTGGCATTTTAAAAAAGGGACTCCTACTTAAATCAATAGATGAAGAAAAATGACAATTGAAACTCACAATATAAACGAAACAAAAATTGCCTAAATGATTTCATGTTTGAAAGTAACAAAGGTCGAAATATTATCTTTGTATCAACTTGCTCAGAAGCAATAAAAATTCTTTCTGCCAAATGAATGAGAATGTATCAGAAAGCGCAAAATTTCACTCAAACAAAGTATCAGTGACTTTTTTTAAAACACAAGACGATTTTAGAAATTGGTTGGAAAGTCACCACGAAAAGGAAACTGAACTAATTGTTGGATTCTATAAAGTGGATAGCGGAAAACCTTCTATGAGCTGGTCACAATCGGTTGACCAAGCACTTTGTTTTGGTTGGATAGATGGAGTTAGAAAGTCCATTGACAAGGAGAGTTATAGCATTCGTTTTACACCTCGTAGGAATAACAGTAACTGGAGTGCAATTAATATCAAAAAGATTGAAGATCTCACAAAAGCAGGACTTATGAAGCCTGCTGGACTAAAAGCATTTAGTTTAAGAAAAGAAAATAGATCCGAGATATACTCTTACAAAAATGATACAACATTTCTTGATTCAAACTATGAAATACAATTTAGAGAGAACAAAAAAGCATGGGACTTTTTTATAAAACAAGCACCTTCGTACAGAAAAGCAATAATGCGTTGGATAATGAGTGCTATGCAAGAAAAAACCCGAGAATCACGATTAAAGAAAACTATAAAAGAAAGTGAACAACAAAAAAGAGTCACATAATTAAATAACAACGACCCGCTAATAAAAACTATATTTTTTTAATACCTGAAACGTATTTTCTACCAATTTCGTGATTTAAAATAGGGTTGAGGTACGGAGGAGGTATTGATGAGGGGTTGACTTGAGGTAGGCGAGAGAGGGGTGGTTTAGGGGGAAAGCTCGTTTTTTAAATTTAATCAAGTGTAATTTTGTCAATAGTTATTTGACATATTTAGTATATTTAAAATCATTAAAATGTTATTTGAATAATGCTTGATGGCTACAACAACAGGTTTAATAACTTAATATGAATTCAAAGGCCCGATTTAGATTTCTTGAATCATATGGAAAGATCAAAGAAGATTCATTTGATTTTGAGTTAATTGAGAAATACTTTAGAAATAAGAACCATGAAAATGTTTTTCAGGTTCTTTCAGATAAAACTTGCAACGACCTTGATTTTCAAGAATTGTTTATGTTCCTCGACCGTACTAATTCAAAAATCGGTCAACAATTCCTTTATAACAGGCTTAGAACAATTGAAGCTGGTTCTGAAAAATCAGAATTTGAAGATGATTTTATAAGGTATATTGAAGTTAATCCTGATAAACGAGTAGAAATGCAATATCTTATTGAAAGGCTTAATAAAAGTGGCACATATTATATTACTTCCCTTTTTCAGGATGAATACCAGAATAAGCCGAAGTGGTTTTTTATGGTTCCTATTCTGGCTTTTACAAATATTCTTGCGTTACTATTGTTGCCATTCAATTTTCAGTTGATTTTCGTATTTACTGTTGTATCTCTGATAAATATCGTTATTCATTTGTGGAATAAGAAAACCCTTTATCAATATTCAGGTTCAATTCCCCAATTGCTTGTACTAAATGATGTTGCCCGTAAATTATACAAAAATGATTTTTGCAAAAAAATAGATCCCTCATTACCTGATTCAATTAAAGTGCTTGACAAAATAAAAAGGAGAATGGCATTCTTTAAATTAGAATCAATGTTAGATGGAGATTTTGCTGTTTTTTTCTGGGCTTTCATGGAATTATTAAAATCCCTCTTCCTGATAGAACCTTTAATGTTGTTCGAAGTTCTTAAAGTTTTGAATACCCGAAAAATACAAGTAGAAAATGTATATAATTTTGTAGGTAATGTTGATGTTTTAATTTCAATATCGTCTTTAAGAAATGGACTTGAAAACTATTGTATTCCAGAGGTTACGAAGTCAGGCAATAGTATTATAGCCAAAGATGTATATCACCCTTTGATAATTGATTGTATTAAAAACAGTATTACCGTTGAAGATAAGTCAATCCTTCTTACGGGATCAAACATGTCTGGTAAAACTTCTTTTATCCGGACTATAGGCTTAAATTTAATTACCGGACTAACCCTTAATACATGTTTTGCTGAAAAAATGAGAATTCCACGGGTAAGGATATTTTCAGCTATCAGGATAAGCGATAATTTATTGAATGATAGGAGTTATTATTTTGAAGAGGTGTTGACTATCAAAGAAATGATAAATAACTGTAAGAATGACAAATCAAATCTCTTCCTTCTTGATGAGATATTTAAAGGTACAAATACTGTTGAAAGAATTTCAGCCGGGAAAGCTGTCTTATCATCATTATCAAAGGACAGGAATATTGTTTTTGTTTCGACTCATGATATTGAACTGGCTGATCTGCTCGCAGATGAATATGATCTGTATCATTTTAGTGAAATAGTCGACAACAAAACAGTAGACTTTGATTATAAAATCAAGTCCGGCAAGCTGAAAAACAGGAATGCCATAAAGATATTACAGTTGAACGACTATCCTGAGAGCATAATTGAAGAGGCAATAGAAATATCTAAGGAGATTGATTGGCGATGATAAATAACTTAGAAAGTGAAGAAAAAGCGAAAAGCATTTCAGATGCTTTGATTAAATAAATTCTAATGATTCATAATATTTTGGTTATATTTCAAAAGAAAAAGCAGCTTCTTAAAAAGAGAAAAGAATAAATGGAAATTCTTAAAACAATATTGCTTTTATTGGCTTATTCATTGGGAATTGCAACTTTGATAGTGCAGTTGATATGTTATTTGAAGGATCTGGAGTATAAGGAATCTATCTTCTTCTCAGTCGCATTTTTATTGTTGATTGTCGCTTCGACTTTTAAAAGTATTTTCAAAATTGTTGATCCCGGACTTATTGAAATTCAGGAAGTGGCAACAATCTTGCTTACAGTGGTTTTTTCAGTTTCAATACCCATTAACATTCATAAGGAAAGGGTCGATAATTCGCGGAAGATCAGGAATCTGATTGTGGTTATAATTGGATTAATAGTTGCTGTTTGTGCTTTTCTTGCCCATTCATTCATCCATCCTGTTTTGGTCGACATTATCATTTTCTTTCATCTTTTCTTATCGGTTATCTATTCAATGTTTTTTATCCTGTTCACTAAACCGGGATTATTGATTGAGTTTCGCGAGAAATCGGAGAGGATAGTGGCGGTAATAGTTCTGGCTATCATGATAATTACTTTTATTTTTCTTATTGCCAATATAAAAAGAGATCCCTTTATGCTAATGGAACAGTATGATGGTATTATACTCGCGATTATATGCATATTTTTGTCTATAAGTAAGATACCGGGCGATATTAAGAAACTCCTTCATATTGATGCTGTTATTCAATCGGGCGAAATTAAAACTGATATTCTGGGAATAACCCAAAGGGAACAAGAGGTGCTTCAGCTTTTAATTACAGGTAAAACTTATAAGGAAATTGCAGCTGAATTATTTATATCGCTTCCAACAGTCAAGACTCACGTATCAAATATATATTCTAAAGCACAGGTCAGGAACAGACTTGAATTATCTAATCTTGTTAAGCATCTTTCCACCGGAGATTGATATTCAGAGTTTTAAACTTTATCATACTTTAGTATGATTTCAACTTAGCAGTTGTAAATCATACCAACGGCCGATTGTTTAGGCTTTATTTGCATCGTAGGTTTGCCGAAAAAAAATGAAAGTAAAATTTATTTTAACTGTAATAATTTCGGTGACCATGATTGCGCAAGTAAAATCACAAACTATAAGTAATAAGCTTAGGGATAAAGTCCTTTCTGGATTTGAAAAAAAGGTCAAAAGCAATGAATCATTTAATACCGGTTTGTTGCTGATCCATTCACTATCGCATGGAGTGCATTGGAAAACGGCAGCACATAACGATTCAACCGTTATGGTTAATCCTGATCAGCCTTTTCATTTTGCAAGTATTGGCAAAACTGTCACTTCGGTAATGATCAGTATCCTTTACGAAAAGGGATTGGTAGATTTTGAGGATAAGATTTCAACGTATCTAAATGATTCAGTATTGGCAGGACTGCACATTTATAAAGGGGTAGAATATTCCAAAGACTTAAAAGTTAGGCATTTGTTGAATCATACATCAGGACTGCCGGATCATTATACTGATAAGAACAGCTCAGGAGTCAAGCTGCTTGATTTAATGATTTCTGATCCTGATAGTTTTTGGACTCCAATGGAAACTATTGAATGGACAAAAAAGCAACTTACACCTAAATTTAAGCCCGGTAAAGGATTTCATTATTCTGATACTAATTATGAGCTTCTGGGCTTAATAATAGAGAAAATCACAGGTTTGGAGCTCCATCAGGCGTATCATCAATACATATTTGAACCACTAGGAATGGATAATACCTATCAAATCTTTTATTCAGAGCCTAAAGTTAAGAGTGAGTACGCTATGGTAGATCTTTATTATGAGGGCGTTAACCTTTCAAGTGCTAAAAGTATAAGTATGAGTTGCGCCAGCGGAGGTATTGTGTCTACATTGGAAGATATGCTTAAATTTCAGATGGCAGTTATTCAAGGTGAAATTATTGAAAAGGAGACCTTTAAAAAAATGGGTGACTACGCTAAAATGGGACCAAGTTTTTATTACGGTTACGGCATAATGAACTTCCGCTTTATGTTCATGCCAGAAAAATATGATATTTGGGGCAACTCAGGTTCAATTGGAGCGTTTATGTATTACAATCCGGCTATGGATATATCAATAATCGGCAGTTTCCACAAATTGAACTATCAGGTACAGCCGATATTCTTTATCTTTAATACCTTAAGGAAATTTAACAAAGAGCTTAAAAAACAGAGGAAATGATGAAATTATTCAGGAAAAGAGTATTTACTATATCAACATTTTTCAAAGACACACATTCGCTTTACGTTCGTTTTGGGAGTCTGAAAAAAGCTTTTATCAGAAAAAATATCGATAGTAGTTTTAGGGAAAGAATAATGCTGGCTGTAACTCAGGTTAATAAATGTAAGTTCTGCAGTTTTGGGCACACAAAGGCAGCATTGTCAACAGGCATATCAAGCAAAGAAATCAACGAAATATTGGATGCCAATTTTCAAAATGTACCCGATGTTCAAAAGCTGGCTTTGTGTTTTGCACAAAGCTATGCAGAAATGGGAGGTTTGTACGAACAAGAATATCTTAACAAACTAACTGAATATTATGGTTCAGAAACAGCCCGTGATATATTGGCATACACTCAGTTTATGGCTTATTGTAATCTTTGTGGTAACACAATTGAGGGTTTACTACTTCGTTTTATAGGAAAGAAAATACCTGGTTCTGCTGTCTATGATGAAATTATTGTTGTTTTATCAATGATAATAGTTATACCCCTATTATTAATTTTGGGAATATTATTCAAATGAATAGGATGATGAATTTAAGTAATGTTTTTTAATCAAATAGGGAAAAGATAAATTAGCAAGATCAGATAATTTTGGGAAATGAATAATTGGAGGACAAAAAATGGCTATGAAATATTCAGAGTTTTATTGGGAAGGAGCAATGCTTATCTAATAAGGAAAGGCAGTACGTCAATTTTAATAGATACAGGAAAGAAATCATCCTTTAGGACTCTTTTAAGAAACTTAGATTCATTAGATATTTCTATTAATGATATTTCATTTCTGATTTTGACCCATACGCATTATGATCATTGCCAGTCGGCAAAAGAAATAAAAGAAAAAAGTAAATGTCAGGTTGTTGTTTCCGGCAATTCTGCTGCTTCGATAATCAGGGGTTATACCTTACTTCCTAGGGGGACGATTCCTTTTACGAAATTAATTGCACGTTTAGGCTTGTTGATAGGGGATAGGAAATTTGGATATGAGCCATTTCCGGCTGATATATTTGTCAAAAATGAATGCAAGTTGAATAAAGATACCTTAAAACTAAAATTAATTGAGACTCCCGGACACTCAGCAGATTCTGTCAGTATTATTGTCGATAATGAGATTGCAGTTGTTGGAGATACAATGTTTGGGATATTCAGAAATTCAGTTTTTCCTCCCTATGCTGATGATATAGCACAAATGGTTGAAAGTTGGGGTAAGTTGTTAAGAACAGATTGTAGTGTCTTTTTGCCGGGACATGGAAAAGAAATTGGCAGGGAACTTTTGCAGAAAGAATTCAAAAAACATTTCCGTAAGCGCTAATTATTTAGCATTGAAATTATTTATGGGGTTAAGGTTTTTTTTTTTTTTTTTGTAACTATTCAGATAAATTAAGTACTAACACAAGTATATTATTGATTTTATTTGAATAACCTACAATAAACTTAAACCAAATTGTAATGACATTAAATGGAAAACACAGTAACAATTCAGTGATTTTTGGAAGATTTACTTTATTCGTTTTATTACTTTTCTCATCAATTTTAGTTTTTCCCCAGGATCAGGATACTATTCCAAAGAAACTTAAGTGGGGTATTGAGTATGACTTAATGGCTCCCAGAATTGGTAAGTGGTACAGCGTAAATCTTGACGCATGGGTAAGCCATGGGAGGTTTAAGCATTCATTAGTTTTTGCCCGTATTGATATTAACAATAAACACACAACAGAAGAGTCATTTATTAAAGATAATCTTACAGCAATTGGATATCGGGGAGAAATTTTCTCACATAAAGAATTGAAAAGGTGGAGTACAGGTATTATACTTTTGTATTCAATGCATGATGTAACTACCTCAATAAATAAGCAGGATGGTCATTTCAATACTTTGTTAGTTGGTCTTCCACTTGGTTATACCTGGGTATTGTGGAAGCACCTTACTATTAATCCTAACCTCAGTATTATTGTTCCATTGACAAACAGAACGGTAAAGATTGGCATTGACGAAGTTCCGCAAGCACCCTGGGGCCTTGAACCGGGAATAAGGATTGGATATGTTTTTTAAATAAACTAAATATGAGACTAATAGTATTTTTAATTATTCTTTCTCTGACTTTTAGTTCATTGTTTGGACAAATAAATCAAAAGAACAGAGTAATAATTTTATCGGATATTGAAGCAGATCCTGATGATACACAGTCGCTGGTTCGCTTATTGCTTTATTCCAATGAAATTGACATTAAAGGTATTGTCGCGACAACATCATGTTGGCATAAAACCGAAGTAAATCCTGAATCAATTGATAAAGTGATTAATGCGTATGCTGAAATTCAGCCTAATCTTTTAAAACACAGCTCAGGCTTTCCTGAAGCTAAAGCATTGTTACCACTTGTAAAACGAGGACTTCCAAAGTACGGAATGCTTGGAGTTGGTAAAGGTGAAGATTCTGAAGGGTCGGATTGGATCATAAGAGTTCTGGAAGAAAATGATAATCGTCCATTGTGGGTATCTGTTTGGGGAGGGGCAAATACTCTGGCGCAAGCTTTGTATAAGATAAAGGAGACTAAATCCGAGAAAGAAGCAAATGACATGATTTCAAAGATCAGGGTTTATACTATTTCAGATCAGGATGATAGTGGTATCTGGATCAGGAATAACTTTCCCGGTCTGTTTTATATAGTTAGTCCGGGTGATGATTATGGAAGTGCAACATGGAGTTCAATAAACAGTTATGTTCAGGGAATAAACAATGAAAAAATAAGCAATAATTGGATTGCTCAAAATATTCAACAGGGACATGGACCTTTAGGTGCTTCATATCCTGATGTTGCATGGGGAATGGAAGGAGATACTCCTTCTTTTCTATCATTGATAATGAATGGCTTAAATAATGCTGAGCATCCTGAGTGGGGAGGCTGGGGTGGAAGATATGAACTATATAAGCCAGATTTTTCAACTCTCAAAAAAGGAAATTCAGGTGTTCCTTGCGAACCTGAAACACGAGAAATATGGACCAATGCTGACGATGCATACTTACCTTATGTTCCGAATGATTATGGAAGAGCTGTAAAGATGGAAACTGCTGTTTTCAAGGATAATAAAGTATCGTTATGGCGTTGGAGGGATGATTTTCAGAATGATTTTGCTGCCAGAATGGACTGGTGTGTAAAACCATTTGAGGAAGCAAACCATGCTCCAGTTATTGTTTTGAGCAACTCTGAACAAATGACAGTAAAATCAGGACAAGGTTTTGGGATAGATGCTTTTGGTACTATCGATCCCGATGGGGATAGTTTCAGTTTTTTGTGGTTTAACTACCCTGAGGCAGGAACTTATAAGGAATTAATTAAAGTAGAAGGTGCAGAAAATATTCATGGAGCATATGTAATTGCACCAAAAGTTGAAAAAGAAAAAACTGCGCACTTTATTTTAAAGGTGACAGATAAAGGAGACCCTCAATTATCGAGTTACAAAAGGGTAATTGTTACAATCATACCTTAGTGTAGGAGTTCAGATAATTGTATATAATATTAGATATATGGAAATTATTAAAAATGAATTAAAGCTTAGAGAATTTAAAAATTCAGATGCAAAGAAGTTGGCTGAATTATGTAATAATAGAAAATTATGGGACAATTTGAGGGATTATATTCCTTTCCCATACTCAGAAAAAGATGCATTAGATTATATTGAATTTTGTCAAAGTGAGAATCCCCAGCAGACTTTTGCTATGGAATATAAAGGGGAATTTGTTGGAGCTATAGGTTTGGTTAAACAATCTGATGTATATAAGTTGACTGCTGAAATAGGTTATTGGCTTGGTGAACCATATTGGGGTCAAGGGATAATGACTACCGCAACTCGTTTAATTACTGAATATGGATTTAACAATTTGGGGTTAGTGAGGATTTATACAGGTGTTTTTAGTTTTAATAAGGCATCCCAAAGGGTACTTGAAAAGGCAGGTTTTAAGTTAGAATGTATATTCGAAAAGTCGATTTTTAAGAATAACAAGATATATGATGAATACAGATATAGTTTGATTATCCCTAATAATTAATCAAACTATACATTTCAAAGCAGCAGCTTAATTTGTTATTTATAATATTTCTTTTTAAACCATAACGCAACGTTTACAAGTCCTATCATCACCGGTACTTCAACCAGAGGACCTATTACACCGGCAAAAGCTTCCCCGGAATTGATACCGAAAATAGCAATGGCTACTGCAATTGCCAATTCAAAATTATTGCTTGCTGCAGTAAAAGATAATGTTGTTGCTTGTTCGTATGTTGCACCAATCTTTTTACTCATGAAAAACGAGACGATAAACATGATTATGAAATAGATCAACATAGGAATTGCAATCAACACAACGTCTATCGGAATTTTGACGATATATTCCCCCTTAAGAGAAAACATGACCACAATTGTGAACAACAATGCAATCAGAGTTAACGGGCTAATTTTAGGAGCGAATTTTGTTTCATACCATACCTTGCTTTTTACTCGTGTGAGAATGAATCTTGTTAGGAATCCTGCAATCATTGGTATTCCCAGATAGATCAATACGCTTTTCGCAATTGCACCCATAGTTATCTGCGATACTGTTTCGTTTACGGGAACTCCAAACCATCTGGGCATAATTGCTATAAAAAGATAGGCATAAACTGAAAACAGTAACACCTGAAATACGGAATTAAAAGCAACTAATCCGGCGGCGTATTGACGGTCACCTTTAGCCAAATCGTTCCAGACAATCACCATGGCAATACAACGGGCAAGTCCAATAAGGATTATCCCGTACATATATGGCAGATTGGAATTGTTTTCTCCGGGGAAAAGCTTGAAAAATGTGATGGCCAAAGCAAACATTAAAATAGGTCCAATGATCCAGTTCTGAACTAAGGAAAGGCCAAGAATCTTTGTGTTTTTAAAAACATCACCCAATTCCTCATACTTAACTTTTGCCAGAGGCGGGTACATCATAACTATCAAACCAATAGCAATAGGTATGTTAGTTGTGCCGGATGACATACTATTCCAGAATTCAGCTACAGATGGACTTGCCCAACCCATGAAGACACCTGCAAACATTGCGAGGAATATCCATAGGGTAAGATAGCGGTCAAGAAATTTCAAACGAGACTTTGATGGCATGTTATTAATTTTTTATATTCTCCACATAGAACTTATAAAATGCTTCTTTGATTTCATCCCTGACCCTTCTGAATTGCCCCATTACATAAACATCTTCTCCCCAAGCCTCAGATGGGTCATCAAAACCTATATGCAAGCGATGTTTAACCTTGCCAAGAAAGGCAGGACATGTTTCGTTTGCTCCACCACAAACTGTAATCACATAATCCCATTCCTGATCAAGGTACATATCGACTGAATCAGAAGTGTGGTGGCTAATATCAACGCCAGCTTCTTTCATAACAGCAACAGCTTTCTCATTCAGCTTTCCTGAGGCATTAGTGCCCGCTGAACAGACTTTAATATTGGAGTCGAAAGATTGTAAGAAGCCGTGTGCCATTTGACTGCGGCAACTATTTCCGGTACAAAGTATTAAGACTTTCATATTTATTTCTTTAAACGGAATATTTATTAATCAGATTTCTGTTCAAATGTTAAGGTTTTATCTTTTCAAATAATCCCATCAGCTTGGTCTGATATATTTCGGCAATTTCATTTTCATTTTCGCTGATAGGTTTTACAGGTATAAGATTCACAACTTCATCATGTGTTAAATCTGATTCATAATAAAGTTTTAAGGCCCGTTTCATTGTGGATTTAATTGTCTTTTTTGCTTCTTCTTCTGTTAACCCACATTGTTGAGCTATTTTTTCTAATTCCCTGAACTGGAACAAGAAATAAGTAGGCAACATACCAGACGTAATTGCATAGGCCTCGAGCTTCGATTCTTCTGTATCAAAGGTTTTACCCAGTTTCTTCATTAATCCCTTAATTTGTTTTCTTTCAGCTTTAAGCATTTCATTATTGAAAACAATAGGATTAAATCCTTTATTGATAAAAGATGTTGCATTAGGTATCATCCGTGCAATATTTTTAGTTGCGAGCTTAGATGCAATTTTATCAATGGTAATCTTTGGAGCTAATGAAATAACTAATGCATCTTCTGCAATTATTCCTGATATTTTGTCCAATGTTTCCATAATTACAGGAGGATGTAACGCAATAAAGACTGTTGGCTGACCAGCAGCTTGTTCTAAACTTCCAATTGTAACGATTGGAAACTGAGCCTTTAATGCAGCAAGCGTTTCGTTGTTATTGTCATAAACAACTACTGAATCGAATTTAATTTTCTCATTGGTAAAAGCCTTGAGAAAAATTTTGGTGATACGGCCACCACCGATAAATCCTAAGGAATTTGTTTTCATAATAGTGTTTTTTTATTTATTTAGGGTACTCCAATTTCATGTCAGATGTTTTTTTGGATACTGTTGTTAATTTTGTATTTCAATTTCTTGATTTTTAAATTGTTCTTTAATTAAAAAAATAATAGAACAAAAGATGAGAATGACAATTCCGGAATCGAATAATGTATAACTAACAGCTATGAGCGGTTCAATAGCCTCGAATTTCATCATCATTAAGCCTCCGGAGAAAATAGTTATTGCAGATATTATTAGCATCAATTCTCCAAGGATTGTCTTTGATTTATGCTCTTTTTTCAATTTCAACAAAGCATAAAGACTTATAAAAAGTGCAAAAATTGTAATGTAAAAATGGTTTTTATCAAGATCCCACCTTTCAGGTAAGATATAACTGCTCAAATCTTGTTTAAGATATATTAATGCAAATGCAAAAGTGAAAATTATATATCCAATTGAAAGTTCTCCTGTATTAATGTTAAAAAACTTACCTTTTTGATTAAAGGCAATCAATAATGAAAACGCTACAACCATTAAAAGATAAAAGAAAGCAGGATATTGCAGTGTTTTAATAAATTGCTCTCTTATAGCTGAATTCCAAACGCCAAAAGAAGTCATTCCCATTCTAATATATTGAGGTTCATAGACTGGATTGCCGTCATCTCCAAATGGATATTTAACCACTTTACCAAACAACATTTTTGAGGAGGTAGAGTGACAATCCGTACAGCCATTAATTCCTAATCCTGCTTTGGCAGGAAATACATCATGATTGTATTTATAAACTGAAGCATATGGAGAAGACTCCCATTTTTCTTTATCAAGAATCTTATAATCATTGCCACTTAAATACATGCGGTCATTGTTTACCCAAACAATTTTTCGTTTTCCTAGTTCATAACCGTTATCATTCATAAATGCAGTTATTGAATTAATGAAAGCATCAATCTCTTCCGGTTTATTAATTTCAGGAATACTATCGTTGTTGTTGTCTTTTATCAAATCAAGTTCAGGGTATTTAACTTTATCTTTTCTGTGTGCTGTCCACATCGTAAAAATGTCTTTCATTTTCGGTTGATGTAGGCCTTCCTCACCTTCTGAATATATGGCTGGCCATGAGCTGTTAACAGCATTTACAGGAAATATTTGTCCTTTGTATCTGGCATATTGAGGAGTAAACGGATCGCTTGGCTGGTCTTTAGCAGTAAATTGTGTCAATTCGCCATAATGGTTCCAATAGTTCATGTTTTGGTCATAAAATGTCCAAACATATTTAGCCGGAGGGGAGATTTTTACACCAGGATTATAGACATCGCTAGCTTGGACTAATGCTGATTTTACTTTGCGTTCAGGTATATGGCATGCCTGGCATGATATTTTGTCGAGATGGAACGAAGGTAACCAACTATGTTTTGCAATTGGAGCATTAAGGTAGCCTGTTGAATGGCAGTCGGTACATGTACGCATTGTATTATCAAGGTCGTTGCGTACATTTCCTGAGGGGTCGTCTCCCTTGCCAAATTGATGCACTTCTTTTCCTTTAATGCGAGGGTCAGAAGCCATGGAGCCAGAAACGTGACAATCGACACATTTTACTCCTTTAGCAATATGCACATCGGTATTGGCTGTAAACGAAGCGCCACGTTTTTTCCATTGGGCTTTTGAGTGGCAGTTTAAACAGGATTCATTTCTTGGTTCTCGAACCAAGTGCATAGAAACTTTTCCATCAGAGGAGAATTTTGATTTATCGTATTCCACTTTAACATCTGATGTATCTTTTATTGAACCGCTAACTTTAGCTAATCCAGAACCTGCTGTTGCCATCCATCTGAAATTCCATATTGCGAGGTGTCTGTTGCGTTCTTTATAGTCATACTCAGGTAAATGGCAAAGGTTGCAGTCACCTTCTATGATTCCAGAGCGGTTCCAGTGGGCTTGAAAATAGTCTCCATCGAAGTTGTTAGTTCCTCCGGATGTATAACCTTTTTCAACCATATATTTATCATAGCGGTTTCCATGTCTGTCGTATTCCATTGATCCTCCCCCGGGATGACATGTGCCACAACCGTTAGTAATAAAAGTGAAAGAAGTCATATCCATTTTCTTTGCCGAGCTATTTTCTTTCTTTGATAAGTAATTATACAGGGGAGCCGGAGAACACCAATTTCCTCCATAATTTCCAGGGGTTGTAGCCCATTGATAACGATCAGCAAAGGTTCCTTCAGCTGTTTCATCTTTTCCTTGCTGAAAGTGAAAGCCCATTGTTATTTTCTCGTAGTCGTGACATTTCCCACATGTTTGTTTTGGAGAAAATGGTTTATCGGCGTTTATACCTTTCATTGGATCAATCAGGGTTCCATTTTCATCGTAAAGATTAAATGGGGGGCAAACACCTGTCTTTGAAACAAGATTGCGGTTTAAGTCGGAAGGTTTTATGCTGGTCCGAAATTGAAGAATAATAAACAAGAGCATTATTATTGCAACAATTATAAATAAAAGTATAGTGGGTTTTTGGTTTTTCATAACAATAATTTTTTGGTTTTATATTTTAGAAATTCAATCGTCGACTACAATTTTTGATACATTCTTCTTGATGATTGGCATTATTACCATTACTACAGGAAGTGCAACGACAAAAGCAAGCCCCCATGACTTTATCCATTTCATTATAAATCCTTCACTAAAACCATGATTAACAGCAACACTTACAAATGTTACAATAAATGTCATAACCATAATCATAATTGTCAGGGTTACTTTCATTTCATTCTTCTTTGAAATCTTCATTTTATTTTATGTATTTATTTTATTAAAATATTCCTCCATAAATTAAACCTGCAATTGTTGATAAAATAATTACTAAAATAACAAATACTATTGTTTTTTGTGTTCCCATAACTCCTCGGATTACCAGCATGTTAGGTAGTGAAAGAGAAGGGCCGGCAAGTAATAATGCCAAAGCAGGACCTTTGCCCATTCCTGAGGCTAACAACCCTTGAATTATAGGTACTTCAGTGAGGGTTGCAAAATACATGAATGCTCCAACAATAGAAGCAAAGAAATTTGAGAAAATTGAATTTCCTCCCACTAAAGCTGAAATCCATTCATTTGGAATAACTCCGGCTATTGTAGTACCATCATGGGTTGAGCCAAGAAGAAAACCTGCTGTAACTACACCAATAGCCAAGAGTGGCATAATTTGTTTTGCAAATCCCCAAGATGACATTAACCATTCCTTGTTGTCTTCATCCTTTTTGTCAAACAGAGTTATAATGCTTAATGAAACAATTCCTACTATTACGGGAACAAGTGGGCTCAGCTTGGGATTTTCAATAAATGTTTTAGACAGATAGGCTGAAACAACTGTTGCTATAAATGCAGTTAAAACCCACTGCCATTTAATTTTTAGAATTGATATTAAAGACCATGAGAGTAAAATGCCAAAGAAACCAGTAATATACCACTTATAGAACCATATAAAATACCATGTACTTGAAGTGTCACCACTTGAAGGAGAACCCCAGTTTGCAAAAACAAGTATTAAAACAAGAACAAAAAAGTGGAAAGCTGTTTGCCTCATTGGTCGCTTTTCTGGAGGTGAGACAATATTCATCTGCAGTTCTTTCTTTACTTTTTCTTCCTTTCTGTATATCAGAGCCATTGAAAGGCCAATAATAATACTGAAGGAAATAGCACCAACCGTGCGGGCAACTCCCATCTCAAATCCTAGAATCCTTGCTGTAAGAATAATAGCAAGAATATTAATTGCAGGTCCTGAATATAAAAATGCAACAGCAGGCCCTAACCCTGCACCTCTTTTATGAATGCTTGAAAACAAAGGTAGAATAGTACATGAACATACTGCCAGTATTGTTCCTGAAACAGCTGCCACAGAGTATGAAATCCATTTCTTTGCATTAGCACCAAAATATTTTATAACAGAGCCTTGACTAACAAACACAGAGATTACTCCTGCAATAAAAAAGGCAGGAAGTAAGCATAAAACAACATGTTCCCGGGCATACCACTTCACAAGGTCTAAAGCAGCAGCGACTGCAGTGTTAAATCTGACACTCTCTATTGGAAGGAAAAAGGCTGCCCCAAATATTGCAATAATCCATAACAGGATTTTTATTTCTTTTTTTGTCTCCACTTTATTTTTTATTTAATCATGTTTCTGTTCGCAAAAACACGAACTAATATTTCAAATTTTTTAGAAGTATATTATAACTACATAGTAAATTCCAACTGCAATAAAAAGCAAGGCTACTACTCTTCTGAACCACTTTTCAAAGACTTTAGTCTTATTGTAAATTCCACTAATTGAGCCAACAGAAAAAGCTAAAAACCATGCAAATGCAATAACTGGAATGCCTGTCGCCAAAGCAAATATGATTGGCAGATATAAACCGGAAGCACTACTGATAGTCATAGGTATTAACATTCCAAAATAGAGTACTCCACTATAGGGGCAGAAGGCCAAAGCAAAAACAATTCCTAATAGTAAGACGCCCCAGAATCCCTTATTTGCGCGACTCTCCATTTTTTCGGTAATGGATATTAATCCCGGAATTTTAATGAAATTGAAAGCGCCAAGCATAAACAGTCCAATAACAATTAGCAGTGGTCCTAATAGTTTCTCACCCCACTTCTGAAGAAATCCTGACATGTGTATCTCACCGGCAGTGAAAAAGAAAATCAACCCTATAACAGTATAGGTAATTGCTCTCCCAAGAGTATATATCAATCCATTATAAAAAACCTTCCGGCGGTTTTCTATATCCTTGCTAATAAATCCTATTGCTGTAATATTTGTAGCAAGCGGGCAGGGACTGATGGCAGTCATCAGTCCCAGTATAAATGCTGATAGTAAAGGAAACTGTGAATTTTCAAGAAAATTTTGCAGTACGTCCATTGATTTTTCTTATTTCAAGGATTCAACAGTAGACTTAATTTTTTCTTTAAGCTTAGTGGGGTTTGTTTTTGCATACATAAACCCATCGTTAACAATGTCTTTCTTTGTGGTGCCCTTTACAAAAAGCAATGATTGTCCATCAACACCCAGCCTCTTTGCCAATGCTTCATTAGCTTTGTCGTCAAGGTTTATTGATTTTAGAACAATTTTATCTCCATAAAGCTCTTTGATTATATCAGCAGACACTTCTTCAACTGCCTTACAGGTTTCACACCTTCTTGAAAAATGAAAATAGTATGCTTCAACATTTGTTTGTTCTATGTTTTGGGCTAATGCAGAGCCTGAGGAGCCGCAACCTGATGCTGAGGCACTCTTGCATTTTGTTGTAGAAGCATTTTTACAGCACTGTGCCTGTGAAACAGTTGAGAAAAATGCGACCAAACTAAATAATAAGATTATCCTTTTCATGATTGAATTATTTTTTAATTAAACTTTTTATTTCATCCATTGAAGGTACACGACCTTTTACTAATACTTTCCCATCGACCACTAAAGCAGGAGTCGACATAACTCCGTAGTTCATTATTTCTACTATGTCTTCAACTTTCGAGACTGTCGCATCAACTCCTGTCTCTGCGACTGCATCTTTGACAGCTTTTTCAAGTGCTTTGCACTTTGGACAACCTGTCCCTAAAATTTTAATATCCATACCTGCAGGTTTAATATTTTGAAAATCCATCCTGAATTAATTTATTATTTTATTCTTTTAGTATTTAGAAAAACTAATAACAAACTGAAATAACTATAGTTTGAAAAACTCTTTAAACAATAATTGAGCCTCTTTCCAATTATCTTTATTAACGCAATATTTGATTTTTGGAGATTCTATCTCCCCTTGAATTAGGCCGGCATCCTTAAGCTCTTTTAAGTGCTGGGAAAGGGTAGATTTGGCAATAGGTAATATTTCAGTAAGGTCGCCACTATAACAGCAGCTTTGCTCTGAAAGTGTTTCCATTATATAAATCCTGATTGGATTTCCTAACGCTTTTGCATATCGTGCTATACGTTTCTGTTTTTCTGTAAAAACAACTATTGTTTTCAATGTTCGTATTTTTGCGAACAAATATAAAAAGAAAATAATTGAAAATATTCTTGAACCCTAAAATTTATTCATGGGCATAATATTCTCCACTCAAATTGTTTAGCAATATTGAATTGAAGAGATCATAAAGTCTCTTGAAATAAGTGAGAAATTAATTATTAGTTACTTGATTGTAACTTTCTCTGTCTGGAAATAGGAACCTGAACTTATCTTCAAAAAGTAGATGCCCTTGTTTAGGTTGTCAGTTTCAATAGTATTTTGTCCTTCTGCAAGATTCTGACTGTAAATCAGTTCTCCTGATGTTGAAAAAAACTCAAGTTTAAGTTCGTTTATTCCCTGAGGAATATCAGAAATTGTAATTATATCTGATGAAGGATTAGGGTAAATCTTTATTTTTTTTTTATTGTTTCCAAGTTCTTTTTTAGAAGTACTTTCGTTATCAGGGTCAACTAAAAGCATTGAACCAAAGAAATCTGCTGTTATGTAATTATCATTGGCATTCGCTTCAGGCATTATCATCGAACCAATAAAGTTTTCCCTCGAATTAGTTTCGTCGTTATCACAATAAGCTATCGAGAAGCCCATAAGTTTGCCATTAGTAAGATAGACTCTGCTAGCTTCAGGGTTAGAAGGTTTAAAGGTTGAATCATAAATCTTTAATGCAATTTCCCAGATATATGTGTTCTCATCGATAGTGTCCATAACCACTGATAAATTATTTTTCAAATTAACATTTGAACCTGTTCCTCCGTCAATCGCGTCATAGAAAATACTTACATGGTAAGCAAAGGCATTGTAATTAAACTGATGGTTTCCTTTTGAACGATCTTCATCTATGAATATTTCGACACAGTCATCGTTCCAGTAATTATCTGTTGGATTTGTATGATCATCTGAAAGTATATTGTCGTTTACTTCAACTAGTATGTAAAGATAATTTTTGTCCCATGCTACTTTGTATCTTCCTTCGAAATCACCATCTGCCATTATTTGGTTATAATGAATCCAAACTTGGTCCATAGCATGCCATTCAGCTTTTGCCCAGAAAGCATCAGAGTCTGATCCGTCAATAACTGCTGGATTTTTTGTGTATAAAGTGTAGATGGTATCTTGCTGAGTTTGCGCTGACACTACGATAGTAAGTATTGTAACAATAATAGTTAATGCTGTTCTTAATTTGTTCATGGCTTTAAAATTGATAAAAATTAAAATTTCCTATGGAAACGGCTAAATATAGATATATGTTTTCTTACTTCCATAGTTTTCGAATATGGAAGTAAATATTTTAACCTTTTATTTGTTTGGAAGCATAGACTGATAGTATTATTCGGAGAAAATCAAAATTAGAATAATATAAGAGAAAACTTACAATTTTCTGAACCACTGAACCATAGGTATTGGGAATTGAACGAACTCATTGTCATAGTAGAAACCAGTAAAACCAAACTGAAAAGCTTTATTTGAATCAAGGTGCCACCTTATACCTGGCAATAAAACAGCAAGATTTGGACTTCTTTCTTTAACAGTCGTTTTTGTATAGGTTGTGTTGATGTAATTATTTGTTAGGGGATCAAAGTTGTTCGTTGAGAGCCACTCTGTCTTTTCAATTTCTTGTCCCCATGGAGAAATGAAAGTATCAAATACGATGCTGAATTTTTGATTGATTTTGAACATTCCGGCTACCGAGAATAAAAATCTCCCCTCTGTGAATTTTTCATCGTAGGGTTCCCCGGTCATAGGATTATAATTCTCCTGAGAATAAGCCAACCCACCATATCCAACTGATAGTGTAAGGTTGTTCTTTCTGTCACCGTAAGTATATGAAGCAAAAGGAAGAGCAAGCCCAAAATCAGGATATGCCCACGAACCGGTACCTAATAAAACTCCCAGAGCCATATTAGATTTTTCACCAAGTTTTAAGCTGTATTTTGCGTTGACAACAATTGGTATGGCTGCCCAAGAAGTCATTACCCCTACTCCAAAGTTGTCGGCAATGCCAAATTGAAAGTCAGGCCCGTATATGTTCCAAAGAATATAATTATCACCTTTCTTAATTGGTAGTCCGTTGGTAGTTATAAAATACCTCGTTGAAAAAATTTCCTCTCCCGAAAAATCCTTATAGAATTTGGGGTTTACTTCTTTTATGGATTTTATTTCATGCTTTGGGATGTAAACATTTCCTATTTTCTCAGTATTCATTAGAATCTCCCTGGCATCCTGAGTCAATATCTCTCCCAAGAATTCAGTTCCGTCATTTTTTGTTACCAGAAACGTTGCTGAAGGCTTTTGTTCTGCATTTTCTTGTGCCTTAGCCACCCTTAATGTGATACCTGATATAAGTACCATAAAAATTATCGCAAAGTAAATTGTCTTCATAGTTTCAAACTTTTAATTAAGAATAACAAAGATTAAAACATATTTCCTTTTCCGCATATGACATTTTCTTAATTATTAGAGACTATATTTGTATATCAATCACTTGGTTATTTATTATTTTGACTAGCTATTTCAAAAGTTCATATTTCCATTATTTAATTAAAGTTTATCTACATAGGCTTTTTAAGGATAAAATGATTAATTTTAATTTTTAGGGAACATTTATAACTAATTATTTTTTTACTAGAACATATAAAAAACATATAATGCATAAGGTTTATCTCATTTATAATCCGATTAGCGGAAACAAAAAAAGTCATCTAATTTTGGAAAAAGTCCTTCAGATATTTGAAAAAGGGGGTCTTCAAACTGAAATTATTAAAACTGAGTATGCCGGGCATGCAAAAGATTTGGCCGGAACCTTGAATTTTGAAGGTTATGATGGCTTGTGTGTAATTGGTGGTGATGGGACGATGCATGAAATAGTCAATGGAATGCTCAAAAGGGAAGATAAGTCAAAAATACCAATAGGTTTAATCGCAGGTGGAACAGGCAATTCATTCATGCGAGATATTGATGCTCTTGACCCTGAAGTGGCTGCACTGAGAATTCTTACCGGAAGAATAAGAAAAGTTGATGTAGCCCGAGTTGAAGCTAAGGGTGAAATTATATATGGGTTCAACATTGTAGGATGGGGCTTGCCTACAGACATTTTACAAACTGCGAATAAACTTAAATGGCTGGGAGGACAATGTTATAATGTAGCTTCGATTATTGAACTTATTCGAAATAAACCACGTCTAGCACGCCTTAAGATAGAAAAACAAAACTTCGCCGGCGACTACGGCTTTATTCTTGGATGTAATACCATCAACACCGGGAAAGCTATGAAAATGGCCCCTCTTGCTCAGACTAACGATGGGCTAATCGACCTTATCGTACTTCGTAAAGCTGGTAGATTAACATTGTTTTACTTGTTTACAAAACTTTTCAGTGGAAGACATATAGGTCATCCTGCAGTACTTTACCATCAAGTTAAACAGTTTTCAATTGAACCAATAGAAGATCACGTACTTAATATTGATGGAGAACTAATAGGATGTACGCCTGTTTATGTGAAAATGTTGCCAAGTGAAATAGAGGTCTTGGTTTAAACGTCTAATTAACAAGATGTTATTCAATAAAATAAACCATTAATAAGCTGATATTTAAAAAATTAGTATTTTTACCTGCAAACTAACATTATTTTGATGAACAGATTTGCCCCTTTATTATTGATCATCATTTTATTACCTCTTCTATCTTTGGCTCAGGACGAGGATAAATTATGGGGATTGTCGGTCGATTATGGAACTATTCAATACGAAGGTGAGTTAGGAAACCAGCTTTTTAAGTTTGATCAATTTAATGGGGGCTATGGCCTTGAAATTTCAAGATACCTTTCTTCTTCTTTTAACTTCGGAATACGCGGGGGATACAATTTTTTGAGCGCATCTAAGAATGATAGTCTTGGAGTACTTTCAATGCGTGGCGATATGTATTCACTTACAGGTAATCTTGAATGTAAATTCGCCAACGGCTCGATTATATCAAAAAACGCTTTTCTTAAACCATATATCAAGTTAGGTGGTGGTAAATTATGGGGCAAGACTTGGGGCAAGAACTTTACACCCGGAGACAGTGTACTTCGTGATTATGATTATCCTTTGAATCAGGATTGGATGTATTCTGCATCCATTGGAACTAAAATAAGAATTTCCAAAAGTATAAATGCATTTATTGAAGCTACAAATATTTGGGTTACTTGTGTTGGTATGGATGGTCAAAAGGGTGACGAATCAAAAGACAGATTTATTAGGTTAAATGCCGGTGTTACTTTTGCACTTGGTGAATTTAAAGATTCTGACCATGACGGTGTTTCTGATAGAAACGACCAATGTCCCAGAACTCCCGATAATGTTGTGGTCGATGAATTTGGATGCCCACTTGACACTGATGAGGATGGAATCCCTGATTTTATGGACGACTGCCCGACGGAGATTGGCAGTGTTAAAACTAAAGGGTGTCCGGATAGAGATCAAGATGAGGTTGCTGATAAAAACGATAAATGCCCCGACGAAAAAGGATCAATATCAAATTTTGGTTGTCCGATTATTGAGACCGAAAAAGACCTAAGTACTAGTCAGCAACAGTCAAATATGGGAGGTTACCCTCAAGGAGTTAATATAATCTTTATGTATCCGGGGATGGCTCAGGGAGCTGTTCAAATGCCGGGTATTTTATTTGATACCGATCTTGACGGTGTTTCTGATAATATTGACAGATGCCCCGGTGTTAAAGGAAGTATATCCAACTTTGGTTGCCCTGATACTGTTAAAACTATGCAGGCACCAGTTTCAGAGGATATTCCAACTATTGTAATTGATGGTTGTCCCGATGATAGAGATTGTGACGGAATATCAAATGGCTCAGACCAATGTCCTGATGCTCCAGGCTCTATTAGAAATAAAGGGTGCCCGATTGAACATTTAAGCCCAAAATGGAGGAAAGATTTAAAATTGGCGCCAGTACATTTTATTTCCGGGAATAGTAGCCTTACAGATTATTCAAAAGGTAATGTGGATAAACTTATTATGACTATGACTCAGAATGAATCGTTGAATGTATGGTTGTTTGGTCATACCGATCCGATAGGAGGTGACGATTATAATGCAAAACTTTCAGAAGATAGATTGATGACAATTGTTAATTATATGCTCTCAAAAGGTATTTCTAAGGAAAGGATTTACACAATGGCCTTTGGAGAATCTTTTCCGGCAAGTTTGGGTAAATCTGATGACGACCTTATGAGAAATCGGAGGGTTGAGTTTTACTTGTTTGAATTCAAGTAGTTAATAATATTTATGGCAAAGCGGCTATTTATTATCAGAGAAAAATTCTATAAAAAATTTTTCCTTTTTCAGGACAATTTAAAAAATACAGCCGATAGCTTTATTAATTTCTTTAATCTCACATTCATTCTTGGAAGCTTGTTTTTCTTCACTATTCTGATTTACAGATTGGGATTCAGATTGGAAAGCTTTACTTCGTATGGTTTTTACAAGTTATTTGTTATTTCATTTTTAATACTTTACTTTTCAAAATATATTCGGTTTATACTTAAATTTAAAAAGAGGAAAATTGTTGCATGGATTTATGAAGGATCTCTTTTTATTGTCTCAACTTTCATTCTTCTGTCTTTGTTTTTCAATGGGGTAGAAGATAAATCAGTAAACTTGCCCCTTGGCAGATTATTTGTTGTTTTATCAATTAATTTTTTATTGATTATTTCTGAAGTTTACAAATTGATGAAGGTCATTGACTCTGTTAAAATGTCACCTTTACTCCTTTTTGCCCTTAGCTTTCTTGTGATTATTTTATTCGGCTCCGGTCTTCTTATGATGCCAAGTGCTCATACCGTTCCAATTAGTTATCTTGATGCATTGTTTACTTCAACCAGTGCTGTTTGTGTTACGGGACTTGTAGTCGTTAATACTTCAACAACTTTTACTTTGCTCGGAAAAATTATTATTCTTCTTCTCATTCAAATTGGAGGACTTGGTATTATGGCTTTTACCGGTTTCTTCAGCTACGCATTCACAGGTTCTGTTTCTTTTCGTGACAGGCTGATGCTGAAAGATATGGTTTCCGCTGATACTCTGGGAGGGATTTTCAGATTGATTACTAAAATTATTCTCCTGACTTTCATGATAGAAGGTATTGGTGCTGTTATAATTTATTTTAACGTGACCGACCTCGTTGGCAATAGAGTTTTCTTTTCAATTTTCCATTCTATTTCTGCTTTTTGTAATGCAGGCTTTTCAACATTGCCCGCGGGTCTTGCTTCACCAGGGATTCAAAATAATTACGTTGTGATTCTGACAGTTGCATTTCTTATTATTTTCGGAGGAATTGGATTTCCGGTTCTGATTATGCTGTACGCTAAAGTTAAACGGGAAATCCAAAAGATAATCTATTATTCGAGAAGATCATCTTTGCCTGCAAATTTAGATTCCAGAAATATTGGCAACTGGTTAGCTGTTTTTACTTCAATTGTACTGATTGTTGTCGGAACTGTTTTATATTTTATTTTTGAAAACACTACAGGTACGAATGAAAAAAGTATTTCATTTAAAATAGTGGAAGCTTTTTTTGGAAGTGTAAGTGCAAGGACTGCAGGCTTTAATGTAGTTGACTTAACCAATTGGTCAAACCTGACCATTTTTATTATGATCTTTTTGATGTGGGTGGGTGCTTCACCCGGTTCAACCGGCGGAGGGATTAAAACTACAACCTTTGCTGTTGCTTTGCATACTGCTTTATGCCTTATAAGAGGTAGGAACAAGGTAATTTTTAAATATTCCGAAATAGGATACGAAACAATCTCAAGAGTTTTGGTTGTAATAATTTTATCCCTGATTGTAATTTTCACAGGATTTATGGGATTAATATTTTTTGATCCTGCAAAGAACCCTGTTCATTTGCTTTTTGAAAGTGTGTCTGCTTTTGCTACTGTGGGTCTCAGCATTACCGACTCTGCAACTGTAAGTTATCCAAGTAAATTTATATTGATTTGCCTAATGTTTATTGGAAGGGTAGGCCCCTTAACATTGTTTACAGGTATTTTTATTTCTAATAGAAATATTTATAGTAAATTTCCTGAAAGGGATTTAACAATAAATTAAAATATTTGAGTTATGAAGTTCATTGTTATTGGTTTAGGATATTTTGGGTCAACCCTTGCTGTTAACCTTACGAAACAAGGGCATGAAGTTATAGGTATCGATAATAATTGGGAAAAAGTTGAAGAATTCAAAGATTCAATTACTCACATTATGTCTATGGATACCACACTTGAAAGGGCTGTAAAAACTTTGCCCCTTGACGATTCTGATGCGGTAATTGTTGCAATTGGAGAAGATGTTAGTTCTTCAATACTTACTCTTGCTATTCTTAAGAACCTGAAAGTCAAAAGAATTATCGGAAGAATTATAAGTCCGATCCATAAAACAATAATCAATCAAATAGGTATTGACGAGGTAATCCATCCTGAAGAGGAAGCAGCATATTCTATAATTTCATTGTTGCAATTAGATAATGCTCTGAAAGTATATGAACTGGATGAATATAATGCCCTTGCAGAATTGTATGTGCCAAAGAAATATGTTGGACATTCACTGGAAAGCTTAAATGCTCAGAAAAGATTTGATCTGAAAATAGTAGCAGTAAAAGTGGCTCCTAAAAAGAGTGGGGTATTTAATATTTTTCCCAAAGAATATATACTTGACTATAACTTCGACCCATTGTCTCCCCTGAAAGAAAAAGACATTATCGTCGTAGTTGGGACTATGTCAAATCTTAGAAAATTAAGTGAATAAAAAATGACCACCGGGGAGTGATCATTTTTAAAGACGAATATTGTAAAAAACAGGGGAGAGGAGAATTTTAAATTATTAGCAAGGTACAAAACAAATGTAGTTTTCAAAAAGAATATTGATTCTCAATAACTTAATTTATACGAGTGACCCTTTTTTGGTGATTAAAATGCGTTTTAATTTGACGAATGACATAATTCCTTTGACAAAATAAATCTATGTATCATTTATTTTTTATAATGTAAAGAATATCAGGCATTTTGACTTATAAATGATTATTGTTTAAAACATTCCCCATGGATAATACTCTCGAGTTACGCAAAACTTACCGCTTTGACTGATGTTGAGATCAATTGTTTTTTCAATTTTCTCGTTGTCTCCTATGTATGATTCTACCATTTTTATTATAAATACTTTCCCGGGAAGGTTGCCAACTTCAAATTCCAAATCATAGAGACAATTACAATCACATAAGCTCTCAGATTCAAATTCTTCTATAATGAGGGTGTCACTTTTAAAATATATATCAGCTGTTATTTCACCTGGACAACAATTGAATCCTGCATTGATATGCTTTAATCTGAGTATTTTATTAACATTGTCGTATTCGTATTCTATACAACTGACTGAATCAGAATCTGTTTCAGTATTAAGATTTGCCGATTTGTCAAAGCTTTTACATTCAGTGACTCCTAAAAGTCCAGCTGCAACAGGTTGGTTGTCACTACATGAAGATAGGGCTAATACTATCAAAGCACTTAAATAGATAGAGATATGTTTTTTCATTTTTTTATATTTATTTAATTGATGATTAAAGATACGAAAAGGTTGCGCCTGTTTGTTTATTATGAGCAGATTACATACATTTCAACTTGTGGATTTATTAACAATACCGGGGTTTCAAGTGACCTGTTTACTATCCTTTTTTCAAAAACACCCAGAATTTTGTCAGGAAGGGTTACATTAAGACTTCCAGAAAAAATAAAAAGATCATATTCACCTGCTTTTTTTAATGCTTCTTTGTGTATTCTCCAACTGCCAGTTTGACCTTCAATTGTTCTGTATGGGAAAGAAAATTTACTATACAGCTTGGTGGATGATGACAAAGCTTCATTAACTTTTACTGACAGTTCTGAATCTTTATCGTTTGCTTTATGAAGTGTTATTTCCGAATTATTGAACCTTCCCAGATAACTGCCCCATAGTATTGAGTCTTTTGTGCTGTTTCTAAAGTCTACCGGTATTATTATCTTTCTGAATGTTTCTTCCGCCGGTTTCCCTTTTCGGGCGAAATAGTAAGGAAAACCTGATCGATAAAATGCACTTAAGAATGAGTTGCTCATCTTTCCTCCACTGATAAGCATTATCGTATTGAATTTTTCTCCAAGCTCTTTTACCAAATTTTTAAGTTTCCCTTTCAATAATAATGTAGTTAATTCAAGTTCTGGTATTTCTTCAACCAGTACTTGAGAGTATCGGTCGATTTTTTTTCTTAATCTTTCTTTTCCCTTTTCTGATACATAACATCCAAACAGACAAACTTCTTTTTCTAGTTTTAAAGCCATAAACGCCGCATCTATTATTGCTTGCTTTAGGTTGTTATCTTCATTGCAAAAGACTAAAATCCTTTGATCTTCAATTTTTGCCATTTATTTTTCTCTTTTATTGAAATATTGAACCAACATATGCAAAATGTCAGGATGTGCCTCAATCAAATTTTGTTAATTTTCACAAAAAAATAAAATGATCAATCAACAACTTTTTAATCCAGAAAGTATAATTGTTGTCGGGGCTTCGAACGACATTTCTAAACCCGGGGGTAAATTACTAAAAAACCTTCTTGACACCAATTTTCAAGGTAAGTTGATGGTGGTTAATAAAAATAACGATGAAGTACTTGGAGTAAAATCTTACCGTTCTGTTTTAGAGGTTCCTTGTGCAGATCTTGCTGTTTTAGCTATTCCTGCTCCAGCTTGTGTCGAAGCAGTAAGAATTCTTGCTTCTCAAAAAAACGTTAAGGCTTTTATTATTATTTCAGCCGGTTTCAGCGAAGAAAACGAGGAGGGAAAGAAACTTGAAGAACAGATACTTGAAATTGTCAACAAATACGGTGCATGTCTTATCGGTCCCAATTGTATTGGTGTTATTACCCCCGAGCATGCTTCTGTTTTTACTAGACCTATTCCACATCTTCACCCCCGAGGTGTTGATTTTATCTCAGGATCAGGTGCTACTGCTGTATTTATTATGGAGTCAGCAATAACGAAAGGCTTGAATTTCCATTCTGTCATTTCTGTGGGTAATTCTACTCAGATAGGAATTGAAGAGGTTCTTGAGTATTTTGATGAACATGAGGACTTAGGTGTCATTCCAAATGTAAAACTCCTATATATTGAAAATATCCGCCATCCAGATAAACTATTGAAGCATGCTTCTTCACTGATTAGAAAAGGTTGTAAGATTGCTGCTATCAAGGCTGGCTCTTCTGTCTCAGGTTCACGAGCTGCAGTTTCTCATACAGGGGCAATGGCAAGCTCAGATTCAGCTGTTGAGGCTCTGTTTCGAAAGGCAGGAATTGTTCGGTGTTATGGAAGGGAGGAGTTGACTACAGTTGCTTGTGTTTTTATGTGTAAACCTCTTATGGGCAAGAATATTGCTATTATTACTCATGCCGGTGGTCCAGCTGTCATGCTTACCGATGCTCTTGAATTAGGAGGTCTTAATATTCCGAGAATTGAAGATTCCCTTGCCAAGGAAAACCTCCGTTCTCAATTATTTTCAGGGTCATCTGTTGAAAATCCAATCGATTTTCTAGCAACAGGTAATGAAATTCAGCTTAATGCTATTATTGATGCTTGTGAAAATGATTTCAATAATGTGGATGCTATGGCTGTAATTTATGGTAGTCCGGGATTATTTCCTGTGAGAGAAGTGTATAAAGTTCTCGACCATAAGATGAAAGAATGTAAGAAACCTATCTATCCGATTCTTCCTTCAGTAATTAATGTTAAAGATGATCTTGCTTATTTCCTTTCTCATGGAAACGTTAATTTCCCTGACGAAGTTCTCCTTGGAAGGGCTTTAACTTTGGTTTATCGCACTCCTTTCCCTTCCGATGAAGCGATTGAGCTCGATGGTGTTGATGTGCCGGCTATCAGACGAATAATTGAAAATGCTGAAGATGGTTTTCAACCTGTAAGTATTATCCATAAGCTGTTTGATTCTATCGGTATTAATTATTCTAAAGAATTTGTTGCACATTCAGTTGAAGAGGCTTTAAATTATTCTTTACTAATTGGATTTCCTTTGGTCATGAAAGTTATTGGTCCCTTGCATAAAACCGATGTGGGTGGAGTAAGTCTTAATATTAAGTCTGAAGAGACGGTAAAAAAGGAATTTTCAAGACTAATGAGCATCGAAGGTGCTGAGGGTGTTATTATTGCTGAAATGCTTTCCGGAACTGAATTGTTCATTGGTGCTAAATACGAAGATAGATTTGGTCATGTTATACTCTGTGGCCTTGGGGGTATTTTTGTCGAGGTGCTAAAGGATGTGACATCAGGACTTGCACCATTATCAATGGACGAAGCTTTATCTATGATTAAAAATTTAAGATCATATCCAATTTTTAAAGGTTATCGGGGTAACCCAACTGTAAGTGTACGCAAATTTGCAGAAATACTTGTCAGACTGTCAAGCCTTCTTCGTTTTGCTACCGAAATAAAGGAAATGGATATCAATCCTCTGTTTGGGAAAAGAGATTCTATAATAGCAGTCGATACCAGAATACGAATTGAACATTAATCTTTAGCTCATTTTAATATCTTTGTATTAATCATTATTTTTAGTTTATGCTTAAAATGAAACTCTTAAATTGGTTTTTAATATTATCTCTGATAATTATGTCATTTTCTTGTGAGAAAGAATCAGTTACAGAAAAAGGTTTTGTACCTGCAAATACAGTATTGTCTTCTGACAAACTTAACCCTGAAGTCCTTTGGATGCTTGGAAGAATAAGCGGAGAATCCGTTTCTCCCGACCGAACTAAAGTTCTCTATGGAGTTTCTTATTATTCTGTTGAAGAAAACAAAGGGTTTAAAGATTTGTACGTTTATGACCTTAATGGAAAATCTACATCTAAAATAACAGATAATAAGGAAAACGAAGGCAGCGCCTCGTGGCGACCTGATGGTAAAAAGATTGGTTTTTTAAGCAGTAAATCCGGCTCTGACCAATTGTGGGAGATGAACCCCGATGGTTCCGATAAAAAGCAAATCACATTTATTGAAGAGGGTATTTCTGATTTTAAGTATTTTCCAGATGGTGAGAAACTTGTTATCATGAAAACAGTAAAGCTAGATAAGTCAGTAAACGATATTTATCCTGATCTTCCTAAAGCTAAAGCTAGGCTTGAAAATGACTTGATGTACCGCCATTGGGACTCATGGCACGATTATACTTACAACCACCTTTTCCTTGCTGATTATAACGAAAATGGTATTTACGATGCTAAGGACCTTATGCCCGGTGAAAGATATGACTCTCCAATGAAGCCATTTGGTGGAATGGAACAGGTTGCCATTTCTCCAGATGGGAAAATTATAGCATATACTTGTAAGAAGAAAGTTGGTAAGGAATACTCTATTTCTACTAATTCTGAAATTTGGGTTTATAATGTTGAAACACAAGAAACACGAAATTTCACCGATGGAATTATGGGCTACGATATTAACCCTGTTTTTTCACCCGATGGTTCTATGATTGCTTGGGAAAGCATGGAGCGCGATGGCTATGAATCTGATCAATCCCGTCTCTTTATCTCAAATGTGCTAACCAGAGAAAGGATTAATCTTTTTGAAAATTTTGAAGAGAGTGCAACTTCTGTTACCTGGTCTGATGATGCAAAATCTATTTACTTTATAAGTGATATTAAAGCAACAGATGAAATCTTTAAGGTAGATGTAGAGACAAAAAATATAACACGCTTAACCGACGGAATCCATAATTATAAGTCTATTCAGCTGGCTGAGGGAGGTCTTGTTGCCCGTAAACAATCAATGTCTCATCCTGATGAGTTGTATTTGGTTTCTATTGAAAATGGCAGCGACACTCCGATTACAAGTGTAAACAAACAAATTCTCGATCAGCTCAAAATGGGCAAAGTCGAAAAGAAATGGATAAAAACGACTGATGGTAAGGATATGCTTGTTTGGTATATTTTCCCTCCTAATTTCGATCCTTCTAAAAAATATCCTACTTTACTATGGTGTGAGGGAGGACCGCAAAGCACTGTCAGCCAGTTCTGGTCATATCGTTGGAACTTCCAGATTATGGCAGCCAACGATTATATCATCGTTGCTCCAAACCGCAGAGGACTACCCGGTTTTGGCATGGAATGGCTTGAACAGATAAGCAAAGATTATGGCGGACAAAACATTAAGGATTATCTATCTGCTATTGATGATGCAACAAATAACTCCTGGGTTGATAAAGACAAGCTTGGTGCTATAGGAGCAAGCTACGGTGGATTTTCTGTCTTCTATCTTGCAGGAAATCACGATAAAAGGTTTAAAACTTTTATTTCGCACTGTGGAATTTTTAATTTCGAGCAGATGTACCTGACTACCGAAGAAATGTGGTTTGAGAACTGGGACAAGGGTGGCCCTTTCTGGGATAAAGAAAACAAAGCAGCTCAACGGTCAATGGAATTTTCACCTCATAGGTTTGTAGATAAATGGGATACTCCGATTTTAGTTATTCATGGAGAAAATGATTTCAGGATTCCATATACTCAGGGTATGGCTGCATATAATGCTGCCGTCTTAAAAGGTATTCCTGCGGAATTTCTTTTATTTCATGAAGAGAACCATTGGGTGCTGAAACCTCAGGATGGAATTTTGTGGCAAAGAACATTTTTTAAATGGTTGGATAGGTGGTTAAAGTAAGCCTTCCAACCAATCCTTGAATTGTTTGACTTTTTCCCTGGCAACGAGGAAATCATCTTCCTCCTGATTTTTAACTTTAAGTTTAAGACGGGAATTACTGTACGAAATTACATCTGTTATTGATCCAAGTGAAACAAGATACTTTCTGTTGATCCTGAAAAACTTTTCAGGATCAACTATTTGTTCCACAGTTTCAAGGGTCTGGTCAAGCAGGTAATTCCTGCCATCATTTGATTTAAGGAATGTTCCTTTCTGGAAGCTGTAAAAATAACTGACATCTTCTGTTTCAATAGCCTTCAAATGATTGCCAATCTTTACCAGAAACCTTTTTTTATATTCTTTTTTTGTATAGACTGAGTCCAATAAGTTTTTTAGTAAGCCGGAAGATAATTTTACTGAATCTTTCAGATTTAATTGTTCGAATTTCTTGAATGCTGCCGCTACTTCATCCCTATCAATAGGTTTCATCAAGTAATCAATACTGTTTACTTTGAAGGCTTGAATAGCATAATGATCATAAGCCGTTGTAAATATTACTGGCACATCTATTTCTATTTTTTGGAATATCTCAAAGCTGATACCGTCGCCAAGGTGTATGTCGAAAAATGCTAAATCAGGAGACTCATTTTTTAGGAACCACTCTACTGTTGATTTAACCGTATCGCATGTTCCAATAATTTCTGCATCGCTTCTTATCTCTTTGATAATATCTTCAAGCTGGGCGACTGCTAATGGTTCATCTTCTACAATCAATATTCTCATTTCTGAAGTACAATTAATGGAATTGTTACCTTGAACATATCATTGTCTTTTGATATTGTCATTTCTCTGTCAGTAAGAAATTTGTAACGCTCCTTCAAGTTATTTAGACCTATTTTATTACTCCCCGAAACATTCTCCCTTGGTTGAAGATTATTTTCAATAAGCAGCTCGTCATTTTCTGACTGACGAATTGTTATTTTTAATGGTTTTTCCTTTGATATGATGTTGTGTTTTACTGCATTTTCTATCATCATCTGAACTGACATAGGTATTACCTCTCTGTCAGTATTATTGTTGAGCTTAATCTCGACATCAAAATTGTCTCCAAACCTAATCTTTTGGAGGTAGATATATTTCTCCAGAAAGTTTATTTCTTCTGAAAGTGGAATAAGGTCTTTGTCCTTGAAATATAAAAGTTCTCTATAATACATCGAAAGTTCCCTTGTGAATTCTTTAGCTTTTTTGCTGTCAATATCAATAAGGGATCCAAGAGTGTTTAGGCTGTTGAAAAGGAAATGTGGATTCACCTGGTTCTGCATAACCTGATATTGTAGCGCAATGGCTTCTTGCTTAAGGGTTTCTGACTGGATGACTCTTTCCCTCCATTCATTGAAGAATGACTTTGCATATATTATAGCTGTTACTAGAAACAAAATAAAGTACTCTCCTCCAATTATATATACTCCACCGTAATCTAGAAACTGTGAAATGCTTATTCCTCTTAATAGTATAAACCAAAACCAGTTTACAAATATTATTACTATTGAAGAATATATAATATGAAACGAAATAGAAATTATCAGGCTTCTTGTTGGCCTGTTCACCCATGAAAGCCATCCTTTTTCTATTAACCTGAATATAGGGCCATTAGCAAATAGAGCCAATCCTAAGTTTAATGAATAGCCAACGTTAATCAAATAATGTTGCCAAGAGATATTGATTCGCTTTTCACCAAGGATAAGAAAAACAGTTCCAATTATTACTGAAATAGTACCTGCAATTACTATCTCAATTATCCGGGTTCTTATCTTATTTTCTTTTCTTTTATTTGATATCACTACCATTACTGATCGGATGAGATTTTATAAAGATAATAATTGGAACAATGTTTTTATGGATATCTAATATTATATTATTCCCGCTAATTGTATTGTTGCAATAACTGAATGTTGTGCTCTTTTCCCCAACTCGGTAATAAAGATGCGACTTCGGAGGTATTTTTAAACAGCTGGTCTGCTTTTTCAAAAAGAGGCTTGGCCACGTCTGCTCCTCCGCCATATTCTTTGGGAGTATAATAATAATTGAGTCCTTTCAAATAATAAATCCTTGGATTGTTTGCATTAAATTTTTCAGCTTTACCAAGTGCTTCATTTGCCAAGGTTGAATATTTATATCCATCTTCAGGGGTGAGCATGCTCATCTGGTAAACCAATGCCTGAAGGACATATATCTCCGATTCATTACTTTCAATTTTTAAAATATTGTCTATGTTTTTCTGAGCTTTACTCAATAACTCTGTTTTAACTTCATTTGCTAATTCATAGTTGAAAAAGATTATGCTTACATACGAATAAGCAGCATAATATCCCGGTAACCACTTGTTCTTTTCTGCCTGCCCGATCCTTTCAAATTGACCGGCAATATCAGTCAATTCTGTCTGGCTTTGTGATTGATACATCTTTTGTAATGTCTGCCCCATAGTTTCTTCGTAACTGGCCGAAAATCCGCTTATCAGGGAAGAACAAAGAATGATTGCTACTAAAATAATCTGTTTCATGGTTTTTTTATTTTAAATTGTTTATTCAAAATTGAATATTAAAAATCTTCTCTTGAAATAATATTTACTGTACTGTATTTTTTATAGGATGAACTGTTAATTTTTCTACTCTATTGCAATCCTAATTTTAAAAACTTAGAAATAACCCTACAAATATAAACCTCTTAAGATCTTGTTTTATAGGGATTAAAGAGTAATTACCCTGAGCATCGCTTACTCCCGAAGGTCGATATCCAAATACATTGTCTCTTCCAAGTACATTTGTAACCGAACAGTAAAGTACTGAATATTGATCTCCTATATAAAATATATGACTGATATTCAGACTTAAGTCGGTATACCATTTTGTTTTTTTATCCATAAATTCCTGAGTGTTCGGGTCATCATAAGGTCGGGGAGATGCAGCCGTAAATGATAATCCCACCAGTGAGTTTATCTTATTTATCCAATACTTTGATACAAAAGAAAATGTGTGGTCTGATATAAAATCGGGAGTAACAGTTTCCTTATAGTTTTTATATTTCCTTTTAGTGTCGATATATGAGTATGTTACCCAATAATCCAGATGTTTGAATGTTTCCTTATCCCTCCAGAAAAGATCAATCCCTGCTGCATATCCTTTCCCTTCATTTTTAATGTTTTGTGGATAATACTCATTGTTGCCTTCCCATGTTGTCAAATTCTTGTAGTTTTTATAGTATAACTCAGTGCGAAACAACTTCTTATCGACGCTTCCTGTCTGAAAACCCAGTATGTAATGTGTAGATTTTTCAAAATCAAGATCTTTATTCAGTTTCAGATATTCATTTCCCGGATTCTGAAAATAATTGCCCCAAGCTGCTGAAATCTGACTCTTCTTGCCCGTTTTTAAAGCAACTGAAAACCTGGGAGATATGTTATACTTTTCTATTAAAGTTGAATACTCACTCCTGATTCCCGGACGTATAGCAAAGTTTTTATTAAATTTTATCTCACTTTCAATAAATGCCCCAAGAATATGATCCTCTACATTTAAAATGATTTCAGGATTAATAGAATCATAAACAATAGTCTGATTATAATCATCATATGTATCACTGATTCCTCCACTTATTTTTATCCCGTCCGATATATCAGCAATAACTGTTGCCCTTCCTTCAATTGACAATTCTTCATTGTTAATTTTATTCTGGTTTAAAGAAATATCATCATTTTCATAAGTTGAAGCTAAGCCTATCCGATAGCAAACTTTCTCTGAAAAACAGTCACTGTATGAAAAGTTCGAATATGTAGTAATGGTTTCATTTTTGATGCCAAGTATATTATTCCCTCCATCCGGTGTTTCATATCCAACCTTTCCCCAGTCAGCATTTAAATATCCTTTTAATAACCCTCTTTTGGTTGGTTTAATTTTAAATGAGCCATTGAAGACTGCCGATTCAACAGGTTTTGTCCAGTTTACTGAAGAATTGAATATCAAATCATATAAAGCAAGGTTGGTATATCCTGCCGACATCATGAAAGAGCTATTTTTAAAAGACCTTGTGATATTTGCTTCCCCTCCTATTGTCATGATTGATAAGCCTGTAACGTCAATTGGCGAAACATCACTTGAATTAAGGATTAAAACTGATGACAGAGCTTGCCCGTATTCTGCAGAGTACCCTCCTGAATTAAACATCACCCCCGTGAAAAGGGAAGGGGAGAACCTACCTCTTGTTGCTATGTCGGGAGTCTTTGAATAATAAGGTTTGACAGTCAGTAATCCGTCAATAAAAGTTTTCGATTCATAAGCATCTCCTCCTCTAACCATCAATCTTCCATCATCTGCTGCTGCCTGAGTACCTGGCATTGTTCTGATTGCTGCAATTACATCACCATTGGCACTTGCAGTTGTAAGTATATCAAGGGTTTCAAGTATAGCTGCCCTTTTTTCGTCCGATGCCGCAAAACTTCCGGCTGTTATTGTTACCGCATCAAGTGTATTTAAACTTTCGCGCAACTTAATATCAGCATAAGTGCTGTCAGTTATAATTATTTCTTTTTTAGTAGTAACATATCCTATATAACTTGCAGCAATTGTCTTCAGTCCATTTTCAGATGTTCTGAATTGGAAGTAGCCATTTTCATCAGAACTTGAACCATCATACGTTCCTTCAATAAATATATTCACCCCCGGAAGAGGAGTTCCGTCTGCTCCTGTTACTTTTCCGTTTATAATGTTCTGTGAGAAAAGCTTAACTGAAATTAAAAGAAGAACTAAAATTGTTTGTGTTTTCATGGCTTTTTTGAACTAAATCAATTCTAGCCCAAATGTTGTTCAAATAGTGTTCTGGTAAAATAAATTGTTACTGAAGTGTTGAATTTTAGGGATGGAATACTAAACAAAAAGGCTGCATTTTATTGCAGCCCTGATGTGTTAATTGGGAAAATGAAAAATTGATTATTACTTACGAAGGATTATTGTTTTGAGAATGTTGAACAATCTCCTTCCCCTGATTTGAGGTCTTCTTTTTAACCCAGCTTGCGCTTTTACGTTTGATATTTTCAGATGGTGTTAGGTTTATTTCTAAATATTTGTCCTCAGTTAATGAGAGGGTCATGATTTCAGTCTTATAACCTTCACCGGAAATTTTGATATTATATATGCCCTTGTTCAGGAACATAAAGAAAGAGCCCGCATTACTACTTAAAGTAGCCGTAGTGTTTTCTTTGACAAAGATGTCAACTCCGTTAATAAATTCGCCTGTTTGGGAATCTTTGATCACCCCGCTGAATGTATGATAGTCTTGGCTAAAGACATTCAGAGTGGTGAAGAATAGTAGGATAAAAAATAAGCGTTTCATGGCAAAATTTGTGTTTATTGTTTTCTTGTTATTCTAATGACAAGTTCCTATAGGAAAGGGTTGCTTGGCAGAAGAATTTTTTTTAATCTTTTTACACTTTTAATACAATCTGGTCGAAAGTTCCCCCCTATTGTAAGTGTTAAATAATCGTAAATTGTTTGTTAATTTAATATAACACAAAAACGCATGAATAGTTTGAATTATTTTATCACTACAAAAAATTATGTTTGTAGTAGTAAGATTGTAGTATTAAAGAATCTTCTGGAAGAAGTATTTATTGATTATTTACCTGAGTCCTTGCTCCATTCATCAAAATTTTTCTTTATGAAATCAACAACCTGCTGATGCTCTTCTTTGCCCGAACCTTTTATCTCAATCGGTGCACCAAATTTGATATATATTGGTAAATTTCTTTTTACCTTTCCCAAATCCTTCAAAGTTTTCCCATTAGACCAGAAATCAGTTTTTATTGCCATTGGAACAACTCTTACACCTGCTTTCTGAGCAAGTTTAATCCCCAGTGAATTGAATTCCTCAGGTACAAATATGTCTTTCCTTGTACTTTGCGGAAATATAATTACTGATGTGCCTTCTTTTAATTTCTGTTGTCCTTCATTTAGAACTGTCATAAGGTCCTTCCTTGAATCAGTGCGGCCAACTGCAATTGGATTTCTTGCCCTCATGATAGGACCAAAAAGTTTTCCTGTAACCAACTGCATCTTAACAACAAATGTAACTTCTTTAACAGGTGCAATCAAACTAGGGAAAACCATAGTTTCCAAGGTGCTCATATGATTGCTGATAAAAACAACCGGTTCATCTTTAACTTGATCTACATATTCGAACCCTGTAATATGAAACTTGCCACCGCAGTCTTCAAGATATTCAAACATTTCATATGAACATGAAGCCCACCGTGCAGTGCCGTAATCGTTTTTCAAAGCAAAGTTCCTGTTTCTAATAACAAACTTGAAAAACTTATAATTGAAATA
>CAYMTR010000014.1:38081-69794 GCA_964393405.1 uncultured Prolixibacteraceae bacterium
CCAAGTTTTTCATCCAGAACCTTGAAAGGTGCAGAATAACCGAATGATGGCAAACCAAATACTTTACCGTCAGCACCCACAAGACCTTCAAGTGTTACAGGCAAACCTGCTGTCATACCAAATTTCTTTACTCCTGCAGGTAATACTGATTTTTGATATTCTTCACTCTGTGAGCGGAATAAACCCTCAGAAGGTACCGAAACTATACGGCATTTAATACCATCGTTCTGTAAGAGTGCTGCTCCTGCAACAAGAGTACTTACTTCTGAACCGCTTGCCAATAAGATAATATCCGGAGTTCCTTCGCAATCTGTGACTATATATGCTCCTTTTTCAGCATTTAGAGCTTCTTCAAAGCGCGATTTGCTTGCAGGAAGATCAACTATACCCTGACGTGAAAGTATCAATGCTGTGGGTGTATCTGTGTTTTCAAGAGCCATTTTCCATGCTACTGTAGCTTCTGCACTGTCTGCTGGACGCAACACGAGCATAGAGTTTTTATGGTTATGGTTTTGAAGTTTTTCCAACAAACGAATTTGTGCTTCCTGCTCAACCGGTTGATGAGTAGGACCGTCTTCTCCAACTCTGAAAGCATCATGAGTCCAAATATATTTAACCGGTAACTGCATTAATGCTGCCATACGGGCTGCCGGTTTCATATAATCGCTGAAAACGAAGAATGTACCGCAAGCTGCAATAACACCTCCGTGCAGAGCCATCCCGTTCATAACGCAAGCCATTGTAAGTTCGCTTACACCTGCCTGAAGGAATTTACCGCTGAAATCTCCTTTAGTAAAAGCTTTAGTCTTTTTCAGGAATCCATCAGTTTTATCTGAGTTTGAAAGGTCGGCTGATGAAACAATCATATTCTCAATTTCCTGTGCGTAAACTGTCAGTACATTTGCTGAAGCAGCACGTGTTGCCTGACCGGGTTTCTGCTCAATCTTTGAGTAATCAATTTCAGTGGCCTTGCCTGAAAAGAAGCTTTTCAACTTTTCAGCTAATTCAGGATTTTCAGCTTCCCATTTATATTGATCAGCTTTCTTTGATGCAGCTGCTTTAATAAGTTCGTCGCGACGTTTTGCGTACATTTCCTGAACTTCAGGGAAAATAACAAATGGGTTCTTAGGATCACCACCAAGGTTAGCGATTGATTTCTCAAACGATGCTCCTGCTTCTCCAAGAGGCATACCGTGGGTTGCGCATTTACGTTCGTAATTTGAACCGTCTTCTTTAACGGCACCCTTACCCATGATAGTCTTGCCAATAATAATAGTTGGTCTTTCTTTTTCCGACTGGGCAGCTTTCAAAGCTTTGCGTATTTCATCAGCTTCGTTACCGGCTATAGTGATTACATTCCAACCCCAGGCATCGTATTTTTTTGCAGTGTCTTCTTTTGTTACTTCTTTAGTTTCAGTCGACAACTGAATATCGTTTGAGTCATAAAACATGATGAGATTGTTCAGACCAAGATAACCTGCCAAACGGCCAGCTCCCTGTGAAATTTCTTCCTGAACACCACCATCAGAAATGAAAGTATAAGTTTTGTGAGCCATCCATTCTCCAAAACGGGCTACAAGAAAACGTTCAGCAATAGCAGCTCCCACAGCCATTACATGTCCCTGTCCCAGAGGGCCTGATGTGTTTTCAACACCACGTTCAACATCAACTTCAGGGTGTCCCGGAGTTACGCTTCCCCACTGACGGAAATTTGAGCAGTCTTCCATACTATAGTTACCTGCAAGGGCAAGCTGAGCATAAAGCATTGGTGACATGTGCCCGGGGTCAAGGAAAAAACGGTCGCGGTTGATCCATCTCATGTCAGATGGGTCATAATTAAGAAATTCTGAATAAAGGATATTGATAAAATCGGCACCTCCCATAGCGCCACCGGGGTGACCTGATTTTGCCTTTTCAACCATAGCAGCAGCCAGGATACGAATGTTGTCAGCAGCTTTGTTTACTAATGTATTGCTCATTTCTTGTAGATTTATTTTTATTATTCTGTTTATAACGTTAAAAATAAGAGTACTAAAATACTTTTTTAAAACGGTTTGCAAAATTAATTATTAATTTCTTAGAACCAACAGAGTTAAACCTATAATAGTAAATGTTAATTTATCAGACAGAGTTTATTTTACACTCCTTTTACACTCCCAATATACTGTTCAAAAAGCCACCTCCTTAATACCTCCTCCGTACCTCCTTCCTACCAAAGCCCTATTTAATCCCACTACAAAGGAAGAAAAAAGGTCTTTGTATAGTCTTTGGTATCTCTTTAGTTATTTTCACTCTCTTTTCAAATCCCTTATACATTCCCTTCACTCGTCTCCCATAAGTGTGAATTAGGAGTGAAGTATAAATGGAAATTAATTGAAAGGAATTCTTAATCAAGAGGGTTTGTCTTATAATAAATCAGGTAGGAACTTTAGAAGTAATACATATCTATAGCTACATCTTTATCTTCGTTTTCAATTTGAAAAGAGAACTCTTCGAAATTAGGTTTACATTTTTTCTTAAACTGATGGTTTGAAAAGCCGAAACCCTCTTTAGGGATAAAAAAGCGGTAGTCAATTTTTCCATTGCTGTTTTCATCGTCAATTGCCGCTATTCCCCATGTTCCCGGTGATAAGAAGTTGAGCTTTATGGTCAGATTTTCGTTGATTAAACTGTCTTTTTTTATTTCCATATATATTTCAGGAACCTCCTTCTTGTAACTTTCAGGGTTGTTGTAGATTGTAAGCTGAATTATACCCGAATTGTTTCTGATACCGGAAAGTCTGAGGTTGACTGTTTGGGAGTATCCATAGTTTATAAATTCAAATATCAAGACAATAGAAGCCAGCAACTTCACTATGTGATTATTGTACTTCATGGTCTATAAAATTTAAAAGGAATTCTATTTCTCAAGCATAGCAGGAGTAAAGACGTTTTCTGACAACGTTGAACCGGTTTGGATATCTTCAACTATCATTACCGATTTACGTTTGTTTTGTAGATTGTTCATCTCCATATAAAAAGCAAAATACCTTCCATCCTGTAGCTTTCTGTAATCTTTTAATATCTCTTTCCTGTGAGGTTTCCCCTGAAGGTCAAAATATTCAATTTCGAGTGCCCTGTATGTGTCTTTTTCAACAAGTGAAACTCTTTTACTATAGCCATATTCGTTTTGCAACGAGCTGGTTTTAGGTGTGGTTTCAACTTTCCAGCAGATCTTTGAGTTAATATTTTCTTCACCTAAGATGATATAATTGAAATCGCTTAGATTTGGTTTACTCATATCGGCATTTGTAAATTCACTACCCATAAAGTTTCTACCTTTTTCATTGCTGACTATTCGGCGCGATTTTCTTAGAGCAGGAAGATATATCCACATATCATCGTTTGAATCGGCGTTATCGTATATTAAGATGGCTGTTCCTCGGACATCGGCAGGGTCAGTGAACTTCATTATCATCTTGGTTGTCTGGCCGAATTTCTTTGATGCAGTAGCCATTTTCCGCATTCTTTCACTCCCTTTTTCATTATAAATTTTAAGGGTTGAAACCATTTCCATGGCATCAAGGGATATCAGATCTCCCGATTTCTTCATTATTTCCTGTCCGGTTTGACCGTATGAACCTAATGCGTTGGCGACTAAAAGTATTAATGTAATTAGAAAGCAATTTTTCATTTCTTTAGTTGTTTAATTGATTTATTGAGAAAAGCGGGTCTTATTATGAAGCAAAGAGCAGGTATCAATACAAGAGCACAAATCATGCATAGCATAAGGGAGAGAATTATCAGTGCAGCAAACATTTTGAGATAGGGAAACGAAGAGAAAAGCAATACTGCAAATCCCAGCATGACTGAAAAGGCATTTATTACTATTCCACGTCCGGTGACTTTCAGTGCTTTAACAATTGCATCCTGATAGTTTTGATTGTTTTCAAATTCGAGTTTTAAGCGCCAGAACATGTGGATTGTATAATCAACACCTACCCCTATCGAAATTGATGAAAGCAGCGCTGTGACAATGTTTAGCTCAATTTTCATAATGCCCATAAGTCCGAAAGTACACACTACAGAGAATAACAATGGAATGATTCCCAATGCTCCTGCAGATACACTTCTGAATATCCAGATAAGCAAAAGGAAGATAGCCACCAAAGCAAAGATCAATGAGTAAACCTGTCCGGTTGCTGTTGACTCAGCCATCTCTTTATCGGTCAGACTGAAACCTGCCAACACCGAAAATGCGGGATCATCTTTTACGAGCTCTTTGACAGTTGCAATCACTTTGTTGAGCTGTTTCATATCGGAAGCATGGAACTGTATGTTCATCAGAGCTTTTGTATAATCGAAATTGACAACTTGCTCAAAGTCTTCAGGGTCACCGCTCATTGAATAAAGAAGTAGGTATTGTGCTACAGCATCGCGTGTGTCCGGGATTGCGTTATAACCATATGAACCCTTGTCGTTGAGGGCTTTGCTCATTGTTTTAATGACTGTAGCAATAGATGTGGCACTACCTACTCCGGAAATGCCTTTTATTTCTTTTTCATAAACTTCTAATCTTTTTAGAATTGCGGGCTCTTGAATATCACCATCGAACATTACTGATAGAAACTTTGTCCCGCCAAAATTATTATTGGCAATTTCAATTGTCTGATTATAAGGGTGACTCTTTGGAAGGACCTTATCATTATCGGGTGCAATCTTTAAAAAGTAAATACAAGAGCCAATTAGTATTAACGAAATAGAAAATGTAGAGATTATAAGTTTGGGTTTTGCAACTATGAACTTTGCAATTTTTTCAAGAATACCTCCAAGCAATCCGTTTTTTTCATTTAGGAATTCGTTATGTATTTTCCCTTTCTTAAGGCGTGATAGCATTGCAGGAAGCATTGTAAGGCTTAACAGTAAAGCGAGTCCTATACCAATAGCTCCAATAATTCCTATTTGTCGGGCAGGGATTAATATATGTAGAGACAAACCGAAGATTCCAACAATGGTTGTCAGTCCTGTGAGTAGTATTGGTTTCTTTAAAACGTTAACTGCTTTCAGAACAATTTGCTGAATGCTCCATTTTGGATGTGCAGCATTAAACTCCTGATATCTGACAATCAGGTGGACACCGTAATTATTGGCTATGGCAATCATCATGATAGGGATGATAACTCCAATCAGTGTTAATTCCCAACCCATTAAGGGCAAAATTGCCATTGATACAGCTGTTGAAATTATTACAACGCTCAGAGGTAACCATACTCCACGAAATTCCCTGAATGATAGAAAGAAGAACAGCACCATAATTGCTAAAGCAAGTGGTAGGAGTATCATTATGTCTCTGGTAATCTTATCATTAATTTCCATTCTCAGGTATGGCATTCCATTAATGTAAGTTTTTTCATCTCCGGGAAACTGGTTCAGCAGATTTTGAACAGTAGTTACAGCAGTTTTTTCATCAGCACTTTTGTTTACTCTCAAAAGAATTAAAGCATACCTGAAGTCTTCAGATACAAAAGTTTTATAAGCAAGTTCGTTGCTTCTTATCGATTCCCTTAAAAGCTCCCGATTAGCTTGTTCTTCAGATATTTCGCCAATAAGCGGGTCAACTATCATCATGCCGTCTTCACCTCTGATGTTTTTCATGTCAAAAATGGAAAGTACATCATCATAGATGTCGATAGCGCTTAATTCAGAAGTAATATTCTTTATTCGTAACAATGTTGAAGGGTTAAGAACATCGTCGCATTCAAGGATTAAAAGCAAGGGTTCTCCATTTCCAAAAGATTCTTCCACAATAGCTGAACTCATTTTAGATGGGAGATCGTTGGGAAAATAAGACTCCAGATTAGAGTTTATTTTAATCTTTGTAAGAAGAATAACTGAGATAACAGTTATAATTAATGGGACAATTATGAACCATAACTTATTGCGTAATATAAATTTTTCGAACTTCATTTAGAAACTTGCTTTTAATTCGACAAATCCTCCACTCAATATCGGGGAAGCATATTTAAAAAGTGAATTAACCGGACCATTCATATATGAATAACCGGCAGTAAGAGAGAGAGAATTACTAATATTCCATTTTAGTGAGGGGCGGACAAGATATTCATTTGAAGTTAGATCGTAAAAACCTGAAAGCTCGATATTGATTATTTCGTATGCAAAAGATTTTGTGATAATAAGAGACACCGCATGATTTAACTTTTTCTGTTGATGAAAAATCTTTCTGTTGTAAAGTGCAGATTCATAAATGATAGTCTCAGTTGCATATTCCATTACCTTAAGAGGATTCAAGAGGTCGATCAGCTGTGGCTTTTCTAGTTTTTTTAAATCAAGGGTATATTTTCCAATATATTGAACTATAGTAGTAAAGCCTTTTATATCGTGCTCAATGCCAATCACATATGAAATATCCTTATTTGGAATATACATTTTACCCTCATTGTCTTCAGGAATATTATAAGCACCTTCACCCTTAACAATCCATGTTCCTACAGGAAGAGCAAAATCGAGACCCAGACTATTTTTTCTATAAAAAGAAGGCATGTAATCTATTGCCGGGATTCCTGTTGAGAAGTCAATATTTTTGATATCAAATCCATAAAATGGATCGTAGCCATTGAACCATGATAATGAGAAGCCTATTGAAGGAAGTTCGAAGTTCAGTTTAGCGGCCAAAGATCCATTATTAAATGATTTTTTCGGTAGAACAGCATCTGAAAATGAAGTGCTTTCGTTATTTAGAAGGAGATCGTATCTGTATTCTGAAGGTTTAAAAACAGGGATTCCAATAAATTCAAGGTTTATTAGAGGAGAAAACCTAAAGTTTGTCTTTAGCATGAAGTTTGAAATATTCTGATCATCGGGATTTGCTGAAAGAAAGAAATATTTTTTTGGAGTAATATTGTTAGTTGGATTGAAACCGTCGGTTCGCCCCCAGCTTACAATCTGGTTTCCAAGAAAAACATCTATGAAATTAGTGCTGACGCCTGCGTATGCTTCTTTTAGCTCAAACTCGTTGATAAAATTGTCGAATATACTACCGCTTCTAAACCGCAAGTCAGAATGGAAAAGCAGTAGATTATTACTTAAATGAGTTTGGAGTGATACTTCGCCAAACACAGAGGGGTAATCATATTTTTCAGTTGCAAGAAATGATGAGCCCCTGACATAGCCGTTTAAAGTATAACTTCCTGATTTATCTGAAGTGGATTGGAGTGATGCGCTTTCAAATAATCCCTGGCTGAAAGAATATTGAATTCCTAGGATTAGAAGTAATGATAAAAAATACTTTTTCATTGTTTTTTTGAAGCAATTTACGAAAAAGTGCAGGTTTAAGGGTGTTGTTTTTAAAAGTAGGACAACTAAAATAAGTTCGTTTTTTAAATGTTGGAATTTAAAGAATGCTTTTTAAATTCTGAAGGGGTCATACCAGTCATGCTTTTAAATACGGAGAAGAAAGTAGACTTACTGTTGAATCCGCATTCGTAGCCTATAGCTTCAATAGAAAAAGGATTTTTAGGATTTGAAAGTTTATTTTTTACTGCTTCAACACGATATTCATTAACAAACAGAAAGAAATTTTTGCCAATAGAGCCGTTAAGGACTTCAGTGATGTGATGCTTTGGAGATTTAATCTTTTCAGACAACAACGTCATATTAAAATCGGGGTTGAGGTATGGGTTTTCTTTTTCAAAATAATTAACAATTGTCTGCTTAATTTTCTCCCTTGAAGAATCAGAAAGATTAAAACTTTGAGGTTTTGACTGAGTTTCGATCTTGCTGTTCCAGTTAAAAATCACTTCTTGTTTTAAGCCATAAAAGCCAAAAATATAAACAAGAATAAGTAACATTGAGTAATTGAAAATTGAAAGGGATAGGGTATTGAAGAAAATCAGATTGGTGATTCCCCAGATAAACACAGTAAGGCAATAAGTAACATATAGGATTATTACAAACATTAGCCATGCAAAGTTTTTGAAAGTATCTATTGTTGAAAACTCATCTTTTATAGTTTTTCTGTGTTTTTTCAATAAAAGGACACTCAAGGTAAGGTAAACTATCCATGAGAAAATGCCAAAAACTGTAAAAAGTATTCGGAACCAAAGAGTTTTGTCGGGTTGGAAAAAAGTTTCAAAAGCCTGAGGTTCTTTGATTGTCCAAGCTGTGATCTTAAAAAATAGATAGGGTAATAAATGCAGAAGTTGCCTCCATTGCAGTTTAAAGTTAGGTTTTGTAAGAGAGCTAGTATAAATATAAAGGGCAGGATTAAATAACAGGAATGTATTGGTAAGAAAAAGGAAGTCGGGATATACTTTTGATTCAATACCAAATGTCATAAACTCAAGAGCTAATAAAAAGAGCCAAGCAGATAACAATTTATCTGGTGTACCTTGTTTTTTCTTTGTTATTGTGAGAATTCCTGAAAACAAAGCTTGAGAAAAACCTATCCAAGCGATAACATCCATCTTGAAAAATTAAACTTTGGGGTATTTGTTTTTAAAATATTCATAGGTAGACAACTGCGACCTGACTTTTGGATTATCGTTTTGGATTCTGATATTTTCCATATCAGGACTAATTTCACAGGCTTTAATATTATCGGCTAACTGAATTCGAAGTACATCGAGTATTTCATTTTTAATTTCACGGTCATAAATCGGGAACACACATTCCAGACGGGCATATAGATTTCTTTTCATCCAGTCGGCTGAACCAAGGAATACCAATGGGTTCCCATTATTTGAAAACGCATAAACTCTTGAGTGTTCAAGAAACCTGTCAATTATTCTGATTACCCTAATGTTTTTACTGTATTTTTTTCCAGTCTTGAGGGTGCAGATTCCTCTGATAATAAGATCAATCTTGACACCGGCTTCGCTGGCTCGATAAAGCATATCTATCATATGGTTGTCCTGCAGTCCGTTCATTTTAAGAACGATGTATCCTTTCTTTCCAAGTTTTACATTTTCAATCTCACGGTTAATCAGTTGGCCGAACTTATGTATCAGGTTAAAGTTTGGCACAAGAAGGTGTTTGAACTTAACCGTTTGGTCTTGTTCTTCAAGGAAGTGGAACATTTTCTTTAGATCGCGGATAATACCGTTGTGAGAAGTGAACAACCCTTGGTCACAGTATAATCTGGCAGTTTTTTCGTTAAAGTTACCGGTTGCAATGTATGTTTGATCTTTTGAGCCGGGATAATTCTTTTTATCGCGAATAACAAGAGCCACTTTAGCATGAACTTTCACACCCGGAATACTGTAGAATATCCTTATTCCGGCTTTTTTCATTTCAGCAGCATACTGAAGATTGGCTTCCTCATCAAATCGGGCTTTTAGTTCAACAAAAACTGTAACTTTTTTACCATTTTCAGCAGCATTCATCAACGCATTTACAACCGCAGACCTTTCTGCTACCCGATATTGAGTCGCTTTTATTTCAACAACAGAATCGTCATGTGCAGCTTGTTCAAGAAAACGTAAGAAATAATCATACGTTTGAAAAGGTACATTTAAAAGAAAGTCCTTTTTATTTATTGCTTTACTAAGTGATTTTACATTATCAAGTTCAGGGATTCTGAGAGGAGTAAGTTTTTCATTTTCAAGAAGAGGTGAAATAGGGTTAGGGAAACTGAAAAAGTCGCGGAAGTTGTGATAAACCCCTCCGTGAACTAAAATATCGTTGTCTATTTTGAAAGTTTGCATCATGTAATTCAGAAACTTGTGGGGCATTTTTCTGTCAAACAAAAAGCGGTTTGGTTTACCAAGGTTTCTGGACGAAGAAATTCTTTCAATGGCATCTATAAGGTCATCCTCTTCATATTCGTCATATTCGAGATCAGCGTCACGTGTCAATTTGATTGAATACCATTCTTTTACAGTATAACCGGGAAAAATCTTGTTAGCGTGTTTCATTATAACGTCCTCAAGGAACATGATATAATTATTACCGTTTAATGGCGATAGCTCAACGAACCTTGAAATATTGTGGTCAGTAGGAAGCTTAATAAGTCCATATCTTACTCGCTGTTTACCTGATGGCTTGGTTTCGCTATCCTTTACGACCATTTCCATAACAATATAAACGTGTCCGGTTTTTAGGAAAGGTCGGATTCTCTTTTTCAGAAGCAGAACAGGCTGGAGAACACTTAGTATTTCAGTGGTAAAAATATTTTGAATTTCAATTTGATGCTGACCAGATAGTTCTGAGTTTTTGTCGAGAAGGAATATCCCATTTTTCTGAAGTTCGGGAATTATTTCATTATCAAAAAGATGATGAAATTCAAGTTGATATTTGTCAACTGTTTCATTAATCTCATGTAATATTTTGGCAGGCTGTACAAGTTCAATTTTTTGGGGAATCAAATCGGCATTTCTTAGTAATTGGCGGTAGTAACTTACCCTGACTTGATAAAACTCTTCAAGGTTATTTGAATATATAGCAAGAAATTTAATCCTTTCATATAAAGGTAAAGATGAGTCTTTTGCTTCTTCGAGAACACGATAGTTGAAAGAGAGCCAGCTTAAGTCGCGATTGAAATATTTGTATACTGTCATATTTCAGGATTTTGTTAAACCTTACTAAATAGCTCAATATTCAAATATATGAGATTTTGGTGAAAGCTAAAATGTTTTGATTGATTTTATGTTAATTTTTGAGGAACACATAATTTAGTTTCCTTTTTGGATAACCTTTTACATTTCTTACAAATAAATTCTGGATTCTCCGGCAATTGATATTCTTTTTTCTTACAAGCCTTTTTACTCATTTCTTTTTTGTTTTTCGGTATGTAGTAAAACTACATTGACGGGGAAATTGTTTACAGCCCATGCTGCAAATTTTTCAGCGTTATATACCGAACGGTGTTGTCCACCTGTGCAACCGAAATTTATACATAAATGGTTGAATCCACGAGATAAGTATTCTTTGATTGATATTTTAACAATTTCCTGAACATTTCTTTGGAATTCAGCAACTTCCTCATATTTATCAAGGAATTCAATTACTACTTGGTCAGTTCCCCAAAAAGATTTGTATTCAGGATACCTGCCGGGGTTCGGCAATCCTCTACAATCAAAAACAAATCCGCCACCATTTTCTGATGGGTCGTATGGTATTCCTTTTTTGTATGAGAAACTTGTAACCCTTATTGTTAAAGTGTTTTCAGGAAGATTATTGTGTTGAGATAATGGTGATTCAGCTAATTTATTAATGATTGCTTTTATTTCAGGAAGGTCAATTTTAATCAGGTTTTCTTTGATTAAAAATGATAGATTTTTTGAGGCATCGGGAATGCTGCTCCTAAAATTCTGTTTTCCTTCAAAAATACCTCTGAAACCATAAGCCCCCAAGGCTTGTAGAATTCTTACAAGAACAAAGCTGTAATAAAACTCTTTAAATTGTTCATGATCGACATCAATATAGCCATCAAGATGGTTCAAATAATACTCAAGCATAACTTCACGCTGTGTTTCATTGAGGCGTGTTTTAGGGCTATAAAGAAGTGATGCAAGGTCATATTGCAAAGGTCCCAGTCTCCCTCCCTGATAATCAATGAACCATGCTGAATTATCTTTCAGCATAATGTTTCTTGACTGAAAGTCGCGATACATAAAAAAAGAAGATGGTGCTTCTAACAGATGATTTGCCAGAGAATTAAAGTCATTTTCAAGATTAAGTTCATTAAACGGTATACCTGCAAGTTTTAAAAAATCATATTTAAAGTAATTGAGGTCCCACATTATTGATTGGCGGTTGAAAGTCTTTACCGGAAAGCATTTATCGAAGTCGATTGAGGTGGCTCCTTTTACTTGGATTTTAATCAGTTCAAGAAGGATATCTTTAATTTGGCAAAGAATGGGTTTGCCTGATTCTCTTTTAGAAATACGATCGTAAAGCGTTTCGTTTCCAAGGTCTGCTAAAAGGTAGTGTTTTCTGTCGGGGGAAATTGCAAATAATTCAGGAACCCGTATTCCGATTTTCAAGAATGTTTGAGTAAAACTGAAGAAAGCTTCGTTTTCATTTATGTCTGAATTATAAGCTCCTATTGCAGAGTTATTTTCAGATTTTAGCCTGAAGTAAATCCTATCTGAGCCTGACCCGGGAAGTTTCTCAGTAGTAATAGGTTTTTCTTTGAAACTAATTTCAAAAAGTGAAGATAAAATATGTTTAGGGTCGTTGGTCATTTAACAAAAAGATAAAATTATTTTATAAAATGTAAACTAAAATTACGGCAATTACTAATGCGGGCAACATATTTATGACATTTATTTTTTTGATTTCCAATATTGATATACCCATACCTACAAGCATTAATCCTCCAACAGCTGACATTTCGCAAATTACTTCACCCGGTACTGCATTTCCAAGCCAAATAGCTAAGATTGTAAGTCCTCCCTGAAAAATGAGCATAGGGATTACAGAAAATGCAACTCCAATGCCTAGCGCGGAAGCAAGGGCAAGGGAACTGAAACCATCCATAACAGATTTTGCAATCAGTAAGTTTGATTTACCTGTTGTGCCTTCTTCAAAAGCACCAAGAATAGTCATTGAACCCATGCAGAACAAAAGAAATGCAGTTACCATGCCTTCAGAAAAGTTTTCATGAGTAGATTTAATCTTACTTTTTAGCCAGTCACTAAATCTGTTTATATGTAAATCAAGCCTGAGAAGTTCTCCTAACGCAGAACCAATTACCATGCTGAATATTACAATAATGATTTGGTTTGTTTTCATAGCCATGGAAATGCCAATGAAAATAGTGAACAAACCTATAGCCTGAAAAATAATATTTGAAACACGTTTTGGAAATTTTGTATGGAAGAAATAACCTATTACGCTACCAGTGATTACAGTTGCAATGTTTACAATGGTTCCAAAAAGTATCATGTGTTTTGTTTTGTAAAATGAATAAGTTAACTTTCAAATGCAATTTGCAAAAAGTAAGATTTACAATTTGATGGCGAAGATAAAAAAAATACAGTTTCGTATTGTTAATTTAATAAAAGGTGTACTTCTGTTTGCAGGAGGAATTTTTGTAATATTGATAGTATTGGCCTTAACATCAATACCATTTTGGGCAAGATATAATCTGGGTAAGGCAAAAGACTACGTTCCGAAAAATACAAATACTATTGTTGTGATGGGGGGAGGAGGGTTTCCCAGTGAATCAGTTTTAATGAGAATTTGGTTTGCAGAAAAACTTGCCTCAGAATTTAGGGATGCAAAGATTATAATTGCAACTCCGGGAGATACCCTCGATTGCAAAAGTACAATCGTTCAGATGAAGCAAGAACTGGTTAAATCAGGAATCGATTCATTCAGAATTTATTATGAATCAGAAGGACTTAATACAAGACACCAGGCTCTATGCGTACAAGAAATGTTCAGTACCGGATATTTTAGTGAGCCGGTAGTGGTCGTAAGTTCTCCGGAGCATCTTTACAGAACTGTTTTATGTTTTGAGAAGGTTGGTTTTAAAAAGGTTAGTGGAAAGTCGGCGCATGAGGCAATGCTTGAAACAGATTTAAGGATAAAGGGGAAAAAGCTTGGTGGAAATAAGAATATTCCTGATGCAGGCTATTCAATTTCAATAAGGTATAAATTTTGGGATTATTTAAAATATGAAATAACTGTGATGAGGGAATATATAGCTTTAGGGTATTATAAGATGAAGGGGTGGATTTGATTAAAGATGTTAGTTTACATTTTACAAAACAAAAAAAGGTTGTCAGTAAATGACAACCTTTTTTTGAGGTACCTGGCGGAATCGAACCGCCGTAATCGGTTTTGCAGACCGGTGCCTAGCCGCTCGGCCAAGGTACCTTTAGTTAGAGGGTGCAAATATATTTAAAAATTCCTTTTGACAAAAAAATCCTTGAAAATATAATCAGGTATAAGGTATCAAGACCCAAGTATCAAGATGTCAATTTTAGTGTGTGCTTTATATAGTAAAACTTTTTAAAAACAGTGTACCATTTTTAGGGTAGAACAGGGTGAGTTACGGCAACCTCAAATAGGGACCACATAGGGACCACATTCGTACCACATTCGACCATCATACCAATTTCATGTCTTCCACTTTGCAAAAAATTGGGCTGGGGTAGGTATCAGGTACGCTTGTGTTCTTTAGGAAAGGGCTGTATATTTTTTTCATGATAATATACAGAATCAAATCTTGATTCTTGATACAATAGATTATCTTGACATTGTAACACTGACTTTCTTGATCTGACCACCCATTGGAGGGTTTATTTTTGAAACTTTGATTGTGGCTTTCTCAATATTTTCAAATTCCTTGTAGAGTTTATCCAGAACCCGGGAACAAATATTTTCGAGAAGAAAGGATTTTTGATCCATCTCCTTTTTAATAAGATTATAGACTTTTTGATAGTCAAGGGCGTCGGTTAGATTGTCGCTGATTCCTGCTTTAGTGCAATTTGTTTCAATTGATATGTTGACCAGAAATTTGTTGCCAACAACTTGTTCTTGTTTGAAATGCCCGTGATAGGCATAAAATTCCATTCCTTCAATTTCAATAATACCCATGACTATAATTTGATGATGCGAAAATATATCATTGTATCGTTTGTGGCAAATCAATCTGACTAAAATGTGAAATTACATTTCATTCATTTCATTTTCTTGTCAATTTATTACAGAGTTCATCAAATCGTTTAACTTTGTTTTCCTTAAAATTTATGTACTATGTCGGAAAATTTGAACGAAAGCAGCGAGAACAGCATTAAAACAAGGAACTTCATACATCAGATAGTTGAGAATGACTTAATGGAAGGGAGAAACAATAAGAGGATTCATACTCGTTTCCCCCCTGAACCAAATGGTTATCTGCACATTGGTCATGCCAAAGCAATATGTCTTGATTTTGGGACAGCTGAAAAGTTTGGAGGAAAGTGCAATCTGCGTTTCGATGATACAAATCCATCAAAAGAAGATACTGAATATGTTGATTCAATTCAAGAGGATGTGCATTGGCTGGGATTTGACTGGGAAGACAGGCTGTATTATGCATCAGATTTTTTCGACAGACTTTATGATTTTGCAGTTACCTTAATAAAAAGAGGGAAGGCATATATTGATGACCAGTCAGCAGAGATCATAAGTCAACAGAGGGGAACACCTACAAGGCCGGGTACAGAAAGTCCTTACAGAAACAGATCAGTAGAAGAAAATCTTGATTTGTTTCATCGGATGAAGGAAGGTGAATTTAAAAACGGTGAAAGAGTTTTAAGAGCTAAAATTGACATGAGCTCACCAAATATGCATATGCGTGATCCTTTAATGTACAGAATAATGCATGCTGAGCATCATAGAACAGGCAACAAATGGTGCATTTATCCGATGTATGATTTTGCACATGGACAATGCGATTATTTTGAAGGAGTAACCCATTCACTTTGTACTTTGGAGTTTGAGATTCACCGTCCTTTATATGAATGGTTTGTAGATGAGTTGGCTGATACTGATTATCGTCCAAGGCAGATTGAGTTTTCAAGGCTAAACCTCACCTATACGATGATGAGCAAGAGAAAACTTCTGCAATTGGTAGAAGAGAAGCTTGTCAATGGTTGGGATGATCCTAGAATGCCGACAATATGTGGATTAAGGAGGAGGGGTTATACTCCTGCGTCAATAAAAAATTTCGTTGAGAAAGTTGGGATTACAAAGACAGAAGGAATAATTGATGTTGCCTTACTTGAACACTCTGTACGTGAAGATCTGAATAAATCTGCCCAAAGAGTAATGGGTGTTCTTAATCCTCTCAAAATTGTAATTACCAATTATCCTGAAGGTGAGGTAGAAATACTTGAAGCAATAAATAATCCTGAGGATGAAAGCATGGGAAAAAGACCAGTTCCTTTTACAAGGGAGATTTACATAGAGAAAGAAGATTTTATGGAGAATCCGCCTAAAAAATTCTTCCGACTTTCACCCGGGATAGAGGTCAGATTAAGATATGCTTACTTTATTACTTGTAATGAAGTTATAAAAGATTCTGAGGGTGAAATAATCGAGTTGCGCTGCACCTATGATCCTGCTTCAAAGGGTGGTAATTCGCCTGACGGAAGGAAAGTAAAGTCGACACTGCACTGGGTTTCGGCAACTGAAAATGTTGAAGCTGAAGTAAGGTTATATGACAGATTGTTTAATGTAGAGGATCCTTCAGGAGATAAAGAAAAAGATTTCAGAGAATATATAAATCCGGACTCACTTAATGTATTATCAAAATGTTACATTGAACCTTTTGTAAAAGGTTCAATGCCACTTGATCATTTTCAGTTTGAACGAATGGGATATTTTAATGTAGACCCCGCTTCAACAAATGAAAAGCTCCTTTTTAACAGGACTGTAACATTAAAAGACAACTGGGCAAAACAGATAAACAGTTAAAACTGGATATATTCTTACTACACATAACTGGATATCTGCCTTTGCATAGACTATAGCCGTATGCTAATATTGCTGTTTGGCTTTAGGTTATTTTGTCAACGACCATTAAACTTTGCTCTTTACCGATAAAATTCTTTCCTTTATCGAAGAATGGATGTTAAGTAGGAATAATCAATATACTTTTGGTATTGAATTTAATTTTACAATTATGGATAAGAGACAAGTTTTTCACGGACGCAGGTATATTTTTGGGTTTATTCTTATTTTAATTGGGTCGGTGATGATTTTAGAGCGTGCTGGAATTCTCAGTTGGGAAGTCTATGATTTTATTTTGTCATGGAAAATGTTGCTTGTAGCTATAGGTGCTTTTGTTTTCTTTAGTGGGAATAGGGGTGCCGGTATTATAGTTATGGGAGTTGGGGCTTTTTTCATGTTGCCTGATATTTTCGAAGATTATGGCACTATCCGAAGATTCTTTTGGCCTGCACTACTTTTGTTGGCAGGTTTAGTCTTTATTTTTGGAAGGAAACCAACAAGTATTAATACTGGTAAAAAATGGGAGCCAAGCCTTGAAGGTAAAACTGAGGTTAACAATGATTTTTTTGATGAAGTCATTATTTTTGGCAGTAAGGAAATAAGTATGCTAACAGATAACTTTCTGGGAGGAAGAACAACTTCCATCTTTGGGGGTATTGAAATTGATTTAAGGAAATGCCAGATTTCTCCTGAAGGAAGTACGATTGAAGTTACAACTCTTTTTGGAGGAAACACTTTAAAATTACCCAATGATTGGACTGTTTTAAATAGGGTAACAACAATATTCGGTGGATTTACAGACACAAGAATTAAGGATCCTATGTATTCTCCTAATCCTGCAAAAACAATAGTGATAACAGGAGTTTGTATTTTTGGGGGGACTGATATTCGTAATTTTAACAAAATTCATTAACATCAATATTTGAGGTTATGAACCATCCTCTTTTCAAGAATCCTGCTTTTTTAATATGGTATTATATATTCTGGATCATTTTATCGGTGGTCCAGTTTTATCTTGATTTAAAGGTGTTTGAAGCCCAAATGGCTGTAGCATTAGTTGATGTAATTATTTCGAATATTATATACTCTTTGTTGGGATTGGGGATATGGTACGTAGTGTCAGCGAGTGATTTTGGTTCAAAAAATCAGCTTTATTTAGTGTTATACCATGTTTTTTCAATGTTGGTTATTCTTTTGTTATGGTTGTGGCTGACATACCAGATTGATAATATGTTATTTGAAAAAGAGGATGTAAAAGAGCATATGAAGCTTGTTTTGCCTGGCAAGGCAGGTTTAGGTGTACTGATATATATATTGATTGCAGTTTTTTATTATACTTTTTTCTATTACAATAAACTAAAAGAACAGGCAAAAGAAGAGGCAAGATTAAAGGCTCTTGTTACCCAGACTCAATTAAGTGAATTAAAATCTCAGATAAATCCCCACTTTTTATTCAACAGTCTGAATTCAGTTTCGTACCTTACTATGACTGAGCCTGAAAAAGCCCAGGATATGGTTATTAAGTTGTCGACCTTTCTTCGTTATTCGCTGAAACATAAAGAAAATCAACTTGTTTCACTTTCTCAGGAAATGGATCATATTAAATTGTACCTAGATATTGAGAAGGTAAGGTTTGGAGACAAATTAAATTCAGTATTTGATTTTAAGGGATGTGAAAAATGTTTGATCCCAAATATGATCCTTCAGCCGCTTTATGAAAATGCTATTAAGTATGGTGTTTATGAAACAACAAATCAGGTGGTTATTCATACTGATGCCAAGTTGGAGGATGAAACATTATATTTTACAATCAGCAATAACTATGATATTGATGCTGTTTCTAAAAAAGGGGAGGGAATAGGAATTTTAAATATCAGGAAACGTTTGGGCTTGGTTTACGGCGATACTACACTGTTGACAATTAAAAATGAAAACCAGATATTTACAGTAACATTAAGAATACCTCAAAAAAATAAATAATTATGGAAGATAAAGTTCGTGCCATCATAGTTGAAGATGAAGCATTAGCAAGGAATTTGCTTAAGAACTACTTGAGCGGATACGAGAAAATTGAAGTGATAAGTGAATGTGAGAATGGCTTTGATGGATTAAAAGCAATAAACGAGTTAAAGCCAGACTTAGTATTTCTTGATGTTCAAATGCCTAAATTAACTGGTTTTGAAATGCTTGAATTACTTGAATATAAACCTGAAATAATTTTTACTACTGCTTATAATCAGTTTGCAATTAAAGCTTTTGAACAACATGCTGTTGATTATTTACTTAAACCTTTTTCAAAAGACAGATTATTTGTTGCTATTGAGCGGGCAATTGAAAAGATTGATGGCAATAAAAGTGGAGATCTTCCAATAGATAAATTAACTGAGATGCCTGAATCTGAAGTTATTGAAAGGGTAGTCGTTAAGGATAAAAACAAAATTCATATTATTCCGGTTGAACAAATCAGATATATAGAATCACTTGATGACTATGTAATGATTTATACAAAGGACAAGAGATTTGTAAAACAGAAAACAATGAAGTTCTTTGAGGATCATCTTAACTCAAATGAATTTATTAGAATACACAGATCTTATATTGTTAAGGTTGAAGAAATCGCAGAAATTCAACAATATGAAAAGGAATCTCATATTGTTATTCTAAAGAATGATCATATAAAATTAAAAGTCAGCAAGACAGGGTATAAAAATTTAAAGGAAATTCTTAATTTCTAGGTATTGCAATTCATCGGAAAAGTAAAGATGAATTTAGATCCTATCCCCAATTCTGATTTTACCTTGATATCACCTCCCATGTTGCCGACCATTGCTTTGCATAAACAAAGCCCTAATCCGGCACCGGGAGCGAAAGAATCGACTTTAAAGAATCGATCAAATATCTTGTTGAGGTTTTCAGAATTAATACCTATTCCGGTGTCTTCAACAACCATTATTATTTTATTTTCAATAACATCACACTTTAATTCAATTCTACCTTCTTTAGTAAACTTGACAGCATTATCAATAAGATTATAAATGATTTGGTATAAACGTTCCCTGTCTGTTGTAAGTTGAACATCTTTATTGTTGATTATAAACTCAACATTTGAAGGTATTCTTCTGGAAAATGTTGTTTCAATTTCTTTAATCAAATCAAAGAGGTTAAAAGTCTTATTGTGGTAAACTACTGAGTTGGATTCAATTTTAGAAATATCAACGATGTCGTTTACTATTTTTAACATTTGATCGCTATTGGCCTTTATGATTTCGTTGAGTTCTTTTCTTTCTTCTTCATTTTCAGTTTGGGTAATCATATCTGTAAAGCCGATTATAATATTCAGAGGAGTTCTTATTTCGTGGCTTATTCCCTGGAGAAATGAAGATTTAAGTTTATCTGATTCTTCAGCTTTAATTTTTGCATTATACAATTCATCATGGATATTAAGCATGTTGTCTTGTTGTTCATTTATTGTTAGATATGTTTTCATTAACATACCGAAAAGATTATTCCAGAAGAAAGTTATAACAACGCTTACAACAGCAAGTGTAATAATCATGTTGAGCCACATTGGAAATGATTGCATGTAGTCGGATTGTTCAGGAGCAAAGTGAAAGAAGCCCAATTTAAAAAGAAATGCAATCACTATTACTATGAAGAAGCTTACAGAAGTTAGAATCCATCCCACCTTTTTATTGAAATATAGAAACGCAACGGCTGTGGCAGGTATAATATAAACATAACCGAAACCGTATAGTCCCCATGAAAGCAAACCTGAAAAAGCCATAACGTACATTGCCCCCATAAAGATTCCACCTTTGATATCGATATTAATTTTATTTCTTAGAATATATAATAGAATCATAATAAAGAAAAGGGCAGTTTGGACTGCGAAAATTGGTTTAAAACCTGTCTGAGAAATACGAAGAAAAGAAATAGTCAAACCAAGAAGTAAAACGAATAGGACTATGACAAGAATTTTATTTAAAACATTATCCTTAATAGTATTAAGTTGTTCCTTTATAAATAAGTTATCCATCTGGAGTTTTTTATAATGAATTATAACTGAAAATCTTATTTAAGATGTAATTTAAAAAGAATTTTTGAATAAAATATAATGAATTTTTGTTGATGACTATCAAAAGCTGAAATCATAGTTTTTAATAAACAATAAAGAAGCTACCATGTAAAATGATAGCTTCTTTATTTTCCCTCGAAAACTTAGTTATTTGTGATATGATTCCATTAAAAATTAAATTGCATTTCTCATTTCTGAATTCGAGGATGAATTATTTCTAAAATTTCTAAATCCCTTTTTAGTTGAAGCTTTATTTAGCTCACCTTTTATTTTAAAAAATGAAATACTATTCAACAATTCCCCTGCATATTTTTCAAGCTCTTCAGCACTTGCGGCCATTTCTTCAGCAGTTGTAGCATTTGATTGAATATTAGTGTTAATTTCACTAATAGCATTATTGATTTGTTGAGCGCTCAATCCTTGTTCGTAGCTTGCTGTACTAATTGATCCGACAAGCTCTGTAGTTTTATTCATCAATGGAATACTTTCATTTAATTTCAAACTGGCCTTATGAGATATTGTAGATGTTTTGTTAGACATTTGTTCAATCTCATTTGCTGCTATTTTACTTAATTCAGCAAGTTTCCGTACTTCATTTGCAACAACTGCAAATCCTCTGCCATGTTCCCCGGCTCTTGCCGCTTCAACTGCTGCATTTAATGATAGAATATTTGTTTGAAAGGAGATGTCATTGATTATTTTAACTTTTTTGGTTATTTCATCAAGAGCGGTAATTGCTGTATGAGCTGATATATTTCCTTCATTTACGGCCTCATTGGCTTTTTGAGCAATTTCATTTGTCATTTCTGAATTTTGAGAATTTCCGGTTATGCTTTCAACCATTTCTTCCATTGAAGAAGAAATTTCTTCTATTGCAGCGGCTTCAGTGCTTGTTCCGGAAGAAAGGTCATCAGATGTAGCCCGTAATTGAGAACTTGAGCTGTTAATCTGCATTGAAATATTCATAATGTTTCCTATGGTATCCTTAAGTATATCTGATAGGTTTGATAAAGAATTGGTTAGTATGCCTAATTCATCTTTTCTCTTGGCTTCTTTATCATCTATTTTAATATTCAATTGACCTTTAGCTAATAATTGTACGTTAACAAGAGAATCATCTAAAGGTTTTTTAATGAATTTGTATGTCAGATAAATTAAAAAGCCAGAGACTAGCATTACTAATGGCATAGAAATATATTGAGGGTAAACCTTTGGATAAGCATCTCCTAATTTAGTACTTATTACTACAAAGAAAATGTTTAAAGCCCATAACACCCCAACTTGGAAAATTATACTATTCTTAAAAAAATACCTTAACACTATAATTGCAAATGGTATTCCAAAAATTAGTACTATCAAAATTTCTTTTAAAACTGCATTCATATCAATCCTCCTTCACAAGATTTAATTATTATTCAATACTGGAAAATATTTGTTTTCGTTTTTAATATTTTTTAATGCATTATCAAAATCTGTTGTAAAATTGGTTTTCAAAATCCCCGCTTGAAAACCAATTCTTTGCATGTCAAAATGAACATTATAATCGTCACTCATAGTAACTCCAATAATTTTCATTTGATTGTTCTTTACTAATGCCAGCTTAGCAGCTATGAGTCCATTTATCTCTGGAAGATAAATATCCATTAAGACTATATCAGGTGTAATATCTTTTATTAATTCAAAAAAATGGAGGGCATCATTTGCTTCTCCGATTATTTCGATATCATTCCGATTTTCAAATAGATATTTCAGGGCATCAATAAATCCCTGATTATCATCAACTATTATTATTTTTTGTTTTTCACCAATCATCTTGAATCTTTTTACATGACAAAAGTAATATCAGATTAAAATATGATGAAAGGGAAATTATCCAATTTGATTGGGATAAATACTTGAAGTTTTTAAGGGAAAACCCTTGTTCAAAATTCTACTATATGATTCTTGATAGCGTAAAGTACCAGGGAAACTGAATTTGTTGTATTTGTCTTGTCCATTAATTTGGCTTTATGACCTTCAACAGTCTTAGGACTGATGAAAAGTTTTTCAGCTATTTGATTGTTTGAATATGCCTCACACAGAAGTTTAAGGACTTCCAATTCCCTGTCAGATATTTCTAATTGTTTAATTAATTTTTCTCCTATGGGAGATTGCTCTTTTCTTAGAATTATTTTCATTAATAATTCCTGAGAAAAATAATTTCTGTTATTAAAAACTTCATTTATTGCGATAGTTAATTCCTTACTGCCGGCATCTTTCAACACAAATCCTTTAACACCGGATTCAATCATTTTAAGATAATGTTCTTGATCTCCGTGCATCGATAGTACTATTATTTTTAAATCCGGATATAACTCAAGTGACTTAATGGTTGCATTTATACCATTCATGATGGGCATATCTATATCCAAAAGTACAATGTCTGGCTTTACTGTTTTTATTTTATTCAAATATTCAAGTCCATTTGATGCTTCATCGATAATATCAAAATCAGGATTCTTTGATAATACAAATCTTAATCCTTCCCTGAATAAATCATGGTCATCTACTATAACCAGTTTAATTGTCTTTTTATTCATAAATTGTTTTATATCTTTAGAATTGCTTTTGCTTTAAATCCGTTTCCTGGTGAAGTAATATATTCTATTGATCCACCCAGTTTTTCTATTCTGCTTCTTAAATTATACAAACCAATGCCTTTAGAAATGAATATCTCATCATTTATGTCAAAGCCTTTCCCATTATCTTGATAATTAACAAATAGCGTTTGTTGCGTCTTCTCAATGTTAATGGTTATGAGAGAAGACTGAGCATGTTTAATTGTGTTGTTAATCAACTCAGTCATATACCTATATAAAGATATTTCAGCTTCAGGTTTAAGTCGTTCATCTAAATTAGACTCAAAAAGAATTTCAATTTTTTTACTGAATTTTATTTTTTGAATAAAAGAGCTTAACGCTCTGGTTAAACCAAAAGTTTCCAGAGCTTGAGGACTAAGATTATTTGATATTTCCTTTACACTTTTAATTGATTCTGTAAGTACATTTTCTATTCTTCCTTTGATATCAATATCACTAGGGTTGGAAAAGTATACCTCAAGGAAGATTTTTAAAGTTGATAGAAGTGGCCCCAATCCATCATGCAATTCTCTCGAAAATCGGGAACGCTCCTTTTCTTCTGCATCTATTGTGGCTAAGTATATTTGTTTTTCACGATTTATTTTATCTGTAAGATCGTGCATCATAAGCATATAGACATCTTGATTATTGTATCTTAGTCTTGAAGTGCTTATGTCAAGATTCTTTGATCCCTTGTATTTGAAATCATATTCAAATTCAAAACGAGAAGAATAGCTCTCCGGGCTATTTAAAAAATCTTCAAATTGAGTTTCTCCTTTGAGTGAAAAAGTTTGAGTAGGATTTATGGTTTTAATTTCAAAATCTGATAATCCGGTAAATGTTTTAAATGCTTCGTTATAATCAATGATTGTTCCGTCTTTATTTATAATTAAAATTGGATCAGAATTTTTGTCGAATATGTTCCTGAAATTTCTTTCATTATTTATTGCAATGAGCTCTGATTCTATTCTTGTTTCTATTTCACGTTGAAGTTCAGATGTTACCTTAATTAGATTTTCATTTTTCTCTAATAGGATTTCATAGTTTTTCTTTAAGCTTTTTTGTATATGATTGAAAGAAAATGGAATCATCAATCCCAGTAAGATCATTATTAAAGTATAAGTCTGAATAGCAATTATCGGAAAACGTTCATCTGTTGGAAGCTGTTTAATTGTAAGTATTTCAGTTTTATAAAATATATATATTACTGTAAGAAGGGTTAGTGATAATATAAGAGTTCTGATACTGGCTTTGAAATTGAAAAATAGAGAAGTTATTATAATTGCTGCACTTAGCCATAAGAATGATACTCCAATGAAGCCAAATTCTATTAGGTCTGTAAAACCTAATAAATATATATTTATAATGATTGATAATGCCTTTATGTTATATTTTAATTTATGACGGAATATGGATATTATTACCATCATACAATAAATTGAAGCGTATATATACCAGAATGAAGTTAGTTTAAACATAACTTCTCTTGCAATAGTGGAAGCTACTAATGGTAATCCAATAATTGAAATCACTACTAACGATGTGTCAACCAGCTTGTTCTTAATCTCATACTCATCGTTGGTTATATAGTCCTTCATTTAATTCAGATATTATAGTATTGTAATTACTCGAATTTATACTATTTTGATGAATCATAGAATAAAAAAAGCCCGGAATTTTATCCGGGCTTTAATATTGAAATTGATATTTTTTATTTTTTATTTATATAATCGCTTATCCATTGCCCTACTTCAGATGTTTTATAAGCTTTTCCTTGCCCTGAAATATCTTCAGTGACAATGCCTTCTTTCAATGATTCTGAAACTGCTTCCCTGATTAAAGAACCTTCTTCCATCATATTAAAGGCATACTCAAACATCATTGCCGCTGATAATATTGTAGCTATTGGGTTTGCAATGTCTTTTCCTGCAGCTTGTGGGTATGATCCATGTATTGGTTCGAATACACTTGTGTGAAGTCCGATAGAGGCAGAAGGAAGTAATCCCAATGAACCAGTTATCACTGAAGCTTCATCAGTTAATATATCTCCAAACATGTTTTCTGTTACCATAACATCAAAACTTTTTGGCCATTGAATTATCCTCATTGCGGCATTATCTACAAACATGTATTCTGTTTCTACTTCGGGATATGATTTTGACATTTCCTGAGCAATTTGTCTCCAAAGACGTGATGTTTCAAGAACATTAGCCTTGTCTACAACAGTAAGCTTCTTTTTTCGTTTCATAGCATATTCAAAGCCTAACTTTAAAATGCGCTCAACTTCTTCTCTTGTGTAGACACAATTATCGAAGGCTGTATTCCCATCATCTTTTCTGCCTTTTTCTCCAAAATAAATCCCTCCTGTTAGTTCTCGAATGCACATAAAATTGGCACCTTCAACCAGTTCTTTCCTTAAGGGTGATTTGTGAATTAATGAATCAAAAGTTTCAATTGGTCGAAGATTGGCATATAAACCAAGTTGTTTTCTCATTCTGAGAAGTCCTTGTTCCGGACGAACTTTAGCTGTTGGATCATTATCGAATTTTGGATCACCTATGGCTCCAAATAAAACGGCATCTGATTCCATGCAAAGTTGATGAGTTTCAGCAGGGTAGGGGTCACCTACCTTTTCTATAGCGCATGCGCCTGTAATTCCATGTTTGTAGATAAGTTCATGCCCAAATTTTTCACATACAGCTTTTGTAACTTTTAAAGCCTGCTCAATAATTTCCGGACCAATTCCGTCGCCTGCCAAAACGGCAATGTTGAGTGTTTTACCCATAATCTCTTATGTTTTAAATATTATTATTTTATAGCACCAAATGCAGCAAAGTTATAATGCTTATGTAGTACTATGGTTTTTGAAAATCCTGTTTTTTTTAATATGTCTAACTGATAGCTTAATGTTCTGGGACTATCTTCACTTTTGTATTTGTTCATATTGTTGGTGATATATTTATCATCAAACCTTTCCTTCAAAATGTTAGTCCATCCCTTAAGCATCAGTTGATTTATTTCCTCAGTTTCACTTATTACAACATCATTTATCCAAAATGATCCTCCAGGTTTTAGAGCTTTGTATATTTTCCAAAATACAAGTTCCCATTCTTCATCTTCTCTTAAATGATGAAGTGTTGTCCCCGCAGTTATTATATCATACTTATTTTCTCCAAGATCAGCTTCCCTATAATCACCAAGTATTGTAGTTATTTCACCTTTAGTTATTTCCTTTAATCTTTTTTCTGCTGCAATCAACATGTTTTCGCTAAAGTCAACCAAGGTACAATCAGGATCGTTAAGAAGTGAGGCTACTTTAATTGCATAATTTCCTCCACCACATCCGATATCCATAATGTTTTTAGCTTCAGGATTGGTGATTACTGCAGATCTTGCAATTAATTCCATGCAAAGAGGCGAGTCTATTGCAGTTGATTGTCCTGTCTCGATATTTACAAATCTTTCGACCTGCATGTCAAAGTTCTTACGTATTTCTTCAGCTGAAGATTTCTTGTGTTTCAGTGAATTCATTGCAGCTTGTTTTCAAGAATATTTAACATCTTTTCTGTTGCTTTTATTGCTGCTGATGTCTGGTCAGAATCAAGACCCCTGGTTCTGAATTCATTTTCTCCCAACCATGTGATTACTGTTTCAACAAAAGCATCTGTTTTTCCTCCCGGAGGTATTGTTACTGAATAATCTATAAGCTTTGGAAAAGGTTTACGAAGTCGCTTATAGATTTTCTTAATCACGTTCATAAATGCATCATATTGACCATCTCCATGAGCTGTGTCTTCATATATCCTGTTGTTGATTTTTATAGCTACAGAAGCAACAGGTTTAAGCCCGTAGGCTAGAGAAATACTATAATTCTTGATTTCAATATTTTTGCTTATTGATTCATTGCGAAGGACATCGGAAACGATATATGGTAAATCTTCTGTGGATACAGTATTTTTCTTGTCCGACAGCTCAATTACTTTATTAGTGACCTTTTTTAAAGCCTCAGTATCAAGATTTATACCCATATCTTCAAGATTCTTTTTGATATTGGCCTTCCCTGATGTTTTGCCCAAAGCATACTTTCTTTCCCTTCCGAATCTTTCCGGAAGTAAATCATTGAAATAAAGATTGTTTTTTGAATCGCCGTCTGCATGAACACCACTGCATTGTGTAAACACGAATTCTCCAATTAATGGCTTATTTGTTGGAATTCTTATTCCCGAAAATGATTCAACCAACTTACTGACTAAATTAAGTTTACTCTCATCTACGTTTGTTTTCATCTTCAAATGGTCTTTTATTGTCCCGATTACACTTGAAAGAGGTGCATTTCCTGCTCTTTCACCAAGACCATTGATAGTAGTATGAATACAAGTAATTCCGGCTTTTATTGCATGAAAAATATTTGCAATAGCAAGATCATAATCGTTGTGAGCATGAAAATCAAAATTCAACTCAGGGTAAGTATCAACAATTTCTTTGCAAAAATTATAGGTTTCATCGGGATTTAATATTCCTAATGTATCGGGAAGCATAAAATGATTTACCGGCTCTTTACGCAATCCGTTAATCATGAAGTGAACGTATTCTTTTGAATGTTTCATCCCGTTTGACCAGTCTTCCAAATACAAATTTATTGTAAGACCCTTTTCTTTTGCAAGTTTGATGTTCAGCTTTACATCTTCAAGATGTTCTTCAGGCTTTTTTCTAAGCTGTTCTGTTACATGTTTATATGATCCCTTGCAAAGCAGGTTTAATACTTTGGCTCCGGAATTTACTATCCATTCTATTGATGTTCCGTTATCAACAAATCCCAAAACTTCAATCCTGTCAATATATCCGTTTTTGTTAGCCCAATCGGTTATTTTCTTAACTCCCTTGAATTCTCCTTCAGAAACTCTTGCTGATGCAACTTCTATTCGGTCAACTTTCAATTCGCTAAGAAAAACCTTAGCCATACTAAGCTTTTCCATTTCATTAAATGATACACCCGTAGTCTGTTCTCCATCCCTGAGTGTAGTATCCATTATCTTAATTAGATTTTTTTCCATATAATTCTGAATGAAAAAGTTATTGAGATATCTTGACAGGATTTTATTTATTTTGAGGCTGATTCAAATCTTATAATCTCATCTTTCATAGCTACCAGATAATCAATGTCATCGTAGCCATTTAAAAGACATACTTTCTTATAATCATTTATTTCAAACACTTGTTTGGTTCCTATTGAATCATTGGTTATTTCCTGATTCTCCAAGTCAACAGTGAATGTTGATTTCGGATCATTTTCTATTGTTGTAAACATCTCAGCAAGAAATTCAGGACTTACTTGGATCGGAAGTAATCCGTTGTTTAATGCATTATTTTTAAAAATATCAGCAAAAAAACTTGAAACAACAACCTTAAACCCTGCATCATATATTGCCCATGCTGCATGTTCACGACTCGACCCACTGCCAAAGTTCTTACCACCAACAAGTATTTCACCTGAAAACTGGGGTTTGTTCATCACAAAATCAGGATTTGGATCATTGCCGTTGTAGCGCCAGTCGCGAAAGAGATTTTCTCCAAAACCTTTACGTTCAATGGCTTTTAAAAACCTTGCAGGTATTATCTGGTCAGTATCTACGTTTTCTATGGGCAGAGGAACTGCTGTTGTTCTAATTTTTATAAATTTTTCTATAGACATAACTTTAGATTTTTGGGTTAGTAACTTTTCCTGTAATAGCACATGCTGCAGCGACTAAAGGACTGGCTAGTAATGTCCGTGATCCGGGTCCTTGTCTCCCTTCAAAGTTTCTGTTAGTTGTTGATACAGAATATTTACCTGCAGGTACTTTATCTGGATTCATTGCAAGGCAAGCAGAACAACCCGGTTGTCTTAATTCAAAACCGGCTTCTTCAAAAATTTCAACCAGCCCCTCTTCCTTGATTTGTTTTTCTACAGCTACCGAACCAGGTACCAACCACACAATAACGTCATCAGCTTTTTTCTTTCCTTTAACATATTTTGCGAAAACTCTAAAATCTTCTATCCTTCCGTTTGTACAGCTACCAACAAATACATAATCTACCTTTTTCCCCTCTATGGCTTCACCTTCTTGAAATCCCATATATTGCAGAGCTTTTTGATATGAAATTTTGTCGTTTCCAGAAAGAGTATCACTTGAAGGTATATTTTCAGAAATTTTAATACCCATTCCCGGATTGGTTCCGAAAGTGATCATTGGGTCTATTTCTGAAGCATTAAAACTATATTCAGTGTCAAAAACTGCATTTTCTTCAGTTTTTAATGTTTTCCAATATTCTAGTGCTTTGTCCCAATCTTTACCTTTAGGAGCAAATTTCTTTACTTTTACATATTCAAATGTTTTTTCATCTGGTGCTATCATTCCTCCGCGGGCTCCGCATTCAATGCTCATATTGCATACCGTCATACGACCTTCCATTGTGAGATCCCGAATTGTGGAACCGGCAAATTCAATGAAATGACCTGTTCCTCCACTAGTCGAAATTTTTGAAATAACATAAAGGATGATGTCTTTAGCTGATACATTTGCTTTTAATTCACCATCAATAGTAATCCTCATTTTTTTGGGTTTAGGCTGCATAATGCATTGACTGGCAAAAACCATTTCTACTTCGCTGGTACCAATTCCAAAAGCAACTGCCCCAAATGCTCCATGTGTGGATGTATGGCTATCGCCACATACTATTGTCATACCCGGCTGGGTAAGTCCTTGCTCCGGACCAATAATATGAACAACCCCATGTCCTTCATTACCAAGCCCATAGTGAGTAATTCCATTTTCTTCACAATTCCTGCGAAGCATGTCAACTTGATTTCTTGACATTTCGTCAACAATTGTTAAGTGTTGATCTTTAGTTGGTACATTATGATCAGGAGTTGCAGTTGTCTGGTCTGGACGGAAAACTTTTATTCCCCTTTTTTTCAATCCAAGAAATGCTACAGGACTTGTTACCTCGTGGATAAAATGTCTGTCGATATATAACACATTTGGTCCTCCAACAACCTCTCTAACAACGTGTGAGTCCCAGATTTTATCAAATAATGTTTTTGCTTCCATAAATTATTTATTTTGCAGCTATTGGTATTTTGTTAATTGCATCAAGGAAAGCCTCTACTGAAGCAGTAATAATATCGGTGTGAGCCCCAAAACCATGATACATGTGTTCTTCGTATTGAATTGTCATATGGACTTTACCTACATCATCACTTCCTCTTGTTATTGCCTGAATTAAAAACTCTTCTAAAGAAACCTGTCTGGTGATTATTTGTTTAACAGCTTTTATTGCCGCATCAACAGGACCGTTACCATCTGAAGTTGCAGTAAACTTTTCACCTGATATTGATAATCTAACAGTTGCCATTGGCAGAATTTCTTTTCCGGTAACAACCTGAAGGAAATCAAGTTTTATTCTTTGGTTTTCTTCCCTTATAGCACCTACTAACATCAAAAGATCATCATCTTTTATATCTTTCTTCTTGTCGGCAAGTTTCAGAAACTCCTGATAAACATCATTAAGTTTTTCTTTTTCCAGCTTATAGCCCAGATTTTCTAAGTGATGTTTCAGAGCTGCACGACCACTTCTTGCAGTAAGAACAATTGATGATTCATTTATGCCTACATCACAAGGATCAATTATTTCGTAGTTTTCACGGTTCTTTAAAACACCGTCCTGATGAATGCCCGAAGAGTGCGCAAAAGCATTTCTACCAACAATTGCTTTATTTGGTTGAACTGGCATATTCATCAAACTAGAGACCATACGACTTGTTTTATAAATATTTTTAGTATTTATATTCGTCATTATGCCAAGCTCTTTTTCCCGGCTCTTAAGTATCATTACAACTTCTTCAAGAGATGTATTTCCAGCCCTTTCTCCTATTCCATTAATGGTGACTTCAACTTGTCTGGCTCCGTTTAAAATACCACTTATCGAATTAGCAGTTGCCATTCCTAAGTCATTATGACAATGTGTTGATATTATAGCCTTATGAACTCCATTTACATTTTCCATGAGAAATTTAATTTTTTCTCCATATTCATGTGGAAGACAGTAACCTGTTGTGTCGGGAATGTTAACAACTGTTGCTCCAGCTTTTATCACAGCTTCAACAACCTTCGCAAGATATACATTGTCGCTGCGTCCAGCATCTTCTGCATAGAACTCAACATCTTCAACATACTTTTTTGCATATTTTACTGCGGCAACAGCACGTTCAAGGATTTCATCCTCATTTGAATTCAGTTTATATTTAATATGATATGGTGATGTGCCTATTCCTGTATGGATTCTTCCTTTTTTGGCAAATTTTAGAGCTTCGGCAGCAACATCAATATCTTTTTCTACTGCGCGCGTTAAAGCGCAAATTGTAGGCCAGGTAACTGCTTTGGAGATTTCAACTACTGAATTAAAATCACCGGGACTTGAAATTGGAAAACCTGCTTCAATGATATCAACTCCCAATTCTTCAAGAGTTTTAGCCACCTGAATTTTTTCAAGGGTATTCAACTGGCATCCGGGAACTTGTTCCCCATCTCTCAATGT
>CAYMTR010000015.1:0-33343 GCA_964393405.1 uncultured Prolixibacteraceae bacterium
TAGTTTCATTTATCGTCTGGGTGGTATCATTTATTGGAATAGCGGTACAATCACCACTATTTTACTGGACAAACATTGAAGATTACATTCAGTATTTCAACAGCAACAGTCAATTCTTTCAATATCTGGCCAAAACCTTTATGATCATTTTCAGTTTGGCATATATGGTGTTAACTATGGTTCTTTATGAATTTACGAGTACCGAAAGAAAGATTCTTTCAAAAATTGCAATTGTCTTTTCAGTAATGTTTGCCTTATTGTCTTCAGTTCATTATTTTGTACAGATAAGTTCAGTAAGGTTTGCGATTTCAGATAAAGCATATTCGGGTCTTGAGCATTTTCTTCAATCTAATCCGGCATCGTTTTCTTCCTCATTAAATATGCTTGGGTGGACACTATTTTTAGGTCTTTCTTCCCTATTCTTATATTTAGGACTGAAGAATATTGTTCAGGCAAAAGGGTTAAAAATAGGATTGTTGATTAATGCCATCTCATGTTTATTTGGAGGTATTGGTTTTATTCTCCGAATAGATATTCTGACATTTATCTTTATGAATCTTGGAATTGGTGCCGCATTTTTTATAATTACAATTTCAGGAATAAAATTTTTTAAGGCAATTTAAGACGAATAAAAATTCGGGGGATTGAGAATTACAATTCCCCGGATTCGATTAAATATTTTTAGGTATGCTGAAATAAAAACAACTTCCCTTCCCTACTTCGCTTTCAACCCATATCCTGCCACCCATCATTTCCACAAAGCTTTTAGAAATAGAAAGCCCTAATCCGTTTCCACCTGCAAGTTTTGACCTACTAGGTTCCAAATGTAAAAACCGTTGAAATATTTTCTCCTGAAATTCTTTTGGAATTCCAACCCCTGAATCCCTGACATGAAAAACTATTTCAGTATCTGAATTTTTATAACCAATCTCAACTAATCCTTTATCGGTATATTTCAAGGCATTACTTAATAAATTATTGAGCACCTGTTTGATCTTTGTATTGTCACTTTTAATTTTTATTTCATAGTCAGGAATATTCTCAGCAATTTTTAAATCAATTTTATTTGCTAAAGCATTTTTTTCAAATGTTTTTTTAACATCAACTACTAATTGCTTTACTGAAAAAACTGAATTATTTAAATCAATCTGTCCTGACTCAATTTTTGAAATATCAAGTACATCATTAATAATCGACAATAATTGATCTCCGTTCTCAAGAATCAATCGGGCCATTTCAGCTTTTTGACCTTCTTCGAAATCAGGGTCAATCAATAATTCAGTAAATCCCAGGATTCCGTTTAACGGAGTACGAATTTCGTGGCTCATATTTGCCAAAAATGCGGATTTTAAACGATCACTTTCTTCGGCTTTTTCTTTTGACAAAATTAATTCATTTAACAGGTCTTTCTGTATTGAAATATCTTCCTTTATAGCTATATAATTGATAATCTCACCATTCTCATTAATTATTGGTGATATCGAAACTGATTCCCAATAGAGTTCACCATTTTTCTTTCGATTGTGCAACTCTCCACGCCACTCTTTTCCGCTCTTAATAGAATTCCAAAGCATCTGGTATTCTTCTATTGGTGTTTCGCCTGACTTAAGTATCCGAGGATTCTTTCCCTTTGCTTCAATATTTGAATAACCTGTTATTTCTGTGAATTTAGGATTTGTATATTCAATTTTGCCCTTGGTGTCTGTAATGATAATCGATAAGGGGCTTTGTTCTATAGCCTTTGAAAGTTTAATAATCGCTTCGTTTGACTTCTTTAAATCAGTTATATCACGTCCAATACCAACTAAGCCTGAGATTTCATTATTGTCGATGGAAAAGGGTATTTTTGATGTAAGTAGCCATAATTGTTTACCGTCGGGCATCAAGAACTTTTCATCTTTATTAATTATTGGACGTCCAGTAGTAATCACTTCCATATCGTCGTTGTATCCTCTCACTCCTGTAGCTCCGGGAATGGTTTCTAAATCTGTTTTGCCAATTATTTGAGATTCAGTATCGGCATTTAAAAACTTTAAATCAGCAGGATTTGCAATTATTTTTCTTGCTTCAATATCTTTTACATAAATTGAGTCTGGAATATTGTCAATTAAAGTACGAAGAAGTTTTCTTTCTCTCTGTATCTGATAAACCATATTTCTTTGCTCCGTAATATCACGTTGAATTCCGAAATGACCGATAATATTATTATTTGAATCATAAATGCACTGGTAATCAACTTCTAAGATTATACTTTCTCTGTTAGATTTTTTTTCTTCACTAATAGAATGCAGTTTACCAGTATCGAAAAGAATTCTCCACTCCTCCTTTCCCTTTTTGATATTATTTTTAAATAAATCATTTGGTGTTAATCCGACATACTGTTCGCGGGTATAGCCATACAGCTTAAGCATTGCATCATTTATCTTAGTAATTCTCTGATGAGAAAAGGCATAATCCAAAAGTTGTTCTTTATCAGAATTTTTGTTCCAATCAATTGGTTCATCCAACATCATAAAGAAAAAACCGACCATTGACTGGTTGAAGAAGAGTTCTAATCGGGATTCAGCAAGTTTACGTTCGTTAATATCTTGAATAATAGGCAAAAAGCATATGGGATTGTTTTCTCTGTCTCGTCCAAGTGAAATGGTAACCTCACCCCAAGTAATAGTTCCATTCTTACGGACATATCTTTTTTGTACCGTGGAAGGTTCTCTTTTCCCTTCGACCATTTGTTTAAAATCCTGCATTCCAAGTTCAATATCTTCGGGATAAGTGATATCAGAAATAGTTTTTCCTTTCAGTTCATCTTCGGTGTAACCAAGAAACTTGCAAAAAGCTTCATTACATTTAATGAAACGTTTGTCTAACCCAACAATTGCAGAACCCACAGGTGATTGATCAAAAGTGCTGCGCGATCTCATCTCACTTTCGATTAATTGTAATTCAATATTCTTTCGTTCAGTTATATCCTGAGCAGCTCCCCATAAACTCACAATTAATCCTTCTGAATTTTTTACCGCTTCACCTTTTACCCACATCCAGCCATTACCTCCATCTTTCTTAATTGTCTTAAGTTCGAGCTCGTAAGGTTCACCTGTTTCTGCAGTTTTTGCCAGTGAGCTTGACAATATCTCCCAACTTTCAGGTGTAAACAGTTTCTTGTGTTCACTATAGGGTGGAGGGGGAAGTGTTGGATCAAATCCATACATCTTATATAGTTCTTCTGTCCATGTTACCATATTGGTCTTAAGATCAAGATACCAACTCCCAATATGAGTTATTTGCTGAGCTCTTTTAAGTTCAAATTCAAATTTCTTTCGATCTGATATATCGTCGAACTGTACAGTTGTTAAATTTTCACCTGATCGAAATGCAGTCACATTATAAAATCCATTAATCAGTTGATCATCATTGTATTCAATTTCAAAATGCTGATTGTTGGTTTTACCTGCTGCAATCTTAGAATAAATTTCTGGTAGATCGGTATCCGCCAAATTAGGAAAAGCTTCCTGAATGGTTTTCCCAATATATTTTCTATGGTCCGTACCTATCATTTTGTCGGCTGCAGGATTAGCACCCATAAAAATTAGTTTGCCATCAGGCTGTAATTCATATAAATAAACACCAAGTGGGCTTGAATCAACAATATTCCTATATCTTTCCTCGCTTTTTTTAATTTCAATATTTTTGCCCAACAACTCACTTGTTTGTTTTTCATATTGAATCTTCATCTGACGCATTTGGATGTGGTAGCCAACCCTCGCAAGAAGCTCTGATTCCTGAAAAGGGTTAGAAATAAAATCAACCGCCCCAAGTTCAAACCATTTAACTTTATTGTCTGTTTTAGTTGATGCGCTTAAAAAAATGACCGGAATATCTTTGATTAATGGGATTGATTTCAATTTTTTACAGACTTCGAAGCCATCCATATCTTTCAACTCGATGTCAAGCAAAATAAGTTCTGGTAAAACAGTCTCAACAGAGGAAATAGCTGATAATCCGCTTTTAAATGTAAAAACATTATAACCATGCTCTTCTAGGGTTTTATTAAGCAAATTAGTAATTGCTGACGAATCTTCTATAACCAAAACTTTTCCCTTTATCTCCATTTCATTTTCTTATTAGAAGTAATTGTACTGTTTTTTAAATAATAGCATTTTTATTGCTTACCGCTTCAATCTGTATTTTTTTTAAAGCATTGGTTCTCAATTTTGATTCAATCTAATTTAATGAATATATTTAGAATAAAGCAAGTTCTACCAAAATGATTAGATAATGTTACGATGTTAGGCAGAAAATACTCTCAGAATGGAAAGATAACAGAATGGAATCGTTGAAAAGTTTAATCTAAAATACAAAACTCGCAGGATAACAAAAAAGGGTAGATTTCTCTACCCTTTTCTTATAAACCTAACTAAACCAAACTTATGAAATAACAGTATTGAATATTGTTGAATAAAAAATCATTTTAATTTGATGACACAAAGATGTGTTATAAAACATCATTTTCTGTTAACTCAATATTAAATGTCATTTCGACCTTAAAATATCTATCATTTTTAAAAATGAATTAACATTAAAATTTTTGTCAACAGTTTCATTATCTCGTAATTTAAACGCAGTTTTGAGATATTTATTATATAAAGCTAAAGTTAATCTAAATGAAATCAGATAGAAAGAATGGAGTGTTGCTGCATATCAGTTCGTTACCTTCAAAATTTGGTATTGGTGATCTGGGTCAAGAAGCATTTGGTTTTATTGATACAATTGCAAAATTTGGTATAAAACTATGGCAGATTCTACCTCTTGGTCCATTAGGCCCTGGGAATTCTCCATATCAGGCATTTTCAGCCTATGCCGGGGATTCTATCTATATTTCACCTGAACTTTTAATTGATTGGGGACTGATTAAAAAGACTGACCTTGAAAACTTTCCATCCTTTAACAAGAAAAAAGTTGATTTTGAAAATGTCAGGAAAAAAAAGGATAAAGTCTTTAAAATTGCTCATGATAATTTCCAAAACTCTGCAGAAACATCATTCAGATATGAATATAGTACCTTTCTATCAGAACATGGCTGGTGGCTTACCGATTATGCACTATTTGTAGCTTGCAGTAAGGAGTTTAATACATATGATTGGACACAGTGGGATGAGGGGCTTCGCGACAGAAAGCCTGAATGTATTGCCAGCTTTCAGGTTGAGCTTAAGGAAAATTTTGAATTTGAACGGTTTAAACAGTTTCTGTTTTTCAGGCAGTGGTTTTCTTTAAAAAATCATGCCAATGAAAAAGGAATTTCAATTTTTGGTGATATACCGCTTTACGTAGCTCATAGCAGCTCTGATGTATGGGGAAATCAGAATATTTTTATCCTTGATCAAAAAGGAAAACCAAAGTTAGTTGGAGGAGTGCCGCCGGATTATTTCAGCGAAGAAGGGCAACTTTGGGGTAACCCTGTTTTTGATTGGGAAGAACTTGAAAAGACTACCTTCCATTGGTGGATAGCTCGTCTTTACTTTAATCTTCACATGTTCGACTTAGTCAGGATAGATCATTTTAGGGGACTTGAGTCTTTCTGGGCTATTCCCGAAGATTCAGAAACTGCCATAAACGGCTCGTGGATGAGTGCAAAAGGATTTCTTCTTTTGAAAATAATGCAGTCGAGACTTGGCAAACTACCTATTGTAGCTGAAGACCTTGGGATTATAACGACTGAAGTGGAAAAGCTTAGAGATCATTTCAATTTACCAGGAATGAGGGTACTTCAGTTTGCTTTTACATCTGATCAGACAAATGAGCACCTACCACACAATATTTCGCACAGAAACCTTGTATATACAGGAACTCATGACAATGATACAATTCTTGGATGGTGGGATTCGCTTCAAACCGACGAAAAGAAAATTGCGAATGATTATCTAAAAGCGAACAGAGGAAATATTGTTGAAAGAATGATTGAATGGGCATGGTCATCGAACGCTGAAATAGCAATAGTTCCAATTCAGGATATCATGAAACTTGGTACGGAGGCTCGAATGAATATTCCCGGAACACCTGAAGGCAACTGGAGCTGGAGATACACCGCTCAACAGCTGCGAATGGTTGATTTTGAGTTTATCAAGTTGTTGAACACCAAATATAATCGTTAAATGGGACGGATATTCACAGTAGGTGAAACCACATATGATATAGTATTCAGCAACAACCAGCCCATTAAAGCAATCATAGGCGGAAGTGCGCTAAACACATCCATTACATTAGGACGACTTAACCTCCCATTAAGTTTTATTTCAAGAATTGCTGAAGATCATATTGGTGAGCTATCTATAAAATTCCTTTTAGGAAACAATATTGACTGTAGCAACATTGTCAGATATAATGGAAAATCAAGGCTTTCAGTTGCTTTTCTTGATTCAGAAAACAATGCAGAATACCAGTTTTATGGCCCCAGTAATCCTCCTTCGCTATTGTTCCCCAACGTTTTCAATGATGATATTATTCATTTTGGGTCTTCCAATTCTTTGATAGATGATGGCAGAGAGAAACTTTTAGACTTTCTAATACATGCAAAGGGAAAGGGTTCTATTATAATTTACGACCCTAACATCAGAAAATCAGATGATAGCGTAATAAAAAAGGCGGAAGAGTATTTCAGATTATCGGACATAGTAAAAGCATCAGTAGAAGATTTTAAAATATTATACGGTATCTCTGATTGTAATGAAATATTTAATAAACTAAAGTCATTTGGGGTTAACACTCTGATAATAACCAACAGTAAAAAGCCTATCTCATTGTTTACTTCAAGGTTTGAAAAGGAATATGACGTAAAAGTTGTTGATGTAGTAAGTTCAATAGGTGCCGGTGATAATTTTTCAGCTGGAATACTTGCGAGTCTGAATATTAACAACATAAACCTTAAAATTATTCCTGACCTAAACGAAGCCTTTTGGGACAAAGCGATTAATCTTTCGATGACTTTATCGTCTAAGGTCTGTCAATCGGAGATCAATTATATTTCAAAAGAATTTGGTGAAACGCTGATGATTAAGCGTTAAGACATTCAAGGTACTTGTTTACAGTTTTTTCTAATCCCAGATACAAAGCTTCAGAAATAAGCGCATGACCAATAGAAACTTCCTTAATTTCAGGAATGCATTTGATCAAGTATTTTAGATTATTAAGATCTAGGTCATGACCTGCATTCATTCCAAGTCCTAGCTCAATGGCTTTTGCCGCTGCAGTAACAAAAGGGTGTACAGCCGCCTCCGGATTTCTTGGATAGAGCGTTGCATAAGGTTCAGTATAAAATTCAATCCTGTCGGCGTTGCATACTTTAGCCCCCTCGATTATGTCAGGATCTGTGCCTGTGAATATAGAAACCCTAATTCCTTTAGATTTAAACTCAGAAATAACTTCAGTAAGGAATACCCTATTTTTGATTGTGTCCCATCCGGCATTTGATGTTATAGCATCATGAGCATCAGGCACAAGAGTTACTTGTTCGGGTAAAACAGATGTTACAAGATCGATAAATGGTCTTGTTGGATTTCCTTCGATATTAAATTCGGTTGTAACTACTGGTCTTAGCTCAAACACGTCGCTGTAACGTATATGTCTTTCGTCAGGTCGTGGATGAACAGTAATGCCGTGAGCACCGTACCTTTGGATGTTAATGGCTGCTTCAACTACATTTGGAACATTTCCGTTACGGGCATTACGTATTGTTGCAATTTTATTTATATTTACACTAAGCCTTGTCATATTAATTGTATTTTAGGGCGCAATTTACAATTTAAAATAACCAAATAATTTGTTCTTGTCAGGAAAAACAGATTTGCACAATATTTGATATTCTATAAAGATCAAAAAATACAAATGATAGCATCGCAACTCATATCGGAGACCTTCCCTACCCTGAAATGTTCAGATTCAGGCAAGAAAGCTTTGGATATAATGGAATCATTCAGGGTTTCCCATCTGCCGATAGTTCGTGACAAAGAATATTTAGGATTGCTTTCCGATAAAGACATATATGACTTTAATCTGGGAAAATGTTGTTTGAAGGACAGTGGGCTGCAGTTGATGACACCTCATGTTAAAACTAATCAACATATTTATGAGGCAATTCAGTTAATGCTTGATTGGAATATTACAGTTTTACCAGTACTTGAACTTAATAGGGATTATTGTGGTTCAATTCTGCTCAACGAGCTTTCAAAAGCATTTTTAAACCTCGTTGGAATAAAAGGTCCGGGAGCAGTAATAGTACTTGAGTTGAGTCCTGCAAATTATTCTCTATCACAGATTTCACAGATTGTAGAATCTAATAATGCCAGAATAATGAGTCTTTATTCTGGGAATCCGGAAAATTCAATGGAAATGGATGTCACTATTAAAGTAAATGTGACTGAAATATCGTCAATTATTCAAACCTTTGTAAGATACGATTATAACATCAAGGCTGTATATATGGACGACTCTATTATTCATGATATGTACAACGAACGTTATGGTCTGTTCATGAAATACCTGAACATTTAATGATAATACTTCAAATAAAATAATGTGAAAATAGCTGTTTACGGTACTGAAATAAGGGATGAATTCCTTCCAATTTATAAGCGGCTGATTAATTTCCTCCGCTCTTATAATATTGAACTAACTCTTCCAGAAGAATTACATCAAATATTAGAAACCAAATACGGCATTGACGTTTCGAATATTTATAAATTCAATGACAAAAAAAAAGATGACAAAAAAGCAGACCTCGTATTGTCTATTGGCGGTGACGGCACTTTTTTGAACGCAGCATCTTTGGCTATTGAGCTTAATGTTCCAATTGCAGGAGTAAACTGCGGCAGACTGGGTTTTCTGGCCGACATTACTAATGAAAACCTTGAAGAGTCCCTTCATCAATTTCTTTCTGGAGATTATGAACTGGATTACAGAACTTTATTACAACTCACAGAGCCTGAAGGAGTTTTTGGAGACATGAATTATGCCGTAAACGAACTTTCAGTACATAAACTTCACAATTCATCGATGATTAAAATAGAAACCTCCATAAATGGTGAGTTTCTTGCCAATTATTGGGCCGATGGACTGATTGTAGCTACGCCCACAGGTTCAACAGCTTATTCACTAAGTGTTGGAGGTCCTATTGTAACACCTGAAGTTTCAGGATTAGTTATTACTCCTATAGCCTCTCATCACCTTACAGTCAGACCAATAGTAGTGCCTGATAATGTTGAAATTGAACTTAGCTTGGAAGGAAGAGGCAGTGAATTTCTTCTGTCGGTTGATCACCGATCGGTACCGTTAGACTTTTCTTCGGTAATAAAAATCAAAAAGGCTGATTTTAAAATTCCGGTTGTCAAACTTAAAGGGCAATCGTTTTACTCTACATTAAGAAATAAACTTATGTGGGGAGCTGATAAACGCAATTGATTTTTGGTCTTCAACACAATTTTTCAATAAAGTTTCAGTTGATATTAATACCTGTTAGTTTTTGAATATTTATGTTATTTTTGTAGCTCAAAAAATGCGATGGGCTGCTCCGGAACACTATCAATCAATGGGTTTTGCTTCCGGATTTTGTTTTTTATTAAAAATTTTATTGAATAGTTATGCCCTTAAAAAGGATTTTTATTGTTGTATCAATTATATTATCCTCAGTATTTGCTTTTTCACAACAGCAAACTGCTGATTTAGGACTATGGGGAGGTGGGGCAATTCCGCTGACCGATTATACCAGGACTGAAATATTCAAGTCTGTAAACTTTAATTTCGGTGCTTTCTATAGGTATAATTTTAATTCTCGTTTCAGCTTGAGGATAAACGGCATGTACGGTAAAGTTGGTGCAACAGGAGAAATGGATGGAATAACACAACAGCCATTCAACAAAAATGTATTTGATTTAAGCGCGTTGGTAGAAATAAATTACCATGATTTCATCATCGGCGTTGAAAAGATGAAGTTTAGTCCGTATGTTTTTACAGGAATTGGCTTAAGTATGTATCCCGGAATTGAAGGAAAAGGAATTTTTGCACCAGGGATACCGATTGGTGTAGGAGTAAAATATTCATTAGGGAAATATTTTTCTGTTGGAGCAGAAGCTTCATTAAGAAAGCTTTTCAACGATGAACTTGACAACCTGAACGATCCATACACAACTGGAGGACTTCAAAAAGTAAGCGATTTATTTCATAACAATGATTGGATTAGCTATTTTGGATTAACTTTGAGCTATAAATTTTACATGGGCAAAAAAGCTTGCCCAGCTTATGATGCACTTAATCTATAATGAGTTATAAAGATTCTATAAATCCGGATATTGTTCCTTCCCACGTGGCTATCATAATGGATGGCAACGGACGATGGGCTCAGAAAAGGGGAAATTCAAGAATTTTCGGCCATGAACATGGTGTTGAATCAGTCAGGTCTGTAATAAAGGCTGCTGCTAATATTGGAGTTAAATATCTAACACTATATGCCTTTTCTACTGAGAACTGGAATCGACCACGCTATGAAGTTGATGCTCTGATGTCGTTACTGGTAAATGTTGTAAAAAAAGAGACTAGCGACTTAAATAAAAACAACGTCAGACTTTTAATAATTGGCGACAGAGAGAGTCTTCCGGATAAAGTCAGGAAAGAAACAGATGAAATTGTAAAGACACTTTATGATAACACCGGCCTTACAGTTGTGATGGCTTTAAGCTACAGTTCAAGGTGGGAAATATTAAAAGCTGTTAAAAATATTGCTCAAGATGTTAAAAATTGTAAAATTCAGCCCCAAGATGTTTCACAAGAACTCTTTGATAGCTATCTTGCAACCGCAGAAATTCCCGATCCCGAATTATTGATCAGGACCAGTGGCGAAGAAAGGATAAGTAATTTCCTATTATGGCAGATTGCTTATTCTGAGCTTTATTTTACACCGGTGCTATGGCCCGATTTTACAGAAGAGGATTTCTACACAGCAATACTAAATTATCAACAAAGAGAACGCAGGTTTGGTAAGACCGGCGAGCAGGTAAAAAAAACTAATTTAAAGTAATGTTTAAAAAACTTTTGTTAACAGCTTTTCTGGTATTGACAATTTTCAAACTTTGGTCACAATTACCCGACAGTACAGATTTTTCAATATATTATTCAAGCCCAAGAGAATATACAATTGGTGGAATTGAAATCGTAGGCATAAAATACCTTGATAAGGATATGCTTCGTGAATATTCAGGAATAAGTGTTGGGGATGACATAATGATTCCTGGAGATAAAATTACTGAAGTAATAAAGAAGTTTTGGAAACAAGGTCTTTTCTCTGATGTAAAAATCAATGCTTCAAAAATTATAGATGACAAGGTTTACCTTGAAATATATCTAAGAGAACGCCCACGTTTATCAAGCGTTAATTACAACGGCGTTAAAAAATCAGAACTGGAAGATATAAAAGAAAGAGTTTTATTACTCGAAGGAGGCCAGATTGTTGACGCACAGCTTATTAATGCACAGAGAATTATTACTGATATTTTCAAAGAAAAGGGATTCCTTAATACTGAAGTAAACATTGTACAGAAAGACGATCCTGAAAAAGAAAATTCTATTATTCTTGACATTAATGTAGACAAGAAAGAAAAGGTAAAAATCAGAAAAATAACCTTCCACGGGGTTGAAAAAGTGCCTGTTGCCAAACTTGACAAGGCAATGAAAAAGACCAACGATAAGCAGATTAAAAATTTCTTTCTATCAAAAAAGTTCCAAGAGAATCTTTATGCTGACGATAAAAATAATGTAATCGATAAGTATAACGAGCTTGGATTCCGTGATGCAGTGATTGTTAAGGATTCAATTTCCAACAACATTGATGATAACACTATCAATATTGATATTTGGGTAGAAGAAGGTAATAAATACTTCATTAGAGACATTAACTGGGTAGGTAACACTATCTATCCTTCTCAGTACCTTCAAAATTTTCTCGGGATTAAGAAAGGTGATGTGTATAACCAAAAGCAAATGGAGAAAAGGCTTACAAGCGACCAAGATGCAATGGGGAACCTTTATCTCGACAACGGGTATTTATTTTATAGCTGTAGTCCTGTTGAAGTTAAAACACAAAACGACTCTCTTGACCTTGAAATGAGGATATTCGAAGGTAAACAGGCAACTATAAACCGCGTAATCATCGAAGGAAATACAAAGACACATGAGCATGTAGCCAGACGTGAGCTGTATACCATACCAGGTGATCTTTTCAGCAAAACTCAGTTGATGCGCTCATATAGACAGCTTGCGCAATTAGGACATTTTGATCAAGAAAGAATTGGTATTGATCCTATTCCCGATCAGGAAAACGGAACAGTAGACATCAAATATACATTGCTTGAAAAAGCTAATGACCAGGTTGAGCTTTCCGGAGGTTGGGGTATGGGCATGTTCGTAGGCTCTGTGGGTTTGAAATTTACTAATTTCTCAGCCCAGAACATACTCAATAAAGAAGCTTGGAGACCATTACCAAGTGGTGACGGTCAAACACTAAGCATTCGTGCTCAAATTAGTGGTAAATATTACCAACAATATAGTTTTACATTTATGGATCCATGGTTTGGAGGTAAAAAGCCTAATAACTTTTCACTTTCGATATATTACTCTAAACTTACAAGAACTGATGCTTCATATAGCTACGCAAATCCAATGGGAAGCTATGGAGGTTATGGTTATGGAGGCTATGGTTATAGTGGTTATGGTTATAATGGCTATGGACAAGGATATCCCGACATGACTGGTGCGAACGTGACTGCATGGCAGATAACTTATGGAGCTTCGCTTGGTTATGGGTATCGCCTTGAATGGCCTGACGACTTTTTCACTCTTTATCACGAACTCTCACTGCAGCATTATAATCTCCAGGCATGGCCATATTATTTCTTAAGCACCGGAGATATTAACGATTTCAGTTTAAAAACTGTTCTTAGCAGAAATTCAATTGATAATCCTTTATACACAAGAAGGGGCTCATCATTCAGTCTTTCAGTGGAAACAACCCCACCTTATTCCCTTTACAATGGTAAAGACTATTCAGATAAGGAAATGACAGATAAAGAGAGATATAACTTCCTCGAATATCATAAATGGCTTTTAAATATCAAGTGGTTTACACCTCTCGACAGGACTGAAAAACTAGTTCTGCATACTAAATATGAATTTGGATTACTTGGTTATTATAATGAAAACAGAAAGTCACCGCTAGAAGGTTTCAAACTTGGAGGAGATGGTATGTCGGGTTATGATATTTATGGTTCAGATAATATCGCCTTAAGAGGTTACGCTAATAATAGTCTTACTTCTACTTCAGGTTCAGGAAGGGCTGCTAATATTTATACTAAAGCAACTGTTGAAGTCCGCTACCCTATTACATTGTCGGAGTCGGCAAACATTTATGCTCTTGCTTTTTTAGAAGCTGGTAACAGTTGGTGGGATTTTAAAAATTTCAACCTTTTTGACTTAAAGAGAGCAGCTGGTGTAGGTGTAAGATTCTGGTTGCCAATGTTTGGACTTCTTGGAATCGACTGGGGTTATGGTTTCGACCAACCTAACAATGGTGATTCATCGCAAGCCAAGAGTCAGTTCCATTTTGTCATAGGTCAACAATTTTAATTAATTTGGTATGATAGTTGTTTTAAATAAAAGCAAGTAAAATATTAAAAAATAATAAAAGATGAAACGATTCCTGATTACATTAATAACAATAGCAGTATTTACTGTTGCCGGTTACGCACAGAAGTATGCTTTCGTCGATTCAGAATACATTCTGGAAAATATACCTGCTTACAAAGCAGCGCAGGAGCAACTCGACGTTCTTTCAAACCAGTATCAGAAAGAACTTGAATCGATACAGTCAGAACTTGATAAAATGTACAACGATTTCAGGGCTGAAGCTGTACTGCTGTCAGACGAAATGAAGCGTAAACGTGAAGACGTTATTGTCACAAAAGAAAAAGATTATAGGGCACTTCAGCAGAAATATTTTGGTCGTGAGGGTGAACTGTTCAAAAAGCGTCAGGGATTGGTTAAACCAATTCAGGATGATATTTACAATACTGTCAAACAAATAGCTACAGAAGGCAATTACGCTGTTATTTTTGACAAATCAGGAGGACTGTCGATGCTTTACTCCGACCCAAAATTTAACCTGAGCGATCAGGTCCTTGAGAAAATGGGATATAAAAATTAAAAATTAAATTATATTTGCGTTTCCTTTAAATTAGTAAGATAAAATATAAAAATTATAATGATGAAAAAGTTTTTAATAGTATTGATTATTCTCTTTGCCGGAATGGCAAATATCGCCAACGCACAGGCACCTAAATTCGGACATATTGATATTCAGCAATTAATTCAGGTAATGCCTGAAAGAACAACTGCTGTTTCTGAACTTGAAAAAACTGCAGCTGAATTGGAAACCCTTTTAGGAACTATGCAGACTGAACTTCAGAATATGTTCAAAGAATATACTGAAAAACGCGAAACTATGTCAGACCTTGTACGTCAGGCAAAAGAAGAAGATATTCAGGCAAAACAACAGAGAATTGAAACATTCAGATCACAATCTGAACAGCAATTACAGCAGAAACAGCAGGATCTTATGAAACCTATCATTGAAAAAGCTGATAATGCTATCTCTGAAGTTGCTAAAGAACAAGGGTTAATTTATGTTTTCGACATTAGCAGCCGTGTAGTACTTTACAAATCTAATCAGAGCGTAGATGTACTCCCTCTTGTTAAAAAGAAAATGGGCATCGAATAATTTGAATTAAATAACAATTCATAAAGAGTCGTTTGGTAAATCAGACGACTCTTTTTATTTTTACATATTATTGGATTCGTTATTGCTGGCAAACGGAAGCCGAAGTGAAAATGAGCTCTTAAAGAAATCACATTTCAAGAGCTGTTGTTACCTAACACATATCGCTATAATTTTTTGAATATTTAAAAATAACAAAATGAAAAGAACCCACCCCATTGGTATATTTGATTCAGGTTACGGCGGACTTACAATCCTTAAATCAATAAGAAAAATTCTTCCTGACTATGATTATATTTACCTTGGCGATAACGCCCGTAATCCCTACGGCACACGCTCTTTCAACGTTGTATACGAATATACTCTTGAAGCGGTAAAGAAACTCTTTGACATGGACTGCGAACTGGTTGTTCTGGCCTGCAATACCGCTTCAGCCAAAGCACTAAGAACAATTCAACAAAACGACCTGCCTCGGATAGCTCCAAACAAAAGGGTTCTCGGAGTTATACGTCCAAGCGTTGAAGCTGTTTTAGACATTACAAAAAATAAACATGTAGGAGTGTTAGGAACAAATGGAACAGTTTCGTCGGGTTCCTACCTGATTGAACTTGATAAGATTTCGGGAGGCGAAATCTTGACCACCCAAGAAGCTTGTCCAATGTGGGTGCCAATTGTTGAAAACAACGAAATAGATACAATGGGTGCCAATTATTTTGTAGAAAAGAATATTACAAACATTCTTACCAAAGACCCTGATATAGATACTTTAATCCTAGGATGTACTCATTACCCCTTATTGATAAATACTATCAAAAAATATCTTCCTGAAAACATAACAGTTGTTGAACAAGGAGAAATAGTTGCAGGGAAGCTAAAGGATTATCTCTTACGTCATCCTGAAATTGAAAAACTTTGCTCCATGGGAGGTAAAATTGAATACTACACAACAGAACAGACAAGAAATTTTGAAGAAATAGCATCAATCTTTTTAAGCGAAACCATTCAAGCCGAAACGATTCACTTATAAACTGTAATTAAAAAACAAAGGCCGCTCTTTTCAGAACAGCCTTCGGTAAGGTGAGTTAAGGATTTAAATAACTTTAATTATATACCTTATCAAAATTACTAAATAATTTAATAAGCATTAATAATTTGAATAAAATCTTCAGCTTTCAGCGATGCTCCACCTATTAAACCTCCATCAACATCAGTATTTGCAAACAATTCATTAGCATTCTTTGCATTGCAGCTTCCACCGTATAAGATTGATGTTTCTTCAGCAACTTCTTTGCCAAATTGAGCAGCAATTGCGTTACGAATTTCCTTGTGCATTTCCTGTGCTTGTTCTGTTGTAGCAGTAACACCTGTTCCAATAGCCCATATTGGTTCGTAAGCAATAATAATTTTCTTGAAATCTTCAACAGATAACTGGAAGATTGTTTCTTTCAGCTGGTTAATAACATAGCTGTTATGTGTTCCAGCGTTACGGATTACCAATGCTTCTCCACAACAGAAAATTGGTGTTAGCCCATTTTCTAAGGCCAATGCAACTTTCTTGTTAAGTATTTCGCTTGTTTCATTATAGTATTCCCGTCGTTCGCTATGTCCTAAGATAACATATCCTGCACCTGTAGATTTTACCATTGCGGCTGATACTTCACCTGTGAAAGCACCTTTGGGTTCTGCTGCACAATTTTGTGAAGCTACACCAACACGGCTACTGTCAACTGCATTTACAACACTTGTAATATGGGTGAAAGGGGTTCCAAGAACGACTACAACATCCTTAGCTCCTTTTTCAGTAACTAATTGATTTACTGCTTTAGCCAACTCAATACCCTCCTGAAGGGTTGTATTGCATTTCCAGTTACCGGCAACAACTTTTTTTCTCATTTTTAATAATTATAATAAGTTTATGATTTTAATAAAGTTCCGCAAATTTATTAAAAATTCTGTTTTTTCTTCTTCCCTCTTGGTCCTTTGTCTCTGTCACGAAAATCATTTCCTTTAAATTCAAAGTTTTCTTCAGCTTCAATCTGGACACCTTTGAACGATTTGCGATTAAGCTCACTTATTACTTTCGCTGTAAGTTTCTTATCTATTTCAACAGACGAAGCTCTTTTATATATTTCTATCTGCCCGATATCAAGGTCTTTACGCCCTGCTGCAGTTATAAGAAGTTCGATGACATCTTTCTTCGAAAGGTCTTTTCCCTTACCAACATTGAATACAATTCTTGACATTGGCTTATTGCTGAACGACCTTCTTCTTTCTTCTCCGTTACCTGAAGGCCTTCTATCCCTTCTGTCGTCATGATCGCCAGAAGGTCGTCTTTCCCTTCTCTCTCCACGATCGCTTCTTTCTCCTCTATCTCCCCTTTCATATCTTTCTCCTCTTTCTCCTCTTTCGCTTCTCATCGATTTTACTTCAACACTCAGATCTGCGGCATCTTTATAGTAATTAAGGAAACGGTTGAATTCAACTGAAACAAACCTTTTTATCAGTTCTTCTCTTGAAAGATCTTTGAAAACTTCATAAACATTATCCATAAATGGATCAATCTGTTCGTCGTTAACTTCAGATTCATGCATCCTGTTGACCATGTTAAGCAGCTGCCTTTCACATATTTCTTTTCCTCCAGGCACAGTCTTCAACTCGAACTTTCTATGGATAGTGCGTTCAATTTCACGCACTTTACCCATTTCTTTCATGTGGATAATAGATACCGAAGTTCCATCCTTTCCTGCCCTGCCTGTACGGCCTGAACGGTGTGTGTAATTTTCAACATCGTCAGGAAGGTTATAATTGATCACATGTGTAAGGTCAGTAACATCTAAACCCCTCGCAGCTACATCTGTAGCAACAAGTAAACTAAGATTTCTGTCTCTGAATTTCTGCATCACATAATCACGCTGTGCTTGAGTAAGGTCACCATGAAGTGCTTCAGCATTATATCCATCTTTCATTAACCCGGCTGCTACCTCTTTTGTTTCCTGACGCGTACGGCAAAAAACTATACCGTAAATTTCAGGATAAAAGTCTACAACCCGTTTAAGAGCTGAATATCTGTCTCTTGCATGTACCATGTGATATACGTGGCTAACGTTTTCAGCACTTGCATTTTTTGTTCCCATCGTAATTTCAACAGGATCTTTCATGTAATTACGAGCAATTGCCGAAATTTCATTCGACATTGTCGCAGAAAACAACAATGTGTTTTTATCTTTTGGGGTATCAGCTAAAATAGCATCAACATCCTCTCTGAAGCCCATCTTAAGCATTTCATCTGCTTCATCCAGAACCAGAGAATTTATTTTTGAAAGGTCAACTTTTTTCCTTCTTACAAGGTCATGAATTCTTCCGGGAGTAGCAACCACAATATGTGCCCCTCTTCTTAAGGAATTGATTTGTTTATCAATAGGTGCTCCTCCATAAACAGCAACTATGCTCATACCATCAAGAAACTTACTGTAATTCTCAAGATCTCGTGTAATTTGCATACATAGTTCACGTGTTGGACTAAGAACTAACATTTGCGGAAAATTATCCTGCAATGTAATATTCTCTAATAGCGGTAACCCAAAAGCAGCAGTCTTGCCAGTTCCTGTTTGCGCCAATCCTACAATGTCGCGTTTTCCACTAATTAAAATTGGAATTACTTTCTCCTGAATCGGAGTGGGTGTTTCATATCCTAATTCCTGAATACCCATAAGGATTTCCGCGGAAAGCCCCATTTCGTTAAATAACATAAATTTGTTTTTTGAGGCGTTCCCGTTATGTTAATCCCATATAGACAGGTCAGCCCGATTATTATTTGCAATCTTATTTCCCAATCCCGTTAATAAACGGACACATTCTTTACCGGATTTTCTTTAAAAGCATATTTGCTTTTAAACACTGAATGATTGCTTTTCAACTAATTTTTAAAATCCGTGATTTTGTTTAATCGGCGGCGCAAAAGTAACAGTTTAAATCAATTATATTATTTTTCTTTGTTTAAATTTAAAATGCTTAACATTAACATTAATATTTTCTTCGATTCGAATGGATAATTATATCAATTTTAGGGACTTTTCCTCTGAACTTAAATTCAGTACTTCCAGAAGTAGCGGCCCCGGAGGGCAAAACGTAAATAAGGTAAACTCAAAAGTGGAGCTTCGCTTTAATGTCGAAATGTCGGCTATTCTTTCTGAATTTGAAAAGGAAATAATCCTGAAAAAACTCAAGAATAAGATTAACTCTGAAAATGAACTTATTATTACTGTTCAGTCTGACCGTTCACAGCTGAAAAACAAAAATGAAGCTATTGATAAATTTAACCAACTGATATCGAAAGCTCTCACTCCAAGAAAGAAAAGAAGACCAACTTCCCCTACAAAGTCTTCAGTAGAAAAAAGATTGAAACAAAAAAAGGAAGATGGTAAAATTAAACAAATGAGAAAAAAAATCGACAACGATTAAAGTTCTTACTATGAGCAATAAATTATTCTTATTGCTATTTATGAAGATCCATTTGTTTTCCTCTTAAAGAAATGGAGTGAATCGCCCCATTCTCCATAACCAATTTGCTTATCGCTTAGTGATATTTTTGCATCAAAGTCTTCACTATTCTCTTTGGGCTCTTCATTTATGCAAGGTTTATTCAGGTAAAGCGAGTAATCATTTCTGAATATTCCCGGCGTAATATTCGGCATTATAATATTAGCGCCTGCCATTATTCCTTTTTCACGCCCTAAAGGATCAACTGCCTGAAGTGCTGTAGATGAAGCAATATTAATATCTCTCATTAATATTCTTAGTACTGCAATCATTTTTATGCTCAGAGAGAAGCGTTCTTCGATAGGACAAAGCTCATTTCTGTATTTATATAATGGTGTATCTGGATGTTCAATATAGGGCCCCATTCCTACCATATCTATATTTATCCCTTTCATAAACAGCAAATCGTCTGCCAGATCTTCAATAGTTTGAAAAGGTAATCCAATCATCACTCCGGTACCGGTTTGGTATCCTGAATTCTGAAGTGTTTTAATGCAATTAAGGCGAGTTTCATGGCTATGATCAGATGGATGAAGCCTTTTGTATAAGTTTCTATTAGATGTTTCAATTCTTAGCAAATACCTATGCGCACCGGCCTTAAACCATCTCTTATACACCTCTTCGCTCTGTTCTCCAAGCGAAAGGGTAATTCCAAGCTTGTTATTACCGAGACTCTTTATCCCTCGCAATAAGTTTTCAATTCTTTTAGTAAATGCTGGTGATGAATTCTCTCCGGATTGTAATACTATTGAACCAAAATTGTTTTTAATGCATAATTCTGCAGCATGGAGTATCTGTTCATCGCTCAAATCATAACGATTCACTTTCTTGTTTGATTTTCTAATACCACAATAATAGCAATCTTTGGAGCAAATATTCGAAAATTCGACCAGCCCCCTGAAATAGACAAGATTACCTACTTCTTTATTTTTGATCTCCAGAGCCTTGTTAAGCATTAACTTTAAATTATTACCTTCCGATTTAAGCAAGTTAATCAAATCCTCTCTGGAGAACTCATTTTTTAATAGTATCTCAGCTATTTCTGACATATAATTCAATTAAAATATTGGTATTTAAATACTAACTGCTGAAACATAATTTAGTTCAATATAAAGTTATTTTTTCAAATACTTGCAAAATCGTTATTAGTGAAATAACTTGTACAATTATAATAATATTTCTATGGTCGAAGCAGAATATTTCATAAGGCTTGAAAACAATGTCGTTCAATGTGTTTTATGCCCTCGAAGCTGTATTATTGAAGACAGGAAATATGGTGACTGCCATGCAAGAAGAAACCATGAAGGTACCCTCATTTCAGAAGTTTACGGAAAGATAGCCGCTAGAAATATTGACCCTATTGAGAAAAAACCTTTATACCATTTTTATCCCGGATCAGAGATTTTATCTATTGGAACTTCAGGTTGTAATTTTCATTGCTCTTTTTGCCAGAATTTCATGATGTCTCAATACGATATTCGCAGACATATAGAAGTTGAACACTTTCTGCCTTCTGATATAGCTGCGCAGTCAATAAAAAGTAAAAACAATATTGGCGTAGCATTTACATATAACGAGCCAACTGTAAATTTTGAATTCATGATTAAGACCGCTGAATTGGTTAAAGACAAAGGTCAAAAAACAGTTATGATTACAAATGGATACATTAATTCTGATCCTTTAAAAAGACTAATTGACAAAATTGACGCCTTTAATATTGATCTCAAAGGCTTCAGTGATGCTTTCTATAGGAAATACTCAAAAGGTACTCTTGAACATGTTTTGAATACAATAAAATCTGTTTCCAAATGGAATAAACATTTGGAAATTACAAACCTTGTCATTCCTACCATTAACGATGATGAAGATGAATTCGAAGAAATGTGCAAGTGGATAGTAAACGAAACAGGTGAAGACACTGTACTTCACTTGTCTAGATATTTTCCGCGTTATGAACTGAACCAATACCCGACCCCTGCTGAAGTTCTTTTTCAATTATTCGATATAGCCAAAGCTCATCTCAAATACGTTTATCTTGGAAATATTGCAACAGAAATTCATAGCAACACTATTTGTCCCCACTGTGGTAAAAAACTTATCGAAAGAACATATTATAACATCATAAACAAAGGAACAGACGATGAAGGAAAATGCAAAGGATGCGGCAACTTAATTTTTAAAAATTTCAGGAAATGATAAAAAATATAAAAGGAGCAACATTTGCCGGAAGGTTTTATCCATCTTCTCGTGAATCTTTAACTGATTTGATTGAATTTACCTGGAAAGCTGAATCAAATAGCTTTGACACTTCTCTTTATGAAAAAAAGATTATTGGCGGAATTGTGCCTCATGCCGGATACATATATTCATCCCGTCAGGCAATTCATTTTTATAATACTCTTAAAAACAGCAAGTTTAATTATGACACTGCAATAATTATAAATCCTAATCACACAGGCTTTGGAACCGGACTCTTCAATATTTCTAACTATGAATACTGGATGACACCCTTGGGCAAAATTAAGGTTGACAAAGAGTTTTCAGACCTATTGGATATCGATGTTTATAACCCTGCTCACGATAACGAACACTCAGGTGAAGTGCAACTACCCCTACTGCAATATTTTTATGAAAAATCAATTAAAATTGTTGTAATTACATTGAATAAACAATGTAGTGAAACAGCTAAATTACTGGCCACCAAAATATACAATGCCGAAAAAAAGACAGGCCGTTCTATCATATTAATAGCTTCCAGCGACTTTACACATTACGAAACACCAGAAATAGGATTTAAAAAAGATCAATATGCTGTTGATGCAATCATGGAATTCGACTCCGAGAAGTTATGCTGCGAAGTTAAAACTCACGATATTTCAGCTTGCGGATTTGGAACTATCGCTACTCTAATCGATTATGCAAAACTTAAATCTTCTAACCCTAAAATTGCAGTACTGAAAAGAGGACACTCAGGTGAAGTACAGAATTCAAGGGAAGTTGTTGACTATATTTCTTTCCTTTGCTTCGAGAATTTAAACGATTAATCTCAAATTTATTTTAAATAGATTAAATTAGTGCCCTAAATATAAAACTTATGATAAAATCAATGACCGGTTACGGCAAATCTGAATGTGAATTGCCTTCAAAAAAAATAACAATCGAAATCAAATCTCTTAATAGTAAACAATTAGATATAAATGCACGCTTCCCTTCAATTTATAGGGAAAAAGATATCGAAGTAAGGAAACTTATCGGAGAAAGACTTGAACGAGGCAAGGTTGATTTCAACCTTTATTGTGAACAACATGGAGATGTGTCAAATGCAAATATCAATAAAGGAATTGTACTGAACTACTATAAACAACTGGCCGATATTTATAAAGAGCTCAATCTTGAACTAACTGAAACCTCAATACAGAGTTTACTTAGGTTACCTGATTCGGTTAAGGTCGATTATGAAGAACTTGACGAAAAGGAATGGGTGATTATTCTTCAAAAGATTGAAGAGGCTATTGAGAAACTTAACAATTTCAGAGTTCAGGAAGGACAAGCTTTAAAAGAGGATATTGTTTCTCATATTAAAAATATAATGTCGCTTAAGGACCAAGTGCTTCCATACGAAAATGAAAGGATTGAAAAAGTAAAACAAAAATTGACTGAAGCCCTTGGAAACCTCTCTGGAAACGTGCAGTCCGATCCTAATCGTTTTGAGCAAGAACTAATATTTTATCTTGAAAAAATCGATATTAACGAAGAAAAGGTTCGTCTTGAAAACCACTGCAAATATTTTCTTGAAACAATAAAGGAACCTATTCCTTCCGGAAAAAAACTTGGCTTTATTGCTCAGGAAATTGGCAGAGAAATCAACACTTTAGGCTCTAAAGCAAATCATCAGGAGATTCAAAAGCTTGTAATCGTCATGAAAGATGAGCTTGAAAAGATAAAAGAACAATCATTAAATATTTTGTAGCTATTTGTCATACATGAAAGGCAAACTCATAATTTTTTCAGCTCCTTCCGGCTCTGGGAAGACAACAATTGTCAAACATCTTTTGTCACTCAATCTTGGGCTCGAATTTTCCATTTCTGCCACAAGCCGACCGATCAGGGGTGCTGAAGTCGACGGAAAAGACTATTATTTCCTGACTGCAGATGAGTTCAAAAAGAAAATTGACAATAATGAATTCCTTGAATGGGAAGAAGTTTACGAAGGTAAATTCTACGGCACACTGAAAAGTGAAGTGGAGAGGATCAGGAATAAAGGTTGTCACGTAATTTTCGATGTCGATGTTGTTGGTGGATGTGATATTAAGGATTATTTCGGCGATGAAGCTCTTGCAGTATTTGTTCAACCACCATCAATTAACGAATTAAGAAATAGACTCACAGCAAGAGCAACCGACTCGAGGGAGGTTATTGAATCAAGAATTGCCAAAGCTGAATACGAATTGTCTTTCGCATCAAAATTTGACGTGGTGATAGTAAACGATAATTTATATGAAGCTTTGTCAGAAGCAGAAGAAATTATTCATAACTTTCTCAGACATTAGAAAAATATTTACAAAAATGAACATAGGATTGTTTTTTGGCTCGTTCAATCCAATACATATCGGTCACACAGCGATTGCAAATTACATTATTGAATTCGGAGGACTCGACAAGCTTTGGTTTGTTATTTCTCCTCACAATCCTTTTAAAGATAAGGCAAACCTGATTGATGATCATTTAAGGCTTGAAATGGTTAACAGGGCAATTAAAGACGATCCAAGGTTCAGTGCATCAGATGTTGAGTTTTCTCTTCCAAAGCCTTCATATACTATTAATACATTAAATAAATTAAAGGAGTTATATCCTAATAACAGGTTTACTTTGATTATTGGATCCGATAATTATGATAGTCTGCATAAATGGAAAGATTACAATAAAATCGCAGAAGAATATGAATTCATGGTATACCCCAGACCGGGATTCGACTGCAAACAAATAAACCTAAAAGGTAAATTCTCAATTATTAATGCACCACAAATTGAGATTTCTTCATCATTTATAAGAGAATCGATTGCTGCCGGAAAGGACATCAAATATTTCTTAAATACTGAAGTATATATGTATATCAAGGAATTAAATTTATATAGATAAGGAAAATATCTTGTTATTAATGAAACATTATCGAGTCCTTTTCGTTAAGTATATAAAAAGCCTACTATAATGATGAGAACAGCCATAAACAGTGTAAATACAGGAATGTATAACTTCTACCCAAGCCTGGGTTTTAATACATTAAATAAAAATACCGACTATTCTTTGAAAATGCCAGTGTTGCCTTATTCATTCAATGCACTGGAGCCATTTGTCGACTCATTATCAGTTCGTAATCATTTTTACAACCATCACATATCAGGATACGTTAAGCTGCTTGAACTCTTGAATACCAATGGAGAAAATATCGATATGGAGCATTTGTTCAACAATACTGAAGATATAACTGACGAAAAACTCAACTATTCCGGAAGTATTGTAAACCATCAGCTTTTTTGGGAAAACCTTTCGCCGTATGGAGGCGAAATTGCAGGTGCCCTTCGTAAAGCAATAGAAACAGATTTTGGTTCTGTTTCAAGCTTTAAACTTGAACTTCTTACAAATGCACTACGATATAATAATAATGGCTGGATATGGCTTATTGTAGATTACAGACATAAATTAAGGTTGGTAACTACTCCTAATAACATTAATCCTCTTATGAAAGTATCACGAGACAAAGGAATTCCAATTTTAGTAATAGACCTTTGGGATCATACTTTCATTCATAAAGGAGTAAGCGACAAAAAAGAATACCTTAAAAAGATTCTTCTAATCGTAAACTGGGAAGAGGTTAGTAATAGGTATGAAGAGGCCTTTTAGTTAACTTATCATTATAGCAATTCTTCTATTTCCTTTATGTGCAGGTTTAAATGCCTCAAATAATCTATTATACAATCTTTCATCGAAACGAGTTCCGTATCACTGCAATGCCACTGGTTTTCAATTTTTGAGATATCTATATTCCTGAAAAGGTGTACAATATGCAAATTTGAATATTTCCAAAGCTTAACTAATGTTTCCCAATCTTCATTACTATAGTTTTGTATGGCTATCCACTTGTCGTTATTTCCATTTGTTGCATAATTTGGAAAACTTAGGGGATTCTCACCATATTGCATATGTATAGTTCTGTGTGTATTATTTGATGCAGAGTCGATCATATGTCCTAATATCTGTTTGATATTTCTATTCTGGACATTTCTCTTTTTTGTTATTTCTTCCTCATTTAATACTAATAGACGAAGTGTCCATCGACTTATTATTTCTTCGATTTCAAGACAAATTGGTTCAAATTGGTTCATAATGATAAAATTTAATGTACTTACTTTTTGACTAAAACTGGTTTTAAATACATGAATGTTCAAAAACATTACATGAAAGCATGAAAAGTATATTTTCTAAATCTATTATCAATGATTATCAAATAGAAATTGACACATTACTTGCAAACTTTACAATTAATACATTTAAAAGAACTTAATCCTCAAAAAAAATGTTTACAGGAGCAAATTCAATATGCTTGTTAGAAAGCAATTTAACCACTTCAACTTCTCCATTGACCGAAATTAACATCAAAAATTTATAAATTCTCACATTTTTGTATACATTTACCGCGATTTTTGTAAATAAACTTGATTGATAAATGGGATTATTAAGAGACAAGTTTTCGCTTTACGATGCCTCACAGAAGGTAATAAAAGCAGGGATTTACCCTTATTTTAGGGAAATCGAATCAGACCAGGACACAGTTGTCAGCATTAATGGGAAAAAAGTTTTAATGTTTGGTTCAAACAGTTACCTGGGATTAACCAACCATCCGAAAATCAAAGAAGCCGCAATTAAAGCTATTGAAAAATACGGAACAGGATGTGCAGGCTCAAGATTCTTAAATGGAACTCTTGACATTCACGTTCAGTTGGAAAATCGTCTTGCCGAATTAACAGGTAAAGATGCGACTTTGTGTTATAGCACTGGCTTTCAGGTAAATCTTGGTGTAGTATCAGTCTTAGCTGGCCGAAGTGATTATATCATCCTCGACGAGCTTGACCATGCTTCTATCATCGAAGGCAGCAGGCTTTCTTTCGGTAAAGTACTGAAATATGCACATAACGACATGAATTCTTTGGAAAACAAACTCAAGATTTGTGAACCCGGAAGAATTAAACTTATTGTCGTTGATGGTATCTTTTCAATGGAAGGTGACATTGTTAAACTTCCTGAAATCGTACGTCTTGCTGAAAAGTATGACGCTTCGGTTATGGTTGACGACGCTCATTCATTAGGAGTGCTTGGTAAAAATGGCTCAGGTACAGCTTCTCATTTTGGATTGACTGACAAAGTAGACCTTATTATGGGTACTTTCTCTAAGTCTATGGCTTCATTGGGAGGTTTCATTGCTGGTGATAAAGAAGTAATTGATTTCATTAAGCATAATTCACGTTCATTGATTTTCAGTGCAAGTATGACTCCGGCTTCTGTAGCCACTGTTTTAGAAGCTATTGAAATAATGGTAAGTGAACCTGAAAGAATACAACATCTTTGGGATGTTTCTCATTATGCTAAGAAGCGTTTTGATGACCTTGGATTTGAAACAGGTAAATCAGAATCTCCTATTATTCCTTTATTTGTAAGGGACGACATTAAAGCTTTGAAGCTTACAAGAATACTGCTCGATCAGGGCGTATTTGTTAATCCTGTTGTTTCTCCTGCTGTTCCAAGGGAAGATTGCCTCATAAGATTCTCTCTTATGGCAACTCACACCTACGATCAAGTAGATGAGGCAATCGACAAGATAACGAAAGCCGCAAAGGAATTAGATATATTAGCTCAAATTCCTGCTTACAAATAGCAGGAATTTTTTTTTAAAAGATTCCTAAATGCAAAAGGTCATTCTAATAACCGGCATTTCATCCGGTTTTGGTAAAAAAAGTGCTGAATTATTGGCACATAAAGGTCATATAGTTTATGGCACAGTAAGAAAGGATTGTTGGGTCGATCCTCTGGTTAAAGTGCTTAAAATGGACTTGACCGATCCTGATTCTATTAAAAATGCTGTCGAAACAGTCATAAAAAATGAAGGTAAAATTGATGTGCTCATCAATAATGCCGGAATGCATCTGGGAGGACCGATAGAAGAAGCGCCTGCTGAAATCTTCACTAAACAGATGAACACAAATTTCAATGGCTTGGTATTCATGCTTCAGGCAGTACTACCTCATATGCGTAAACAAGAGAATGGTACAATCATTAATTTTAGTTCTATAGGTGGTTTAATGGGATTGCCATTCCAGCCTTTCTATTCAGCCAGCAAATTTGCAATTGAAGGTTTGTCTGAATCACTAAGACTCGAATTGAAAAACTTCAATATTAAAGTGATAGTTGTCAATCCGGGCGATTTTCACACAAGCAATACTGCCAACAGAATTAACATTTATACCGAAGGCGGCCCCTATGATCTTCAATTTAGAAAAAGTCTTTCCATTATTGAAAATGACGAAAATAATGGATGGCAACCCGAAGTTCTGGCCCGTAAACTATTGAAGATTGTGGAAAGCAAAAGACCTTGCAACCGATATATTATTGGTTCTCTTGAACAAAAATTTGCTGTCCTTCTGAAAAGAATACTCCCCGTATTTTTATTTTCAATGATATTGGGAAGCCATTATGGTATTGAAAAAGAAAAGTAGAATCTATTATTGACGAAGAAAAGCAAATAGCTCCATCAATATGGCTATTCCCCCATGCACAAACACCCCACCCCAAATGTTTCTGCTGTATAATGATATTATTCCAAGTATATAACCTCCGAAAAAAGAACTTATCGATTCTCCTAAGGGTTTACCAAAGTGAAGAACAACATATGCCGCTGCCATTGGAAGTATTACATTCTTCCCCATCAGCTTTGAAAGTCCTATGACTAGAAATCCCCTGAAAAACAATTCGGTATTGATAAAATCGAAAAAATAGACTGTTTCATACAACAACATACTCACATACTCTGGAATTTCATAGAACCGTGCAAAGTTTGCTCCTCCTGTTCTTTTGTATGTCGGGTAATAATCCAGAAAATCAGGTAAAAGAGTTCCTAATAATACTATTGGCACCATTATTAGTACCATTAGCCCATATGCCTTAAAATCAACCTTGTCAAATCTTAACCCATATATTCCAAAATCTTCCTTCCTATCAAATATCAGCTTTGTTATTACAAGCATTAAGAAGATTGTAAAAATGCCGTATATATTGAAAAATATTTTAAATAAGTACCTGTATACATGGGGATTGGTTTCAGGCAATACCAACTTTACAAACTGTGGATAAACAGACCGGTCAAAACTGAGTATTAGTAATCCGAAAATGCTTTTTATCCAAAACGCCGGAGTAAATTTTATCCTGGTTTTATCATGCAACCATATTATAAATAAGGTGCCATAAAAGGCGAAACCATGATAAAGGAAAAACATCGGAACACGGATAAAACTTCCGTAATGCCTATCGATAAACCTATCTTCAAAGTCAAGAGTGTAATTAAATACAATCAGAACTGCAACAAATGCTATTACGCTGATATATAGTGATAAATTAAAATACTCTTTGTGATAGTCCTTGATATACTGGATGAATTTCTTCATTGATATAATTTGTCAACAAGATATTAATTTTTTTATAAATCCGACTAGTATTCATAAGTGCTGATAATTGGATAGATTTCCTAATTTTGTCCAAATTTTATTTATGATTCCATATTTACAAGTAGAAGGGCTGACAAGATATTGGGGAGAGTCAGTTTTATTCGAAAACATCAGTTTCACTATTGGCCAGGGACAGAAAGTAGCGTTGATTGCTAAAAACGGTGCCGGTAAAACTACCCTCATGGAGACTATTATCGGTAAAGACCTTCCTGACAGCGGGAAAATAACTTTCACTAATGGTATTACTGTTGGGTATCTTTCTCAATATCCGGTCTTAAATCCAGAATTATCTGTTAAAGAAGAGGTGTTTAATTCCACAAGTTCTATCGTTAACGCTGTTAAAATTTATGAAGAAGCAATTAAAGGCGATAACAAGGAAATTCTTCAGGCTGCAATTGAAACTATGGATCATCTGAATGCCTGGGATTTTGAAAATAAAATTAAGCAGATTCTTACTCAACTTAGGATTGATGATTTTAATAAAATGGTTAACACATTATCCGGAGGCCAACAGAAAAGGGTTTCCTTGGCTAACGTTTTAATCAATGAACCTGATTTACTAATACTTGACGAGCCCACAAACCACCTCGACCTTGACATGATCGAATGGCTGGAGGAATACCTGCTTAAAACAAAAAGTACCCTCTTGATGGTTACTCACGACAGATATTTTCTTGACAGAGTTTGCGATACTATTCTTGAACTTGACAATAATTCTGTTTTCCAATATAAGGGCAATTATTCTTATTACATTGAAAAAAGACAGGTGCGGCAGGAAATGTTGCAGGCTGAAGTTGAAAAGGCTCGAAACCTCATGAGAAAAGAGCTTGAATGGATGAGACGAATGCCTAAAGCTCGTAGCACAAAGGCAAAATACCGTATTGATTCTTTTTACCAGCTTAAGGAAAAGGCTTCCGTTAATCTTAGCGATGAAGAGCTTTCTCTTAAGATTAAAGCATCAAGGCTGGGCAACAAAGTAATCGACATTTATGACCTCAATAAGAAATACGGAGATCTGACTGTGCTTAAAAATTTCACCTATAAGTTTGCCAGATTTGAAAAAATAGGTATCGTAGGTGACAATGGTACAGGTAAATCTACTTTCCTGAATATGATAACAGGCTGTATTAAACCCGATAGCGGAAAAATTGAAACCGGGGAAACTGTTAAATTTGGATATTACAAACAGGAAGGTATTAAATTTTCACCCGAAGACAGGGTAATCGACATTATTCAGGATATTGCTGAATATATTGACCTCGGCAACGGAAACAAATGGAGCGCTTCTCAATTGCTTAACCATTTTCTTTTTTCTTACGATGCTCAATATACAAAGGTCGAAAAACTAAGTGGTGGCGAAAAAAGAAGGCTGTACTTGTGCACAGTGCTTATGGAAAACCCTAATTTCCTTATTCTCGATGAACCTACAAATGATCTTGATATTATGACTTTAAACGTTCTTGAAGATTATCTTCAGAACTTCAACGGTTGTGTTATTATTGTCAGCCACGATAGGTATTTCATGGATAAAATTGTTGACCATCTTTTCGTGTTTGGCGATAATGGCGAGGTAAAGAACTTCCCTGGCAATTATAGCATATACAGACAATGGAGAGACGATAACGACTCGCGAGCAGACAAGGTAGAGCAACAGGATAAAAAGGCCGTCAAAAGCGATAAAACACCTGTTAAAAACAATGCCAGACTGACATTTAATGAAAAGAGGGAACTGGAACTGCTTGAAAAGGATATAAGCGAATTGGAAAATGAAAAAAATAATTTAGAAAACCTTATGAGCTCCGGAAGTTCTGACCATGAAGAAATTCAAAAAATTTCTATCAGATATAACGAAATTAAAGAATTGCTCGAGGAAAAGGAAATGAGGTGGCTCGAACTCAGTGAAAAAAGCTAAATTTGAACATATTCTTATTCTTTAAAATATTAAGTCCTATAATACGTTATTGAAATATGTTACCTGAAATTGAACGACTTAAACATATCAAATCCGGAAACTTTCTTCTTATCGCCGGACCTTGTGTCATCGAAAATGAAACTTCAGCATTTGAAATTGCTGAGAAGATTGTAGCTCTGTCCGACAAATTTTCAATTCCTTTTATTTTCAAGGGATCATACAAGAAAGCGAACAGATCTAGAGTCGATTCATTTACTGGTATTGGCGACGAAACTGCTTTAAATATTCTCAATAAAATTGGCAATCACTTTGATATTCCTGTACTTACTGATATCCATAGTGAAACTGAAGCTGTTCTGGCTGCATCTTTTGTCGATGTACTTCAAATTCCGGCATTTCTTTGTCGACAGACTGATCTCATTGCTGCTGCTGCAAAAACTGGAAAATATGTCAATATAAAGAAAGGACAATTTCTTTCTCCTGAATCTATGTTTTTCGCTGTTGAAAAAGTCAGGGCTTGCAATAATGATAAGGTTATGATTACCGAAAGAGGAAATTCGTTTGGCTATCAGGATCTTGTGGTTGATTTTAGAGGAATTCCCGCAATGCAGAAAAATAATTGCCCTGTAATTCTTGACGTCACTCACTCTCTGCAACAGCCTAATCAATCGTCTGGTGTAACTGGTGGCAGACCCGACCTGATTGAGACTATTGCTAAAGCTGGTATTGCTGTTGGTGCCGATGGAATATTCATAGAAACTCACCCTACCCCATCTATTGCAAAATCTGACGGAGCTAATATGTTGAAGCTTGATTTATTGGACGAACTGCTAAGTAAACTTGTCGTTTTACGCAAAGCAGTCAATAGCTTCAAATAATAAATTATCACTCTTGTTTTCGAACTTACGTATCTTAAAGTTAAACAATCGGTGAAATATAATTCACTGCTTTTAGTTTGTTTATCTATTGAAAATTAAATTATTACATTATTCAATAATTTTCTATCCTTTCGGCATAGTCAAATTTCTTACTGAAAAACAATGCTTATAAATACCCTATATTTAAATTCGAACCGTTTAAAAATATTTTTATTTAATGGCAAACGGTATTTTAAAAGGAAAAAAAGGGATAATATTTGGTGCGTTGAACGATAATTCAATCGCATGGAAAGTAGCTGTTAAAGCTGTTGAAGAAGGTGCTCAGGTCGTTCTCACAAACACTCCAATGGCTTTGAGAATGGGTGAAACAAACATTCTCGCCGAAAAGCTTAACACTATTGTAATTCCCGCTGATGCTACCGAAATTGATGATATTGATGCTCTTATTAAAAAGGCAATGGAACATTTTGGAGGCAAGTTTGACTTCATTCTCCATTCAATAGGAATGTCGCCTAACGTTAGAAAGGGAAGGCATTATAGCGACCTTGATTATAATTTTTTTAGTAAAACTCTTGATATTTCTTCAGTTTCATTTCATAAAATCATCCAGACTGCCAGAAAGAATGATGCTATAAATGAATGGGGGTCTATACTGGCGTTGAGCTATGTTGCCGCTCAAAGAACATTCTATGGATATAATGATATGGCTGATGCTAAATCTCTTCTTGAATCCATTGCTCGTAGCTTTGGATATATATACGGCAGAGAAAGAAACGTCAGAATTAACACAATCTCACAGTCACCTACTTCAACAACTGCAGGCCAGGGTGTGAAAGGCTTTGATAATCTGATGGATTTTTCTGAAAGGATGTCTCCGCTAGGAAACGCTTCTGCTGAAGAATGTGCTGATTATTGTATAATGATGTTCTCAGACTATACCAAAAAGGTTACTATGCAGAATTTGTTCCACGATGGCGGATTCTCAAACATGGGTATGAGTATTAGAGCTATCGAACAATACAACAAGAGTTTTGAATATGATAAAGAACATCCGTTCGATTAGGTATAATTTTGCAACTACTAAAGAACGATTAAAGGGGCTTATGGCCCCTTTTTCAATTTCTTGGTCTCTTTGCTCTTTTTTCTTCCGGCTTAGTCAAGTCCTTATTTTCATCTGGTTTCCGATAAGTCCGTCTCTCTCCAGTATTAATTGAGCTTCTTCTTTCACCACTAATTTCTGAACCCCTTCTATCGTCTGTTCTGTTAAATTCTCTTTTTTCTCCCGGCTTACCGTAGCTCCTTCTTTCTCCTGAGTTTCCTGAACTTCTTCTATCTCCACTACTTCCTGGCCCCCTCCTATCATCTGTTCTGTTGAACTCTCTTTTTTCTCCCGGCTTACCGTAGCTCCTTCTTTCTCCTGAGTTTCCTGAAC
>CAYMTR010000015.1:33443-38637 GCA_964393405.1 uncultured Prolixibacteraceae bacterium
TCTCTTTTTTCTCCCGGCTTACCGTAGCTCCTTCTTTCTCCTGAGTTTCCTGAACTTCTTCTATCTCCACTACTTCCTGGACCCCTTCTATCGTCTGATCTGTTGAAATCTCTTTTTTCTCCGGGGTTACCGTAACTCCTTCTGTCTCCTGAGTTTCCTGAACTTCTTCTATCACCGGTGCTTCCTGAACCCCTTCTATCGTCCGACCTATTGAACTCTCTTTTTTCTCCTGGCCTTCCGTAGCTCCTTCTTTCTCCTGAATTTCCGGAACCTCTTCTATCATCCGATCTATTGAACTCTCTTTTATCTTCACCACCTCTTCTGTTGTCAGAATCCCTTGGTTCATAAACCTGAACGCCCCTTGGAGCAGGTCGTCGATCATAATTCTGCTTCGATTCTTTTTTAGAACCTTCATAAAGGTCAAAACATCTCAGTTCACACTCAAGAGGACCATTATATAATTGATATTTTTGAGAAAAGCGTAATCCAACGTTCTTAAATCCATCTTCTGAACTACTGAATAACCATGCTTTAAATCCTGTGAAGTTTTTCTTCAGCGAATCGCCAATCATATTATACAGCGGCTCAACTGCCCTATCGTTCATCCTCTGTCCGTAAGGTGGGTTTACAAACAGTACACCCCCTTGTTTCTCAGGTACAAGCGACGCAAAATCACATGCGGTAAAAATAATATCCTTTTTAAGGCCTGCATTTTTAGCATTTTCGGAAGCTATCTTTACATTAGCTGAAGAAATGTCTGATGCATATATTTTGTATTCAAACGGAACCTCGTAATCTGCATTATAAACTGAATCAAATAGTTCTTCATCAAAATCTTTCCAGCTTTCAAACGTAAACGACTTTCTGAATATTCCAGGTGGTATATTTCTGGCTATAAGAGCTGCTTCTATTGGCAATGTTCCCGAACCACACATCGGATCGTAGAAATCACTTTGTCCCTTCCATCCCGCAATCTTCAATATCCCTGCAGCCAAAACTTCGCTCATCGAAGCTTCATTTTGTCCTGTTCTATACCCTCTTTTATGCAACGATTCTCCTGAACTATCAAGCGATAAAGATATCTCATCTGCCGAAGCATGTACGTTGATTCGAATATCAGGATTTTCATTGCTGATTGAAGGTCTCTTCCCATATAATGATCTGAACTTGTCAACAATAGCATCCTTGGTCTTTAGGTTTACAAACATTGAATTGTTGAAAGCCTCAGAATTTACGGTGCTATTGACTGAAAAGGTCTTATGCACATCAAAATAATCTGACCATTCTATGCTTTTGACACAATTGTATAGGTCATTTGCAGTTTTTACTTTCTTCTCGCTGATTATCAGCAACACCCTAAGGGCTGTACGACAGCAGAAATTGGCTTTGTAGAGAATCTCTTTCGTACCTGAAAACCTTACCCCTCTAATTACTATTTCTACATCGGAAGCTCCAATCTCAATCAATTCTTCCTTTAAAACATTCTCTAAGCCCGCGAATGTTTTAGCCAACATCTGATATTTTTCTAAAGCCATAATTTAAATTCCACTGCCATCTATAAAACTAATATTTCTGTGTCTGAACTGTACAACTTTAGAATAAGGAGGCATATCGTTTGTAACCCAAACGTTACCGCCTATAACAGAACCTTTTCCAATAGTAATTCTTCCTAAAATTGTTGCCTGAGCATATATAATTACATCGTCTTCAATAATTGGATGCCTGGGAATTCCCTTTATCGGATTCCCGTGATCATCAAGATCAAAACTTTTTGCACCTAGGGTAACCCCTTGATATAGTTTTACATGGTTGCCTATAATACAGGTAGCTCCAATTACTGTGCCTGTACCATGGTCAATTGTAAAATACTCACCTATAACAGCTTCCGGATTAATGTCAATGCCTGTTTCTGAATGGGCCATTTCTGAAATTATCCTTGGTATTAAAGGTATTTCTAATTCTACAAGCTTGTGGGCTATTCTGTAACTTGAAATTGCCCTGATTGCCGGATAGCAGAATATTACTTCACCTTTCCCATGTGCTGCCGGGTCTCCTACGTATGTTGCATCTACATCTTTCTCGAGCAAACTTCTTAATTCGGGTAAATACGCTACAAATTTAGCAGCCAGCTCTTTAGATTTGATTGAATAAAACGCAATCTTTGCTTCAATGTCTGTCTTATCTGTACATGAGAAACATAGCCCGGAAAGTATTTGTTCGCTGAGTATATCGAATATTTCATCTACATATACTCCCATATAATATTTGATAGTATCAGGATCAAGTGGTGTACTGCCAAAGTATCCGGGAAAAACAACCTCCCTGACCTTATTAACAAATACTGCCATACGATCAACTGAAGGCATTGGCTCTCCCGAAAGGTGCTTATAGCACACATTACAGAAAGAATTACTTTCCGACAACTGGTTGACAGAGTTTTTTAAAACCTCGGTCAAGGTATTTTCACTATAAGTTGACATCGTCGTTGAATAATGGTGTGCTTAAATATCGTTCACCTGTATCACAGACAACTGTGACTATAGTCTTCCCTTTGTTTTCAGGACGTTTTGCAATTTCTATTGCTGCATATACATTTGCTCCTGATGAAATTCCCGCAAGAATGCCTTCCTCAGAAGCTAGTCTTCTTGCATATTCAAAAGCTTTTTCGTTGCTCACCTTAAATATTTCGTCAATAATATCAGTCCTTAGCACTTTTGGTATGAATCCTGCACCAATTCCTTGTATTCTATGCGCTCCCGGTTTTCCGCCTGAAATAACAGGTGAATCTTCAGGTTCTACTACTACAGAATAAAAACTGCTTTTCTTTGATTTTAAAAATTCTGTCACTCCGGTTATTGTACCGCCAGTGCCAGCTCCGGCAACAAATATATCAACTTCTCCTTGGGTATCATCCCAAATCTCTACTGCTGTTGTTTTTCTGTGGAATTCAGCATTTGCCTCATTCTCAAATTGCATTGGTATATATGAGTTTTTACTCTGGGCTGCAAGTTCATTTGCCTTTTCAATAGCACCTCTCATTCCTGCAGCTGCAGAAGTCAGAATTAGATCTGCTCCGTATGCCTTTAAAATTACTCTTCTTTCTACCGATACGCTTTCCGGCATCACAATTTTAAGCTTGTAGCCCTTCACTGCGCATATCATCGCCAATCCTATTCCTGTGTTTCCACTAGTGGGCTCTATAATGACTGTATCGCTGTTTATAAGCCCTTTTTTCTCAGCCGCATCAATCATGGCAATAGCAAGTCTGTCTTTTACAGAACCGCCGGGATTCATTGATTCAAGCTTTACATATATTTCACTTCCTGTATTCTCAGAAATATTTCTCAATTTGACAATAGGAGTCTTTCCAATCAATTGGGTGATATCATTAACTTTACTCATAAAATTCGTTTTTTAATAAATTGTTTAATAGAAAATACTAAAATCTCATTTGGTAAGAATCAACAGATACAACAGCAACAACTGTAGTGATAGGTCAAACGAATTATACGACTCAAATACAACATTCTGCTTTTTTTTGTAATAATTGTAAAAAGAAATGTAATTAACAAGTATTTAAACATGAATATTTAAAAATAGTTCAATTATTTATAATTTGAAGAGATTATTTAAAAAAGCCGTCCACCAGCTTAATTGCATTCTCAATTCGAGCTTCGTTAAGTCCTCTAACTATTAAATAATTAAGTCCGTTCTCTTCGTACAATCTTTTGTACTTATCATGTAGCAAAAATCGTGTCTCACCTCCGTTTTCCCTTATTGGATCGTACACCCAGGGCATATCTACATCGCATAAAAGAAACAAATCTATTGTGCATTTTTTAATATGATCTTCAATCCATTGCGGACATTCACCATATACGGTCAGTAGCCATACTTTTGTATTTATAAGCCACTCATCGATAAAAACATACGAAGTACCACTTGCAATTAAATTTTCTGATTCAATCTGCAATCTGGCTATCTCGATGACATCTTCGTAAGTGTAGTGTCTGTCAAGGTCTTCAATATACCCACGTGCTATTTCAGGAACCCATGCCGAATTGTAATGCTTAGCAAGTGCTTCTGCAAGTGTTGTTTTTCCTGTCGATTCTGCACCGGCAAGAACAATCTTTTTGGGCTTCTCAGACCTTGCTTTTCCTATAATCATTTTTCCATTCAAAATAGCCCCAGATGGCCGATGCACAATAAAAAACAAACAATATGGCAGTTGGATACATATTCTGGTATATATACAATCCAATTGAAAAGGAGTTTGCTACTATCCAAATAAGCCAGGTTTCTATTTTTTTGTTAGCAAGCAACCATGTTGCTGTTATGCTTAATGCTGCAATAAATGAATCTGCAACAGGTATAGGTGAATCAGTGAATTTACTTAGAATCAGATTTATCGTCCCCCAAATTAGCAGGGTAAGCCCTGAATAGATAAGTATATTTCTTTTCCCCAGATAACTTACTTGCAGTTGTTTTTCCTCTGAATCGACCTTAGTGCCTTTAGCCCATAATATCCAAGCATATACACTAATAAATACATAATAAAACTGCAATACCATCTGTGCATATATTGCCGAACTAAAAAAGACATATATATATAGCAACGAGGTTAACAGACCAAAAATCCAGGTTACAATGCTTTGTTTTATTGAAAGAATTACATAAGCTATTCCGAAAATAGTTCCTAGTACTTCAATCCAATTGGAAGCTATCCATGAGAAAAAACTCATTTATTTTCCCGATAAGATGGAATTATACTCATTTGAGTTATTGAGGACAGACATAGCCTTTTTAATCTCTTTGTCTTCCTTGTTTATAATTTCGTAGAATTCGCTTGAGTTCCATAAATCCCTTGCTAATATTGCCTTCAAATGATTCTTAGCATGGTTCTTAAGAAATTTAATTGCCTCTTCGTCCCTCTCAATTTCTTTCTTTACTCCTTCTGCCCATAAATCTTCCAGAAATTGGTCAGGCACCTCATATAATTTTTTAAACGAAGCAAAGTCGGGATATTTTTTAATCAGGTCTTTGCGGTTTTTATCAACAAAGTTGACAACGTACTGACCCACAATGTTCTTCCTGATAAGCTGATTATAGTATTTGTAATAAGACGACGTGTCGACTGGCAGAAATATATCCGGCACAATGCCTCCTCCTGCATATACTTTTCTCTTATTTATCA
>CAYMTR010000015.1:38647-64441 GCA_964393405.1 uncultured Prolixibacteraceae bacterium
GTCGTTAACCCTGATACTGTCCTTATTAAACAATTCTCCACTTAATGAGCGTTCCAACAGATCTTTATTATATTCACTTACTCCATCGTCGTAAGGGCGCTGAATGCAACGACCACTAGGAGTATAATAATGCGCAGTTGTCAGCCTGATCATTGAACCATCGCCCATATAATATGGCTGCTGAACAAGTCCTTTGCCAAACGACCTTCTACCTATAATAACTCCCCGATCCCAGTCCTGTACTGCTCCGGAAACAATTTCACTGGCAGAAGCTGAGCCTCCGTCGATGAGTACAACTAATCTTCCTTTTTCAAATAGTCCGCCCGAAAATGAAGTGTAATCTTTCTTCGGACTTTTCAATCCTTCTGTATATACTATCATTTTCCCATTCTCGAGAAAATGGTCGGCGATTTCGTATGCTGATTTTAGAAAACCTCCTCCATTGCCTCGAAGGTCAAGAATTAAGTTCTCAAGTTTTGATTCAGTCTTGAGTCTTTGAACTGCAGACTCAAACTCTTCAGTTGTGGTTGCTGAGAAACGGTTAAGCTTGATATATCCGGTTTTACTGTCAAGCATATATGAAGCATCAAGACTGTAAATTGGTATTTTATCTCTGACGATTACAAATTCGAGAAGTTCGTTCTCCCCTTCCCTCATTATTTTCAGCTTAACAATTGTTCCCTTTATGCCTCGCAAACGATCATAAACTCCCTGTGTTGTAATGCTTTTTCCTGCAATTAATTCATCGTCGACATAAAGGATCCTATCTCCGGGAGAAAGTCCGACTTTTTCTGATGGCCCTCCGGGAATAGTTTGAAGCACCATTAACGTGTCTCTCAGGATATTAAAAGATATGCCTATACCGTCAAAACTTCCTTGCAGTGGTTCGTTGGCTTCTTCAACCTCTTCTTTTGAAATGTAAACAGAATGGGGGTCAAGCTTATTGAGCAAAGCAACTATAGCCTCTTCTGTCAGTTTTTCAAGATTGGTTGAGTCAACGTAATAACTTTCTACCAACCTGAGCAGCCGCCCGAACTTTTCAGTCTGGCTGCGCTGTTCCTGAGCGAAAACAGATGTTAAAGGAACTAATAGAAGAACAAGAAATATTTTTATTGCAATTTTCATTTCAACGATATTTTAATAAATACAAAGATAGAACAATTATTCCCATTCAATAGTTGCGGGTGGTTTTGAACTAATATCATATACGACCCTGTTGATTCCCCGCACTTTATTGATAATGTCGTTCGATACTTTTGCCAGAAATTCATAAGGAAGGTGCACCCAATCGGCTGTCATTCCATCAGTTGATGCTACTGCACGCAGTGCAACTACGTTTTCATAAGTCCTTTCATCTCCCATAACCCCAACCGACTGAACAGGAAGTAGCATTACGCCTGCTTGCCATACTTTATCATATAAGTCCCAATCGAGAAGTGCGTTAACAAAAATAGCATCTGCTTCCTGCAATATCCTGACCTTCTCAGGTGTGATATCGCTGAGTATCCTGATTCCTAATCCCGGTCCCGGGAAAGGATGACGACCTATCAATTTAGGGCTTATTCCCAGCTCCTTGCCTACTCTTCTAACTTCATCCTTAAAGAGCGATTTAAGTGGTTCTACAACCTTTAAATTCATCTTTTCAGGCAATCCGCCAACGTTATGGTGTGATTTTATAGTAGCTGATGGTCCATTGACAGAAACCGACTCAATTACGTCGGGATAAATTGTTCCCTGCGCAAGCCATTTCACATCTTTCAATTTATGGGCTTCAACATCGAATACTTCAATGAAGTCACGCCCTATGATTTTTCTCTTTGTTTCAGGATCAGTTACTCCCTTAAGATCGTTCCAGAACTTTTCTTTGGCATCTACTCCGATAACGTTCAATCCCATTCCCTTATATTGGTCGAGGACACTTTGGAACTCATTTTTCCTCAGCAGACCGTTATCAACAAAAATACAAGTCAGGTTTTTACCTATCGCATGATTAAGTAGTACACCAGCAACAGTTGAATCTACTCCACCCGAGAGCCCAAGAACAACCTTATCGTTGCCGAGTTTGTCCTGAAGTTCTTTAATTGTTGATTCTATAAAAGAAGAAGGTGTCCACGACTGTGTACATTCACAAATATTTACCACAAAATTATAAAGCAGCTGTGTTCCTTCTGTCGTATGGTATACTTCAGGGTGAAACTGAATCCCGTATGTTTTTTCGCTTTCTATTTTATACGCAGCATATTTAACGTCTTCTGTACTAGCGATGATCTTGTAACTTTCAGGAATCTTTTCAATAGTATCTCCGTGCGACATCCATACCTGTGTATCAGTCGAAATGCCTGAGAACAGTTCGTTTTCCTGATCCACATATCTAAGGTTTGCCCTGCCATATTCCCTTGAATTTGAAGGTGCTACTTCTCCACCGAAGAAATGTGAAAGATACTGGGCTCCGTAACAAACTCCCAAAACAGGAAGATGCCCTTTTATTCCTTCGAGGTTAATCCTTGGACCTTTCTCATCCCTTACAGAATAAGGACTTCCGGAAAGAATCACCCCCTTGACGCTTTCATCAAGCGAGGGATAATGGTTGTATGGATGGATTTCACAGTATACATTCAGCTCACGAACCCTTCTACCAATAAGTTGGGTGTATTGTGAACCAAAATCGAGAATCACTATTTTTTCCTGCATTTTCAAATATTTAATATTGGGCAAATATAACCCGATTGTGTAAAATCTAAAACAAAAAAAAAGGATGAATATTGATTTGATCCATCCTCTTAACTTTTATATTGCATTAATCAGTTTGAACCGTAAACCTGCTCCTCCGTAAAGAACCCGTCAGCAATAACTGTCTGCCGGATATTATCCTTTGTTACAGCCACCGGCTGGAGAAATAATGTCGGAACATCCTTCCTTCCATTATTGATTTTTGTATCAATGTGTTTTAGTTTTTCTCCCCTCGCCAGTTTAATTGCCAGATCGACAGAAGCTTCTGCAATCTTCTTAATCGATTTATATATTGTTAGCGACATCTTTCCTGCAACTATAGCCTTAATCGCGCCAATTTCGGCATCCTGTCCTGTAACAATAACATTACCCTCATAATTAAGATCTTCCATTGCTTTTATAGCACCAATTGCAAGTCCGTCATAACTAGTTATAATAGCGTCAACCTTTTGTCCGGTGAAAGAAAGAATATTCTTAGCAATATAGCGTGCATTATTCTCCGACCAGTCGTCGACAAAAGTTTTGTAAACTATCTTGATCTTCTCGCTATCGATATAAGGTTTTAACGTTTTTTCCTGAGCATCTTTAATAAATATGGCATTAACATCGCCCGGATCGCCCCAAAGCATGACATAGTTTCCGGAAGGTTTACGACTCAGTGCATAATCAAGCATCAGATTTCCAATTTGAGCACCCTCAAATGTCACCAGATAATCAAGTTCTGAGTTTTTGATAAGCCTGTCGTAGCCAATAACCGGCACCCCTTTATCATGAGCTTTCCTTACTATGGCTGCGGCTGTATTGGCGTTATGCGCAACAACAATCAACACATCCACACCAAGATCAAGCAATTCTTCCGCCTGTTTCAGCTGAAGGTTCTCATCATTCTTTGCCGAACGGGAAAGGATTTCACAACCTCTCTGGGCTGCAATGCTTTCAACATACCCCTGATCAATTACCCACCTTGAACCAACATCTGCAGGCATCAAAAAACCAATTTTTACTTTGCCTGAGCTACCACATGAAGACAGCAATATTGAAGCTAACAAGATAAATACAATGTTTTTAAGCGGTAACAATATATTTCGTTTCATAAGTTAAGAATTAGATTTTGAGAACTAATCTGAAAGCATATTTCAATTTATATAATATAATAGAAATAAAATATAAATCTATAGTTAATCAGCTAATAAATCAAGTAAGTTGAAAAATTTTGAATCATGTTTTTTTAAATTGGATATTTCCTTTATCTATAAGTCTATTATTTATATTTTTTTTATACTTTAGTTAAATCTAATAACCGACCTATTTATTAAATTAAATTGTTTTAAATTTAACCGTTCACAATTATTGAAAGATAGTATATTGTGTATAAACTTCTAATTTATCAGTCATGAAAGACAATAAATTCATTCCAAGCAAATCATTTGTTATTAAAAATTGGGCTGACTTGAAAATCGGCACAAAAATTGGCTTAGGATTTGGCGTTTTAATTTTTCTCTCTATAGTAATTGGTGCTATCATTACTATAAATCTGGGGAGAATCCAGGTCGAAACAAAGTATCTTGCTAACGAATCACTCCCCTCGGTAAATGAATCATTCCGTCTCGATAAGGACTGGAGAGAAGTAATGTTTTATATGCAAGCCTATGATTACATGAGGGATCCATACTATCTTGACAGGGCTAATCAAAACATTGCAAAATATTCTAATTCTTTAAGCGCTTTGATTAAGTTGTCGGAAAACTCAAAAAAAGCTACAATTGGCAAAGAAAGGCTTATAGGCCTAAATGCTTCACTTGAAACTTACTCCGGAATCATTGAAAGCTATAAAACCCTTGAAAGTCAGAACCACAAACTGCTTATCGAGATTGAATCAGGTGTCAAAGAACTTCAAAATTCAGGGTCGGCAGGCTCTGCTGTAGGGAATAATCTTATCAATGCCGAATACCAAATTATCAAATCTGTTAATAAAAGAAGACCTAACGAACTTGGTATAGCTGAAAACTACCTTGACAGAGCAGCTAATGCAGGTGCCGCAGGAAACTCATTGACAGGAAAGCTATTGTCAGATTCCCGCCAATTTATCAGGGGATACAAACAAGCCCGTGAAATTGAGTTAAAAAGGAACGAAATCGAAAACCTTCTTAAAGTCGACATTATGGCCCTTTCTGATGTCGGTCTCGATCAAATTACCGAAATGACTGAAAAGACCAACGGCATCATCTCTCAATCACGAGTAACATCTGATATCATATTGATTATCATACTTATTATTGGTATCATTTTAGGTTCCGTCATTTCAAGGTCTATTACTTCTTCAATAAAGCAAGGATTACAAATTGCTCAGAACATATCAAACGGGGTATTACACCGTCAGCGTGAAGTTGTCAGGAAAGATGAAATTGGAGAATTGATGACTGCCCTTAATAGGATGAACAACCAGCTGAAATTCATCGTAGAAGAAATTTCCGGAGGAATACAGAATATTGCCCTTGCCAGTCAGAAAATGAACAAAAATGCTACTGAATTAAGCGAAGCAGCTACTGACCAGGCAGCTACAACTGAAGAAATATCAAGTTCGATTCAAGAACTACATGCTAATTTCCTTCAAAGCGCTGATAATGCCGAAGAAACTGAAAAGATTGCTATTTCTGCTGCCGAAGGCATCAAAGAAGGAAATAAGGCTACTGAGCTCGCAAGTGAATCGCTTAACGAAATTATCGAAAAGGTTTCGTTCATTGGCGACCTTGCTTTCCAAACTAACATCTTGGCTCTTAATGCTGCCGTTGAAGCTGCACGAGCCGGAGACCATGGCAGAGGTTTTGCTGTTGTGGCATCTGAGGTTAAAAAACTTGCCGACAGCAGTAAACAAGCAGCTGAACTTATCGATAAAGTTTCGAGAGATACTGTCATTGCTTCTGATCAAGCAGGTTTGAAATTACAAAAGATTGTTCCTGAAATTGAAAAGACTGCCCAACTCGTTCAGGGTATCAGATATGCCAGCAATGAACAGGAAGTGGGTATTAACCAGATAAATAATGCTATTCAGCAGTTAAACAATATTGCTCAGCAAAATGCTTTCAGCTCTGAAAATATGGCCAATAACTCTCAGGATTTATCACAACTTGCAGAAAAACTGAAGAAAACAATCGAATTCTTCAAGGTCGGAGCATAAAAAACATACTAATCAAAGACAAAACTGTAAGGGCGTATTGTATACGCCCTTTTTTTATATTCAATAGGTAATTCATAGCTAGCAGAATCGTACCAAAGTCGTACCACATTCGTCCTTTCTCCCTTTATTAAGGGAGAAAGGACGAATGTGGTACGGTTCAGGTAGCTATTTGGGTGGTATATGTTGACATTCAAATTGTCTGGAAAAAGGTTGTTTTGATTACATAAAATTTATTCGAGGATTATTTGTTTGTTAATCATTCGCCAACTCAAGTGAAATAATTTGGGATTAGGTTTGCAGTAAATATTTAATTTAATCATTTATGAAACTAAGGACCAGATTTCAATTACTTTTTGTTGTTTTAATAATCGCATTTGCTGCAATAGCATTCTTCACTTCATTCTCACTTAAAAAAATCAGCAAACTTTCTGAGATAGAAAAAAATGTGTCACAGTTGAGCAATTTATCACTGGATATGAAAAAAACTGAAAACAACTACTTCAATTGGGACTTGAGAAATCCTGAATACTTCTATAGTAAGGAAAGCAAAATTTACAACCAGTTAACAGATAAAATTCATAATTCAATAAATATCTGCAACGACCTTAAAAGTTCTGATTTTGTAAAAAGAAACGTTAAAAAAGGAGAAATTGATAAAATCATAGAATTATTGAATGACTACTCACATCTTTTTGAAATAATTGAAAAGAATAAATACGAACTTGGTTTTGAAAAATGGGGTCTCGTTGGACAAATGAACGACTCATACATAAAACTTGAAAAAGTTATAGACAGCAGTTTCGAACCTGGATTAAAAATTAAACTTCTTTCTCTTATAAAGCACCAAAAAGATTATCTTATAAAGAGAAAATTTTCTTCTAAGGAATTATTTGACAGGGAGTTATTCTCTTTTTATGAAAGCCTGGGGTCAAACAACAGAAATCTTGTTGAAATAAAACATCACCTGAAAAATTTCGGCAATGTATTTAATAATTTCGTTGATAAAGACAATTATGTTGGCGTTTCAAGAAATGAAGGTCTGCTGCATGACCTTGAAAACAAAGGAAACATGCTTGATGCATCGCTAAATATCCTTAGCCTTAATGTTTCTAACAAAACAAATAAGCATATTCAGTCAACAACAATGATACTGTTGATTTTTATTATAATCTGTACCTCAGTTGTTTTGCTTTTAGGCAGATATATTTTCAATAGGGTATTCAAAATAATGGGAGGAGAGCCTGAACAAGTCGCTTTTATTGCAAAAAATGTTTCTAAGGGCGATTTGAATATTTCGCTTGATGACAAATCACAGTACCATGGGTTGTTGAAATCAGTTATTGTGATGACTCAAAAGCTAAGGGGAATAATTTCGGGCATTTATTATAATTCATTGCAGTTAACTACTACCGGTAGACTTTTCTCTGAGAATTCAATTAAAATATCAAATGGAGCTTCAAAAATTTCTGGTTATACTGAAGAAATATCCGGGAAAATTGAAAACATTGAAAAAGAGACTGCAAAGAATTCAGAATATGCTTCCGAGACTGCTGGAATAGCAGAAAAATCAAAGGAAGGAATGCAAAAAATAAAAGAGCAAAGTGAACTTTCAATGAAAGTTGGATATTTGATATCAGATAAGGTTCAGATTATCGACAGAATTACTAAACAAACAAAAATACTTGCGCTGAATGCAGCAGTAGAAGCTGCTAGGGCAGGAAAATACGGTGTCGGGTTTCAAGTTATTTCTGAAGAAGTGAAGAGATTGTCGGAAGCAATTAAAGAAGCAGCAATCGAGATTAACGAACTGACACTTAAAAATCAGGTACAGTCGGAGTATGTCTGTGATTTGGTTAATAACATACTTCCCAGTATTGAAAAAACTTCAGAACTTGTTAAAAACATTGCTTTAGCAAATTTCGAACAAAATGACAATATTCTAGATATTCATTTGATTATTAAAAAACTTCACGAAGTGAGCTGTGAAAACTCTTTTGCATCAGAAAAAATGGCTGAAAATACAATAGAACTTGAGGAACAGATATATTCATTAAAGAATATGGTTTCTTATTTCAAAGTCGACAGAAAAGTAACCGATGGAGTAGAATTTAAACTTCTGGATCAGGGTTCAAAAAAGAAGTCGGATAAGAAAAAGAAAGTCATCAAACTTTGGAAAAGAATTAAATTATTCAATAATCAAATGAAAATAGCCAACTCTATATTGTGAATTATCATATTTTTATAAATAATATAGATTTGCAAAAAAAACAATAAATTTTTAGATGAAAGCCATAATTTTTGCTGCAGGTTTGGGAACAAGATTAAAGCCACTGACAGACAATTGTCCCAAGGCAATGGTTCTGCTGAACGGAAAACCGCTGATCTGGCACTCAATAAATTACATGAAGAAATACGGAATCGACGATATTACTGTCAATGTACACCATTTTGCAGACCAAATAACCAACTATCTGACAGAGAATGATTTTGGAGTGAAAATCAACATCTCAGATGAAAGGGAATGTTTGCTCGACACAGGAGGAGGTATATTTAAAGCCAAGAATTTCCTCTTGGGGGAAGAGCCCTTCATTGCTTGTAATGTCGACATTATAACTTCTTTAAACTTAAAAGAAGCAATTGATATTCACCTTAAAAATAAGCCTATTGCAACCTTAGTGGTAAGGAAAAGAGAAACTTCAAGGTATTTCATGTTTAATGAGAGAATGAAACTATCAGGGTGGGTCAATAACAGCACGGGCGAAGAGGTGATTTCAAATGCCGGATTCGGCAATTCGGAACCGTATGCTTTTAGTGGCATTCAGATTATTTCACCTAAGATTTTTGACTTAATTCTATACATGGGAAAAATCTCAATTACAACACTTTACCTTAGCATTGCTCAAAAAAATAAGATATTTGGGTATGTTGATAATTCCGATTTCTGGATGGACTTGGGAAAACCGGGACAGATTGAGGTTGCTGAGAAATATCTGAATAATTTATAAAATTCCCAAGATTTTCAGAACTTCGCTGAACCCGCTCTGCTCATTGCTTGAAGCAACATTGGGAAATAGATTTTTAAGGTTTTCGGGTGAATTGCCAAGTAAAAAAGGATGCCCGACATATTCAAGCATATCAATGTCATTGAAATCGTTGCCTATACCAACAGTAGCATATTGTTGAATATTGAGGTGTGAGCATAACCATTTGATACCGTGACCCTTTGAAACAGTGTCAGGGAAAATCTCCATCCATATAAATTCATGGTTTACAGGAGAAGTGGTTCTGATAATTTTAATACCTGATACTTCAGAAAGTATTTCAGACTTTAACCTTTCAAACAAGGCTGTGTCGTTAGGAATTATTGCCATCAGTTGTCCGGCATCTTCAGGCATATTTTCGATATCCAGTGATCCGAAATCGTTTTCATGCCGTCTTAAATAATCGTCATACTCAGGACAATAGCCGTTCCCTCGGTGATACTTAAAAAGGTTGTTGTGAGGAATAGGATCGTATATGAAGAAGTTGAATTTTCCTTTTATCATCAAGTGTACCAGCTTTTTCAAAGCAGGTGATTTAAAATGTTCAGCGGTGAGAATTTCCTTTTTTTTCCAGTCGTAGACTCCCCCACCCGACGAAAATACTATAAAGTCGAAGGGATCGTTTTCATGAAGGACTTCGTTTACCTTGTGCATACTTCGTCCTGTTGCAGCTACCCTGACAATATTCATCAAGCCAAGCGAATGTAGTGATTGCATGTCGAGGCTGGAAATCTTTTTATCGTTATCGAGAATTGTTCCGTCTAAATCTGTAGCAACAAACATCATAATAAAATTGTCAGTTAAAGTACAAATATAATAACAGAAATCTGACATCAAAATACGCAATATGACTGACAATTTTTAATAAAAATGTCAAATCGACAGAAATTACTTAATGGCACAACCTTTGACTAAATAGGAAATGTGAATTAAGATATATAACTAAAAAAATAAAATACTATGTCAAAAGGAAAAATTGGAGTTACCAGTGAAAACCTCTTTCCCATAATCAAAAAATTCCTCTATTCAGATCATGAAATATTCCTTAGGGAGATCATTTCTAACGCAGTAGATGCAACACAAAAGTTAAAAACCCTGGCACTTAAGGGTGAGTATGTAGGTGAAGTCAGTGACCTGAAAGTGATTGTAAAAGTGGATAAAGATGCCAAAACAATCACTGTATCAGACTCAGGAATAGGAATGACTTCAGAAGAAGTAAAGAAATATATCAATCAGATAGCATTTTCGGGAGCCAACGATTTTCTTGAAAAATATAAAAACGATGCCGCAGCCATAATTGGTCATTTCGGCTTAGGATTTTATTCATCATTCATGGTGTCAGATAAAGTTGAAGTTATCACACGTTCATATAAACAAGACTCAGAAGCTTGTTTTTGGAGTTGTGATGGCACACCAGAATATATTTTGAATACTACACAACGCGAAAGTATTGGTACAGATATAATAATGCATATTTCAGAGGAATCAAACGAGTTTCTTGAAGAGACAAGAATTAAAGATTTGCTTGAAAAATACTGCAAGTTTTTGCCTGTTCAGATTGTTTTTGGAAAGGAAAAAGAATGGAAGGACGGAAAATATGTCGATACCGATAAAGACTTAATTATTAACGAAACAGAGCCGGCATGGACAAAGAAACCTGCTGATCTTAAGGATGAAGACTACAAAGAATTCTACCGCAAGCTGTATCCTGTATCAGAGGAGCCTTTATTCAATATACATTTGAATGTAGATTACCCATTCAAACTCACAGGGATACTATATTTCCCCAAAATAAAGAACAGCATTGAAATTCAGAAAAATAAAATACAATTATATAGCAACCAGGTATTTGTAACAGACCATGTAGAAGAAATAGTACCTGAGTTTTTGACACTACTTCACGGAGTTATTGATTCGCCCGACATACCATTGAATGTATCAAGGTCATATTTGCAGAGTGATCACAATGTGAAAAAGATTTCTTCACATATAACCAAGAAAGTAGCCGACAGACTTGAAGATATCTTCAAAAATGAACGTGCTGACTTTGAGAAGAAATGGGACGATCTGAAGATATTCATAGAATACGGAATTCTTTCTAACGAGAAATTTGCAGAGAAAGCTAAGAAATTCTATTTGTACAAAAATACAGACGGCAAGTATTTCACGATAGAAGAGTACGAAAACATTATCAAAGACAATCAGAAAGACAAAGATGAAAACCTTATTCACTTGTATTCAAGCAATAAGGATGAACAATTCACCTTTATTGCTGCAGCAAAGGACAAAGGTTACGATGTGCTTTTGATGGACAGCATCCTAACTGCTCCTTTGATCAACAAATTTGAGCAGGAAAACTACAAGAACAGGTTTACAAGAGTTGATTCTGATGTGATTGACAGGCTGATAGTAAAAGATGACAAGGAAAAGATCACACTTTCGCAAGAAGAAAGAGATGAGCTTGAACCAGTATTCAGTGCTGTTACTCCTAAGGGTGAGTCGAACTATTACGTAACATTTGAAGACCTTGGAGAGAATTCTCAGCCAATGGTAATAACTCAGAATGAATTTATGAGGAGAATGAAGGATATGGGTTCAATTCAGCCGGGGATGAACATGTATGGAAGTCTGCCTGACAACTACAATTTGGTAGTAAACGTATCACATCCATTAGTAAAACAAGTTATAGAATCAAAAAACACCAATCTTTCTGGAGAGCTTTCAGAGTTGAATAAGAAGATAAAATCTCTTGATGAAGAAAAGAAAGCGCTTGAAAAGCTCAAAGAAGGCAAAAATGAAGAAGAAGTTGCCGCTGATGAAAAAGAAAAGTTAAAAGAAGTAATTAAAGAATCGACTGATATTGAAAATCAGAAGAAAGAAAAGCTGACAGAATTTGGCAAAGAGAACATGTTAGCAAAGCAGCTTGTTGATTTAGCATTGCTGGCTAACAACATGTTGAAAGGTGAAGCCCTCGACAAATTTGTCAAAAGGAGTGTTGAACTTATCAAATAAATATATATAGTTTACTCAATCCACAATTACCACTGGCTGCCCTCCCCACAGGGCAGCCTTTTATTTTTGAACTAAAACCTTGAATATTCAAATCCAAATATTTTTACAACATCAATGCAGAGAAGAAGGCTATTTCGTTCTTTTTGAATAAGATAAAAGAAAACAAAAAATCAGAAAAGATATATCGAGGTTTTAAGAGTAAAAAAACGTCAAAATATCATACCCTACTTTACAAATAAGGTATAGATTTGCAGACAATTTCAAAACCTGACCTTATGGATTCAGAAAAAGAAGTAATTCACAACGGTATTGTAAAAGAAATTAGTGGCAGAGGAATAAAGGTTGGAATAGTAGTATATTCAGCCTGTGCAGGCTGTCACATAAAGGGTGCATGCACAATGTCGGAGCAGGCAGACAAGGAGCTTGATATTGAATGTAGCAGTGCTCAGTTTAAGATTGGTCAGGAAGTTGAAGTTCACCTTAAGACATCACAAGGATTCAGCGCATTACTATTGGGTTATATACTACCCTTAATCACGATGATTGCAGTTATGGTCCTTTCTTCAGCATTTCTGAAGAATGAATTGATTGTTGCCCTGTTATCAATACTTTCATTAATTATATATTACTCGATTTTGTTTATTTTTAGGAAGAAAATCGGTAAGCAGTTTAGTTACACTGTTAATCCTGTTATTTAATTTGATATGTCGTTAGCATTAATATATACAATTGTCATATTGAGTTCTTTGGGAGTAGTTGCAGCAATTATATTGTTTGTTGTAGCCCGGAAGTTTCATGTTGAAGAAGATCCACGAATAGACGAAGTTGAACAAGCGTTGCCCGGTGCAAATTGTGGCGGATGTGGATATGCGGGGTGCAGGGCACTTTCGGAAGCAATAGTAAAAGACAACTCATTGGATAACAAGTTTTGTCCTGTTGGAGGAAACGATGTAATGTCGAATGTTGCCACAATAATGGGGATTGTTGCTCAACAGAAAGCATCAAGAAAAGCATTGGTCAGGTGCAATGGAACATGTGAATTCAGGAAAAAGACATCGAATTATGAAGGAGCCACAACTTGTGCAATAGCAGCGATGAGTTCAGGTGGTGATACAGGATGCCAGTTTGGCTGTCTGGGATTTGGTGATTGCTGTGTAGTGTGCGATTTTGATGCCATTCATATGAATCCGGTCACAGGACTTCCAGAAGTTGATGACGAAAAATGTACAGCCTGCGGAGCATGTGTAAAAGCTTGTCCCAAGTTCCTTATTGAGCTGCGCCGCCAGATGCCTAAAAACAGAAAAGTATACGTCGCATGCAGAAATACTGAAAAAGGAGCAATAGCAAAGAAATCGTGTGATGTAGCATGTATAGGGTGCGGAAAGTGTGAAAAAGTTTGTGAATTTGATGCTATAACAATATCAAACAACCTTGCATTCATCGATTCAGACAAGTGCAAACTATGTAGAAAATGTGTTTCTGTTTGTCCGACAAACTCAATTATAGAAGTAAATTTTCCTCCAAGAAAAGTACAAGAAGTAAAAGAAGAAAACAGTGTTGAAAACATTTAAGATAGGTGGTATTCACCCTGCTGAAAACAAGCTATCGGCAGGAAGCGGAATTAAGGAAATTCAATTACCTGAGACGGTTACGATATTGACAAATCAGCATATCGGTGCACCCTCCAAGCTTATTGTAGCGAAAGGAGACCTTGTAAAGACCGGACAGTTGATAGCTAAATATTCAGGCTTTGTGTCAGCCAATATACATTCATCGATTTCAGGTAAGGTTGTTAAAATTGAGCCTGTGTATGACAGTACGGGTTACAAAAGAGAAGCTGTTACAATAGAATCTGATGGTCAGGATATTTGGGATGATTCAATTGACAGGTCAGAGACTTTGGTAACGGACAATCATTTTACAGCCAATCAGATTGAAGACAGAATATTATCGTGTGGCATAGTTGGAATGGGAGGAGCAACCTTTCCTACGCATGTCAAGCTACTTCATCCTCCCGGCGATAAAGCCGAATTATTATTAATCAATGGTGCTGAGTGTGAGCCATATCTAACAGCCGACCACAGGCTGATGATTGAAAAAGGAGAAGAAATTCTTGTTGGGGTAAAGATGCTGATGAAAACTTTAGGTGTTGAAAAGGCAATAATTGGCATTGAACTCAACAAGCCCGATGCAATTAAAAACATGACCACTCTATCTCAGAAATACAGTGGAATATCAATATGTCCCTTAAAAGTAAAATATCCTCAGGGAGGAGAAAAACAACTCATAAAAGCTGTTACTGGGCGTGAAGTTCCTTCAGGGAAGCTGCCAATTTCAATAGGAGTAGTTGTCAACAACATCGCAACATCCTTTGCAATTTATGAAGCTGTAGTAAAAAACAAACCATTGTTTGAAAGAGTAATTTCAGTAACAGGAAAAAAATTAAAATCTCCATCAAATTTTAAGGTAAGGATTGGAACATCAGTAACAAAATTGATAGAAGAAGCCGGAGGTATTCCGGAAGGAACATCCAAGATAATAATGGGTGGTCCAATGATGGGAAGGTCAATCACAACAACTGAAATACCGGTTACAAAAGGCACATCAGGCATTCTGCTTTTAGACGAAAGCGAAGCCCACAGAAAGGAATATCTAAACTGTATAAGGTGTGGCAGGTGCATTGGCGCTTGTCCTATGGGACTTGAGCCCTATCTTTTGATGAACCTTTCAGAAAAAAACGTTTTTGACATTGCTGAGAACAATAAGATAATGGATTGCATTGAATGTGGTTCATGTAATTTTGTATGTCCTTCCAATAGGCCAATACTTGATTATATTCGGTTTGGTAAAGCAAAAGTTGGAAATATCATGCGCAACAGAAAAAAATAGATATGAGCAATTTATTGACTATATCCCCTTCGCCACACATACATGAAGGAAGTTCGGTAAAAAAGATAATGTACAGCGTCATTATCGCGTTGATACCTGCGCTGTTATGGTCCTTTTTTGTCTTTGGACTTCCGGCAGTATTGGTAACCCTGATTTCTGTGGCTTCGTGTGTTTTGTTTGAATGGGTTATTCAGAAATACTTAATAAAAGGAAAGCCGACAATAGGTGATGGATCGGCAATACTTACAGGTATATTGCTATCAATGAACCTTCCTGCTACACTACCGATATGGATAGTAATAATAGGAGCTTTGATAGCAGTTGGAGTTGCAAAAATGTCGTTTGGAGGGTTAGGTCAAAATCCATTTAACCCAGCACTTGTAGGGAGGGTGTTTCTATTGATTTCATTTCCTGTACAAATGACTACCTGGCCGGTCAATTTAAGAGTTGCTGATGCTATTTCAGGAGCTACTCCACTATCAATAATAAAAGAAGGAATCAAGACAGGAACTCCAGCCAGTGAAATAATGAAAACATTACCTGATTATAGCGACCTTATATTTGGAAACATCGGAGGTTCGCTGGGAGAAATATCGGCATTACTGCTTTTGATCGGGTTTGTTTTTATGCTCATAAGGAAAACAATATCATGGCATATACCAGTTTCTGTGATACTTACAGTTTTTATTTTCACAGGAATACTATGGCTAGCAAATCCGGAAAGCAATATTGATCCGTTATATCATATTCTCTCAGGAGGTATAATGCTTGGAGCAATATTCATGGCAACCGACATGGTTACATCTCCAATGTCGAGGCTTGGACAAATAATTTTCGGAATGGGAATTGGAATAATAACAGTGTGCATAAGAGTTTGGGGAGCGTATCCGGAAGGGATATCGTTTGCCATCCTTATTATGAACGCTTTTACTCCTTTGATCAACAACTATGTCAAACCCAAACGATTTGGTAATAAATAAGAAATGGCACAACTGAAATCTACCTTTAAAAACATGGTGCTGTCGCTTTTCGGGGTGACTCTTGTAGCTTCAGCGTCACTTGGGTTAGTCAACAATCTGACGTCGGAAGCCATTAAAACCTCAGAAGAAAAGACAAAAAATGATGCCATAGCAAGAGTTCTGCCAGAGTATCAAAATCTCGGTACAGCGTATAAGGTGAAACCGGCAGATGGAAATGATAGTCTTGAGATATATCCTTCGCTTGATGAATCAGGCAATATCATAGCAAATGCGATAAAAACTTATTCGTATAACGGATATAGTGGTTACATCGAGATAATGGCCGGATTTGACAAGAATGGAGCAATTACGGGCTATGAGATATTGAAGCACAACGAAACTCCCGGTTTAGGATCAAAGATGGGTGTTTGGTTTAATGATAAAACCAAGGGAGGTCAATATGTCATTGGGAGGTCTTTATCAGAAGGACCATTGAAAGTAAGCAAAGACGGCGGGCAAGTTGATGCAATTACAGCAGCGACGATATCTTCAAGAGCTTTCCTTGAATCCATAAACCGTGCATATTCTGCACTTGATGAACAATTTGACGGAGTAACATCAGCGACACAACAGGAGGAATAAAATGAACCAGTGGAAAAATTTAACCAAAGGATTTATAAAAGAAAATCCAATTCTCGTTCTTGTACTAGGAGCCTGCCCTACCCTGGGTACAACCAGTTCAGCAATAAATGGTTTGGGAATGGGAATTGCAACAACCTTTGTTTTGATGATGTCAAACATTGTAATCTCGTCGATCAAAAATGTTGTTCCCGATAAGGTAAGAATACCGGCTTATGTAGTTGTTATTGCAGCCTTCGTATCGATAGTGCAGATGGTAATGCAAGCTTACGTACCGGGGCTTTACAAGAGTCTTGGAATATTTATACCACTTATTGTGGTAAACTGCATTGTACTCGGTCGTGCTGAAGCGTTTGCATCAAAAAACACTGTTGGTTCTTCAGCAATAGATGGACTTGGAATGGGTTTAGGTTTCACGATGGCACTTGCATTATTAGGAAGTATAAGGGAGCTTCTTGGAACCGGTAAAATATTCAGTCTGGCAATATATCCAGAGCAATACGGAATGCTTGCGTTTGTTCTTGCTCCGGGAGCCTTTATCGTTTTAGGGTTCCTGATTGCAATAGTGAACATTATCAATAAAAAGAAAGCCTTATAACCTCAATATATTTAAGTTATGGAATATATACTTATAATAATTTCAGCGATAATAGTCAACAACATTGTGTTGACCCAATTCCTTGGAATATGCCCGTTTCTGGGAGTTTCCAAAAGGATTGAAACAGCGTTGGGGATGACAGGAGCAGTAACCTTTGTAGTTGTACTGTCAACGATTACGACATTCATAATCCAGAAATATATCTTAAATCCACTTCACATAGAATACCTGCAGACAATAACATTTATACTTGTAATTGCAGCTCTGGTTCAGTTGGTAGAAATAATTCTCAAGAAGATAAGTCCTGCTTTATATCAAGCTCTTGGAGTGTTTTTACCGCTTATTACAACCAACTGTGTGATCTTAGGTGTGGCTATAATAGTTGTACAGAAAGATTATAATCTACTTGAAGGAGTAGTTTTTTCAGCTTCAAATGCCATAGGTTTCGGTCTTGCTTTGGTAATATTTGCAGGGATAAGAGAACAGCTTGAGCTTCAGAATATACCTAAAGGACTTAAAGGTACTCCAATAGCATTGATTACAGCCGGCATACTGGCAATGGCTTTCATGGGTTTTTCAGGAATAGTGAAATAATCGGCACATTATTTGTTTAAAGGTGACAAGAATCACAAAAATGATTCTTAAATGATTTAAAAAAATGTGGATATTTGTCTACGTAAAACAACTATTATTTAAATCTTAAAATTGAAAAACAAGTAAATGGGAAGAGTACTCATTATTGGGGCTGGCGGTGTAGGAACCGTAGTAGCCCACAAAATGGCAGCCAATTCAGATGTATTCACTGACATCATGTTGGCAAGTCGCACAAAATCAAAATGCGATGCTATCGCTGATGCAGTTGGAGGCAATAAAATTAAGACTGCAAAAGTGGATGCCAATAATACCGACGAACTTATTGAACTTATCAATTCATTCAAGCCGGATATTGTTGTCAATGTTGCACTTCCATATCAGGATTTGACAATAATGGATGCCTGTCTGGCAACAAAGACCGCCTACCTTGATACTGCCAATTATGAACCTGAGAATGAAGCTAAATTTGAATACAGCTGGCAATGGGCATATAAGGACAAGTTTAAAAAAGCAGGAATAACTGCTATTTTAGGGTGTGGTTTCGATCCTGGGGTGACAAGTATTTACACAGCATACGCAGCAAAGCATCATTTTGATGAAATACATTATCTTGATATTGTTGACTGTAATGCAGGCGACCATGGAAAAGCTTTTGCAACAAATTTCAATCCTGAAATCAATATAAGGGAAGTAACTCAAAAAGGAAAATACTGGGAAAATGGAGAGTGGAAGATAACTGAGCCACATGAGATTCATAAGCCATTGCAGTATCCTAACATTGGTCCAAAAGAATCATATCTTATATACCATGAAGAATTGGAGTCCTTAGTAAAGAACTATCCTACTCTTAAAAGAGCAAGGTTCTGGATGACTTTCGGGCAAGAATATCTGACACATCTAAGAGTGATTCAAAACATTGGAATGGCAGGTATTGAACCGGTAATGTATGAAGGGCGTGAAATTGTACCTATACAGTTTTTGAAAGCAGTGCTACCAAATCCGGGCGACTTAGGGAAGAATTATACAGGAGAAACATCAATTGGATGCCGAATAAAAGGTATAAAAGATGGAAAGGAACTGACATATTACATATATAACAACTGCAGTCATCAGGTTGCATATCAGGAAACCGGAGCTCAGGGAGTAAGTTATACTACTGGTGTACCGGCAATGGTAGGAGCAATGATGTATCTCAAAGGACTTTGGAAAGGTGAAGGAGTATTTAATGTAGAAGAATTCAATCCTGATCCGTTCCTTGAAGAAGTTGCCAAACAAGGATTACCTTGGGTGGAACTTTTCAATGTTGATCTTGAACTATGATAAAATAAGAAAGCTCTTCGAATGAAGAGCTTTCCTTTTTCTCAATGACTAACCTAAAAACTAAAATTTGGGGGGTGTATTTTGGGTAAATTACTAACTCCTCAAATAGAAATGAATGTGTCGTATTGCATTTCTGTGATACAAATGTCTACAAATTTTTTTAGTTCTCAATGGCTTTACCAACAGAGTAAAACCGCATCTTCATGAGTGATGTATTTTACTTTCTCAAATATACTTTTCTGTTCATAAATAGGTCTTTTGAATAATAGAACTGTTATTTTCTCTTTTGAATGGGGTTACTTATCGAAAAAAATTAATTTTGTCATATAACTTAGAATAAAAAGCGAAATTGAAAATAGAAGCTGGAGTACCCAATGCAGGTTTATACCTATTAATAATAATTGCAATTGTCTCGGCAATTGTATATTTAATTTACTTTCACAAGAAAGACAAAGATGAATTTAACAAGATTCAACGATATGTCTTAAGCGGAATCAGGCTTATATACCTAATTATCATATCAATACTCATTCTTTCACCTTTAGTTGAAACAATCAAAAAGCGAATAGAGAAGCCGATTCTTGTAATAGGGGTAGATAATTCGGAATCAGTAAACGTAAATGACAAGAATGGAGGGATAGTAAAGAAAATTGTTAGTGAATTGACCTCTTTGTCTCTGGGCAGATATGATTTACAAGTTCTCAATTTTGGAAGAGAAGTAGAGCAAAATGAAACTATTGATTTTAGTGACAAGATTTCAAATTATTCAGATTTTGTTGACGAACTGGATAAAAGATATTACAATCTGAATGTAGGAGCAGTAGTTTTAATTGGAGACGGAATCTATAACGAAGGCAGAAACCCTATTCAGGGGATAGAAAACATTGAAGCTCCGGTATATACAATAGGCATAGGTGATACGACATCCTTTTCTGATCAGGGCATTACCGACGTATCACACAACACCAATGTTTTCCTTGGCAACAGTTTTCCTGTAGAAATAGAAGCTAATTTCACAAACTTCAATTCTGCATCGACACAGCTGACCGTATATTTGGGAGGGAAGACAGCATATTCAGAAAGAATTGAAATACCTCAGCCTGATTATTACTACAAAAAAAGCATTAACCTGAAATCGGAAAGAACGGGACTACAGGATGTTTCGATTCAGTTATCGCCCGTTCCTAATGAAACAAATACAGACAACAACTTTTACAGGTTTACCATTGAGGTGCACGACAACAAATTTCAGATACTTTTCCTGACGGATGCCCCACACCCGGATATTGGGACGATAAGTGAAACATTAAAGCGTCAGGCAAATTTTGAAATTACAACTTCAAACATAAAAACATTTTCAGGCGATGTGACGAACTACGACTTAGTTGTTTTGAACCAATTGCCATCATTGCAGCAACAGCAGAACAATCTATATAAAACGATTACCGAATCAAGGGTACCGATGTTGATAACAATAGGTCCTGAAACATCAATAAGCTCATTAAATAACATGGGATTGAACTTTACAATGACAGTTTCCCAGTTGACTCAGGAAAGCTCACCCAACTTTAATGAATCGTTTACATTATTCGGAATACCTACCAACATCAAAAACGTAAGTTTGGTATACCCTCCCCTGCTGACCTACTACTCGCAGTATGATTTCAGCAGTGAGTATTCAGTACTTGCCTATCAAAAAATTAATGGAATAGAATTAAATTATCCGTTGATAATGGCAGGAGAAATTGAAGGAAGGAAAGTAGGTATAATTACAGGAGAAGGAATTTGGAGGTGGAAGCTATATGAATATCAAAATTACGACAATAATGAGTCGTTTGACCAGATAATAGTAAGCATGTTTAATTATTTGTGCATAAAGGAAGTTAAGGAGCAGTTTAAAATAATGTACAAGCGTATTTCGCCTGAAATTTCGCATGTAAGATTAAAAGCACAAGTTTACAACGAAATATATGAGCCAATAACAACTTCAGAAGTGAAGCTGGTATTAAAAGACTCATCAGATTCAGAACTCAACTATATGTTTGATGCCAACAATATTGAATACAATTTAAACCTTGGTTTTCTGAGTCCGGGCAATTACACCTTTTCAGCTTCAACAAAAATTGGTGAAAAAGATTATACACAGAGTGGGAGCTTCACAATAGAAGAAATAAATATTGAAAAGCAGAACAGAAAAGCTAACTTTAACCTGCTAAACTCAATTTCACAGAAAACAGGCGGAAAACTATATCTGGAGAACAACTGGGAGGAGATATTACAGACTCTGGAGCAGAACCAAAAAATCAAAGAGAAGACACACAAGGAGAAAAACATAAGTGAGTTGATAGACTGGAAATTGTTAGTAATTATAATTCTAATTTTTCTTACTTTGGAATGGTTTTTGAGAAAATTCTGGGGAAGTTACTAGTCTAAACTAAAGAATGTATGAAAAAAATCTACATCATTATAGCACTGGCTTTTATTGCCAATAATGTTTTTTCGCAGTTGAAAAAATTTACGGTAGAAGTACCACAGAAAGCTGAATTTGTAATTTCAGATTCGATACAGAGCTTCACCATACTAAACAGAGCCTTGACGCCTGAATTTGAGAATTACAATGAAGATTCACTACAAATCTCATTCTACAAACAGAACTTCACAACAAGCCGCATAATACTTGACAGTGTAGCTGCTGATACAACAATAAAGGCACTGAGCGACTTACTCTTTGAGTCAGACAGGTATGATGTAGTAATACCCTTGGAAAGAAACATATACAGGGATTTGGAATATACCAAAACCAACGATCCTTTGAGTTGGGAATATGTTGAATCAGTATGCAATGAATTTCAAACAGACGCACTCATTGTATTGGAAAACATTGCAATGAAGACTTCAACGACATATACAGTACAGACAGATGATTACACATGGGAGAAAGCATATTATGCCAGCATAAATTTCTATTCAAGAGCACATTGGCGTATTTATTACCCCGCGAAGAAGATGATACTTGTTGATTATTCCTCAAATCAGGACACATTATTTTGGGATGATTATCAATACAAACTGATAACTCTATTCAAAAATTTACCTTCAATAAAAGATGCAGCGGTTGAAACTGGCATAAAGGCCGCTATCGATTTCAGTGAGCTGATTGCGCCAAGGTGGGTTGAAGTGAGCCGCTATTACTACATAGTTGGTGATACGGCAATAGATAGTTCGATAAAGGATGCAGCAGAAGGAAAATGGGAAGAAGCGTTGAACAACTGGCTGCTTTATGCAGAAAAAGGATCATCATCGAATAAGAGCAAGGTATTGCTTAACGTGGCACTGGCATACGAAATGACCGGCGAAATAGACAAAGCCATTGAAGCTGCAAAAAGATCGCAGAGCTTATATTACAGGGAAGTGACCAACTTCTACCTCACCCAACTTTACAAAAGGAAAGCCGGAAAAGTAAAATAACTTCTGAATTTTATTTTGAGCTAAGGTATCTTTCTGTATCGATAGCAGCCATACATCCTGAACCAGCGGCAGTTATAGCCTGGCGATAGTGTGGATCCTGAACATCTCCACAAGCGAACACACCATCAACATTTGTTTTTGAGGTACCCGGAATAGTTTTGATATAACCAACATCATCAAGATTAAGGAAATCTTTAAAAATATCAGAATTAGGTTTATGACCAATGGCAAGGAAAAAGCCATCAATATTGATCTTTACAATCTCCTCGTTAGCTTCGCCTTTGTTTTTATACAATTCAGCACCTTCAACAACCATATCGCCAAAAAGAGATTTAGTCTGATGTTTCCATAACACTTCAATATTAGGAGTATTCATTACCCTTTCCTGCATCACCTTAGAAGCGCGGAGTTCGTCACGACGGACAATCAGATAAACCTTACGAGCTAGGCCTGAAAGATAAATTGCCTCTTCAGCAGCTGTGTCCCCTCCTCCAACTACGGCCACATCTTTTCCACGATAAAAGAATCCGTCGCAGGTAGCACATGCGGAAACGCCGCTTCCGGCATATTTCTTTTCGTCGTCAAGACCAAGATACTTTGCGGTAGCACCGGTAGCAATAATCAAAGATTCAGCTTCAATAACTTTGCTGCCGTCAATTGTAACCTTGAAAGGGCGCGATGACAAGTCAGCTTTAGTAGCAATACCCCATCTTATATCAGAACCAAAGCGTTGAGCCTGTTTTTTAAGATCTTCCATAAGAACAGGACCGGTAACGCCTTCGGGATATCCGGGAAAGTTTTCAACTTCGGTAGTGGTAGTAAGCTGACCGCCGGGTTGTAACCCTTCGTAAAGTACAGGATTAAGATTAGCACGAGCGGTATAAATAGCGGCAGTATAACCTGCAGGTCCTGAACCAATAATGAGGCATCTTACTTTTTCAATTTCAGTATTGTTTGTTGAAGTATTGTTATTATCGCTTAAATTCATTTTTCCGAACATAGTCTATAGTATTTATAGGTTACTATTAATTTTCATCAAAATTAGCAACTCAAGTGTAATAGCAAAGTGATATATATTACAAAATGAAAAAAAACTATTTTAAAACAGATTATAGCGAGAAAAATAGAATGGTATTATTATTGATACAATTGATATATCAAGTTATTGCAACTATTAACCAAAACAATAGTCTTTATAAGAAAACCAAAAACTTTATGAATAGAAAAATTCTAATTACAGCCTTGATGATTTCATTATCAATCTTTGTTTCTGCGGGAGACAACTCTAACCGTAAGACCCAAAATAACTTATCCGTTGGAACGGGATATTCAAACTTCAGGGTTCTTGACAGAAAGGTTACACCTTTGATTTACAGCTCCGGGCAGATTCCAATCATTATTTCGTATGATCATGTAACAGCGAACTCGATATTCAGGGCTAAACTGAATTTTGAATACGGTCTTTTATCCCCTCTTGACTTTAAGGATAGAAGTTTCACAAATACAACGTCTAATCACAACGGTGAAATTAGAGAGAATAATGTAATTTTTACAGGAAGCAGTCACTTTCAGGATGAATTAGACATTGAATACCTCCGCTTAATCAACTCAAATAAGGGAGGTAATTTCAATTTATATTTTGGAGGACAGCTTAAGCAATATTTTTCTTATTCAATGACACAGTCACCAATATTCGTGTTTAGTGAGGTTTCGCTAAATCCCAGCCTTTTGATGAGTTACCGCATAAGTGACACTTTTGAATCGCAGACACACATTTCCATTCCACTGGCATCAATAATTACACAGATGCCCTATGCCAACGACCCCACAGATGGAAAAAACAACTATTTAATATCCACTTTTCTTATGGGCAGTAATTTCGCAAGTCTGAACAGATATCAGAGGATAAACTTCCATCAGTCGTTTCAAAAGAAACTTAACCAAAGACTGTCAGTAGCACTTGATTATAATTTCTATTGGTTTCACTACAAGAATGTAAGTGATATTAATGCCTATGACAATTCAGTATCTCTTAAATTAATCATCAACCTAAATTCAGCAAAATGAAATCAATTAAAATAGCAATCCTTTTATTTACAATTCTTTCCATTACAGCCTGCGACGATGTATTGTTGGGAGAGCAGGAGCCAAACAATCCTGAAAACAACTTTGAAGTACTATGGAATGATATCGACAAAATGTACGGAGGATTTGCTGTTAAGAAAATCAACTGGGATTCATTGTATGAAATTAACAGACCATTAATTACCTCCACCACAACCGACACAGAATTATACAATATTTTTAGCGGGATGCTCGATCATCTGGACGACAACCATGTATCGCTTATTCCTGTGAACACAGGACTTCCAGTATATCAGTCGGGAATAATTGGAAGGATGAAGACCTTTTCAGATTTTCGACTTTCGTCAATAGCTGCAAAATACATTGATGAGTTAAGATCATACAGTGGGTCGATTCTATTTGGCATTTTAAAAGGAAATATTGGATATATTCTAATAGCAGGCATGGAAGAAGGAGTTGGCACCTATGAGAAAGCATTTGATTATTTCTTTGAATACATGAAAGATACAGAAGGAATTATCATTGATGTGAGGAACAACCATGGGGGCAATGACCAGGAGTCGGTTTATATTGCTGGACGCTTTGCCACAGAACCTAAATCAGGATTCAGTTTCAGGTTAAAAGACGGGCCTGGGCATGACGATTTCACGAGATTCTATGAATACAAGATTGAACCACAAGGAGAATCACAATATACAAAGGGAGTAGCAGTTATGACCCATAGGTTTACAATCAGTGCAGCCGAGACATTTGCGTTAGCAATGAGCATGTACGACCATGTAACTATCGTTGGAGATACAACTTCAGGCGCGTTTTCAGATATGACAACCAGAGAACTGCCCAATGGCTGGGTATATACAATTTCCATTGGAGACTGGCGCACACCAGATGGAACAAGTTATGAAGGTATAGGCTTTCCTCCCGATGTTGTTATTCAAAATGACTCAGTAGACGTAATAAATGGAAGGGATGAAGCACTAGAAAAGGCAATTTCAATTTTAAGGAAAGATATTTAGTAATTAAGAACTTAAATTTGAAAAACTCATTTTTTTTTTGTAGATTGTATAGATAACAATTAAAATTAAAAATTATGTCTGTACTAAAAGTAATTGAAATCATGGCCTCTTCCGACAAAAGTTGGGAGGATGCTACAAAGAATGCTGTTAAGTCAGCATCTAAATCACTAAAAGGAATCCGTTCAGTATATATCCAGGATCAAAGTGCTGTAGTTAAGGAAAACGAGGTAACAGAATTCAGGGTTAATTGTAAAATAACCTTTGA
>CAYMTR010000016.1:0-5385 GCA_964393405.1 uncultured Prolixibacteraceae bacterium
TTAAGTGTTCAAGAACCTTAGCTGTTACTTTTGCACCTTCTACTACCGGTGTGCCAACTTTCACATCACCATCGTTGTCAATCAAAAGAACTTTTTCAATGTCGAAGGTTCCACCTTCTTCTGTTTCTAAGCGGTTCACAAATAGCTTACTGTCTTTTTCAACTTTGTATTGAAAACCACCAAAATCAATAATCGCAAACATGTTAATTTTGACTTTTTGTTTTATTCCGTCAGGCGTAAGCATTCTGATACTTATCTTATTGAGCCTGTGCGAAAACTTTCGGACTGCAAAAGTATATAATTTTATATGATTGCCAAATATTTATAATCAAAAATATATCTTTTTAACCTATTAAAAAAAGTATGTCTCTTGAATAAAAATCAAAATTATTACTCAAAGCAAAAACAATTTCTATCTTTGTTTTAACTGAAAATTACACGTTGTAAATTGCAATATGCTCAAAATTAAACTAAATGTATTGGGGCTATCTGTTAGTCAGACTCAGACCGGAGCTTATGCGCTCGTTTTATCTGAAGATAATGGAGACAGAAGAATCCCAATAATAATTGGCCCGGTTGAAGCACAGTCCATAGCTATCCAGCTTGAAGGCTTACATCCTCCCCGCCCACTTACACACGATCTTTTTAAAAATATTTCTCAGGCTTTTCAAATTGAATTAATCGAAGTCATTATATACAAACTCGAAGAAGGGATCTTTTTTTCAGAATTAGTATGTGAGCAAAACGGTACCCGAATTGCTATTGATTCAAGAACATCAGATGCTGTTGCCTTAGCACTCAGGTTCAAATGTCCAATATTCTCTACGGAAGAAATTCTTTCCAAGGCAGGGATTGTAATTGATGTGACTGAAGAATATGAAGACAACTCAGATTCGGATAAGGAAATGCCTGACAGTCGTAAAAATAAATACGAACTTTATTCAGTCGAAGAGCTTGAACAGCTTTTACATGATGCAATCAGGGAAGAAAAATACGAAGCCGCTTCAGAGATCAGAGATGAGATTTCCAGACGTAAAGCAGAAAATTAGCAATGAAAATTAAAATTCAGTTAACAGTTCTCAACTTCATTCAGTTTTTTATCTGGGGATGTTGGTTGATATCTTTTGGTGGATACATGTTCAACACATTAGGATTCACCGGAGTACAGGTTGGAAGCATATATGCTACGATGGGAATTGCTTCGTTATTCATGCCTGCATTACTTGGCATTGTTGCCGACAGGTGGGTCAATACTGAGCGAGTTCTGGCAAATTGTCACATTATTGGAGCAGGATTGCTATACTGGGCTTCTACGGTGACCGACTATAGTACTTTATACTGGGTAATGTTGCTTTATTCCATGGTTTACATGCCAACTATCGCCCTCAACAATTCTGTTTCGTATAACGTACTTGAAAAGAAAAACTTCAATGTAGTTAAAGATTTTCCACCTATCAGAGTATGGGGCACCGTTGGATTTATAATAGCGATGTGGGTTGTTGACCTTTTTAAACTTAAAGAAGGACCCGGACAGCTATACGTAGCAGCGATTGCTTCTTTTATTCTAGGAATTTATTCCTTTAATATGCCTAAGTGCATTCCGGATAAAACAAACAAGAAAAAATCTTTTGTAAATGCTCTTGGACTTGATGCATTTGTGCTTTTCAAAAAGCCGAAGATGGCAGCTTTTTTCATTTTCTCAATGTTTCTGGGGGCTGCTCTTCAAATAACAAATATGCTTGGCGAACCATTTCTAATGGATTTCAATATCGATTATGCCGATTCGTTCGCTGTGAAACATCCCGGCCTGTTAATGTCAGTTTCTCAGATATCTGAAACACTTTTTATACTTACCATACCATTCTTCATGAAAAAGTTTGGTATAAAGAAAGTCATGTTGATGAGTATTTTTGCGTGGGTTCTAAGATTTGGTCTATTTGGAATTGGTAATCCGGGAAACGGTTTTGCGCTTCTGTTAGGATCAATGATTATTTACGGAATGGCTTTCGATTTCTTCAACATTTCGGGCTCACTGTTTGTTGAAATGGAAACAACAACAAAAATAAGATCCAGTGCTCAAGGAATGTTCATGATTATGACTAATGGTCTTGGAGCTACTTTTGGAGGATTGTTGAGCGGATGGGTAGTCGATATTTTTACTTCCAACGGAGTTAAAGACTGGCAAAGTATCTGGTTTACCTTTGCAGCATATGCTCTAATACTTGGAATAATATTCCCTTTGATGTTTAAATACAAACATGATCCGGAATCTGTAAAACATATTCATTCCTGATTTTATTACATGATTTATATTTTTAACAAATGAAACAGTATTTAAACCTCCTACAGCATATTCTTGATAACGGTACTCCAAAAAAAGATCGTACCGGAACAGGTACTATTTCTACTTTTGGCTATCAGATGAGGTTTAATCTTAATAGTGGATTTCCACTCGTTACAACAAAGAAATTACATCTCAAGTCAATCATCCATGAACTGTTATGGTTCTTAAACGGAGATACTAATGCTAAATCATTACAGGAAAAGGGAGTGAAAATCTGGAATGAATGGGCAGATGAAGATGGAAATCTTGGACATATTTATGGTTTCCAATGGAGATCGTGGCCTGATTATAATGGAGGACATATTGACCAAATTTCTAATGTAATAGAGGCAATTAAAAATGACCCCGATTCAAGAAGGTTAATTGTCAATTCATGGAATGTAGGAGATATTTGCAATATGAACCTGCCACCTTGCCATACATTTTTTCAGTTTTATGTTGCAGAAGGAAGGTTATCATGCCAGCTCTATCAAAGAAGTGCCGATTCATTTTTGGGCGTCCCTTTTAATATAGCTTCTTACGCACTACTGACAATGATGGTTGCACAAGTAACAGGTTTAAAACCAGGTGAATTTGTTCATACTTTTGGCGACCTGCATATATATTCAAACCATATTGAACAGGTAAAACTTCAATTGGCAAGGGAACCTTACCCTTTGCCCCAAATGCTAATCAACCCTGAAGTGAAAAATATATTTGATTTTCAGTATGAAGATTTTCAGTTAATTAACTATGAGGCTCACCCTCATATAAAGGGCGATGTCGCTGTATAGCAAAAGTATGATAACCAAAAACATTTCGATTATAGTTGCCATAGCAGAAAATTTCGCAATTGGAAAAAACAACGACCTTTTATTCCACCTGCCTAACGACCTAAAAAGGTTTAAACAAATTACTACCGGGAAACCTGTTATAATGGGTAGGAATACATTCCTTTCATTGCCCGGAGGACCTTTGAAGAACAGAAGAAATATTGTCATTTCTGACATTCCAAGTGATTTTTTTGAAAGTTGTGAAATGACTGACACTATTCAAGGGGCTCTAGAACTTGTTAAAAATGAAAATGAAGCATTCATAATAGGCGGAGGAATGATATACAGACAGTTCTATCCTTTGGCAGGTAAACTATATCTAACACTTGTACATAAACCATTTGATGCAGATACTTACTTTCCGGAAATTGACTTTTCGAAATGGATAGAAATTAACAGGGAAAACTGCTTCGATGAAAAGAACAACTTTAATTATTCATATATAGACCTGATCAGAAAGGTCTTATAAGTTTATATTAATAAATCAATTTCAAATATTATAGATAAATTTGCTTTTGGCATGGCTATTGTCAAACACAGTAGCTTGTTAAATTGTTACTAATATCAAGACATATTGTCAGTAAAGAAAATTAAAGAAATCATGGCAGATAAAAATATAAAGAACAACAAAAATTTTATTTTTTCAGGGCTTGGGAATGATGACTCAGATTACATACCTATAATTGCAGACGGAGGAGATGACCATCTAACAGCCAACAATACACCTTTATTACTACCATTACTACCATTAAGAAATACGGTACTGTTTCCGGGAGTAATTTTACCAATCTCAGTTGGAAGGCATAAATCTTTGAAATTAATTAAAGACGTCTATAAAAAGGAAGGAGTACTAGGAACTATTTCGCAAAAAGATCCTGACGTTGATGAACCCTCTATCGATGATCTATTTGAAATTGGAACTATTTCAAAGATTCTAAAAATCCTCGAAATGCCTGATGGAAGTACAACAGTCATTATCCAAGGCATTCAGCGCTACAAGATTCTAGAAATTGTGACAGAGGAACCATATCACAAAGCTAAACATTTACCCTTGGAAGACTCTAATCCAAGAGACAATACTCCTGAGTTCGAAGCAATCGTAGAATCTTTAAAAGATATTGCTATAAAGATTGCCAAAAATTCAAGCAATATAACCCCTGAAGCAACTTTTGCAGTAAGGAACATTGAAAATCCGGTATTCCTGATAAATTTTATTTGTTCAAATGCAGACATAAAAGTTGAGGAAAAACAAAACTTATTAAAGCTTGACAACCTCAGGGAAAGGGGTATTCAAGCGATTTCCTATCTTGTAAGGGAACTTCAGATGCTTGAACTGAAAAAAGATATTCAGACGAAGGTAAAAACGGATATGGACCAGCAACAAAGGGAATATCTGCTTCACCAGCAAATGAAGACAATACAGGATGAGCTTGGTGGTAATCCTTCTGAAAAAGAAATTGAAGATCTGAAAAAAAGGGGAGCAGAGAAAAAATGGAAGCAGGAAGTTGCTGATGTTTTCAATAAAGAAGTTGAAAAACTACTCAGAATGAATCCTGCTGCCAGTGAATATTCTATCCAATTATCTTTTGTTCAGACTATACTTGACCTTCCGTGGAATGAATTTTCAGAAGATAACTTTAATATGAAGAATGCTGAGAAAGTTTTGGATGAAGACCATTACGGACTTGAACTTGTTAAAGAAAGGATACTTGAGCACCTAGCCGTTCTGAAACTTAAGAACGACATGAAATCTCCAATAATATGTCTTTATGGTCCTCCGGGAGTTGGTAAGACATCGCTAGGTAAATCAATAGCAAGGGCACTTGGAAGAAACTTTATAAGAATGAGCCTGGGTGGATTACACGATGAATCAGAAATCAGGGGACACAGAAAAACTTATATCGGTGCAATGCCGGGGAGGATTATACAGAATATAAAAAAGGCAAAAACATCAAACCCTGTTTTTATTCTTGATGAGATTGACAAAGTATCGAGCGATTTTCATGGGGATCCTGCTTCTGCACTTCTAGAAGTACTTGACCCTGAACAAAATTCAGAATTTCATGATAATTACATTGAAGTAGAATTTGACCTTTCAAAGGTAATGTTCGTTGCTACAGCCAACACCCTGAATACTATTAGCCAGCCTCTTCGTGATCGCATGGAACTTATAGAAGTAAGCGGATACCTTGTTGAAGAAAAGATTGAAATAGCAAAACGACACTTACT
>CAYMTR010000016.1:5395-56181 GCA_964393405.1 uncultured Prolixibacteraceae bacterium
AAATGTTTTCTGTTTTTGCAATAATATTGTGCATAGTATCAACAACATTTATAGGGTCATTTCCAACGGCACTCTCTTCACTTAACATAACAACATCTGTTCCATCTAAAACAGCATTAGCAACATCCGAAATTTCTGCTCTTGTTGCTCTTTCATTTTGAGTCATTGATAAAAGCATTTGAGTAGCTGTTATAACTGGGATTCCTTTTAGATTTGCTTTTTGTATAATTCTTCTGAAATAGCAAAACGACACTTACTCCCCAAGCAGTTAGAAAATCACGGACTCAAAAAAGGTCAGATTACTATTGATAAAGACGCACTTGAATATATTATTGAAAAATATACAAGGGAATCAGGTGTAAGAGAACTTGATAAACAATTAGCAAAATTAATCAGAAGAATAGCAAAAAAGATAGCCTTCGAAGAACAAGTAGAAAGCAAAATTACATTAGATATTGTTGCTGATTACCTTGGAACACCACGTTTCAGCAGGGAAAAATACCAAGGAAATGATTTTGCAGGTGTTGTTACTGGTCTTGCATGGACAGCAGTAGGTGGCGAAATATTATATGTAGAATCGAGTTTAAGTAAGGGCAAAGGTCAACTTACAATAACGGGCAACCTTGGGGAGGTAATGAAAGAATCAGCAATGCTTGCTCTTGAATATCTTAAGGCTCATGCTGATGAACTCGATCTTAATTCTGATGTATTCTCAAACTGGAATGTTCATATTCACGTTCCTGAAGGTGCAATTCCAAAAGATGGACCTTCTGCAGGAATAACAATGGTTACATCTCTTGCCTCTTCTTTTACACAGCGAAAAGTGAAAAGAAATCTTGCAATGACCGGCGAAATAACTTTAAGAGGTAAGGTTCTTCCCGTTGGTGGAATTAAAGAAAAGATTCTTGCAGCAAAAAGGGCTGGAATAAAAGAGATAATCATTTCTGAAGAAAACAGAAAAGATATTGAGGACATTAAGGAAATATACATTAAGGGACTAAAATTTCATTACGTCAGTACAATCAATGAAGTAATTAATATGGCACTATTAAAGACTAAGGTTGAAAAACCTCTTAAAGTTGATCTGAAAGAAAGTTTATAAAATCTTTTGAAAAATCAGTTCATCTTCCCATCTGCTAAGGTTGCGGATCCAATGCTTTTTAGTACAAGTATGTAAAAAACCAAGTTTAGTAAAAAGACTTATACTGGGAGCATTGGATTCGGCAATATTTGCGTAAAGTTGATATATACCCAATTCATTGATCGCATAATCTAAAATTATTTTTATTGCTTCGGTTGCAATACCTTTTCTTCTTTCTTCAGCTTCAAACACAATTATACCAATTCCTGTTCTTGAATTGTATGGGTCAAAATCAAAAAGCTCGATAGTACCTACCCTTCCCCCTTCATTATTTTCAATCATAAGCCTTAGCTCCTTGCTTTCCCAAATATCGCGGTCTGACGTTTTAATATAGCTTGCGAGAATGAACTTCGATACGGGTACCTTAGTATTACTGACCTTCCATACCGAGCTGTCATTCTCCCACTGATATAAAATATCAATGTCTTCAGGTTCTAAAGACCTTAGTGTTATATTTCCGTTCGAAAGAGATTTCATTTTTTACCTATTTCAGAAAAACCTTTATATATTATCTCAATATCTTTCGATAGACTATAGTCCCTGGCATAGAGCATATTCAATCGGTCAATGGCTTCAACTTTATCTTCATTGAAATCAAGGGCATCTGTTGTATTAAGTATTCCTTTTTTAATAACAGGAAGGCCCAAAAACAATTCTGAATTGATCTCGTGATAACCCACCCAACTTTTCTTTCCAAAAAGCACTTTAAAAATGTTCGGGAAATATCCATTTTTATTTTTTATGAACCAAATAATAAGCGGAGATGTAAGCAATAATAGTAATCCCAACAAAACATCAAACAGCCTTTTGTTTCTTAAATTTTTCTCCCTTATAATGGCATTTACATTGACAACGTATAGATCCCCGGCAGTGTCAATTGAATTACTTCCTATAATAGAAATGCTTTCAGGAGGAGCAATTTTATACTCAATGTTAAAATCAGATAATCCTAGCATGGTTTTAATAACCATTTTGGAACTTACATCTTTAGAACAGAAGATTAGCTCTTCAATGTTATTTATCCTTACTATTTCATGTGTTTGATAAATAGTACCCATATATCGGGCTGATTTTATATTCTTTTTAGGAGAAATAAAACCAACAATATCAGTCGTGATTCCTGTTTGTTCAAGAAGTGCCCTTACCCTTTTACTTTCTTTTTTCAAACCAACAATAGCAACGCGCTTGGGCTTTCTTGAACTTAAAGCGAAGTCTTTCTTAATAATAAAGTGAAGAATGACTCTTACCAAGGTCACTGCAAGTAAAGATATTACCGACCCTGCAATAATTATTGCTCTTGAGAACCTTGCACTATTCGGCAACAAAGAATATATAACAAGAATAATAAGTGTTCCGGTAATTATTCCCCTATATATTTTTAGGAGGTTTACCGATTTCTCATATCCCCCGGAATAATATGTAGAGATTAACCATATAAGGATATAGACTGGAACAACTAACAATAAAAGTTCAGGAGGATAATAACCAACTTCGTACTTATAATTTTCCCAATAAGGGAGGAATAAATAAAACCCAATGAAAATTAAAACAAAGTCAGTAAGAGGCAACCATATTTGCTTAAATAACCTGTAGACAGAAGCAATTATAGCTCTGAAATAAATAGCAAGATGAATGAAAAGAGAAAAAAGCCCGGCATATTGTTTTGAAAAATGTTTTCTAGCGAAAATAATCATCGCATTATAAAACATTCTTACGTAGTTTAGACTTCCTTTTTTGGTACTCTCTCCTTTATAATGAATAATGGTTGTCTCCGGGAAATAATAGTTTTTATAACCACCTTTTGTTATTCTATAAGAAAGATCTATGTCCTCTCCATACATAAAATAATCTTCATCAAGCAAACCGACTTTATCAAGGGTTGCTTTCCTCATCATCATAAACGCCCCAGCAAGAACATCAACTTGATGTATCTGATCTTTATCAAGATATGAAAGATGATATTTCCCAAATATTTTTGATTTAGGAAATAAGGCTGAGATTCCAAAGATCTTATAAAATGCCACCCACGGTGTTGGCAAACCTCTCTTTGATTCAGGCAGGAATTTCCCTTTCCCGTCAATCATTTTAACTCCAAGTCCCCCTGCATCAGGGTTTTCATCCATGAATGCAATAACTTTTTCAAAAGTATTTTCCTCGACAACGGTATCTGGATTAAGAAGCAGTATATATTCCCCAGAAGCTTTTCTTATTGCTTGATTGTTTGCCCTTGAAAACCCAACATTCTTTTTGTTTTGGATAAGCTTTACTTCCGGAAACTTCTGAATTAGCATTCCTGTTGAGCCATCGACAGAATTGTTATCAACAACAAAAACTTCTGCTTCAATATTTTTACAAGCTTTCTCAACAGAGTGAAGACACTGTCCAAGAAAATGCTTAACATTATAATTTACAATAACAACTGAGAGCTTCATCTTCTATTTCCTAAAATCCAGAATGTCTTTTTATTTTTCTTTCTTGATGATTTAACCTCACCATCTTCAGGATGAATCAAATGATATATTTCTCCCCAAGCAGGTAATCCACCAATATTTCTATCATCAATATAGTAATCGCAGTCAATTTTTCTGCTTTTAATATTATCGTATACTTGACCAGGGTAATCAGAATTAACAGCATAAAATTCAATACCGTTACACTTACAGAATTCTATAGCCTCGTCAAGAAGCTTTCCGGAACGGTAGGTCCATAAAATTAATAAATGTCCCTTTTCCTGAAGCATTTTAAGAGTTTGAAAAGCAAAAGGTCTGACCTTACCAATCGCGGGATATTCATGTTCAACAATAGTTCCGTCAAAATCTACAGCAATTCTCATTTAATATCAATGGTTTAATGTATCACTATAGTTCAATCTGTTAATAATCGATCGTCCCAGTGTAAGTTCGTCAGTATATTCAATTTCTCCTCCCACCGAAACGCCTCTGGCAATTGTTGAAATTCGAACTTCCTTCTCCCTTAATTTTTTAAATATATAAAAATTTGTTGTGTCTCCTTCCATTGTAGTGCTTAGAGCAAGTATTACTTCAATTATATCGCCCTTACCCACTCTTTCAACCAACGATTCAATTTCAAGATTATTGGGTCCAATTCCATCCATGGGAGAAATAATTCCTCCAAGCACATGATATAATCCGTTAAATTGATGTGTATTTTCAATAGACATGACATCCCTGATATTTTCAACAACACATACAACCGATTCATCTCTTGAGTGGCTAGAACAAATCGAGCATATCTCGGTATCAGAGATGTTATGGCATATTTTGCAATGTTTTATCTCTTTCTTAAGAGTAATGATTGAATTTCCAAAATCCTCAACCTCCGTTTCTTCACATTTTAAAAGATGAAGCACCATCCTTAAAGCTGTTTTTCTTCCTATACCGGGTAATTTAGCAAATTCCTCAACAGCATTTTCAAGTAGTCTGGATGGAAACCTTTCGTGCATCATATTAATAGTATTATTGACATCAAAGGAATAAAATCTGAAAGAGAAAAGCAAAAACAGTTAAATAGAATCAATATCAATATTATTTCTTCAAGATTCTATTATGTCTTGCTTTTCATTAAAAGAAAAGCATCTCTTCCTTTTGATTTTATAGCTTCCTTCGAGGTAATGTAAATCTAAATTTAGAACCAACCCCCACCTCAGAATCAAGAGAAATTGAGCCTCCCATGAGCTCGAGAAGGTTTTTAACAATCGAAAGCCCCAGGCCGTTTCCCCCATGTATTCGGGTTCTAGTTCCCTCAGCCTGTCTAAACCTTTCGAAAACAGCTTCCTTCATTTCTGAAGAAATTCCAATGCCTGTGTCAGAAACGAAAAACCCGATTTGTGAATCACTTATCTTTTCTACTCCAAAACTTATTTCACCCTTTTCTGTAAACTTTAATGAATTGTTCAACAGATTTGTAAAAATCTGAATAAGTCTGTTCTCATCTGCAAATACAAACACTTCTTCCTGAGTATGAAAAGTTAACTTGATCAGCTTTTTGTCCATTTCAATTAACTTTCGAGTGAAAACAGTATGTATTGACTTAATTATCGGATTAACCAATAACTGGGATGAGAAAATCTTCAACTGACCAGTCTCAAGACTTGAAATATCAATAATGTCATTTATTATTTGTAATAAACTTTCAGCACTTTTATTTATTATGGACGAGAACTCCTTCCTTTCTTCTACGGATAAGTCATCCTCACTAGTTATGAAACTTGTAAAACCAAGGATGGAATTAAGCGGAGTACGAATTTCATGACTCATATTGGCTAGGAAAGAAGTTTTTAGCTTATCCCCTTCTTCTGCCTTTTCTTTAGCTACAATTAGTTCTTGAAGGATTTTCTTTTTTTCAGTAATGTCTTCCTTTATTGCAACAAAATTGATTATTGCTCCTTCCTCATTGAAAATTGGAGATATTTTAGCGTTCTCCCAAAAAAGTTCTTGATTTTTCTTTTTATTTAAAATCTCGCCCTCCCAATCATGCCCTGAAAGAATAGTTTCCCATATATTTCTATAAAAATCGTCCTTTTGGTTACCAGATTTTAGAATTCTTGGATTCTTGCCAATTACTTCTTCTGATTCATATCCTGTGACTTCGGAGAATTTTGGATTAACATACTCAATACTCCCTTTAGTATTAGTTATCATGATACTTACAGGACTTTGAGTAATTGTTTTGCTTAGTTTGGCCATTTCTTCTTCGGCAAGCCTTCGTCTTGTAATGTCATGTCCCAACCCGACAAGTCCAATTATCTCTCCCTTAGAATCTCGGTATGGTATTTTTGAAGTCAACAACCATTTCGCTGACCCATTAAGGTTTATTAACTTCTCTTCGCGGTTAATTATAAGATCACCATTTTTTAAAACCTTTTGGTCATCTTCCCAAAATTTCTCAGCAATATCTTGGGGAAACATATCAAAATCAGTTTTTCCTATTATCTCATCCTCTCTTTCTAAACCACAATTAAAAATATCAGCCTTGTTTGCTATAATCTTTCGTCCTTCTTTATCCTTCATGTAAATGGCATCCGGTATATTGTCGACAACAATTCTTAAAATCATATTTGAATTCTGAAGAGCCTCTTCTGCTTTCTTACGCACACATATATCTCGCACAAAAGCAGTTAAAGTATTCCTGCCCTCGTAACTGAATATTTGCATTTGAACTTCAACAGGATAAGTAGAACCGTCTTTCCTTCTGTGTATTGTTTCGTATGTCAACACGCTAATCTTACCTTCTAAAAGAGGATTAATAGTTTCTTTAAATGTTGATTCTGAGAATAATGGTTTAATGTCTAAAACCTCCATTTCTGAAAGCTCCTCGAAAGTGTAACCAATATTCCTTTCAGCCTCTTTGTTTACATATAGAAAATTAAACTTGTTTATATCAAGAATATAAATCTCAACATGTGATTCTTTAACAAGCTCTGAAAGAGAGAGTATTTTCTCTTCAGATCTTATGATTTCAGTTATATCAGTAATTGTTCCAATATATCCTACCAATTTCCCAAATTCATCTAATTGAGGAACAGCAAGCCCTTTTACCCAAACAATTTTGCCATCTTTATGTAAAAACCTATATTGTGATGAAGACTCTTTTGTCTGTGAAGAATCGCTATTCCAACTTGCAGTTACTCTATTTAAATCATCAGGATGCACGCTTTTCAACCATCCAAGACCAAGGGCTTCTTCTTCGTTTGAACCTGAAATCTCAACCCATTTCTGATTTACATATGTAGTTTTTCCTTCAGAATCAGTTCTAAAAATACCAACTGTAGAATTAGCCGCTAAAGTGTGAAACAAGTGCTCACTGGATTTCAAAGCCATCTCTGTCGTTTTCCTTTCAGTCATATCTAAAGTAAACCCGGCTAGATATTTGACTTCACCAGAAATCTCAATTGGAAACTTAACTGTAAGATAACTGCGTCCGTTAAATTCCTCTTCTACAAATTTCGTGGTCTTTTCCCTAAGTATCTGTTTGTCATCTTCAATCATTTTCTTAGCTAATTCTCCGGGGAATAAATCGAACATATCTTTACCTATTAACTCATTAAGCGGTTTACCAAGCATTTGTTCAAAATTAGGACTCAACCTTAAAGACTTGATATCTTTGTCTTTAAAAAATAGATAAACCGGACTGTATTTTAGAAAGTGGTTGAATACTTCTTCGCTTTCGAGTAATGCATTCTCAATATTCTTTTTTTCAGTAATGTCTGTAATAAAACCTTCTATTGCAATCAATTTATTTTCATCAAATATTCCTCTTCCTTTTTCCCAAACCCATTTAATTTCATTATTCTTTTTGATTATCCTATATTCAATCTGAAATTGGTTTTTTTCTTTTAATGCTTTTTGAACTTTTTCCCAAACTTCCAACCTATCTTCCTGATGAATCAGATTTCCGTATGATTCTGTACTGTTATTTTCAAGTTCCCAAGATTCATATCCAGTAAGTTCAAGACACCCCTTGCTTACAAATTCCATTAACCAATCTTTATTATTCAAACATCGGTAAACCATTCCTTGAAGGTTAGATAATAACGATGTCATTTCCCTTTTACTCTCAAGTATTGCACGTTGCTGAATTCTTTCATTGGTCTGATCCCTAAACACTAAAACAACTCCTTCCACTTCACCCTTTTCATTATGAATAGGAGCACCGCTATCAGAAATTGGAATTTCTTTTCCTTCCCTTGAAATTAAAATTGTGTGATTTGCTAGTCCTATAACCAATCCTGATTGAATAACCTTTTTTATAGGATTATCAGCCTTCCCTCTTGTCTCCTCGTTAATAATAACAAATACATCATCAATGTTTTTTCCAACTGATTCATTTTCACTCCATCCAGTAAGATTCTGTGCTACCGGATTAATAAACATTATTCTTCCACTTTTATCAGTTGTAATTACAGCATCGCCAATACTCTTCAATGTTGTCTTGAATTCTTCCTGAGCCAAAACTAAGTTCTTGTAATACTTATTCCGTTGATAAGAAATCAATTGAGCTAAAACAAGTAAGGTTATAGCTATCAATATTATAGAAATAACAAATGGATTTGTGTATTTTAAAAATGTTTTATCAAATATTTCCCATAAATCAATTTTTGATACAACAACCCAATCCGCTCCTTTCACGTTGTCTACATATGCAATAATCTTTTCATTTCTATAATCTATTCCTTCAAAACTTCCACTAGCCTCTTTTATTCCAAAAATGGAAGCCGTAAAAGCTTCTTTCAGACTTATTTTTAATGATAAGGTTGTCCCTGGTTTAAACCTCATCTCACTCAATAATAAGCCCCCGTCACTTTCCTTTTTCAAAAGAAATGTTTCAGCAGTTTGGCTTTGCACAGGCCAGTACGATATTAATGGATAAAGGAACAAATCGGGATTTTTCCTGAAAATTGTTACAGCAATGGCGTCCCCCTTACTATTAAAAACCGGCGCTAAGAAATCTATATATACATTGTTATCATAACTGTTTCTAAAAATATTAGTAGAAGTAGCCTTCCCTGATTTAATTGCAGATAATGCTGACTGATATACTATTTCATCATAATTAGAGCTCTGTCCCTTACTCGAAATGGATTTATTAAATTCAGAAGTAATTATTATTATTTCATGATATTCGTGTTGTTCAATTAATTGATTTAATTGCGATAATAAATCTTCGGAAACAAGTTCGTCACTTTTCTCTGCCCATTTAGAAACATCTTTGATAAACCCTGAACTCTTTGTAATTAAAAAAGCATCTTCCAATTCATCTTCATACCATTCTGATATCTGTTTAGCCTTCAATGAACCAATAGCCTCCAATTCTTTAAAACTGCTTTTCTTAATCTCATTCCTTTCGATCTTAAAAAAATTATAAACGCTTAAAGTAATTATTAATGCGATAGCAATAAAAATCACTACTAATGAGACAATTAATCGTGAAAACTCTTTTGAGAATTTCTTAGCCATTCGAATAAAGTTTTATCTATAACACTACAGAAATGTACAGATAATATTGAAAAGAAACAAGAATTTTATTTTCATTAAACCATTTTAATTGCCAACATCAGAGCATAAACAAATAGAACTAATGGTTGTTAATATTTATACTGCATTATAAACCAAAATAATACATTTACTAATACTGATTTGAGCATTTATAACTTTTTAAACTATATTTACAATTCAAAAAAAAGCATATAATATGGAACGTAACAATCTAGCTGAATTATTTACTAACTCTTTCAGAGACAATTGGGAATTGCCTGTTTTTTCTGACTACGGATCAGATATATTCAAATATAAGGATGTCGCTCAGTCTATAAGTACATTGTCTTTTATTTTTGAAAAGGCTGGAGTAAAAAAGGGAGATAAAATTGCCATTTACGGACGAAATTCTTCTAACTGGGGTAAAATATTCCTGACATGTATTTCTTACGGTGCTGTAGCAGTACCAATACTTCCTGATTTTAAACCTGAGAATGTTCATAATATAGTAAATCATTCAGAATCTACTTTCCTTTTTGCAGCAAAGTCTCTTTATGAAACCCTTACGTTTGATGAAATGCCCACTATTGCCGGGGTTATTTCTATAGAAGATTTTGAAATCATTTCTGCAAGAGATAAATCATTGAAAAACTTATCAAGTGAGGGGCTTTCTATGATGAAAACTGACCTTGTTAAAAAGGAAGATTTTAAATTTGAGGTAACAGAATATGAAAATCTTCAGGTTTTGTCATATACGTCTGGATCATCAGGCTTTTCTAAAGGAGTAATGATACCGGTAAGAAGTTTATTCTCAAATATTATCTTTGCTCAGGATCATATGCCACTAAAGTCAGGAGATAAATTAGTTTCATTCCTACCCATGGCACATGTATTTGGACTCTTATTCGAATTTCTATTCCCAGTGACTAAGGGTTGTCATATCACTTTCTTAAATAAAATGCCAAGTCCTCAGGTCTTGATTAAATCTTTTAAAGAAATACAGCCTCGTTTAATTTTGTCTGTTCCGCTTGTTATTGAAAAAATATATAAAAAGAGTCTTCTCCCTACTCTCCAAAAACCGGCAATAAAAATTCTATTGCATGTACCCGGAATTAATTCACTCCTCCATAAAAAAATTAGAGGCAAACTAATCGAAACTTTTGGATCTAATTTCCATGAGATTGTTATTGGGGGCGCGGCACTAAGCAATGAAGTTGAGGTTTTCTTCAAAAAGATAAATTTCCCATTTACAATTGGTTATGGAATGACTGAGTGTGGTCCTCTAATAAGCTATGCTCCTTGGAATTTAACCCAGCCATTCTCTGCCGGTAAACTTGTTGATAGATTAGAAGTACGTATTGACTCAGATAATCCTTTTAAAAACGTTGGAGAAATTCAAGTCAAGGGCGAAAATGTCATGCTCGGTTACTTCAAAAATGATGAAGCAAATAAAAACGCATTCACAGAAGACGGATGGCTGAGAACAGGAGATCTGGGAATCATAGATAAAGACAACTTCATTTACATAAAAGGAAGATCAAAAAATATGCTTCTTGGAGCTAGTGGTCAGAACATATACCCTGAGGAACTTGAAGCAAGACTCAACAACATGCCTTATGTTCTGGAATGTGTTGTTATTCAAAGGGAGAATAAATTAATAGCTCTGGTTTATCCCGACTTAGAAGCTCTTAAAAACAATCAGATTGATGAGAATAATATTGAAAGCATCATGGCTGAAAACCGTAAACATTTCAATCATTCAGTACCTGTTTATGAACAGCTCTCAAAAATTGAACTTGTTTCTGAAGAGTTTGAAAAAACTCCAAAAAGAAATATTAAACGCTTTTTGTATACCTGATTTATGTTTTTAACAAATATTAAAAACCACCGTATGATTAACTACAGGTGGTTTTTTTATACTTTTTCATAAAAAAGGTAGTTTATGTTTCAATAACTAAAACATAACACCTTGATTGTTGAAAGAGTTGTTAAATGCATTATTTTTGTAAAAAAATACTAATGAAACATTTTTTAATATATATCATATTTTCATTTGTTTTTATTTCTGCCCTTTTTGCCCAGGTAAATACAAATCAAACCAAAGCACAATTGGCCTCAACTTATTACAGGCAAAAAGAGTTTGTCAAAGCTGCTCCCCTGTATCTCGAACTTTTCGAATCAACAAAAATGTTATACTACTTCGACAACTACATCAACTGTTTAATTGAGAACAAAGATTATGATGAAGCCGAGAAATCAATAAAAAAACAACTACGAAAAAATAAAACTTCTTCTTTGCAGATTACTCTGGGAACTATATATAAAGAGAGGGGAGAAAACGATAAGTCTATCCAAGTTTTCAACGAAGTTATTAACGAACTTGATAATAATATTGGAGATGTTACTTCAGTGGCAAACAATTTCTTTAACCGTAGAGAATTTGAATACGCTGAAAAAACATATCTTAAAGGGAGAGAAATAATACCAGGAGAAATGTTCCGCTCTAATTTAGCGTATGTATATGCGTATACTAGAAATTATTCAAGCATGATGGAGGAATACCTAATAATGCTAAAGGAAGATGAAAATCAACTTCCAAACGTTGAAGGTAGACTGAACTCTTTACTAAGATATGATTTCGATAACAGCTTGAGAAAACTCGTCAAAAAAGTAGTCCTAAAAACAATACAGGAAGATCCTAATAGTACAGTTTATACACGACTTCTCATATGGATATTTGTTGAGGAGAAAGATTATGCCCAAGCTCTTAATCAAGCTATCGCACTCGACAAGAGAACAAGAAACGAAGAAAACAATATTCTTGGATTCGCAAAATCAGCAGCTCAAAACAATCTTTTTGATATTGCGTTAGAGGGTCTTGAATATCTTTCAAATAGAAAGTCTCCTGTAAGAATAATAAATCAGGTAAAAAAAGAAATCGTATCTACAGAGTATAAAAAATTCATATACTCTCCTAAGGATGAAAAGACTAATAGTGATGCTCTTGTAAATAAGTTTGAAAATATACTTGCAGAATTGGGTTATAATAAAGAGACTGCTGAGTTCGCTAAAGATTATGCCCATTTCCTTTCTTTTTATCTTAACAGACCAGAAAAAGCTTATCAGGTTATCGATACTATTTTACAAAGCAGAGACTTGAGTAACCTACAACGCTCGCAAATAAGAGTTGAAGAAGCAGACATCAACGTTTACGACGGCAATTTATGGGAAGCAACCCTGATTTATGCACAGATAATTGATTCTAACAAGGATAATCCTATTGGGGACGAAGTAAAGCTTAAAAAAGCCCTTCTTGGCTTCTATATCGGAGATATAAACTGGGCAAAAGCTCAGGTGGATGTACTAAAAGCAAGCACGTCTAAACTTATAGCTAATGATGCAATGGAATTATCACTTCTTATTTCGGCTTATTACGACATGGATACGATAGAAGAACCTATACAAATATTTGGCCGCGGTGATTTGCTTATTTTCCAGAACAGAATAGATGAAGCTGTTGAAACTTATGATTCTATAAATAAGTTATATCCCGGCCATTCTTTGATTGATAAAATATTAATGAGAAAATCGCTAATATGTGAAAACCGATTCGAGTTTGACAGTGCCGTCTCTCTTTACCAATTAATAATTAAGGATTATCCTTTCTCAACTTCTGCAGATGATGCATTATATAAAACAGCTGTAATTTATGAAGAAAAATTAAAGGATACTGAAAAAGCACAGGAACTGTATAAATTGATTTTACTTAATTATCCGGGAAGCATTTTTGTTTCCGACTCAAGAAACAGGTACAGGATACTCAGAGGGGATATTATTAAACCGGAAGATATTCCAGTCCCCGATGAATACGAAGCACCAGCTTTCTTTTAAAAAACTTTCGAAATTTAAAATTTGTCTATATGAAAGCACTTCAGACATTTAATGTAAATTTTCTATTGATATTACTGATCCCAGTAATGTTTTTATTCAGTTCTTGTGACAAAGATACTCCTGATGCACCGGAACAAACGGCTAACCAATATATATATGAAGTTTTTAAAGAATGGTATTTGTGGAATAACGAAATCCCAGATATTGACCCTGACGGAATTTCTACTACTCAAGCTCTAATTGATTCAATAATTAATCCACTCGATAGGTGGAGCTATTCAATGCAAGCTACTAAGCTATATGATTTATTGCAGAAGGGTGTTTATGAAGGTTTTGGCGCTGGCTTTATTATAGACTATGACAACTTTATAAAAATATCTTATGTGTTTGATGATTCTCCTTTTGCAAAAGCCGGAGTCAAAAGAACATGGAAAGTTCTATCAATCAACGGTTATACCATAGATAATCTTGACAGTATTAATAGTGCTCTTTCAAATGAATCCAATTGTGAATTCGTATTCCTTGATCCCGAGAACAAAACGGTTTTAAAAACAATTAGCAAATCTTCCGTTAAAATAAACTCTGTCATGTATTCAGGGGTATACACGTCAGGGGTATACAAAGTTGGATATTTTGTATTTGATAGGTTTTATGAAACTTCTACTGATGAACTGAAGGCTGTTGTTGAAAAATTTAAAAGTGAAAAAATTACTGATTTGATTATTGACCTCAGATACAACGGCGGTGGATTAAATAGCGTCGCCTACAATCTCTTTTCAATGTTAGGTGGAGATGCAGTCATAACTAAAACTATTGCAACACTAATCAATAATGAAAAACATTCTGACGAAAACAATACAATAATTTCTAGCTATGGAGGTCCAATTATTAATGTTCCCCGTCTTTTTTTTATTACTACCTATAACACTGCCTCCGCAAGTGAAATGGTGATTAACTGCTTGAAGCCATATGTTGATTGCACTTTGATTGGTAACAATACTCACGGCAAACCTGTTGGTATGTATATTTTCACTAATGACAAGATTGACCTTTCTGTTCTTCCAATTTCATTCAAATATGTCAACAGCCTGGGCTATGGAGATTATTTTAACGGATTGCCTGCCGACATATATGTGTCAGACGACCTTAACCACGAATGGGGAGACCCTGAAGAAAATATGCTCAAAGCAGCACTTTCAGCTGTATCAGGTTCCCCAGCTACAATTTCTCAGCTAAAAGGAGCCCCAATTAATTTATCACGTAATATTGGTTATAAGGGCATTTACAGTATCATTCAGGCATACTAATGGAAAATCCCCGTATAATACTAGGAATTGACCCTGGCTCAAATATAATGGGTTATGGACTTCTGGAGGTCGTTGGGAAAAAGAACTCCCTGATTACAATGGGAATTATTACCCAGGGAAAGTATTCCGATCACTATGACAAATTAAAATATATTTTCGAAAGAGTTTTAAGTATTATTGATCAGTATCACCCAGACGAAGTAGCCCTTGAAGCTCCTTTCTTCGGAAAAAATGTGCAATCAATGCTAAAACTTGGAAGAGCACAAGGTGTTGCAATGGCAGCAGCGTTATATAGAAATCTCCCAATATTCGAGTATGCACCGTTAAAGGTAAAACAATCAATAACAGGCATGGGTAAAGCTTCAAAAGAACAAGTAGCTTTTTTCTTACAAAAAATGTATGGTATTACTAATTTACCACAAACCCTTGATGCAACTGATGCGGTAGCAGTAGCATATTGCCATCTTATCCAGTCAGGAAGTCCTACTCAGGTAACTGAATTCAGAAACTGGTCTGATTTCATAAAAAAGAATCCTGACAGAGTGAAGTAATCAAATTATAATGAAACTTTATTCTTGAAAGTTTCTGGATATCTCATTACAAATAGCTTCAAACTCTTCTGATGTGAACTTCTTTTTCGGATTAGAAAAATTGATATCATGCTCACTTTGCATTGGCACCAGATGGATATGCGCATGGGGAACTTCTAACCCAAGCACAGCTATTCCTATTTTTTTGCAAGGAACTGCCTGTTTTAATGCTAAAGCTACTTTTCTGGCGAAAGCATGAAGCCCAACATACGTTTCCTCATCAAGGTCAAATATATAATCAACCTCCTTTTTGGGAATTACTAAAGTATGTCCTTTTGCTAACGGAAAAATATCAAGAAATGCATAAAAGTTTTCGTCTTCTGCTACCTTGTATGAAGGAATTTCCCCATTAATTATTTTTGTAAAAATTGAAGACATGATATTTAAATTGAAATGTCAATAATTTCTAAGGATAATGTTCCAGATGGAACGGATACATTCACAACATCACCAACCTTCTTCCCCAACAAACCTTTTGCAATTGGAGTCTTAATAGAAATTTTGCCGGCCTTCAGGTCAGCTTCATGTTCAGAAACTATAGTATATTTCATCAATGTATTTGTATTTACATTTTTTATTGTAACAACGTTCATTATCTGAACCACTGAAGTATCAATCTTTGATTCATCGATTATTCTGGCAACAGCAATCTGGGATTGCAATAATGCAATTCGTGCTTCAAGCATACCCTGTGCATCTTTGGCCGCATCATACTCCGCATTTTCAGAAATATCGCCCTTTTCAATAGCTTCGCCAATCTGCCTAGAAATAGATGGACGCTCAACTTTTACAAGATGCTCAAGCTCCTTTTTAAGTTTTTTTAAACCTTCCTCGGTCATGTAATTAATACCAGACATAATGCTAATTTTTTTTTAATAATGGGTAAAAAAAAATAGAATCCCAGCTCATCGAGCCAGAACTCCAAGTCATCTACAAAAATAAATAATTTTTTAATATCTTGTAACACCTAACACAAACACTATCTTATAAAATAGTGTTATTAAACATGTTAGAACTTATATTTTCTGTTATAAATTTCGCTGTAAATAACAGCTTTCCTTAAATCAATCTCAATCTTTTCCCTTTTCCTTTCAACTTGGCTGTTTATATTCTGCTTAGTCAGATCACCCTCTGCAAAGGGATCCAATTTAACAGTCGGGATACCCTCTTTTGACATAATCTCTTCTCTCTCCTTGGGTGAAATAAACCCACTATATTTTTCAAAAATTCCTGGAACTGTCACTACTTCAACAGCTGGCTCCCTCTTATTTGGTTCTTCCCGCTGTTTCAACTGGCTTTCCTCAATTTCTGGTTCTCCTAAAACAGAATGCTCTTCATCTGTTATTTTAAGCTTGTCAAGCCAATCGAAGATATCATCTTCAATAACTCGTCTGTTGGGTTCTGCAATATTTTCACCAGCATTCCGTTTTTTTCGCCTGCTACCTATAGCCCCAACTATAGATATGACAATAATTATCAAAAAAGGTATAATATCTTCCATTTGGAATCTGTTATAGATTAAATTTGCAATGAACTTTAAAAATAATGAAAAATGGACATTAAACTTAGAATTCTTCTCATTTTTTCTTTTTTCCCATTATTATTTACCTCTTGTGATGAAGAACAACAAGATTATGTCCCTTTTGTTTACGTTGATTTCACCATAGACCTAACTATCAACAATTACCTTACCAGTCCCGGATACTCTGAACTTATTCCACAAGCCGGTTACGGTGGTGTATTAATATATTGCGAATACTATGATTTCTCTTCTCCCGGAAACTCTGTTTACCATGCCTTTGATGCAACATGCACTAACGAGTTAAGCAAAGAGTGTACGATTATCAACGAAGGTAAAAGCTTTTATGCTGTATGTCCCTGCTGCAGTTCTAAATATGAACTTGTCACTGGCTACCCGGTCGAAGGTGACGCAAAAAGACCTCTTAAATATTATAATATCGGCCTACTTGGTAATAAGTTAATTGTTAAGAATTAATACCTGTAATGTTCAGGTTTATACGGACCATTTACCTTCACCCCAATATAATCTGCCTGATCCTGAGTTAATGTTGTCAACTTAACACCTATTTGCTCTAAATGCAAGCGAGCAACTTCTTCATCAAGCCTCTTTGGCAATCTGTAAACATCAAGCTTATGTTCTTTTGTGAAAAGTTCTATCTGCGCCAGAGTCTGATTCGTAAATGAATTACTCATAACAAACGAAGGATGTCCTGTAGCACATCCAAGATTTACTAAGCGGCCTTCAGCAAGAATAAAAATTGAATGTCCATCTTCGTATGTGAACTTGTCTACCTGAGGCTTAATATTAATCCTTTTAATTCCCGGCCATTTAATTAGTCGGTTCATCTGAATTTCATTATCAAAATGACCAATATTACATACTATCGCCTGATCTTTCATTGCTGCCATATGCTCACCAGTAATAATATCCTTGTTACCAGTTGTCGTAACATATATATTGCCTTCAGATAATGAGTCCTCTAATGTTTTTACTTCAAATCCTTCCATCGCTGCCTGTAAGGCACATATTGGATCTATTTCAGTAACTATTACCCTTGCTCCATATCCTCGCATCGAGCGTGCACATCCTTTCCCAACATCACCATATCCTGCAACAACAACCACCTTACCGGCAATCATGACGTCTGTTGCTCTCTTGATTCCGTCAGCTAAAGATTCTCTGCAGCCATATAGATTATCGAATTTTGATTTAGTTACCGAATCATTAACGTTGATAGCCGGAAATAATAATTTCCCATCTTCAAGCATTTGATACAATCTGTGAACACCTGTTGTAGTTTCCTCCGAAACTCCTTTTATTTCCTTAACAACATTACTCCAGCGTTGTGGGTTTTCTGCCAATATTCGTTTTAAACACTTAAACAATTCTTCTTCATCAGGAGCTTCTGTTTGCTTATCAAGTATTGAAGGGTCTTTCTCTGCATCAAATCCAATATGAACCATCATTGTTGCATCTCCTCCATCATCTACTATCATGTTTGGACCTTTCCCTCCTCCAAAATCAAGTGCCTTTTCAGTACACCACCAATATTCTTCCAGCGTCTCTCCTTTCCATGCAAAAACGGGTACACCCGCCTCAGCGATGGCGGCAGCTGCATGATCTTGAGTCGAAAAAATGTTACAACTCGCCCATCTGACTTTTGCCCCTAGTTCTACTAAAGTTTCAATTAATACTGCTGTCTGGATTGTCATGTGCAATGATCCCATAATTCTGGCACCTGTAAGTGGTTTTGACTTTCCAAACTTTTCTCTGAGCGACATTAGCCCCGGCATTTCTCTCTCTGCAATTTCTATCTCTTTTCTGCCAAACTCAGCAAGTTTTATATCTGATACTTTGTAATCCATTTTTATGTTATATTTAAATTGATAATTAGCGACAAAGATAATGCAACAATGAATTTAAAAAACATTTTCAAGAATTTTTAACGCTTCCTTCTTGTCTTCATTTAATCTTTCCCGAAGTCGGTAGATGTTTGGAAATTTAATCTCTTCCCTGATCTTTTTGTAAATATATATGGTAAGTTGCTTTTGATATATTTCCATGTCGAACTCAAATATGTTTACTTCTATGGTCCGACTGTCTGCATTGTTTTTGAATGTAGGTTTGAACCCAATATTCATCATTCCTTTATAAATTCTGCCGGCGTACATAATAGTAACAGCATATACCCCTTCCACCGGAATAAGTTTGTAAGGGTCACCGCTGACAATATTAGCCGTCGGAAATCCTATTCCACGCCCTATCTTTTTACCGTATTCAACAACCCCTTGAATCGAATATTTATAACCAAGATATTTGTTCGCTTTTTCAATATCTCCATTTTGAATTGCTGCTCTTATCTTAGAGGAGCTAATATCAACATCATTAAATAAAAACGTTTCAATCTTTTCTACTTTGAATGAAAGCTTTTCCTGAAGAGCTAAAATATTGTCATAAGTACCTTCCCTCTTCTTGCCTAATCTATGATCGTGTCCTACTACAAGCGTATGAATGTGCATTTTATCCACCAATATATCTCTTATAAACTCTTCGTACGATAATTCAGCAAAATCAATGGTGAAAGGAAAAACGACAAGATGATCAACTCCTTCTTTTTCAAGAAGCTCTGCTTTTTCTGTAAAAGAAGAAAGTAACCTTAAATTCGATTCGTTTGAAGACACAACAAGCCTTGGATGAGGATAGAATGTAAAAATTACGCTCTCTCCTCCCACTGAACGCGCGATTTCATTCAACCTTTTTATAACTTTTTTATGACCAAGATGTACTCCGTCAAACGTACCAATAGTTACAACAGGATTGAATGCCTGAAAAAAATCTATGTCGTAGTGTATCTTCAACTAATCTCTAAACTTAATCACAAAAGTAATTATTTTGTTTAATCTGTATTTTAAATATTAAAAAATGTTAAATGTTTTATACTCTTTTCTATAAAATGTTATTTTAGCTGCAAATTAAAACTATAAAGAAGTGAAAATATATCTACCGATTTTGTTTGTTTTGTTGTTTTTGTTTTCATGCAAAAAATCTGACAATTTCATCATCGAAGGCAAAATTACAAATTCCCCCAACAAGAAAATTTACCTTGAAAAATTGAGTGTAAACAGTACTACTCCTTTTGACTCATGTAAAATTGACGATAAGGGAAGGTTCACTCTTAAAGGGAAGATTGACGATCCTACTTTTTTCATCTTAAAAGTCGGGGAACAGAAATTTATCACACTCCTTATCGACTCTACTGAAAAAATTATTTTTTCAGCCGATTTTATTAATTTTTCCAATGAGTATAAAATTGAAGGATCTTATGGATCAATGAAGGTAAAGGAACTTAATAACAACCTAGCAAGGACAAACAGCAGAATCGACTCTATCAACTCACTTATATCTCTCTATTCAAATAACCCGGAATATGACTTGAAAATATTGGAATGGAAGAACAAAATCGGTCAGGTAATGTTCGATCAACAACAGTATTCAAATAAATTCATAACTTCCAATCCATTCTCACTTGCGTCTGTTCTTGCAATATATCAGAAATTCAATAACGGAAATTTTGTAGTTCAGGACCTCCAAACAATTAAAATTGCAGCCTCTGCCCTTCATTCAATGTATCCGAATTCTGAACATGCCAATACTTTATATGAGGATACAAAAAAACTAATGCAGGATGTACGTAGCCTGGAAATGCAAAATTTCATCAAAGATAAAGGGGTAAATTCACCTGAAGTAGTACTTCCCGACCCCTCTGGAAAGAATATTGCTTTGTCATCATTAAGAGGAAAATACGTACTGCTCCATTTCTGGTCTTCATTTAACCCTGATAGTCGAATTATGAATCCGGTTCTTAAAGAAAATTATATGAAATTCAATCCCAAAGGATTTGAAATTTATCAAGTTTGTGTTGATACAGTAAGTTCTTCTTGGATCAGAGCAATAAATGAAGATCAACTTACTTGGATTAATGTTGGTGATATGGAAGGAAGTATTTCAGCACTTGCAAGTTATAATATCAAATACATACCTTCCAATTTCCTTTTAGATAGAGATGGTATAATTATTTCTAAAGACCTTAAAGGTCCAGCTCTTTTTAAAAAACTTAACGAAATTTTTAACTAATTAATATCAAAATTCGATAGATATATAGCTCTTTTGGCCTTCAGACCACATTTTTCAGTCTTGTTATATGTTTTTTTCTATCTTGCGTCCGTTTCATAAAAAATTGATTTTCCTTTAAGGAGTATATTCATTTTTTAGAATTTAACTTGGCTGATAAAAAAACATATTTTATATCTGATGTCCACTTGGGCGCACCGGCAATGAAGAATAACCCTGAAAGGGAAAAACTTTTCGTTAGCTGGCTAGATGAAGCGAGCAAAGATGCAGCAGCAATTTATATGCTTGGCGATATTTTCGATTTCTGGTATGAATACAAAAAAGTCGTCCCTAGAGGTTTTGTTCGAACCCTTGGTAAAATTGCTGAACTAAGCGACAATGGCATACCAATACATTTTTTCACAGGAAACCACGACGTCTGGGTTTTTGATTATCTTCCTTCTGAAACCGGAGTAATAGTTCACAGGGAACCTATAGTCCAGACTATTAGTGAGAAAACTTTTTTCCTTGGCCACGGTGACGGTCTCAATAAAAGTGAAAAAGGATACCTTATGCTTAAAGGTCTATTCACAAGCAAAATGGCTCAATTCATGTTTTCAAGATTACACCCTAACCTTGCAATATGGTTCGGACATGAATGGGCAAAGCGAAGCAGAATATCAAAAGGAACTGACCCTGAATTTGTATCCGACCTAAACAGTGAATCAGCAGTAAATTTTGCAAATGAATTTTCTAAAACCAATAAAATAGATTATTACATATTCGGCCACCGCCATTTTCTTTTAAAAGAAAAATTAGTATCAGGTGCAGAGATAGTTATGTTGGGCGAATGGTTCAACTTCTTTTCTTATGCCGAATTTGATGGGAACACAATAGAATTAAAAAAATATTCAAAAAAACTTCAGTGAGACAGATTGTTTATGAATAAAGAGATTTATACAGTAATTATTGCTTCAGGAAGCTGTATTCCTGAGTTAGTGGTCAAAAATGAAGATTTCATGAACCACAAATTTTTTGATCCAAAAAACAAAAATGTTTTCGATAAGTCAAATAAAGAGATAATTGAAAAATTTTATGAGATAACAAATATCAGAGAACGTCGCTGGGCAGGTAAAGACCAGATGACTTCAGACTTGGGCTTCCTGGCAGCTAAAGATGCTCTTGAAAGCTCAGGTATTAATCCTGATACTCTCGATTTCATTATCTTCGGGCATAATTTTGGAGACATTGCTGAAGGTTCCAGCAGTATCATGTTGATACCGAACCTTGCTGCAAGAGTAAAACAGCACCTCAATATCGTTAAACCTTCAATAGTTACATTTGATGTACTGGCCGGCTGCCCCGGATGGATACAGGCAATGATTGTCGCTAATGCTCTTATAAAATCAGGTACTTACAAAAGGGGTATGGTCATAGGCGGAGATGTAACTTCTCGGGTTGGTGATCCTTTCGACCGCGATTGTATGATATTTGCCGATGGTGCAGGAGCAGTAATTGTTGAAGGGGTGAAAAGTGCTACTCCAATTGGTATTCTTTCTCACGCCGAAAGATCAGACGCTGTTGAATGGGCTGACATACTTACAATGACACCTTCCTTAAACCAATGGCACGACCAGTCAAAGAAATATATTCGAATGGAAGGTCACAAAGTATATGTTTATGCACTGCAAAAAGTTCCCGGAATAGCTAAAGAAGCTATCGACAAAGCAGGTCTTTCCCTAGCAGATATCAACAAGGTACTTATCCATCAGGCAAATGAAAAGATGGATGAAGCAATTTGCCAAAGATTAATGAAACAATACAAAATGCAAGGACCAACAGAGGAAATTATGCCTATGACTATCAGTTTTCTTGGGAATACTTCCGCTGGAACTGTTCCAACAATGTATGACTTAATCAAAAAGAACAAACTTGATAAGCATAGAATCAACAGCGGTGACAACATAATTTTCACTTCCGTTGGAGCTGGTATGAATATAAATGCAATAGTTTACAAGGAAGTATAATTACTTTCTTTAAATTATAACGGATTCCAACCCTGCGCAGTAATTTCAATTTCTGAACCTCCTGAAGTCACAAGGCATACCCCTTCTGATTCATCACATATATGTCCAATGACAGTGATATCAGGATGGTTCCTTATTTTTTCAATATCTTCTATTGGCAAAGTAAACAACAATTCATAATCTTCTCCCCCATTTAAAGCAGCAACAAGCGGATTCATATTTAACTCCATTCCCATTCTCTTTGTTTCTTTGTCAAGTGGGATCTTTTCTTCATAAATCTTAGCGCCAACTCCTGAGTTTTTGCAGATGTGTTTTATTTCCGAAGACAATCCGTCAGAAATATCTATCATAGAAGTAGGCTTAACTTTCAAATCACTGAATACTTTTTTCATATCAATCCTAGCTTCCGGTTTCAATTGCCTACCCAATATATAATCATAACCTAAAAGTTGTGGCTGAATTTTTGGATTAACTTTGAAAACTTCGTTCTCCCTTTCAAGAAGATTCAATCCCATATATGCCCCACCAAGATCTCCTGTAACACAAATAAGATCATTTTTCTTAGCTCCTGAACGATATGTTGCTTCTCCCTTTTCGATTGTACCAATGGCTGTAATGCTTATTGTAAGTCCTGTTAATGATGAAGTAGTGTCACCTCCAACAAGATCTACTCCATATTTATCGCATGCCAGGTAAATTCCCTCATAAATCTCTTCGATTGCTTCAACTGAAAATTTCGAAGAAACAGCTATCGATACTGTTATTTGCTGGGGCGTAGCATTCATTGCTGCCAGATCACTTATGTTTACTGCAACTGATTTAAATCCCAGGTGCTTCAAAGGAACATACATAAGGTTAAAATGGACACCTTCAGTTAACAGATCTGTTGTAACAACAATTTGCTTTCCAGTAAAATCCAAAACAGCAGCATCATCACCTACCCCTTTGATTGTGCTTGTATTTTTATACTCTATATTTCTTGTCAATCTGTCAATTAATCCAAACTCACCTAAATCGGATATTGGAGTTGCTTTATGTTCTTTTTCAGCCATTTCAATTATTATTTCTATTGTTGAATTGTATGTTGAAGACGCCAAAAATAAGACTACTTTACTATCTTTGCAACATTTATTAAACAGTCCGGGGTTTTATTTGTTAGTTTAACATTCGGAATTTATTTGATTTTATTTTTATGAACGAACAGGACAAAATACTAGATAAGGTTACCAACGAAGATTATAAGTTTGGGTTTGTTACCGACATCGAGACTGAATTCATCGAAAAAGGACTAAACGAAAAGGTTGTCCGCCTGATATCTGAAAAAAAAGGAGAACCTGAATGGCTTCTCGATTTCAGGCTCAAAGCTTACAAAAAATGGCTCGAAATGGAACTCCCTGATTGGGCAAACCTGAAAATTCCTCCAATCGATTACCAGAATATCATCTACTATGCAGCTCCTAAACAAAAGAAGATGCTCGATAATCTTGATGATGTGGATCCTGAACTTATCGACACTTTCAATAAACTTGGAATCCCTCTTGAAGAACAGAAAATTCTTTCTGGCGTTGCTGTAGATGCTGTAATGGATAGTATTTCAGTTAAAACAACTTTTAGAGAAACCCTTGCTGAAAGGGGTATTATTTTTTGCTCCTTCAGTGAAGCAGTTCATGAATACCCTGATCTTGTTAAAAAATACATTGGCAAGGCTGTCCCTTATGGCGATAATTATTATGCTGCTTTGAATTCGGCAGTCTTCAGCGACGGCTCCTTTTGCTTTATACCCAAAGGCGTCAGATGTCCTATGGAACTGTCAACATACTTCCGCATTAACGCTGCTAATACCGGTCAGTTTGAACGCACTTTAATTGTCGCTGATGACGATAGCTATGTTTCTTATCTTGAAGGCTGTACTGCCCCAATGAGAGATGAAAATCAATTACATGCTGCCGTTGTTGAAATTATTGCAATGGAACGGGCTGAAGTAAAATATTCTACAGTACAAAATTGGTACCCAGGAGATAAAAACGGCAAAGGAGGTATTTATAATTTCGTCACCAAAAGGGGAATTTGCAAGGGTGACTTCTCAAAGATTTCATGGACTCAGGTTGAAACAGGTTCTGCTGTAACATGGAAATATCCAAGCTGTATTTTAAGAGGCGATAATTCAAGCGGCGAATTCTACTCAGTAGCACTGACAAACAATTATCAACAGGCCGATACAGGAACAAAAATGATTCATATCGGTAAAAACACAAAAAGCATAATTGTTTCAAAAGGCATTTCAGCTGGTCACAGTAATAATTCATACCGCGGACTTGTTCGCGTCTCAAAGAACGCCGATAACGCCAGAAACTTCTCTCAGTGCGATTCTTTGCTAATGGGAAACAAATCCGGCGCTCATACATTCCCTTATATTGAATGTGCCAACAAAACAGCAATTCTTGAACACGAAGCTACGACTTCGAAAATTAGTGAAGACCAGATTTTTTATTGTAACCAAAGAGGCATATCCACAGAAGATGCTGTTGCTATGATAGTAAATGGTTATGCCCGGGAGGTCCTTAATAAACTCCCTATGGAGTTTGCTGTTGAAGCCCAAAAACTTTTACAAATAAGCTTAGAAGGAAGCGTAGGATAATAAAACATGTTTAATCAGTTAAAAATTAATTCAATATATGTTACAGATAAAGAATTTACACGCTAGAATAGAAGGCAGGGAAATACTTAAGGGGATTAACCTTGATGTTAAAGCCGGGGAAGTTCACGCAATAATGGGACCCAACGGCTCAGGGAAAAGCACTCTTGCTAATGTTCTGGCTGGTCACGATAAATACGAAGTTACTGAAGGTTCTATTACTTATTTTGGAAATGACCTTTTATCACAATCTGCTGAAGAACGTTCACGCAATGGACTTTTCCTCGGATTCCAATACCCTATCGAAATTCCTGGAGTTGGCATGGCTAATTTTTTAAAAACTGCCATTAATGAACACCGCAAACACAAAGGTCTTGAACCGCTCTCTGCTTCCCAGTTTCTAAGACTTATGGAAGAAAAAAAGAAGATTGTTGAAATTAGTTCACAGCTAACAAACCGTTCTGTTAACGAAGGCTTTTCAGGTGGAGAAAAAAAAAGAAATGAAATTTTCCAAATGGCAATGCTTGAACCAAAGCTTGCTATTCTTGATGAAACAGACTCCGGACTTGACATTGACGCTCTCAGAATTGTTGCCAGCGGTGTAAATAAGCTTAAAACACCCGAAAATGCCACTATCGTGGTTACTCATTATCAACGCCTTCTCGAATTTATTGTGCCTGACTTTGTACATGTTCTTTATAATGGTAAAATTGTTAAATCAGCAGGCAAAGAATTGGCTCTTGAACTTGAAGAGAAAGGTTACGATTGGATTAAAAAAGAATTGGGAGAATAAACATGGATACAGTTAATTATACTGCCACCGAGGAGCTTGTTGACCTCTATTCTCAAAATAAATCAATTTATTCTGAGGGATGCCCTCCTTTTATGAACACACCTCGGGAGAAGGCTATCGAAAGGTTTAAAGCTAAAGGAATTCCTTCAAAGAAAAATGAAGATTATAAATTCACAGACCTAAGACCTGTTTTTCAAAACGATTTTAATGTCGTACCCCGATATGTTTTTAATGAGGTCAAACTTCACGATATGTTTCGCTGCGATGTACCTCAGTTGAACGCTCACGTTATTTTAACTTTAAACGGCTGGTATTACGACAGAAACCGCATGTATGAAAGTCTTCCAGAAGGAGTTATCTGCTGTGGTCTTCAATTTGCTGCCAATAATTATGGAGAGCTGGTAGAAAAATATTACAACAAACAAACTTCAGATTCAAACGACCCTCTTGCCAATCTTAATACTTCATTTGCAAAGGATGGATTGTTTCTTTATGTTCCAGATAATGTGACAATTGAAAAACCAATTCAGATAATAAATATCCTGAACTCTAAATCAAACACTCTTGCTATTCAACGAAACTTATTCATATTAGGTAAAAATAGTGAGGCAAAGATTGTTTTTTGTGACCACACTCTAAACAGGAATTTTTATATCGTCAACAACCTGAGTGAATGTTTCGTTGGTGAAGATTCAAGGTTCGGCTTTTATGCTATTCAAAACCAGCATAACGGAGCTGCCAACAACAACAATTTGTTTGTTTCTTTATCAGACAATGCTGATCTCGACACTAACATTGTAACTCTAAACGGTGGAGTTGTCCGCAATAATATAAAGATATCTCTTGATGGTGAGCATGCAAACGCCAATATTAATGGAATAGCACTAACTGATCAGAACCAACATGTTGACAATTATACTTTTGTCGATCATACTGTTCCAAATTGTACTAGCAATCAGATTTTTAAAAATATCCTTGACGATCAGTCAACAGGTGCTTTCTCCGGGCAAATACATGTTTTCCGGGATGCTCAAAAAACAGAAGCATTTCAAAGGAGTAATAATGTTCTCCTTACTGAAGAAGCCATCATGAATACTAAACCACAGCTAATTATAGATGCCGACGATGTAAAATGTAGTCACGGAGCTACAATAGGAAGGATTGACGAAGAAGCCCTTTTTTATTTGAGAACAAGGGGCATAAGTGAAAAAGAAGCACGATTAATGATTATGTTTGCATTTGCAGACGAAGTGGTATCTCAAATTAAAGTACCTGCTCTAAGAGAACGTATTGGAGATTTGTTAGACAGAAGGTTAAGAGGAGATCTTGGCCCCTGCCAGCACTGCTCTCTCACCTGCAGTTATTAATTATTTTTTTGTATGAGTCTTGATATCGATAAAATAAGAAAGGATTTCCCTATCCTTGAAAAAGAAGTATATAGGAAAAGATATATTTATTTTGATAATGCAGCAACAACTTATAAGCCCCTCTGTGTCCTTAAAGCAGTTGAAGAAATTTATTCAACATACAACGGCAATCCACACCGTGGAGCGCATTTCATGAGCTCTCAAACTACTTCTCATTTTGAAAAAGTACGTGATAAAGTAAAGAATTTCATTAACGCTGAAAACAGGGAAGAGATAATTTTTACTAAGGGAGCAACCGAAAGTATAAATCTTGTTGCTTATTCCTTCGGTGAAGCTTTCATTCATGAAGGTGACGAAATTATTGTCTCTGAAATGGAACATCACGCCAATATTGTTCCCTGGCAAATCGTTTGCGAAAGAAAAAAAGCAAAAGTAGTTGTTCTCCCGTTTAATGATAAGGGGGATCTCATTCTTGAAAAATTACCGGAACTTATAAATTCTCGCACAAAACTAATTGCAGTTACTCTTGTTTCCAATGTGCTTGGTACTATAAACCCTATAGAAAAAATTATTAAAGTTGCTCATTCTGCCAATGTTCCAGTACTGGTCGATGGAGCACAGGGAGTTCAGCATTTAAGAGTAGATATGCAAAAAATGGATTGCGATTTTTTTGCCTTTTCCGGACACAAGCTTTACGGTCCAACAGGTGTTGGATGCCTATATGGTAAAAAAGAATATCTTGATAAAATGCCCCCTTTCCTCGGTGGAGGTGAAATGATCGAAAAAGTAACCTTCCAAAAGACAACTTTTAACGAACTTCCTTATAAATTTGAAGCAGGAACACCAAATTTCACTGAAGTAATTGGTATGGGTGCCGCTATTGATTACATCATGGAAACCGGGTTCGATGATATCGCATCTTATGAGCATGAATTACTTATTTATGCTACTTCCAAACTGAAAGAAATTGAGGGATTAACAATATTCGGCAACTCTGATAATAAATCAAGCGTGATTTCATTTCTTGTTGGCAACATACATAATTATGACATGGGTATGTTTCTAGATAAAATGGGCTTTGCTGTCCGCACAGGCCACCATTGCGCTGACCCAATCATGGATCACTATAACATCCCCGGCACAGTAAGAACTTCCTTTGCATTTTACAACACAAAGGAAGAAATAGACTTATATGTCAATGCAATAAAGAAAATAATCACTATTTTCTAATTAGCTTCATACTATTTGGGTAGTAGTCTAAACGGTCATAAGCACATCAGTTGTGAATGACTTTTATTACATTTCGGTAAACTTTATTCCATCGGGAACTTCAAACTTTGACGCAGGTATACCATCTTCCTTAACCTCCAAAGCTTCCATTGTAACATCCTTGCCCGAAATCTTTGTAACAGTCTTCATAGGAAGACCTTCCCATGTCCAGGTTGTCGCTACTATAGGCTCTTCTACACTTACTTTTGTACACTTCTTACCGGCAATTGTTTCAAAACCAAGATTTTTCATTTTATATCTATCAATATCCTCTTTTGAAACTTTATCAAATTCAGTATATGCTGAAGTATAAAACTTAGTTTTTGTTCCCTCTGTAGCATCATAACTCCATGAATAACGAAAGCCGTCTCTGACAAGAGCAGACCCACCAGTCTTTTGTCCCATCATCTCCATAAAGTTTTCTTCATACTGAAGAGCCCCAAAATCATCAAACCAAAACTCCCGGGTCATTTCCATACCCATTGCTATATTTTTATACTTCACATAACCCTGCTTTACATTGAAGATTTTAGCTTTTGCTTGTGTCTGGGGAATTTTTTCAGCTTCTTTTTCTATCTTTTCAAGATCAGAAATAACTTTCTCTTCTGTACTCTTTTTACCTCCACACGACATTATTGCAAAAGCAAATATCAACGGGAGAATGTAATTAATTAATTTTTTCATTGCGGTTCATTTTTAAGTTTATATTATTGATTGAATTAGAGATTCTCATAATATATAGGTATATCTTCCGGGTATTCAAGGTAATTCTTCAAAGGATTTAGATTTCTCCAATTATAAAAGGATTCCCCATTTGAAAATTTAATTACATTCCCCTGACAAAATACTGTTGAAATTACTTTGTCGGAACGGTCTATAATATTAATTCTCGTTGTCAACAAAGTGCTATTAGGGTACTCTTGCCCAATGAATCCAATTTTCATTCTTATCGGTAATACACTTATTACAGGTTGAACCCCTTTGATTGAATCAATCTTGTTTCCTTCTCCCTCTACCTCAATGCAATAAGGCCCGGGATTTGTATAATAGTAAGGCAGCTCCTGACTTTCCGACATATAATAGATTGTGTTGTCCCTTCTTGGGTTGTCAAGACCATCCTTCATTTTTAAGACATCTACCATGAAATACTCGTAGTAAATCTCTCCTGAATAATATCCTGAAAGCTTTCCTTCATATTCAGTGTTTTTATAAACATCAATATAAACAAACATATGAATTTCAAATTCCCAGCCTCCCTCAATATTACCCCCTTCATGTGTCCCCCTAATTTCAAATCTTAGACTAGAATATTGATCTTTCCCCTCGTTGTTAGTTACTAATTCTCCTGCACCAAAAATATTTGCAGCCATGAATCTTCCTCTGCCAATGAAAAACCCAGGCTCAAATAAATCACATGAAATCAAAATCAATGGAAATAAAGCAATAATGATTAAACGGAAAAACCTCAATCTCATGTCAATAAATTATATGATATTATATGGCTCAATAGTCCTGACTTGCTTTTACTATTTTACGACTGAAAAGTTACCATATTTTTTAATTCAATAAAAATCTGTATTGAAAATAATTCTGTTTAACTTCAGTTTAAACATAAATGAATAACTTTGAGTAGTCCTTAATAATTTGCAAATGTCAAAAAGGTTAATTATCACTATTGCTTTATTGTTGATCATCAACCTGATGCCTGTATCTTATTACTTAATAAGGCAATCGGCATCCCTCTCTGATAATGAAAAGATGGTCCAGATGGTTTTTGAAAAACAGGTGCAGTCTATCCTTTTTTCACTCAATCAGGAAACCGAAAACACTTTAAACCAATGGATAAACAACCTCGATATCCCAGTTGATTTTTCTGGCAAAGTACCTGAAGTTATAACAGGTAAATTATTCACTAACAACCCCTCCTTAAAACAGATTGAAATAGAGTCATTCCGGAATAAAGCTTTTCACCAGGTATACACTCGTAATGATAGTCTCCTCACAACACCTGATCTTGCTCTTTCTGAACTGAAATCCCTAAAAAGTTTTATAGGTGATGGGTATCAGAAAATTATTCCACAGCGACAAGGAAATGATGTTACTTTTACTTTCTTCTTGAAATCAGGTAACAATGACCTATACTGCACAATTTTAACAAGCCTTCAGTTGGTTATCGAGCAAAACATCCGCCCTGTTATACAGAAAACCGCTCAGGATATTTTTGTTATAACAGTCAACGACAGTATCGAAAATCAAAATATTTTTTCTACAGACCCCGGAATTGGAACTGAATTTAAAAACCGAACTAATTCTTGGTACCTCCCTGGAATATGGTTCAGTATTCAGTTAAAAACCCAAACTATCGAAGAGCTTATTTCTAAAAGGAATAAAACTGAAAACATTCTTTTGATAGCATTGCTGATTCTATCTCTTATAGGTACCCTAATTATAATTCTGACTATCCGTAAAACTGTTATGGTGAACAACATGAAGTCGGAGTTTATTGCAAACGTATCACACGAATTACGAACCCCTCTGGCGCTTATAAGCATGTATTCCGAAACGTTATTATTGGGCAGGATTAATTCGGATGAGAAGAAACATCAATACGTAAAGGTAATCAATCAGGAAACCAGCCGTCTTTCTGACTTGGTAAACAGAATTCTCAATTTCTCAAAAATCGAGAAAAAGAAACGTACTTATGTTATAAGTGATGTCGTTTTAAATGATGTAATTGAACAGGTTGTTTCAAACTGGGAACCACATTTTAAAGCGAACAAGGTAACATGCTCCTATTCACCTCAATGTGAAAAAGTTGTTGTAAAAGCCGACCGTGAAGCTCTGATTGAAACTCTTGTCAACCTGATAGATAACGCCATAAAATATGGAAGAGAGGATGATAAAAGAATTGAACTCAGATGTTATAAATTAAAAGAACGCTTAATTCTTGAAGTAAATGATAACGGTATAGGAATTTCAAAGCGTAACCAAAGAAAAATATTCGACAAATTCTACCGCGTTACTCTTGGCGACCTTGCTCATAAGGCTAAAGGTGCCGGCCTAGGATTAAATATCGTGCTGAATAATATGAAAGCATTCAATGGGAAAGTCAAAGTAAGCAGCGAACCCGGCAAAGGGAGCTGCTTCAGCCTAATTTTCCCTGTTATTAAAGAAAACTGAAATGACAAAAGTACTTATTATTGAAGATGAACAGGCTATGCTAGCCGGATTGCGCGACAACCTTGAATTTGAAGGCTATACGGTTATTACTGCCGACAGGGGCGATTCAGGTTTTAAAATTTGGCAGTCGGAAGACTTCGACCTCGTACTACTCGATGTTATGCTCCCCGGTCTTTCTGGCTTTGAAGTCCTGAAACAAGGCCGTAAACTAAACCTCAAAACACCGGTGATTTTGCTTACAGCAAGAGGCGAAGAACTCGACAAAGTACTTGGTCTTGAACTTGGAGCTGACGACTACATAACTAAACCTTTCAGTCTAAGGGAATTACTTGCAAGAATAAAAGCAATATTAAGAAGAACACAGGACAACACTCCTTCAGGCGACAATGAGCTTATTATAATTGGTCATTTAAAAGTTTCTTTTAAAACCCTTGAAGCTTTTGATGAAACCGGTTCTGTAAAGATGTCGCACAAGGAATTCGAAATACTCCATTATTTGTACAAGCATGCAGGCATGATTGTTAGTCGCGAAGACCTGCTGGATTCAGTATGGGGCAATGACTATCAGCCAATTGCACGCACTGTCGACAACTTTATTTTAAGACTGAGGCAAAAAGTTGACCACGAAGACTTCAACCATATAATAACTGTTCATGGCGTTGGCTATAAACTGGTAATTTGACAATTCCGATACCACTCCAATTCTTGTTACAATTTGTGACAATTTGTAACAACGTATTACTTTATTTATACAATCAGGTTATATATCGATAATACATTTGTATCGTAAAACAATTCATTTTTAAATAGCCAATTGAAACAGTAATTAAATTTTTAAAAGCCATGAAAACACAAATTCTTTTTATCGCAGCAATTTTAACAGTATGTGTACTCACAGCCGGAGCAACTCCTGTAAAGTACCATGAAGTAAGCAACACTGATGATCTAAGGTATTTTATCAAAAACACCGTTAGAATTGACTTCCAGAAGGTAAATAACTACCTTTACGACAATCATATTGACCAAATAAACGATTGTGTAACAGTTCGCTTTATGATTGACTCAAACAAAAAAATAAAAGTCATAACTACTGAAGCCGACTCTGATGAATCAGCTGAATACATCAAGCTTTTGTTGAATAATAAAAAAGTTGACGTAGATGAAAGCTTTATTGGCAAATATTACAATATGCCAATTGTACTTAAATACAAAGCATCCTGATAAACAACAACCGTAATACCATTCTCAAAATGAAAGCAAAGTTTCAACACTCAGCAATTCTGATATTCATCTTTTTGTTGATAACATTTAATACAAAAGCAAATGACTGGACATACATTGTGGATTTGGAAGGGCAATGGAACTTCTCTGTCGGTGACAATTTGGACTGGGCAAAGCCATCAACAGATATATCTGATTGGGACAAAATTTATGTTCCTGCTGAGTGGGAACGGTATTACGAAAACTATAATGGTTACGCTTGGTATAGAAAAACATTTAGCATAAAATCACTTCCCAATGATGGACAGATAGCCCTCCTACTTGGATATATTGACGATGTTGATGAAGTTTTTATAAATGGGGTAAAAGTCGGACAATCAGGTAATTTCTTCCCAAATTACAGTTCTGCTTATGATGTTGAAAGAAAGTATTATATTCCCAGGAATATATTAAAGCCTTCAAACAATGTAATTGCAATCAGAGTTTACGACGAGGCTTTAAGAGGAGGAATTTATGGAGGTAAAAAGATCGGGATATTCTACGATAACGATCATGCACTTTTATCATACGACCTCAGTGGAAAATGGAAATTCTCAACTTATAGAAATAGTGATGTCAATGAAGAAAAGTTCGACGATAGTAAATGGAAATATATTGACGTTCCTTCTACATGGGAATCACAGGGTTACCCTGAACACGACGGCTTTGGCTGGTACCGTAAAAATTTTATAATGCCTACAAACCTTAAGTCTCAAAAACTATTCCTCATACTTGGCAAAATAGACGATACCGACCGTGTTTATTTAAACGGTAAACAATTAGGCCGCACTGAAAGCATAAGACAAAGAAATAGGTCCCATAATGATTACCGGAAACACAGAATTTATGAAATTCCTGCCGGCTACATCAAATCGGAAAATGTTATTGTTGTCGAAGTTAACGATTATCAGGGTGTAGGAGGCATTTATGAAGGTCCGGTTGGTATAATGACTAAAAAGAATGTTGAAATATATACTGATAGAATAAGAGATAATATTGAAATCAATTCTGTTGGTGATTTCATTAGATACCTGTTCGACTAAACTTATTGAAAAGCAGGGATGTATATCAGATTTTGAGAAAAGAAAAGAAAAATATCAATAAGATGGCAAGGTTAATATATACAATAGCAATTTTCATAGCTTTTCTGCTTATTTCAGCAGTAACTAAAGCAAATGATATTGAAAATGAAATAAGCCTTAAGGGGAGATGGAGTTTCAAAATAGGCGATAATATGTCGTGGGCATTGCAACAATTCAATGATTCTGATTGGGATAAAATATACGCCCCATCCGATTGGGAGAAGGAAGGTTATCAAAACTACGACGGCTTTGCCTGGTACCGTAAGAAAATTTCTATACCCGAATCATACAAGGAACAAAGGATAATTCTTGAACTCGGATATATCGACGATGTTGATGAAGTTTTTTTCAACGGACAGAAAATTGGTCAAACAGGATCTTTTCCTCCAAATTACTCTTCAGCCTACAATTCGTTCAGAAAATATGAGGTTCCTAATGATTTAATCCGCACCGACGCTCAAAATACAATCGCAGTAAGAGTCTATGATTCTCAAATTGCAGGTGGTATTGTTGATGGAAATATAAGGCTTTTCACAAAAGGAATGGCAATTACTCCTGAAATTAATCTTGCTGGCAAATGGGCATTCAACAAAGGAAGGGGTTTTAAGAGTTCTGAAGCTAAAACGATTGTGGTGCCAGGTCAATGGGAAAACCAGGGTTATTATAACTATGATGGCTGGGCCACATATTCAAGAAAATTTGAACTCCCGAAACACCTGGCAGGAGAAAAACTCATATTACTTGCCGGCCGAATAGATGATGGAGACGAACTTTTCATCAACGGAAAACTTATAGCTTCAACCGGAATAAGCAAAAACGGAATAAGCGGATCAACTTACTCTCAATTCAGAAATTATACTATTCCTGAGGGCGTAATGAAACCAGGCGACAACTTAATAGAAATCAGGGTTATTGACAACGGGGGTGAAGGTGGAATTCTCGAAGGACCCGTAGGACTGTTGACCCAAAGTAAGTTTATAAAATATTGGAAAGCAAAAAGAAAGAACCGTTAGTTTTAGATTAATATTCAGATTCAAAGGCCGGATACGTGTTAAATGTATTCGGCTTTTTAAATTTTAATATCAATTTTCCTTTCATAGATTTTATATTTCAAAAAAAGTCAGACATTTGCCCTTAAAAAAATAAAACATGACAATCGAAGAATTACAAAATGATATAATAAGCGAGTTTTCGGTTTTCGAAGACTGGATGGATAAATATACCTACCTTATTGAGCTTGGAAATGAACTTGCCCCTTTGGATGAAAAACGCAAAACAGACCAAAACCTCATAAGGGGCTGCCAGTCGCAGGTATGGATCGATGCTGAATATTCTGATGGCATTATTAAATACTACGGCGACAGTGACGCCCTGATCGTTAAAGGGCTTGTAGCTTTGGTATTGAGGGTCGTCAATAACCAGACTCCAATCGATATTATCAATTGCAATTTTAATTTTGTAGAAAATATTGGTCTTAAAGAACACCTTTCCCCTACCCGCTCAAACGGTTTGCTTGCCATGATTAAACAAATAAGGTTGTTTGCTGTTGCTTTCAATAAAATTAACGGATAAACATATAAGAAAATGAGAGAATCAGACGATAAAAGGTTCAGTGAGATAATTGAGAAACTAAAAATGGTCTTCGATCCCGAGATTCCGGTTAATATTTACGACCTAGGTTTAATTTACAGCATTGATATTGAAGAAGATGTTGCAAACATTATAATGACACTTACAGCTCCCGGTTGTCCTGTCGCTGATATGATAGTACAGGATGTTTATGAAAATGTAATAACTGTCGATGGAATTAAGGATGCCAATATTGAACTCACCTTCGATCCAATGTGGGACAAATCGATGATGAGCGAAGAAGCTCGCCTTGAGCTCGGCTTCTTTTAAAAGATTCTTCTGAAAATATAAAACACTACTGACATACTGTTGTCACTTTACTGCTTTTCCTTTGTAGTGATGTTTAATTAATACCTGAAATCATGAAACAAATCACTACAGCTTTAACATTTATGTTATTAATAACATTAACAGTAATAACCTTAAAATCACAAGCAATGGAAAAAAAGAAAGTCGAGAAGATGACAGTAATCAAGTACTCCCTCGAAACAAAAATGTCAACTATGATTACTGACGTTGGAAACAGTGCCAGCGAGATTGCAGTAAAAGCCACAGAACTTGGCCTTGAGATAACAGGACCACAGATTTGGCAATATACCGGTTCAGATGGAAAGGACGACACTCCTTTTACACTTGATATCTGCCTTCCAATAAAAGAAGCAAAAGGTGATCCGGGAAAGTTCAGTTTTAACGAATTGTCTGAATATAATTGTGTTTCAGAAATTCATAAAGGTCCCTGGAATAAACTGTCAAACACTTATCAAAAAATGATGGGCGAAATGACAAGAAAAGGGATTGTACCTCGTTGGACTTGCCGCGAAGTTTATATTACCTGCGATTTCGAATACCAGGAAAACTGCATAACTGAAGTTCAAATGGAGACATACTAAACTAATGATTTAGTTTCAATCATAACAACACATTTTAAAGCTGCCTTCTATAATTGATGGCAGCTTTTTTTATTGAATAAAATCAAACAATTTTTAATTTTATTAAGTTCTTCTTTAATTTTATTCATTTTTTTATTGCGTATATTGAAATAATACTTACATTTGTGCAATAAATTATAAATATATGGATAAAGTATTCCCGATCAATTGTCCCAGTTGTGGATCAGAGCTGAAAGCACAGACTTTAAATTGCGAATCATGCCATACTACAATAAACGGATCGTTTTATCTGCCACTGCTATTAAAACTTGATCCAAAGGAGCAGGATTTTATTCTTGAATTTGTTAAGTGCAGCGGAAGCCTTAAAGTAATGGCTGAGAAACTGAAACTTAGTTACCCGACAGTAAGAAACATGCTGGACGACCTTATAAACAATATTGTCGAACTTCAAAAAACAAAACCATGATTGCTAAACTAATAAACCCATTCAAATATATTGCCGGGGGAAAATCTCTTATATTAGGAATCTTAGTGTTGCTGGCAACAGGAGTTACCGGGTATTTCAGCCACACTCATTTTCCCGATCTTGTTTCTGTAAAGGTGGGTGCTAACTTTCCAATTTTATATTTTATCATCCAGTCGCTGGCCAACTGGTTTGTATTTTCTCTTCTTTTATGGCTGAGTGCAATTATAGCATCTAAATCTTCAGTGCGACTAGTCGATGTTTTAGGGACTCAGGCTCTGGCAAGATTTCCATACTTTATAGCAGCATTCTTTAGCTTTTCGGGAGCACTTGAACAATACGGCAAATACTTGATATGGAAAAACCTTCAGGTGGGCGAACCGATAGAAATAACAACATCGGCTACAGTCACAGCAATAATTTTCATGTTCCTGACTATTATGCTGACTGTCTGGATGGTAACCTTGATGTACAATGCATTCAGGGTTTCAACTAACTTAAAGGGACCTAAACTGTACCTTATTTTCATAGGGGTATTCATTGTAGCTGAATTAATAACGATTAATCTGACAAATTTTCTTATAAACATATTCACTTAGAATTCAACAATTTAATAAACTATTAACATGAAAACATTTATTTTAGGAATGGTGCTTTTACTATGCACCCTGGAGTTCTACGCTCAAAAAACTGACACTATTTATCTTGACACTGACGGTGTTAAACTTTTCACCGTGCTAACTGCTCCTACAGGGGAAAACTCTGTGCCTCTTGTTGTTATTATTGCAGGATCGGGTCCCACTGACCATAATGGCAATAATCCTGCAATGACAAACAACAGCTTGAAATTCTTATCTGATGAGTTGGTCGCAAACAAATTTGCCACCCTCAGGTTCGACAAGAGAGGTATTGCTAAAAGTTCATATCCCAATATGGACGAGGCAGAACTGACAATCGACAGATTTTACAAAGATGTCGAAGCTATGATCAAATTTGGAAGAAGTAAAGGCTATAAGGAAATATTTGTAATCGGACACAGCGAAGGTTCGCTTTTAGGGATTATGGCTTTGCAAACAGAAAAGGTAAAAGGGTTTATCTCTTTAGCCGGTATTGGTTGTCAGGCTGATGAGATTATAAAGAAACAGATAAAACCACAGCTTCCTCCTAATCTTTATTCTCAGACTGAAATAATTCTCGACAGCCTGAAGAATGGACATCTTGTAAAAAATGTACCTAACGAACTCATGATGCTGTTCAGACCATCGATACTACCATATATGATATCGTGGCTAAAACTAAACCCTTCTGAAAAGATTAAAAGTATTGGTTGCCCTGCATTAATAGTTAACGGCGACAATGATATTCAAGTAGGAACAGATGAAGCAGATAAGCTGAATAAAGCATATCCGGGTAGTGAAAAACTGATAATCAAAGATATGAACCACATTCTGAAGACAATAAAAGGCGGATTTCAGGAAAACTATGCAACATATACAAATCCTGACCTCCATGTCAACAAAGAATTGGTACGCGGAATAGTTGCCTTTATAAATAAAAACAAATAACGTCATGAAAAAAACACAAATAGGATGGGCAACATTAGCAGTTCTAATCATTCTAGATGTATTGATTCTGATTGCATCACACAACCTTCCAACAATACTTGTTTGTGCTGGCTTCACTTTGCTGATGATTATTTTGATGGGCACCCTGACAATCAGTGTCGATGATAATTATGTGAATTATGCATTTGGAATCGGACTTGTAAGAGGAAGATATCTGCTTTCAGAAATCGAATATTGCAAACCGGTAAAATATACTCCCGTATCATGGGGGATAAGGCTTAAGCCAGGTTATATCATGTATATAGTATCGGGAACCAAAGCTATCGACCTTTCTGTCAGGGGTAAAAAAAGAAAAATAAGAATAGGCACCGATTATCCTATTGAATTCTCAGAATTCATTAACAAGAAGATCAACAAAAGTAGTGAAGCACCATTGTATTCAGGAGAATTATTTGTTGACCACAAACACAAGAACGACATTATTGTAGTTGCTTTAATACTTGCAATTATAGGCTTGTTTTTGGCAATTCAAAACAGAGATGCCAGTTTATCAGTAAAAGATGAAACGATCAAAATTTCGGGATTATATGGCCTTACAATCCAAAATGAGAACATTGCCTCGATAGATACAGTTTCAACTTTACCTGAAATACAAATCAGAACAAATGGATATTACTTTCCCTATGTATGCAAGGGGCATTTTAAATTGAAAGAAGTTGGCAAATCTATGCTCTTTGTCAATTTGAAATCATCACCTTTTATAGTCATAAAACTTGATGACGGGAAGACAATATATTTCAATTCAAAAAATCCTGATAAGACAATTAATGATTTCAAAAAGTTGGAAACTATTGTTAAGTAAACAGTAACTAATTTGATTACCTTTACGTCATAAGAGCGTTTCTAAACCTGAAAACCTTATGAACCAAAGGCTAACACTATTTTTAAAAAATTATTGGATATTACTCGTAATAATATCAGTCAAACTCATCCTTCAGTTTTTACTGGTCGACCCGGTATATGAACTTCAGAGGGATGAGTTTCTACATCTAGACCAGGCAAAACATCCAGCTTTCGGATATATTTCAGTTCCCCCTTTTACTTCCTGGATTTCAGTTATAATATATTTGTTGGGAGGTGGATTATTCTGGATACGGCTCTTCCCTGCCCTTTGTGGGGCAATGACCATAGTAACTGCTTGGCTAATTGTTGAGTCACTGGGAGGCAAACTTATGGCCAAATTATTGGTATCTGTCGGACTCCTTTTATCCATACTGCTGAGAATAAACATACTATACCAGCCAAACTCATTCGAAATATTTACATGGACGGTAATTTTCTTTCTCGTTATAAAATATATAATTTCAAATCAGGATAAATGGCTCTACCTGCTTGCTATTGCAATTGCTTTAGGTTTTTACAATAAATACAACCTGATATTTTTATTGCTTGGCCTGACTGCAAGTATTTTACTTTCCTCACACAGAATAATATTTTCTAAACCCGCTTTCCTGAAAGCATTGCTATTTGCCATTGTCTTATTGTTGCCCAATATTGTATGGCAGGTTGCAAACGGTCTTCCAATCTTTGGGCACATGGAAGCCCTTCGTGAAAGGCAGCTGGTGAACAATGATTTAGGAAGCTTCCTATGGGGACAGTTTGCATTTTTCAACGGATCAATACTATTGATTTTAGGAGCATTGGTTGCTTTCTTTTTTTATAAACCTTTCAGGCAATACAGGTTTGTCGGTATTAGTTTTATTACTGTCATTTTGATATTTATAGCGCTAAAAGCAAAAGATTACTATTCTATTGGTTTATACCCTGTTTTATTGGCATTTGGAAGCGTGTTTCTTGAAAAGGCAATTCCACAAAAATGGTTCAGATATATTGCCCCACTTCTGCTGATAAACATGATTGCATCTTTTATGATCACAGTAAAGATAATTCACCCTGTGATGGCTCCTGAGGAAATTGCAAAAAACAAAGAGGCTTTTGAAAAATTCGGAGTATTAAGGTGGGAGGATGGAGAAAACCACTCTTTACCTCAGGACTTTGCCGACATGCTTGGTTGGAAAGAAATGGCCCAGAAATCGCTGGAAGCATATAAAATGTTACCTTCGGAAGAAATAAAGAATACGCTTGTATTTTGCGATAATTACGGACAGGCAGGTGCTTTGAATTATTACAACAGAGGCAAGATGGCTGAAGCATATTCTTTTAATACCGATTACATATTCTGGCTACCTAAAGTAGATACTATAAAGAACATTTTACTTGTTGGAGAAAGACCTGAGAAGGAAATAACTGATCTGTTTAAAGAATGTCGAGTAGTTGGTGTTGTTGAAAACAAATATTCAAGGGAAAAAGGGACAGCAGTATTTCTTTTAATTGGAGCAGATCAATCTTTTACTGAAAAATTTTACAAACTTGCACAAAAACGGAAAGAAGAAATGGATGTTTTTTAATTTCCGGACAGAAAATATAATACTCTAAACAAACTGATTATGAAAGAGAAGATTAAAGAACTGTTTGCCATGCTGCCCCGTGAAGAGCAACTTGAGCTTTTAAGGGAACTGACCAGCAACACCGAAATCCGTAATCCTATTATTGAGCTGAATTCGTTTAGTCAGGAAATATATGGCAAAAACATAAATTTCAAGATTACAAACATAGGAGATGTACATACCCCTGAAATTCATGCTGAATTAACAACCCCATGGGGTGTTTTTGAATCTAAGGGTGCCAACCAGAAAATAGCAAAAGCCAAAGCAGCTGAAATAGCGTTATTGAATAAGCAGTTAAAATTGGAGTAAGGCCAGATGAACCGGATTGACAGGTTGAATGCCATCCTGATACATCTTCAGAGTAAACGGATAGTAAAAGCTCAGGAGATTGCCGACCGTTTCGAAATTAGCCTCAGAACTGTCTACCGGGATATAAAAGCCCTTGACGAAGCCGGAGTGCCTATTGGAGCGGAGGCAGGCATAGGATATTTTCTCATGGACAATTACCACCTGCCGCCAGTCATGTTTACCGGCGAAGAAGCTTCAGCCCTTTTATTCGGTGAAAAGCTGATAGAAAAGATGTCGGATGAGAAAGTTAAAAAAGACTTTTGCTCAGCGCTTTATAAAATAAAGGCAATACTTAAGCCTGGAGAGAAAGATTACCTTGAGAAACTACATGAAAAAGTTGCCGTGCTCAATATGAACACCATGAGCAACAAATTTAATCAGCTTTATCTTAACGAAATACAGAATGCACTTGTAAGCAAGCAAGTGCTTGAAATACAATACGAATCAAAATATGCAGAAGAAACAGTCTGCCGTGAAGTTGAGCCGATTGGACTTTGCAATTACAGCTCAAGATGGCATCTGTTTGCATGGTGCAAGTTAAGGAACGACTACCGGGATTTCAGGCTCGACAGGATTCTTTCGCTCAGGGTGACCAATAAAGACTTTAAGGGCAAACAGCACCCTACTATTGAAGAGTATATGAAGATGGCCAATCCAATTGGCAATTTGGCAAACATCACAATTTATATCAAACAAAAAAGGAAAAAGCTAATTGAAGACACAAAATACTGGTATGGTTTATTAAACGAAGAAGAGTCGGGAGAAGAAATAAAATTGGAATTCTCAAATGATGACCTCAACGGCTTTGCCCTCTGGCTATTAAACACAGGCAGTTTCGCACGTATAGAAAAGCCGGCAGAGCTTGAGCAGATAGTAAAGTCGTATGTTTCAAGCATGGTCGATAATTACAGGTATCTTTTATAAGGAGGAATGGTATCAAGTATCAAGTGTCAGGTATCAAGATTTGGCAGTATAAATTTGAACGACCATCCAATTTTGCTGAAATCAGTCTTGTGTCTTGATACTAGTCTCTTAAATAAATAGAATGTTCAAATAGAAATTACCATTCATTGGTAAAATCGTGTCGTTTAATGGTCATTTTATGTCATTCATTAAGATTATTTTTATTTAATATCAATTCTGGCTACTTTGGTCAAATGTTATAATTAACTTTATTAATAACCTCAAATATAAAATAATATGAAAAAATCAAAACAAGTGGACAATTGCCACAAACGAACCAACCAACAATATTTAAAAACATTTCTGTCAATCATTGCATTTTTTTTGATCTATAGCAATACAAGTGCGCAGATTACTGTTGCCTCAAGTGGAAAAGTTGGGTTGCGGTCAACAACCACTGCTGACGAAGATGTTTTCATTAACGGGAGAGTAAAGATAAGCAATGACACTTCATCACTTCTTTTAAGGGCATATTATAATACCCCACAAATATACCCTGCAGAACCAAATAGCGGATATGTAGGACTTATTGATATTCCTTTCCAAAATATGTTCAGTTATGATTTTACAGATGTTTCTGATAAAAGGCAAAAAGAAAATATCAGGAATATTGAAAATGCACTACAAACAATACTCAAGCTGGAAGGGGTAAAATATGACTTAAAAAAGGAATTTGCTTATGACGAAAGAACAATAAATGATTCTAAATTGATTTTGAAGCTTGAAGCCGAAAGAAAAAACAAAATTGGGTTCCTTGCCCAAGATGTAGAGAAAGTACTTCCTGAGGTTGTAGAATATAATGATTCGGTCGATGTATATGGTATTCAATATTCTAAAATAGTCCCTGTACTTGTTGAAGCAATCAAAGAGTTGTCAGCTGAAATTGAGTCGCTAAAAGAAGGATCGAATGACAAGTCGGCAATTATATGCACAACAAATTTAGATGAAACAATCACTGCCGATCCTCCCAAATTATCACAAAACATACCAAATCCGTTTAACGCTTCAACAAGGATCGAAATTACCTTCCAAGTTCAATAACAGCTGCAAACCTTTATATCTACAATATGCGGGGCAGTCAGGTTAAATCATTCAACATAAATGAAAGGGGCAACGCCTCAATAACTATTGAAGGAAATTCTCTTGAAGCAGGAATGTACCTTTATACTCTCATTGTAGATGGCAAAGAAGTTAATACCAAGAAGATGATATTAACAAAGTAAATTACAAGTACCATGAAGTATTATTGTTTTTTTATTTTAATTTTTGTTTTCTTTTTCAATTCTAATGGGCAAGAATTAAACCTTACTTTATATTTCGAAGATAGTTTGGGTAATCAAGATTCACTATACTTTGGTTTTAATAAAGAAGCTACCAGAGGTATTGATCCATTATTAGGTGAACTTAATCTTATTAATGACCCAACCGATTCTGTTTTTTGTGTCTTCTTTTCAGATGCTACATATTATGATGCGGACAATCCTGATTATTGCCTTCAGAATATCAGGAAGCCAACGTTTATTTCAAAACATCAATATTACAACACAACTCCGATTGAGATGGGCATAATTGCTAAAAACTGGCCCATAAAAATTTCATGGAACAAAGAGGATGTCTTAATGTGGAATTTGGATGAGTTTTTCCGTACTAAAGATCTTTTTATGTTACTAACTGGCTGGAATCCACCGGGAGGGTGGTTTGATGCATCGTGTGGCTGTGGAGTATGGCCCAAATACTATACTGAAATGTCTATGACAAATAGTATATCTCTTGAAAATGATGCATTCTGTAAGTATAAAGCTGATTATACCAGAGATTCAATATGTCTTTTGTTTGCGGGTGTTGAAACAATTGGAACAAATGCCGAATTATTAACTCGTCCTGAAGTTAACTTTAGCTTTAACAGTGAATCAAAAGTCCTTACCATAGAAAAGAAAATCATGGTAAAGAAATACAACATTGATATTACGGACTTACTTGGTAGGACCATTATCAAGAGAAATGTTTCATTAGAACATTCTGAATCTGTAAGCGTGTTATTAAATGACTTGAACCCCGGAGTTTATATTATTAATATTTCAAGCGATGAAAATCATTCAATCTGTCACATACTAAAAATAAGAATAAAATGAAAAGAATTATATTAATAATATTTTTAATTTTAAGTTCAATATTTATACGAGCACAATTATTCAATGAAATTTGCTTGACATCTGATGATCCTGCCCTTAAATCAGTTCCAATTACTGATTTTATTGATATTAATTATGAACCAATCAAAACAATTAGAATTAACATTATTTTTTTAAGAAAGAACGATGGAACTGGGGGATTTCAGCAAAACAATACATCGCATCAACAATGGGTAAATGATTTGATAATTGGTTTAAATGAATGTTATTCAAGCATACCTAACGACTTTAACAGTCAATGTTATAGTGGGTCTTATGGTGTTATATACGACTCAAAGATACGTTTTGACATAAACATAATTTATGAAAACAACACTACTTTATGGAATAATAATAACAAAAGTATTTGCCCTGATGAAGCTAATTATCATTTACAAACTTTTAATAATCAATTAGCTCAAAACAGTTCAGTTCCTCGATTAAATATTTTTTATACTGAAGATGAACCGTCTTATAATGATATAGTAATAAATCAACATTGTCAGTTTACTGATAGTATAACATTCCAATCAATATCATGTTCTCAATTCCCTGATAATTCAAACTTTAATTTTAATCAGAGTGTTCATATGAGAAATGAATTTATCAAATATTATTGGATGATGAATTGTGTTGCGAATAACATTATGAATGATCCAAAATTGAGTGCTAATCCCCCTTCTGAAACTGAAGCATATAATTGGTTAAAGCAAGGTAGATTTTTAGCTCACGAATTAGGTCATTCATTAAATTTGATGCATACATCTCCAAATAATTGTTATTGTTTCAAACATTTAATGATGAATAATGATTGTGGAAGTGGTCATTTTATAAGCCCATATGAAATTGCAACAATTCATCACGCACTATCATTAACAAGTTTGAGAAGATATGTCACTGAAAATACTTATTCACAAACACCAATTCCGTTGGGAATGAATACGACTTGGACCGATAGTCGAAGAATTTATAGAGGAATAAGCATATTTAATGGTTCACTATTTCAACTTTCAAATGAATTGATTATTCCCAGTGAAGCAGACATTCTGGTTACTGGAAATTCTAGTTTTATTTCAACTAATTCGAATATACATTCTCCTCATACAAATTCAACCCTTGACTTAATTGTCCAACAGAATTCTTCTGTTATTTTAAATAATTCAACAATTCAAAACTGCAATATAAGCATTCAATCTGGATCATTAATTTTGAATAATGCAAATATCGATTTAAGTAACACTGGTTGTTTCGAAGTAAAACTTGGTGCTCAATTGACTTTTAACCAAGGTTCGATATATTAGGTCTATGTTATAATATCAACCTAATTACAAAGTAGTATTCTGATTAGTTTTTGGAATGATTTATTTAATTTTGTTTATTCCCTATTGGCTTTAAAACTTTCTGCATTCATGCCTTCAATAATAAAAAATGGTATCAAGTATCAGGTATCAAGTACCAAGATTAGATAGTGGACATTTGACAAATCTCTCAATTTTGCAGAAATTAGTTTTGTGTCTTGATACTTGTGCCTAGTCTTTCTATCTTGATCCACAACCACTTACTCCCACTTAATCGAATCCTTGGCAATATTACCAGACTCTTCCCTTTCCTTTTTATACTTAAAAAAGAAATCGAGTATCTGAAAATCAATTTCCATTTCGCTGGCAAAATAGGGTAAACGGTTATTTAGGTTACAATAGATCATAAACTCATCGGCCTCATCACCTGAAAGCCCTGTAAGCTTAGTGATTTTGTCAAGGTTATAGTGTGTTGAAAACTGCAGCCATTGCTTTTCATCTTGGATAGCTACAATAGTTTTTCGTTTCTCTTTTTCACCTCTATCGAGATGATATTGTAGAAACGAGGCTGGAGAAAGAATTGACTGCAAAAAATTTGGTTTCTCATTAAAAGCATCACCCCTGAGTTCAACAGGAACATCGATAGATTTTGATTCAGGAAGCCCGAGCCTCTCTCTCATGTTCAGATCCTCAGTTACAGTTATTTCTTTTAGCAAATACCTCGTTGGCTGCATCCTGACTTCATATAGTGGCAGTGGGGGAAACTCCTTTACAGTGAATTTATAATCAGTATAACCTATTGACCTTATAATGAGAGTATCTTCATTAAGCATTGATATTGAAAAATATCCGTCAATATTGGTAGTTGTACCACCGTGAACATTAGGATAAATTACATGAGCATATGGTAAAGGGTCGCCTGTATCAGCGCCGGTCACCCTGGCCTTAATACTAACCATATATAAATCAATAACCTGTGCCTTTAAGGCAAACGATAGACCGAGTATTAGAAGTAGGATCAATATTTTTCTTTTCACCATCAAATTAAATCTCTTGATTCCAAAAGTAATTTATTTGTCGTGAAGGTCGATAAATAGTAACAAATTTTAACAATTTTTAACAATTGAAAGTTGAAGCACAACAGTATTACTTCAGATTAATAATCCTTTCCATAGCCTCAAGCACATTCGCCCTTTCGGCAAAAGCGGAAAAACGGAAGTAACCTTCTCCTGAAGGACCAAAGCCTGAGCCGGGTGTTCCTGCTACATTTGCTATACTAAGAAGATAATCGAAGAAATCCCACGATTTCATATTATTTTTTGTCTGCACCCACACATAGGGAGCATTTATTCCTCCAAAAACCCTATAACCTGCTTTCTGTAAGCTGTCACGCATTATCCTTGCATTTTCAAGATAATAAGCAATAACTTCAGCTGTTTCCTTTTTTCCTTCCTCAGTATAAATAGCTGCAGCAGCCTTTTGAACAGGATACGACACACCGTTGAACTTAGTTGTATGCCTGCGATTCCAGAGTGGTTTTAATGAATAAGAATTGCCTGATTTATCAAATGCTTTAACTTCATCGGGAATAACAATAAAAGCACAACGGGTACCTGTAAAACCTGCTGTTTTTGAAAAACTTCTGAACTCAATTGCACAATTCTTAGCCCCTTCTACCTCATAGATAGACCTTGGAATTGAAGGATCAGTGATATATGCCTGATATGCTGCGTCGTAGAAGATAACACTATTATTTTCATTAGCATAATCGACCCATTTCTTTAGTTCGTCCTTGGTGGCTACTGTTCCGGTTGGATTATTGGGATAGCACAGAAATATAAGGTCTACTTTTTCTTTTGGGAGCTGGGGAATAAACCCATTTTCTTCAGTACAGGGCATATAAACAATACCGCTATAATAACCATTGGCATTACACGAACCAGTTTTTCCCGACATTACTGTTGTATCAACATACACAGGATAAACCGGGTCGCCAACTGCAATGATATTATCGCTGCCAAAAATCTCCTGAATATTACCATTATCGCATTTTGAACCATCGGAGATAAAAATATCATCAGCTTTTATATCTGCACCCCGCAACTGATAATCATTCAGAGCAATAGCTTCGCGAAGGAAGCCATATCCCTGTTCAGGACCGTAACCTTTGAATGTAGCAGCGTTGGCCATCTCATCCACCCCTTCATGAAAAGCTTTTACTACAGACGGTGTCAATGGGCGTGTTACATCGCCAATTCCCATTCTAATTACTTTCTTATCGGGATTTGCATCGCAAAAAGCTTTAATCCTTCGACCTATTTCGGGAAACAAATACCCTGACTGTAATTTCAGATAATTTTCATTGACAGAAGCCATATCAAAAGTTTTAATATTTTTAAAATTCAAGCGCAACAAATATAAAAAAATATCAATTCTGTGTTAAATTGTAAATTAATTCATCAATTCTGTGGATTAAAAAATAAGGATATCTTTACTTAAAAAGTTAACCTACCCCTGCCCCTCCAAGGAGGGGATTGGATTGTGCTAATTTGCTTCATCACAACCTCGTAGGGGCGTATCGAATACGCCCTTTTATAAAATGATAGTATTTGAACCTTTGTTTATTAATTATTCCTTACTTTTTTAATTTCTATTTAAGAATAATTCTAAATAAACAAGTTGTTATATATATTTGCGAACCATTAACCTTAATATTTTCAAGCTTTGAGACGAATATGTTTGCTGAAAATAGGTGTTAGCCAAAATCAGACATGTGAGTTAAATTAGAAAATAAAAAACAAAAAATATACTTATGAAAGGAAAGAGCCTGCCCTTCACAAAAGAAAGGATTGAAGAGATAATCGAGAAGTACCCAACACCGTTTCATATCTATGACGAAAAAGGGATTATCGAATATGCGAAGTATTTCAATAGTTGTTTCGATTGGAACAATGGCTTTAAGGAGTTCTATGCTATAAAAGCATGTCCCAATCCTTATCTGATGAAGATATTAAGAAACCAAGGTTTTGGAATAGATTGCAGCTCGATGGCAGAGCTTGTAATTGCTGAAAAGCTTGGTATGAGGGGAGAAGAGATAATGTTCACTTCAAACGACACCCCTGCCGAAGAATATCAAAAGGCACTTGAACTTGGTGCAATTTTAAACCTCGACGATATTACCCATATTGATTACATCGACAAAAGGATGGGATTGCCCGAACTTGTTTGTTTACGATATAACCCGGGAGCCTTAAAAAATGGCAATACAATTATAGGAAACCCTGAAGATTCGAAATACGGTTTCACGAGAGAACAAATGATTGAAGGCTATAAAATGCTTATTGCCAAAGGCGTAAAACGTTTTGGCATACACACTATGGTAGCCTCAAACGAGCTCGATTCCGATTATTTTATTGAGACAGCCGAAATAGTTTTTGATACCATCATTGACATTAACAAAGAGACAGGCATCAAATTTGAATTTGCAAATCTTGGCGGTGGCATAGGCATACCTTACAAAAGCGAGCATAAGCCTGTCGACCTGAAGAAAGTAGGTGAAGGAATAAAGGAACTATACGAAAGACTAATAGTAGCAAACGATCTTGCTCCTTTGAAGATATACTTTGAATCTGGAAGGGCAATCACAGGACCTTTTGGCTACCTTGTTTCGAAAGTTCTTCACCTCAAAGAAACATACAAAAAATATGCTGGGCTTGATTCAAACATGGCCAATCTTATGCGTCCGGCGTTATATGGTGCATATCACCACATTACAGTACTTGGCAAAGTAGAACAGCCACACAAATATCTTTACGATGTTACTGGTTCGCTATGCGAGAACAACGATAAATTCGCTATAAACCGTCTTTTGCCGGAAATAAATGTCGGCGACATCTTAGTGATTCACGATACAGGTGCCCATGGACATTCGATGGGTTTCAATTACAATGGGAAGCTCCGCTCGGCAGAGTTGCTGCTCCGTGAAGATGGTGATGTAACTATGATCAGGAGGGCAGAAACACTTGATGATTACTTTGCTACAATAGATTATAAAAATCTCCCTTCGTTTACGGTCTAAAAAATGGAGTCATTCGACGAAGATGTTGTAAATGCCCTGAAGGTGCTTAAGGACGGAGGAATAATTCTTTATCCAACAGACACAATTTGGGGAATCGGGTGTGATGCTACAAATGCCGAAGCAGTAAAACGGGTATATGAAATAAAGCAGCGTGAAGATTCGAAAAGCATGCTTGTGCTTCTTGAAAACCCAAATTTCATACTGTCATATATTGATGAAATGCCTGAGGTGGCTTGGGATCTGATAGAGTTCGCCGTAAAGCCAACAACTATAATATACGACAAAGCAAAAAATCTGCCAAAGAACCTTATCGCCGAAGACGGAAGCATTGGCATCAGAATAACAAAAGAAGCCTTCACTACCAAACTTTTACAAAGATTCAGGAAGCCATTGGTATCAACCTCAGCCAATATAAGCGGTCAATCTTCACCTCAGAACTTCAGTGAAATATCAGAAGAAATAAAATCAAAAGCAGACTACATAGTAAAATACAGGCAGGATGAGGCAACTAATCCTGCCCCTTCAAGCATAATCAAGCTTGGGGTATCAGGATTGATAAAGATTATCAGGGAGTGAGCCCGGAAATACACTTACCAACTTGAATTTTTACAACTACATACTCGTTGATTATTCTATAATCAAACATTAATTAAATAGGGAATTGAGCAATACCACATTCGTACCACATTCGTCCTTTCTCCCTTAA
>CAYMTR010000017.1:0-55282 GCA_964393405.1 uncultured Prolixibacteraceae bacterium
CGATATGTTGTTGTTTAAAATCATTTGTAACTATCAATTTTCTGCAAATATGTAAATATTTTTTTAAAATGAAAATAAAACTGTTTTTTTAAGTATAAATCTTAACTTAAAATGAAATTAAAATTGGAAACTATCGCAAAATGCTCCTGTAATCTGGACATTGGCATTTATTGTTAATAAAGTGTCAGCGTAATTTGTAACTTTCAGACCTTTCGGATTATCCGACGAAGGGAAGAATGAATATTTACCTTCTCCTTGTGATGCAATAAATGATTCAATATTATCAAAATCCGTTGTTATTGAAAACTCATTCCATTCTCCTTCCCAGTTAAATCTTATGTCATAATTAGTATTCTTCTTCAACCATAATTCACAAAAGCCTCCTTTTGTTTCAGCCCAAGACCAACTAGCTTGACTGCCATGCTCTCGTATCTGAAGATTATATGTAATAGCTGCTCCTATTGTATTTCCGTTTTCACATGTTATGATATATGTGAACTTACAATGAGTCAATCCTGTAATTGGAGTAAGGGTAACATTTATTTCACTGGAATTACATACATTTTCGATATTTATACTTTTAGGATTCACTTCAAACTGCATATCCCCATTAAGCTCAAGAACTCCGGATGGGCTTGCTGTTGGATAATAAAAATGATTTAAAGTTTTTGAAAATGGTGTAGAGCCACTGTGCAAACCTTTCTTATATGTGTTATCCGAGAGTGTTAATTGGTATTTTATTGCAGTTGTACCTATGGTTCCTCCTGTTTTTGAGTAATTAACTCTTATCCCATTATCACATTTGCTTAATCCGTTTCTTTTAAGAAGAGCAGGGATTATGTAGTTAGCACCAGTGAAGTTTTTAGATTTTAGGGCATCTCCATTGCTCTTATCTGATTGATTAGACATAGAGTAGTAATGAAACCCCCATTCATTATAGAGATTGACATCTCCATTGAAGTTTTTTGCAGTTAAGTCACCTGCAGAGGTGTTTCTGTAAACACTCCATACATCATAGGCTGGATAATTGCTGGAAATTAACCGTAGTGAACTCTCAGACAAAGAAAGTTTTGTCAACCCTGAAGAAGGAGCAAATTCCATTGTAAATGGATCAGCAGCGATAGAAGCTGACTTGTCGTTTGTGACTTTGAAAGCGTAAATGAATATGTCCTCATTACCCTTTTCTCTTACATTAACTTCTGTCGGGAATGAAAAATATGTATCTGAAGTTGCCTGAACTTCAAATTTTATAGGATTGCTTATCGATACTTCAACGTTTGGATCATAAGTTAGCTCAAGATATCCTGAAGAAGTCGTAAATGAACTTTTCTTTTCTCCATTAAAATTTACAACATTTGAAGCACTATTACCGGAAATAAAAACATTAACATCATTTCCTTCTATGTATTCTTCGGTTTCAGCATCAAGAATGTGAATCTTAAACTTTACTTCAAAAAAATTCAAATCTATCAACAATGCTGTTACTTCGTTCCCCGTCTTTTTGTCTTTCAAAGGATTTTGAAACAAATCGCTACAGCTGTTTCCAATAATCACCAACATTAATATTAAGGAAATGCCGATTGTCCACTTAAATATTTTTGTTTTCATATCTTTCTTGTTAAAATTTAAATAATCTGTATGACAAACTCAGTTTTAAAACCGGATATAAATAGTACTGACTTATCTGGCTTTCAAGATATGATTCTTGCCCTAATTCCGGATCGGAAGTAGGCGCTAGAAGTCCGGTAGATTGTATGCTTATATCAGGTGATCCTTGATAATATGTTCCGATTTCAAAGGCAAATGCAAGACTTTTTTCTTTTCCAAGTGCTCTTCCGAAACCTATTCCAAGATATGGTGATATTTTAGTTCCCGGCCAAATATCAAAATTGAAACTACCAATCTTGTCTTCGCTAATTGTTATGTCTCCATAAGGAAGACCTCCTATGGCCTGACCTTTTATATTGGCATTAAACATGTTATATCCAATACCCCCAGCTACGAAGATTGATTTTGTTAGGTAATAATCGAATAGGGCAGTGATACTTCCGGTTTTTATACCGGCATTTGCGTCATATTTAATTCCTGATTCCTTGAAAGTAAAATCGTAATTAAATCCCATCATATCAAATCCCAACCTGATGTCCATATTCTTGTTGAGCCCTAGACAAACATCACCTCCAATGCCTATTGTAGATACTTTCACTCCCACACCAAGCCCCTTTTCTGCATGAAGCGATAAAGAAATTATTATGGGTATGATTAACAGGGAAATTTTTTTAATCATAGTACTTTGATTTAATAGCGTTTATATTTTTTTTTCTTAATTTATTTCAGTGTAAAAATGATAAATGATATATCAGCATAATTTACAATTTTTATTTCAATTATTTCAATTATAACATTCTTAAGATAAAATTGTTGCAATAATTTTCCTTGGTCCGCCCCTATGCCTGAATTCGCATAAATAAATGCCCTGCCAGGTGCCTAAACCCAAACAGTGGTTTGTTATCGGTATGGTTAATGATACTCCGAATATTGATGATTTTATATGGGCTGGCATATCATCTGAACCCTCAAGTATATGGGTATAAACTGAATGGTTCTCAGGTATGAGTTTATTAATGAAGTTCTCAAAATCAATCCTTACATCAGGATCTGCATTTTCATTTAACGTTAAGCCAGCAGAAGTGTGTTGTAAACAAAGATATAGCATCCCGGTTGAGGGTAAATCACCAGTTTCTTTCTCAATTATATCAGTAATGAGATGAAAACCCCGTTTATAATTAGGTAGATATATTGTTTTTTGTTGAATCATTTTTTATACCAACTTGCGTACATTCCATAATTATTAACTATCCTTTCTACTTCTCCCTTAAGTAGTTCAGGGCTTATATCTTTTATCTTTTTAGCAGGTGATCCTGCATATACACTCCCTGATTCTACTACTGTACCCTTTGTAACTACAGCCCCTGCTGCTACTATCGAATTGCTTTCGATTACTGCATTATCCAGTACTACTGCATTCATTCCTATCAGTACATAATCATGAATCGTACATCCATGTACAATAGCGCCATGAGCAATCGAAACGTTGTTGCCAATGTTTGTTGGCGACTTTTTATAGGTCGCATGTATTACAGCTCCATCCTGTATGTTAACGTTATTCCCAATTTTAATATAATGAACATCCCCTCTTATTACTGCACTAAACCAAATACTGCAGTTATCACCCATTTCTACATCTCCTATTATTGCTGAATTTTCAGCTAAAAAACAGTTATTTCCAATGATGGGAGTTTTGCCGTTTAAAGGAATTATTATTGCCATATTTTTTGTCTGTCTTTTTGTTGATTTTTCAATACAAAAGAAAGCAGTTTTTTTATCATTTGTACATTTTTATTATGAAATGAAAGTTAAAAAAATCTTTTTATAGTATATAACAACAATTCAAACTTGGTTTTTCGAAGTTCTTAGCTATTTTTGTTTATTCAAAAACCTAACAAAAGTCATGTTTTTTTAATGACGAATGTATTTTTAATGGTATTTTTTATAACTTATTTTTCAGCACAAATTTATTAGGAGAACTTCTATGATCAAAGATTCAAAAGTGATCGAACTCGATGAGGTAACTATTCGCTTCTCGGGTGATTCCGGCGACGGGATGCAGTTGACAGGTACTTTATTTTCTGATGCATCAGCCCTTAGCGGTAACGATATTTCAACTTTCCCTGATTATCCTTCTGAAATTAGAGCTCCGCAAGGTACTGTTGGCGGAGTTTCAGGATTTCAGGTTCATTTTGGCAAAAAGGAAATAACAACACCGGGCGACAAAGCTCATGTGCTGGTTGCGATGAATCCCGCAGCTGTTAAGGCTAATGCTAAATTTTTAATGCCTCAGGCAACGATTATTTACGATTCTGATTCTTTCAACGAGAAAAATTTCAGAAAGGCTAAGTTTGCTACAGATGACCCTTTTACTGAATTGAATCTTATTGATTTTGTAAAAATTCCTGTTCCAGTTACTTCTCTTACTAAAGAAGCTTTGATTGATTCAGAATTGGATAATAAAGCTGTCTTAAGAAGCAAAAACATGTTTGCTCTTGGTCTTATTAGCTGGATGTTTAATCACCCGATAGAGGTAATTGAAGATGCTCTTAAATCAAAATTTGGAAAAAAACCTTCTGTTTTTGAATCAAACGTTAATGTTCTAAAGGCAGGGTATAATTACGGGATGAATATGCAACATGAAACTCCTCAGTATTTTGTGCCCGCTGCTGATATTGAAAAAGGTTTGTACCGTACTATCAACGGCAACACTGCTACTGCCTGGGGACTCGTTGCTGCTGCAGAAAAAGCAGGTCTGGAGTTATTCCTTGGATCTTACCCTATTACTCCTGCTACTGATATCCTTCACGCTATTTCTGAAAGAAAAGACCTTGGCGTTAAAAGCTTTCAGGCTGAAGACGAAATAGCAGGCATTTGTTCAGCAATTGGAGCTTCTTTTGCAGGAGACCTTGCTGTTACTTCTACTTCAGGTCCCGGTTTGGCTTTAAAAAGTGAAGCTATCGGACTTGCTGTAATGGCTGAACTTCCTCTGGTTGTTGTTAATGTTCAGAGAGGAGGACCGTCAACCGGATTGCCTACTAAAACCGAACAGGCCGACCTGCTTCAAGCATTATATGGCAGAAATGGTGAAAGTCCGGTGGCTGTTCTGGCCGCTAGCTCTCCAAGCGATTGTTTCCATTATGCATATATGTCTGCAAAAATTTCTATCGAAAGAATGACTCCTGTAATTCTTCTTACTGATGGGTTTCTGGGAAATGGTAGCGAACCTTGGAAAATTCCTTCTTTATCAGAAATGCCTGAAATAATTGTTAATAAGGCTAAAGACAGTTCTTCTTTTATTCCATACAAAAGAAACCTTGAAACTCTTGCGAGAGAATGGGCTGTACCGGGAATGGAAGGTTTCGAACACCGTATTGGTGGTCTTGAAAAGGATGAAAACGGTGGTGTGAGCCATGTTCCTGAAAATCACGAATTGATGTGTAAGCAGAGAGAAGAAAAGGTCGAACGTATTGTTGATATGATTCCTGACCTGGAAACCTACGGTTGCTCTCAAGGCGATTTGCTTATTGTTGGCTGGGGAGGTACATTCGGACATCTTGTAAGTGCTGTTAAAGAACTTGATGCTGAAGGTAAATCAGTCGGACTGGCTCATTTTAACTACATAAACCCACTTCCTGCTAACACTGCTGATATATTTTCAAAATATAAAAAGATTGTTGTTTGTGAATTGAACCTTGGACAGTTTGCTGCTTATCTGCGCAATAAACTTCCTCAGTTCAGCTATCTGCAATATAATAAAGTTCAGGGATTACCTTTCTCTGTTGAAGAGATTAAAAATAATGCATTTAAAATTCTGGAGGGCAAATAATGGCTGATTATAAATACGATATAAAAGATTTTAAAAGTTCAAGTGAAGTACGCTGGTGCCCCGGTTGTGGAGACCACGCCATTCTTAATGCTATTCAGAAAACAATGGCCGACCTTGGGAAAAGAAAAGCTGATTATGCCGTTATTTCTGGCATAGGTTGCTCTTCCCGTCTTCCTTATTATATGAATACTTTCGGATTCCATACCATACATGGAAGAGCTTCTGCTATTGCTACCGGAGTGAAATGTGCAAACCCTAAATTACATGTATGGCAGATCACAGGTGATGGAGACGCTCTTGCTATCGGAGGAAACCATTTTATCCATATGATAAGGAGAAATGTGGACATTAACGTAATTCTTTTTAATAATAAAATATACGGTCTTACGAAAGGACAGTATTCTCCTACAACTGATAGAGGGTTTAAAACTAAATCTTCTCCCTTTGGAACTGTGGAAGACCCATTTAGCCCAGGACTGCTAACTCTTGGGGCTAGAGGTAGCTTTTTTGCACGTTCAATTGACGGAAACCTGAAAATGAGCCAGGAAATATTCAAAGAGGCCGCATTGCATGAAGGTACATCTATTGTTGAAGTCCTTCAAAACTGTGTGATTTTCAATAGTGGTATTCATGAGGAAATTACTAAAGCCGAAAATAGGGAAGATCGTCAGATCTATTTAAAACATGGTGAAAAGATGATTTTTGGAGTAAATAAGGATAAAGGTCTTGTTCTTGAAAATGGGAAATTAAAAGCTGTTACAATTGGACAAGATGCTTACTCTATTGATGATATTCTAGTTCATGACGCTAAATCACCGGATAATTACCTTCATTTTGAACTAGTGGATATGTGTCTGCCTGATCTGCCTGTTGCTTTTGGCGTAATATGTGCCACAAAAAACTACGTTTACGACCAGGAAATGTACAATCAAATAAAAGAAGTTCAATCAAAAAGGAAATTTTCTTGCGTTGACGAATTGCTGCGTAGTGGAAATACATGGGAGGTTTAAAAATTATTCCTAAATTAGTATCACACTAATTTTTGGAATATGAAAACCCTTCTTTTTGCGCTTTTAATTCTTTTTATTTCTTCCTCTTGTGCAAAGGTATATTTTGTGTCTCCCCAACCTGTTAACGGGAGGACTATAAAATTTATACCAAAGGAGATGATTGGGGAGTATTCTGATTCAACTTTGGATGTAAAGGTTTTTAGGGATTCAATTGTTGTGAATAGCGACAAATTTTTATTGACAACCCAATCTCCTGATTCAAATGAATTTTTGATCAAGAATTATCGTGATTTCTATTTTGCCACTTTCAAAGAGAAACTATATTACGATGTTTATATGGCTAGCTTTTATGAAGATAAACTAGCTTTATACATGATTAATGGCGACGAAAGATCCATTAATACTTTAAAGAGGGTTGTTGAAGTTGATACTATTGATATTAAAGAGGAAGTTTACTTGATTAATCCCACAAAAAAAGAGTTTAACGATATTCTTGAATGGGAGTTATTTGAACTTATTTCTATCCTCAAAAAACAATGATTTTCATGTCTAAGCTTTGGATTCCTTTTTTTCTTATTATTCTTACATCTTGTCAGACTTTTAAGAAAGATTACAAAATTGACCGCTTTAAACTTGTCAACAGACACAACATCGTGGTTGAAGATTTTAATCCACTAAACTCTCTTTCTATTGGTAATGGCGAATTTGCCTATACTGCAGATTTTACCGGAATGCAATCTTTTCCTGAATATTACCAGAATGGAATTTCTTTAGGTACAATGTCGCAATGGGGGTGGCATTCTTTCCCAAATAGGAATAATTATTCGCTTGAAGATGTTGCTAAGACTTACTGGTCAGGAGATGATTCTGTCTCATACGTTTATCAATTTTCCCAAAATGAAGGATCAAGAAAATTTAATGCGAGTGAATGGCTTCGTCAAAATCCTCATCGTATTCATCTTGGATTTATCGGGCTTGAATTCGTTGATGAAGATTCCCTTTCAATATCCAAAATATCTGATATTTACCAGAAATTGGACATTTGGACAGGGATACTTGAGTCAAACTTTAAGTATGAGAATATACCTGTTAATGTTATAAGTGTCTGCCATCAGGATTCTGATATAATTTCTTTTCATATAAAATCTGAACTTTTAAAGAATGAAAAATTAAAAATCAAAATAAGATTTCCTTTTCCTGCTTTTAATAAATTTAATCCAGGGTACTCTGTTATTAATGACGATGTTTATAGTTCATCTTTATTAAACGTGTCAGATTCAGGAGTCACAATACAAAGACAGCTCGATTCATTTACTTATTTTTCCAAGCTTGAGTGGAATGTGAAATCTAAAATAATCGAAGAAAGAAAGAACGCTTTCTTAGTTTCCCCATCTCCTGGAATTGATGAATTTGAAATCACTTGCCATTTTTCAGAATCTTTAAACGGAAGTTCTTTGCCTGTTTTTAAAGAAACATTATCAAATAGCAAGGAGATAATGAGAAGTTTCTGGGAAAGTGGGGCTGCTGTCGATTTCTCAAATTGTAATGATTCTTCGGCTTATGAGCTTGAGAGAAGGGTTGTTCTTTCGCAATATTTAACTAAGATTCAAAGCAGTGGTTCTTTACCCCCTCAGGAGACAGGTCTTACATATAATAGCTGGTATGGAAAATTTCATCTTGAAATGCATTGGTGGAATACTGCTCATTTTATTTCTTGGGGAAGAGCTGAGTTAATGGAAAAACAACTTGATTATTATTTCAATATTGTGGAGAAAGCCCGATCAACCGCCATTAAACAGGGATATCATGGCGTGCGTTGGCCTAAGATGACTGATCCTGAAGGTAACGAAAGCCCTAGTAATATTGGAACATTTCTGATTTGGCAACAACCTCATATTATTTACTTTACCGATATGCTTTATAATTATCATGGTAAAGATACCTCTGTATTGAAAAAGTATTTCTCAATAATTGAACCAACTGCTGATTTTATGTCTTCTTACTCACGTTTTGATTCAATTGAAAACAGATACTTTTTAGGACCTGCTCTTATTCCTGCTCAGGAAAGTTTTAATCCGGAAACTACTATTAACCCTGTTTTTGAATTAGTATATTGGAGATGGGCATTGGCTAAGGCTCTGGAATATAGAAATATACTTGGGCTTGAAGTTGATGAAAAATGGCAGCATGTGATAGATAATATTTCTTCATTACCTGTTGCCGATTCTCTTTACCTTTTTTCTGAGAATGCGAATGATTCATACATAAATCCACGTTATTTGTCCGATCACCCTATCGTAACTGGAATATGCGGATTAATTCCTTATAATGATTTCGTTGATAAGAAGATAATGGGAAACTCCTTAGATAAAATAATTGAAAGCTGGAACTTTGAAACATGCTGGGGGTGGGATTTCCCAATGATGGCAATGTGTGCTGCTTCCTTGGGACGTTATAAGCAAGCTACTGACATTTTATTAATGGATACTCCCAAGAACAAGTATTTGCTCAATGGGCACAATTATCAGGATGAATCACTTAGGATATATTTACCCGGAAATGGATCTCTTTTGTCTGCAGTGGCTTTTTTATGTCAAAAAAATGCCTTCCAGGAGAAATGGGATGTAAGATTCGAAAACTTCCCTGACGTTTTTGATTAGAAACCTCTTTAATTCGCGTTTTCAATCATTTAACTTCCTTTTTTTTAATAGTTTTTGTATTTTGTAATTCTTAAAAAAACCTAAAATTATGAAGTCTAAGAATCTCAATCTGACACTAGTATTTGTAATTGTGTTGTTTACTTTATTTTCTTGTAACAGCAATAAAATTGCAGATATAAGTTACAACGGAGAAAACAACTTTGTCTCGATAAGATTATATGACGATAATACGAAGTTCCCACTTGAAATTAAATCTTCCGAATTAAATCAAGGGGCAATTTATTTTGAAACTATTTCTGGAAAGCAATTTATTTCAGGGAAACCTACAAAAATTAAAACCGCTGAAAATGAATTCTCAGCAATCTGGGTAATTGATAATCGGGAGGTTTCAATTTCATTAAAAGAAGTTGATTCAAAATATGATTACTCTTTTACAGCTATACCTGATAATGACATAATTGGATGGGGAATATCTATTTCTGCTTCTCCCGATGAGTTTTTTACAGGTCTTTTTGAAAGGGTTGTTGATGGTGTTCAAACTGAGTCATGGAAGAAAGGTATCAAAACTGCTATGAACCTTAGAGGTGAATCAGTTGATATGTTTGTTAAACCAACTGTTTCATTATATACTCCCTTTTATATTTCTTCTAACGGATATGGTATTTTTACCGAAGGAACATGGCCCGGACATTACGACTTTTGTAAGTCATCACCCGATTTAGTAAAGATTTCTTTTGAAGGTAAGAAACTTGAAGGCATTATTTATACTTCAAATAATCCTGCTGAAATTGTAAAAGCTCATTCTCTATATGTTGGTCCTACAATTGTTCCTCCTGAATGGGCCTTCCTCCCCTGGAGATGGAGAGATAATCATGAAAATAGAAAAACATACTACGATGGAACTCCTGTAACTTCTCCTTATAACAGTATGCTGGTTGAGGATGTTCTTATGATGCAAGCTCTTGATATTCCTTGTGGAGTTTACTGGGTCGATAGACCTTGGGCAAAAGGACTTCATGGATATGCCGATTTTGATTGGGATCCTGCTCGTTTGCCAAATGCTCAAGAAATGATAGCTTGGCTACATAACAACGATATGAGGTTTTTACTTTGGGTTGCACCATGGGTTACAGGTGAAATGCGTTTTGAAGCTCATAATTTGGGGCTTTCACAACCAATTAAGGGCACTCACGGTGATATCAATTCTCAAAATGTTGCTTTAATGGACTTTACTAATCCATTGACATGCAAATGGCTACAGGAAAAAGGAATAGAGAAACTTTTAAATCAAGGAGTTGATGGCTTCAAGCTTGACAGAGCAGAAGAACTCGTTCCGGAAACTAACGATTTAATTCTTTTCGACGGCAGAACGGCAAGAGAAGTCAGAAACGATTTTCCCGTTTTATATGTGAAAACTTTCAATGAATCTTGCAAAAAGATCAGAGGTGATGATTTTATCTTGATTCCGAGGGCAGGATACACCGGTAGTTCTAAGTATAGTGGATTTTGGGGAGGTGATATTGGTTCTGAACCTGAAGGGCTGAGGGCTGCTATTATTGCCGCTCAGCGTTGCGCAATTATTGGTTTCCCTGTTTGGGGCTCCGATATAGGCGGCTATTGGCAAGGTGATCTTGACCGTGAAGTTACAGCAAGGTGGCTCGCATTTGGTTGTTTTTGCCCAATAATGGAGTTTGGACCTACTGAAGACAGGGCTCCATGGGATATGGACTCTCAACCTAATTATGACAGTGAACTTATTGCTGTTTGGCGTTTATATGCCAAAATTCATACTTCTTTGGCTAAGTATACTCACAATCATGTTGTGGAAGCAAACTCAAGCGGTATGCCTGTTATAAGACCTCTGTTTTTGGAATATCCTGATCAGCCTAAAGCTTGGCAAGACTGGCAAACATATATGTACGGATCCGATATTCTCGTCTCAACAATTTGGGAGAAAGGTGTTACTTCTCATTCTTGCTATCTTCCTGCTGGAAATAAGTGGATAGATGCTTGGGATAATTCTAAAGTATATGAGGGCGGACAAACTATAGAGGTTGAAACTCCTATTTATAAAATACCGATTTTCATCAAAGAAGGTTCTGAAATCAATCTGGGTGACCTGAATGCTTTATTTCTGGAGTCAGAAACTATTGCTGCTAAAGTGCCTGATCTTAAATTGCTTGAAAAGTCTATGAATTGGTGATTTATTTGCCAGATCTTCGGATTCTTAGATATTAATGAATACTTAATCTAGTATTTATGAAGGTTGTTAAGTTTATTGCAGCATTTATTGGGGTGTTTTTCTCTTTTGTTTCTTTCGGACAGCCTTGGTCGCCTGACCTTGGTAATGGCAATTATAAAAATCCTATTATTTATGCTGACTATTCAGATCCTGATGTTATTAGTGTCGGGGAAGATTTCTATATGGTTGCTTCCAGTTTCAATTGTACTCCGTATGATGGTTTGTTTGTTGCGACTGCTGATCATCCTTCAAAAAAATGGACGCTAAAACATATTGTAAAAGTCGATAACTGGGAGGATCCATGCCCTCTGTGGGATGACGATGGTAATGCTTATCTTGTTAGAAGTAAGCTCTGTGGAAATGCTTTGTATCTGCACAAGATGAGTAATGATGGAATGAAAATTCTAGACAACGGAATTGAAATATTCAGGGATAAACACCAGCCAACCATCGAAGGTCCAAAGTTTCTTAAAAAAGATGGTTATTATTATATCTTCGCTCCGGCTGGAGGTGTGACAAATGGTTGGCAAACGGTCCTTCGATCTCAAAACATTTATGGTCCTTTTGAATTTAAAGAGGTCTTGCATTCCGGAAATACTGATATTAATGGACCGCACCAGGGTGGTGTACTTGAGCTTGAATCAGGTGAGTGGTGGTTTATTCATTTCCAGGATAAAGATATGTATGGACGGATTGTTCATTTACAGCCAATGTCATGGAGTGGGGGATGGCCACTGATTGGTGTAGATCAAAACAATGATGCTATTGGTGAGCCTATTGCCGAGTTTAAAAAGCCCGATGTGGGTAAGGAATATCCAAAAATCCAACCTCAGACCTCAGATGAGTTTGATGGTGAAAAGATTGGTCTTCAATGGCAGTGGCACGCAAATTTCCAAAAAGAATGGTATTCTCTTGACAAGAAGAAAGATATTTTAAGATTAAACTCTGTAAAAAATATTACTCAGAACGGAAATTTCTGGTATGTGCCAAATCTCTTAATGCAAAAGTTCCCTGCTCCTGAATTTACCGTTACTACTAAGGTTTCTTTTAATCCTGATCTTGAAGGAGAACAAGCAGGACTTGTTGTTATGGGAAATTCATGGGGGTATATTTCTATCATTAAATCGCAAGGCGCTTTTTATATCAGAACATTTGAAGGTATTCATGATAGGTGCGATGAAGCTGGTTTTGAAACCGGTAATGTAAAGATTGATAAGCCTGAATGTTATTTTAGGCTTGTAGTTAAAAATGGAGGGATGTACCAGTTTAGTTATAGTTTTGATAACGAAAGATTCATCCTTTTAGGAAGACCAGCAAAAGCATCTAAGGGTCGATGGATTGGTGCCAAAGTAGGATTGTTCTGCCTAAATCCTAACATGCAAGATAGCATGGGTTTTGCTGAATTCGAATGGTTCAGGATAAAATGATAGTTGAATATTGTTTTAAGTTTAGGGGTATTAGTGGCTTAAAATTCAAAATTACCTAATGATTCTTACATTTTTAGCTACGTAACCTTTTGGGCCTTTATCTATTTCAAATGAAACTCTATTGTTCTCTTTGATTTGTTCTGTAAGTCCGTTTGCGTGAACAAAAATATTTCTTTGGGTGTCGATTTCCTTTATAAAACCGTATCCTTTTGATGCATTATAAAATGAAACAATCCCTTTTTTGATAAGGTCTTCAGGGTTGTTTTTATCCTTTTTCTGTATCTTGATTTCAATATCTTCAGATTTGATAGCTACTTTTTTTGTTGGATCCGGTGGGGTGTTAGAAATGACGCCATTCTCATCTACATAGGCAATCATTTCATTTAAGTTATTGCCATTAACGCTATTGCTTTTTCTTTCGACTTTTTTTAGAGCTTTATCTTTTCTTTTTTTCTCTCTGTTGTTTCTGATTTCCTTTTTATTAGATGTTTCTTGTGATCTACCCATACTTTACTTAAATTTTTTTTTGGACATTAAAAAATTAATAATTCCCAGACATAGATATTCTTTTGATTTGATCTTCAGGAAGGGTCTATTCAATAGAATTATTAGCAGAAATATGCTGCAAAGCTAATTAAAAGTTTGGAAGAAAAGGAATTTAACTAAAATTTGTCCGCTAATAATATTATACGGGTAAGAAATGCAATTAAGAAAGTTTAAATCGACCTATTCTTCAGGAAATTTGTCGTATCCTTTTGTTGCGACTGTACCGTCAATTTTACCCACCAAACCTTGCAATACTTTGCCTGGTCCCAATTCTGTAAATTCATCAGCTCCGGCAGAAATCATATTGATAACTGTTTGTGTCCAAAGAACTGGTGATGTTAATTGTGCTATAAGGTTTTCCTTGATTATTTCAGGTTCAACATGTGCTTTTGCATCATAATTCTGATACACCGAACAAATTGGTTTGCTGAAATTTGTATTTTCAATAGCTGCAGCTAATTCTTCCCTTGCAGGTTCCATCAGTGGAGAATGAAATGCTCCTCCAACAGGCAAAACAAGAGCTCGTTTTGCTCCTCTCGATTTTAAAAGTTCACAGGCTGAATTTACAGCTTCTATTGATCCGGATATTACAAGTTGACCGGGACAGTTATAATTTGCTGCAACAACAATACCCTCAGTTTCAGAACAAGCTTGTTCGACAATAGAATCTTCAATGCCTACAATTGCAGCCATTGTTGAGGCTTGAGCCTCACATGCTTTTTGCATGGCCATTGCTCTTTTGTAGACAAGAGTCAATCCGTCTTCAAATGATAACGCTCCGGCAGCTACTAAAGCTGAGAACTCTCCTAAAGAGTGACCGGCTGTCATGTCTGGATTGAATTTATCACCCAAAACTTTCGATAAAATAACTGAATGTATAAAGATGGCAGGTTGTGTAACTTTTGTTTGTTTAAGTTCTTCGGGTGTTCCTTCGAACATTATTTTAGAAATATCAAATCCTAAAATTTGATTTGACTTTTCAAAAATATCTTTAGCTATTGGTGATTTGTCATACAGATCTTTGCCCATTCCCGGATATTGGGCTCCCTGACCGGGAAAAACGAATGCTTTCATTTAAAAAAAGGGTTTTATTAATAATCGGTAATAGATATACAGCCGGCAAAAATATATCTTTTAGCAAGATTAGTGCAAAAGCATATAAGAATTCGATTTAGAAATGTTGGCTTTTTCAATGGCGAGTTTATTAAACCCGCTTAATATCAGAATACTACAAGCAATGTAATACTAATGACCAGAGACTTACAATTTCGAAATTTCTAATCGATTAATTTAAAATATCAAAATAGCTAATTTTTACTTATTCCTTCATCCTCATCCCCATCATATATCTCTATTATCGGCTTATTAAAAGCCTTGCTGGCTATCCTTTTATCAAGGGTGAGCAACAATGAAGGAAGAACCAATATATTGAAAAACATCGCAATAAACAGCGTTACTGAAATAAGGATACCCAACGCTTGTGTGCCGCCAAAGCTTGAAAACACAAAAACACTGAATCCTAACACAAGTACAATACTCGTATATATCATGCTGAACCCTGCCTCATGCAATGCTCCTATGGCCGATTCCTTGATGTTTCCGTTCGTCACTTTTAACTCATGCCGGTATCGCGACAAATACTGTATCGCATTATCAATTGAAATTCCCAACCCGACACTAAAAATGATTAATGTTGAAGGTTTTAATGGTACTCCCGTGAATCCCATTATCGCGGCTGTAATTACCAAAGGAATAATATTTGGTATCATCGATACTAGTATCATCTTGAACGATGAAAATAAAAGTGCCATTAACAACGAAATCAAAATTATTGCAATAATCACACTTTCAAAAAGATGCTTAATGAGGAAGTTGGTTCCCTTTGCAAAAACAACACTATTGCCGGTTACAATTACTTCATATTTGTCTTTTTCAAAAATACTGTCAACTTGAGGCAAAATCGTTTCCAGAAGCGTGTTCATCTCATTTGTACTTACATCAGCCATCTGATAACTTATCCTTGTGGTCTGCATTGTACTGTCGATGTAAGAATATAGCAAACTACTGGTTTCAGAACTTGCATCCATAGGAAGATAACTTAATATAAAGTTGCTTTCCATTGAACTGGGCAAAGTATATTTTGATGGATCCCCATTGTAGAATGCTTGTTTTGAGAATTTAAACAACTCTACTATTGACAAAGGCTTTGAGAATTTGGGGTTCTCATTTATCTTTTCCTGCAGTTGATTGATTCTTGATAGGGTTGCAGGAGCTAAAACTCCATTAGGCTTCTTTGTGTCAACAGATATTTCAAATGGCATTACCCCTCCAAAATTCTTTTCAAAAAAGGCTAAATCTATAGCAATAGGATCGTTGGATTTAAAATCATCTGTCGACCTGCCCGATGTCTTCATCTTGCTTACACCTAAAACACCAATTACTACCAGTACCAATGAAGTTATGTAAATGGCTTTTCTCCTGTGGGTAATAAGAAAAACAATCTTTTCAATTATTGATTTAAAGATCTTATTCTCAAGATGTTTGACATTCTTAGTGGACGGAGGATCAAGGTAACTGAAAATTATTGGTAACATTATGATGCTTAGGAAATAAAGCAGCATAACATTAATAGAAGTGACAATTCCAAATTCTCTCAGCATCTGATTAGGAATGATAATGAAAGCTCCAAAGCCTAATGCTGTTGCCATATTAGTCATCAATGAAGCAAATCCTATTCTTTGAATTGAATTGAGCAAAGCCTGCTTTTTGTTACCATGCCTTACGTACTCAAAGTGATATTTATTGAGAATGTAAATACAATTCTCAATCACAATTATCACTACCAACGAGGGTATAACTCCGGTTAATATTGTTATCTCGAATCCAAACAGCGCAAGGGTACCCATCACCCAAATTATGCTTATCCCAACTACTAAAAGTGAACTAAGTACAATTTTAAACGACCTGAAGAATAGGTACATTATGAATGCCGCAATTATTATACTACCAATTACAAAAAGGAATAGCTCCCTTTTTACTTTCGACATTGTAATTGTTGCGATATATGGCATCCCAGAATAATGAACTTCCAGATTGTTATTTATTCTGAATTTCTCAGCAGCAGCTGTAACTTCATTGCAAATTTTGATTCTGCTCTTATTGTTCATCTTGGTTTTATCCAAGGTGATGGCCATCAATGTAGTCTGACTTTCAGGATTGTAAAGCAATCCTTCGTAAAACTTGAGTCCTAAGAAAAGTGTTTTTATGCTATCAACTTCTGCTTGTGTCGATGGCCTCTTTTTTACTATAGGGGTGATATCAAATTGATGAGTCTCTAGATTTTTGTATAGGTTTACGCCGGTTGTAGTACTTACAACTCCCATCACACCTTCAATCTTGCCTATTTCTACTCCTAAATCATACCATTCGTTGAATTGGTCAAGTTCAAACATCTGTGGATTTTTAACCCCAATTACAAAGAGACTGCCGTCTTCGCCGAATAACTTTTTAAAATTGTCGTATTCAATTTTCTCTTTGTTATTGTCTGATAAAAGAGTGGTATATTCATAGGAAAGAGCAACTTTCGTAGCATAATAGCCCATGAAAGCAGTAAAAATCGCAACTATTACGATTAATAATATCCTGTTTTTTAGAATGAAGTTCGAAACCTTTACTAGCATCAGCTATTTAAAATTTAAAAATTTTTAACAATTATTTTTAAGATTCCAAAAGTAGTCGTTTAATTGTATTAAATGGTTTAATAATTCTACTTTTTTGTGAACTTTTTTGGTCTCTTATGATTAAATTAATCAAGCTTTCTCAATCCAGTTTGCCACTTGTTCTATTGTCGGATTGGGAATTTCAAGTTTATTCTTTTTATTGAACCCGCAAATCTCCTGATGAAGCTTCGAAGGCTTTTCTACCTCTTTCAATTTCGAGAGCGTTTTGTATCCCATTTTGTTCAAAGGTTCAATCCATTCCTCCGGAATACCGGCGTTTATGAACTTTTCATTTGAATCAACAGTTGAAATTTTCTCAGGTTTCATCTGAGGAAAGAACAATACATCCTGAATCGATTGTTGATTAGTCATCAGCATAACAAGTCTGTCAATTCCTATACCCATACCTGATGTTGGCGGCATCCCGTATTCAAGTGCCCTCACAAAATCGAGGTCAATAAACATCGCTTCGTTGTCACCCTTTTCTGAAAGTTTAAGCTGTTCCTGAAAACGTTCAAGCTGGTCGATAGGATCGTTTAATTCTGAATATGCGTTACAAAGTTCTTTGCCGTTAACCATAAGCTCGAATCTTTCAGTGAGATCAGGGTTTGAACGATGTTTCTTACACAAAGGTGACATTTCCTTAGGATAATCAGTAATAAAAGTTGGCTGTGTGTAAAAACCTTCACACTTCTCACCAAAAATCTCATCAATTATCTTTCCTTTGCCCATACAGTCATCAATCTGTATTTCAAGCTTCTTGCAGACATCTCTGAGCTGATCTTCATTCATTCCGTTGATGTCAAATCCTGTATGTTCTTTTATTGAATCGAGCATTGTAATCCGTTTAAACGGACGCTTGAAATCAATTTCCTTATCTCCACATTGAATTTTAGTTGTTCCATGAAGCGCAAGGGCAATTTTCTCGATCATCTCTTCCGTAAAATCCATCATCCAGTTGTAATCCTTGTAGGCAACATATATTTCCATAACAGTAAACTCCGGATTATGTGTGCGGTCCATCCCCTCGTTTCTGAAATCTTTTGAAAATTCGTACACCCCTTCGTAACCGCCAACAATTAATCTTTTCAGATAAAGCTCATTGGCAATTCTCATGTATAAAGGAATATCGAGTGCATTATGATGAGTAATAAACGGACGTGCAGTGGCTCCTCCAGGAATAGGTTGCAAAATTGGAGTTTCAACTTCAAGATATCCTCTCTCGTTGAACATTTCCCTCATTGTATTTATGACCTTAGTACGGTTTTTAAAATGTTCACGTATTTGTGGGTTAACAATCAGATCTACATATCGTTGCCTATATCTCATTTCAGGATCAGTAAATGCATCAAATGTTTGACCATCTTTCTCCTTAACAACAGGTAGTGGACGTAATGATTTGCTCAAAATCGAAAATTCTTTGACATGTATTGAGGTTTCGCCCATTTGAGTTACAAATACAAAGCCTTTTACTCCAATTATGTCTCCAATGTCAAGTAATTTCTTGAAAACATCGTTGTACATTGTTTTGTCTTCCTCCGGACAAATTTCATCCCGGTTGAAATATAGCTGAATGCGCCCTGACTCGTCCTGTATTTCGGCAAAAGATGCTTTACCCATTATACGGCGACCCATTAAGCGACCCGCTACAGAAATATCCTGGAAATTATTGATTTCGGGATTGAAGCCTTCTTTTAATTCCTTACAGCTATTAGAAATCTTATACTCGTTAGCAGGATAAGGGTCGATACCCATTGCACGAAGTTTAGACAACGATTCTCGGCGTATTATTTCCTGTTCGCTTAATTCCCGAATACTCATGTTAAAAGGTTTTTAAAAATTCTGAGCAAAGATAAAAAGAAATGTATAAAATGAGCCTTTACCACTACATAGGAAACGTTTTTATAACATCAATAATATGCCATTAGAATATCCGCAAGCAAGAAAAGCTATACCATATTCGTACCACATTCGTACTTTCTCCCATTATAAAGGGAGAAAGTACGAATGTGGTACGAATATGGTTACTATTTGGATACTAATTGATAGCTTCTGAAATCAGATTTATTAGTTGTTAGGAACCGTTTAATGAACTCATCGTGTTTGTCTTGATTAATAAAATAAATTTAATTATATATGTCTGTTAACAAGAGTGTTAATAAATTGAATTAAAAAAGTTTCGACTGCTTATTTAAAATTGTTTTTAGTTGGGGGTGGTTTTGTTATCTTTGAACCCAAAGTGCACGCATTAATATATGATTGATAAGGTCTGGAATTTAAAACAACCCGGTGATTCGAATGATGTAAAGCACTTGTCGGCTAAGCTCAGTGTCGATATGGTCGTTGCAAACCTCTTGGTTCAGCGTAATATAAGAACTTACGATGATGCCAGAGCTTTTTTTCGTCCGCGACTAGCAGACCTTCACGATCCTTTTCTTATGAAGGATATGGATAAGGCAGTAGTACGTTTGCATCAAGCTATTGAACGACAAGAAAAAGTGCTTATTTATGGTGACTACGATGTTGACGGTACTACATCAGTGGCCATGATTTACCTTTTTCTTAAAGATAAAATTAAAACCCTTAGTTTTTATATTCCTGACCGTTATTCTGAAGGATACGGTATCTCTCCTAAATCAATAGAATACGCAGCTGATAATAACTATTCACTGGTTATTGTACTTGACTGTGGAATTAAGGCTTTTGAAAAAATTGCTTACGCCCGTACCCGGCATCTTGATTATATCATTTGTGACCATCATAATCCGAGCGACAGAATTCCTGAAGCTGTAGCAGTTCTCGATCCTAAAAGGCCTGACTGTGAATATCCTTATAAAGAACTTTCCGGTTGTGGAGTTGGATTCAAATTTCTACAGGCTTATTGTATGAAATATGAAGAGCCAATGCTCAAACTTTACGATCTTCTTGATCTGGTTGTTGTTAGCATTGCTTCTGATATTGTTCCCGTAACCGGTGAAAATAGAGTTCTGGCTTATTACGGATTAAAAAAATTAAATTCAGATCCTAGCATTGGATTAAAAACACTAATTAGAAATTCCGGTATAGCAAATACTGAAATTTCTATAAACGATATTGTTTTTAAAATTGGACCGAGATTAAATGCTGCCGGCCGAATTGAGCATGGGAAAAAATCTGTTCATTTATTGATTTCTGACGATTTATTTCTTGCCGGTGAAATGGGGGAGGAAATAAATTCATTCAACGAAATCAGAAAATCACTTGACAGAGATATTACTCAGGAAGCTCTTGAAATGATCACTAATAATGAGGAGCTTAGCAAGCGTACCACCACTGTTCTTTATAACAAGGATTGGCATAAGGGGGTAGTTGGAATAGTTGCATCCCGACTGACAGATTGGTTTTATCGTCCAACTATAATTCTTACTGAATCAAACGGTATGGCTACCGGCTCTGCCAGATCTGTTAAGGATTTCGATCTTTACGAGGCAATTGATCATTGTAGTGATTTGCTTGAGTCGTACGGAGGTCATATGTATGCCGCCGGGCTTACTTTGAAACTTGAAAATGTTAAAAGGTTTACTGATAGGTTTGAAGAATTTGTGAAACGTAACATTACAAAAAAACAAACGGTTCAGACAATTGATGTAGATGCTAAACTTCAACTTTCAGATATTACTCCCAAATTAATGAGGGTTATTAAGCAGTTTGAACCTTTCGGACCACATAATCCAAACCCTGTTTTTGCAACCGAAGATGTTTTGGATATTGGGAAAAGCCGACTCGTAGGACAAAATTCAGGGCATATTAAACTTGAGCTTGTGGAACCTAATAGCTCATCGATGAAATACTCAGGTATCGCTTTTTCTCAATCAGATAAGTTTCCTTTAATAGAATCAGGCTTGCCTTTCGACATTTGTTATTCGCTTGTTGAGAATGATTTCAAAGGAAAGACTTCAATACAATTACTGGTTAGAGACATCAAGAGGAGATAAGTTTTTATTGTCTTAAAAAAATTCATCAAAAGAGATTTTTTTACTATTTTGTATCAAAATAAAACTGATGATCTTTTTTACGCAAATCGTTTAGACTTATTTACTAACTAAATCCTTTTTAGAGATGAAAACCAGATTTATAGCTTTGAAACAGTCATTCTTAACTTTACTATTTGTATCAATAGGTTTACTTTATTCTTTTGCAGGGGATGTCAAATCAGAAGCAATTCCGAATTATGTAATTTCGCAAAGGGAAACTTCAGCTTTTACAATTGTAGAGAAGGGAACACCTGCACCGATAGTTGTCAACTCGTATGATTATCCAGGCGTAATAAAAGCTGCGGAATATTTTCAGGGTGATTTAAGATTAGTATCCGGAAATGACTCAAGGCTGTTACTTGATGCTATTCCTCTTGTAAAACAAGTGATTATTGTTGGTACTATTGGTAAAAGTGCTTTAATCGACCAGCTGATCAGGACAGGAAAGATTGATGTAAATGATATACGCGGAAGGTGGGAAAATTCACTTATTCAAGTGGTTGAGAATCCTTTTCCTAATGTAGAAAAAGCCCTCGTAATTGTTGGAAGCGACAAGAGGGGAACAATATATGGTTTATTTGATGTTTCATCTAAAATGGGGGTTTCTCCCTGGTATTGGTGGGCAGATGTGCCGGTCGTAAAAAAATCGAATCTCTATGTAAAATCTGGAAGATATAATATTGGGGAGCCAAAAGTAAAATACAGAGGAATTTTTCTTAACGATGAGGAGCCAGGTCTAGGGCGATGGGCTGTACATTCATACGGAGGTTTTAACCATTTCTTTTATGAAAAGGTGTTTGAATTAATTCTCCGACTTAAAGGTAATTATATTTGGCCTGCTATGTGGTGGGCAAGTTTTAATACCGATGATCCACAAAATACATTGTTGGCTGACGAAATGGGCATTGTTACCGGTACTTCTCATCATGAGCCAATGAACCGAGCTCATGCTGAATGGAAGAAAGACGGTAAGGGGGCATGGAATTATGAAACTAACAAAGAAGAATTACAGAAATTCTGGACTGATGGTGTAAAGAGAATTGGTGACAGAGAAGTTATAATCAATATGGCTATGAGGGGTGACGGAGATATGGCCATGAGCGCGGAAACCAACATTTCATTGCTTGAGAAGATAGTTGCCGATCAAAGAAAAATAATTGCTGAAGTTACAGGTAAAAATCCTTCACTGACACCTCAGATGTGGGCTCTTTATAAAGAAGTTCAGGATTATTATGATCAGGGGATGAGGGTGCCCGACGATGTTACATTAATGTTGTGTGACGATAACTGGGGGAATATCAGGAAATTACCAAAGCCCGGTACTGCTCCGAGGAGTGGAGGATATGCAATCTATTATCACGTTGATTATGTTGGAGGACCGAGAAATTATAAATGGGTGAACACTAGCCCTATTCCACGTATTTGGGAACAAATGAACCTTGCATATGAACATGGAGTAGATAGGTTGTGGTTGGTTAATGTGGGTGATTTAAAACCAATGGAACTTCCAATCTCATTCTTCCTTGATTATGCATGGAATCCACAGCTGTGGCCTGCAGAAAAACTTCCGGAATATACCCGCCAGTGGGCAGAACAGCAATTTGGAGATAAATATGATGAAGAAATTGGAGATATGCTTGATAAGTACACAAAATATAACGGAAGAAGAAAACCTGAACTTCTTGAGCCGGCAACTTACAGTCTAGTTAATTTCAGGGAAGCAGAAAGTATTGTTGATGAATATAATTCCTTGCTTGATAGGGTAAAGAAGGTTGAAAAGAAACTTTCAAAAGAATATAACGATGCATTCTATCAGCTGGTTAAACATCCAATTGAAGCATGTGCGAATCTTAATGAATTATACGTGACAGTTGCCAAGAACAGGTTGTACTGTGAACAGTGGAGAGGAGAAGCAAACGATCTGGCAAAAAAAGCAAAGGAATTATATAAGAAAGATTCCTTGATAAGCGTTTACTATCATACAGAGCTTTCAAACGGCAAATGGATCAACATGATGAATCAGACACACATAGGATATACATACTGGCAGCAGCCTGAAAATAATTCTATGCCTGAAGTAAATACTCTAACTTTGACAAAAGAATCGTTGATGGGAGTTTCTGTTGAAGGGTCTTCGTTGTATTTTCCATTATATACAGGAGAACTTTCTCTTCCTGTTTTTGATCCTTTAAACAAACAGTCATATTTCATTGATCTATTTCAACGGGGCGACAAATCGGTTACCTACGAAGTAAAAACTGGTGCTGACTGGATAAAGGCGTCGGAGAAGAAAGGGAAATTTACTGATTCAAAAAGGATGTTTATTGAAATAGATTGGGCAAAGGCGCCAGCTGGAGAGAATAGTAGCTTGGTTTCAATTGTTCAGCCTGAAGGGTCAACTGTTAACGTAAAAGTTTCAATTTTGAATCTTTCAGACGAACAAAAGAAAATTGCGAAAGGTTTCATAGTCAATAATGATCATATTTCAATTGAAGCAGCGCATTTTTCAAGAAATATTAGCGGTAATTCAGCAGGGTGGAAAGAAATTCCGGGATTAGGGAGAACACTTTCTGCGATGCACCCTGAGCCTGTAACTTCTTTAAGACAATCTCCAAATTCAGGGGGACCTGTTCTTGAGTACGATTTTAATATTTTTAAAGAAGGGGAGTACAATGTTGATTTATATTTATCTCCAACTTTAAATATATATAACGATGAAGGTCTGGAAGTGGCAGTTTCGATTGATGATCAGGCACCACAAATCCTTAATATGCATGAGGGTAGGAGTTTTCAGGATTGGGAAGAATCGGTTAGAAACAATATGACATTAGTTTCGTCAAAGCATGGTATTTCGTTGCCGGGGAATCATACCTTAAAGGTTTGGATGGTTGATCCGGGAGTAGTGCTTGAAAAGATTGTAATTAGTACAGGAGAACGTAAAAAGTCATATCTTGGCGGGCCCGAAAGTTTGAAGAAATAAGGGGAAAGTGTTTCTTTTTGAAATACTACCAACATTTTTTTATTTTTGATATAAAGAAATTAATAAAGTTGAGCATGTTTTTATTCGGAAAATTGAAATCGGTTGAAAAAATTGAGCAGGAGTGGCTACAATTAAGTAAAGATTTTCAAGCATATAATGAAATTGAATGTTCTAAAAAGTTGAAAGATTTTCTTGCTCTGAAAGAGAAAGTAGAGTCGAAACCTTTTCAGGAAAACAAAAAGGAGATTGAATCATTAAGATTTAAAGGATCTTCTGAAGAAAAGATGATTAAGCAATTTTCAAAGCTTGAAAATAATTCAAAACTTCAGAACTATTTCAAATTGTTGGGATCATCTGATTTGAAAAAGTTCAACCAGTTGAAAGATAAAGGTATTGCTGAACAATTTGAAGAACTTGAAAAATTTATCAAGTCAGGCAAATATAAAGCTGCTTTAAAGGAATTTAACTTAAAGAAGAAACAAGATAAGGACTTCATGACCAGTTGGGAATCTACTGAGGCTTTCAAAAAGGATAAGGAATACAACGAACTTAAAAATTCAGCAGATTTCATTTTCTACAACAACTTTCAGAAGTCTTCTTCCTACAAGAATTTTCTTACAATTGATGGTTCTTCTTTGTTGACTCAATATGAAGATTTGAAGAAAGAACTTAGCTCAAGTAAATTTATCAAGCGTAAAGAGTATCTCGAAGATACTGACAGGTACAAAAAAACTGAAGACTATCAATCTCTTTTACATTTCACAGAATTAGAAAATGATCCCGGAATAAAGCTTTACTTTAAGTATAACGATACTGATAGTTTTAAATTCTTCAGAAATTGGACTATGACTTTTGAGGAAAATTTTAATACGAAGTTAAATCCTGAGAAGTGGTCTTTTATTACGCCTATTGCAGAAAAAGGGCCGGGGAAGAATTACTCTCTTAAGAATCAGTACCAACATTTCAATGGAAGTCATAATTTCAAGTCAGAAAACGAAATTCTGACACTTGAAACACGTCAGGAGAAAGCTGAAGGTCTTTGCTGGGACAGTGAATTTGGATTCTTTGTGAAAGAATTTGATTATACTTCGGGCTTAGTACATACTTTGAATTCTTATAAGCAAGAATACGGACAGTTTGAAGTAAAACTCAAGGCATCAAAAATAAAGGGTGTGATCAGTTCAGTTTCTCTGGTTGATGAAGATGAAGAGGTAAGTATAAAAATGGTTTCCTTTGAGAATTATAAAAGATATGGAGGCGTTATATACTCGGGCAATAATAATTTAATTTCCAAGATTGGTCTTAACATTAAGCCAAACGGTTATGTGATTATAGGAGTTGAGTGGACTCGTGAAAAAGTAGAATGGAAAGTGAATGACAAGGTGGTTGGCTCAATCACACAAAATATTCCGCATGTTAAGATGGGATTGAAGATAGAATCTGAAGTTGTAAAACCTACTTCAAATTTACCTCATCGCCTTGACATTGATTGGATAAGATGTTATAAAAGAAATTCGTAATAATTACGATATAAATCCGGTACTTCTGATTAATGAAAGAAAGTTCTTTTATTAAATAATTGGAAATACCGGATTTATATTAATTGACTGGAAGAGTAAAACTAAATTCTGAACCGACGTTTACGGAAGACTCTACCCAGATTTTACCTCCCATTTGTTCAACAAGGCTTTTACAAATTGCTAATCCTATACCGGTACCACGGTGCAATTTCATCTTGTCTTTATCACTTTTAAAGAAATGATCGAAGACTTTATCCTTGTCAGAAACATCAATACCTATTCCTGTATCCTTGACAAAGAACCTGACTGATTCTCCCAAAACTTCGTATCCAAAGTCGATCTTACCTTTCTCTGTATACTTAAAAGCATTGCTAAGCAGGTTGATCATAATCTGTCTGAACCTTATGGCATCTGTATTAATAAACAGCTGGAATTCGCTTTTGTTAATATAGTTTAATTCAATTTTCTTGGGATTCTCCAGGATAAAATATTCGTGGAGTTCTTTTAATATTGCATCAACACTAAAGCGTCCTTTGGAAAATGTCATTTTATTTGCTTCTATAATAGAAATATCTATTATATCGTTGATCAGGACACTTAGCTGTTTGCTGTTATTCTTTATCAGGTCTATGTATTTAAGCCTCTTCTCATCAGAGACTTCAGAATTGCTTAATAAATTAGAAAATCCAATAATAGCATTCATAGGAGTTCGAATCTCGTGACTCATATTAGCAAGGAAAGCAGATTTTAATTTGTCAGACTCCTCTGCTTTTATTCTTGCGGCTGCTAATTCAGCTGTTCTTTTTTCAACTATATCTTCAAGGTTATTCCTGTGTTTTTCAAGTTCGCTATTCTGTTCAAGAATAATTGTCTGTTTTCGTTCAAGTAACCAGTTTAATTTAGAAAGTTCGTTAGTTCTTTTTTCAACAACGGCCTCCAGCATTTTCTTTTCCTTATTGAGCATGAAGAATCTGATTGCAACGAAAGTAGCAGTAGATAAAATAATTATCAGAATGCTGATTATTTTAAAATAAATGGATCTCCACCAGGGAGGATAAATATTAATAATTACTTCCTTGGGTATTTCGTTCCAGATTTCATCGTTATTTGAGCCCAGAACTTTAAAAACATATTTCCCTTCAGAGATATTTGTGTAAGTAGCACTTGTAGCATTCTCTGCATCAACCCATTCAGTGTCGTATCCTTCCAGCTTATATTTATACTGATTCTTTTCTGAACTAAGGTAATTTAAAGCCGCAAAACTAATAGTAAAATCAGTGTTTGGATAATGAAGGTCAAGTTGGTTGGTGAGATTAATATTTTCGTTCAGAACCGTAAATTTTGAATTCTTGTTGGGGTTCGTCTCAAGTAGCATAAATTGAGTGAAAACAACAGAAGGAATTATTTCGTTGATTGAAATACTGTCAGGATGGAAATATGTAAAACCCTGAGATGAGCCAAAATACATAATTCCATTTTTGTTTTTATATACAGATTTCTTTTTTAAATCGTTGGATGCAATACCATCGCTTACTGTGAAGTTTTGGAATGCAGGCATTGAAGGTACATTAACGCCTCCGATAAATTTAGAAATACCTTTATTTGTACTTATCCATAAATTTCCATTATTGTCTTCAAGAATTCCATGAATGGTATTATCAGGAAGACCGTCTTTTGTTGAATATCTTATAGTTGAATCATTTTGGGAGTTATAATATTCAAGACCGGCATTAGTAGCTATCCATAGATTTTTTTTGCTGTCTTCAAATATCGAGAGGATGTTACCTCTTTCATGAAAATATTTGGTGTTTTTATTTCTTTCGATATGAATGAATTGATCTGTTTTATAATCGTATTTATCGATTGAATTATAAAGGCATATATAAAGGTCACCGCTGCTTGTCTGCATGACATGGCTCATGCTTCGACCCATCAAACTGTTTGGATCATTTTCATCTTTTATATACTTTTTAAACTTTCCTGTTTGGTAATCGTATTTGTTTAATCCACCAGCACCTGTGCCAATCCACAAATTGCGATATGAATCTTCGTATATGTCAAATATATTAGTGCTGCCAATAGAACCTTCGCCACCGGGTAAAAATCTTGTAAAATCATTCGAATTGTAATTAAAGAGATGTAGTCCTCCTGCCCATGTTCCCACCCATAAGTTGCCTTTACTGTCTTTGGTTATTGCATATACAGGATTAGATGCAAGACTTCTCGAATTGTTATTTTCATATTCGAAATGATCATATTTATTCGTTTTTTTATTTAATCTGTCCAGACCACCCTCAGTGCCAATCCATAAATAATTCTCTTCTTCAAAAAAACAATTGACAAGATTACTTCTTATTGATTGATTGCTGCCATATCTTTCTTTGACAATATTGAACTTTTTAGATCTTTTGCTATGGTAATTTACTCCACCACCAAATGTTCCTACCCAAACATCATTGTATTTATCCTGATAAAGAGTAAAAATTGAATTGTCGCTTAAGGAATTAACGTCGAGAGGGTCATTGCTTAATTGAGTTAAAGAAATCTTTCCTGTGTTAAAGTCTCTGATATTTAATAAATCTATTCCTTTCTCGGAGCCATGGCCAATCCAAAGATTATTAGTCCGATCTTCAAGAAGAGAATAAATTGTACCCTCAACAATTACTTCAAAATCGAATGTGCCGTTTTTTTCTTTTATGACATTTAATCCGTCAAGTGAAGTTCCAATCCATATATTGTGGAATGAATCTTCGCAAATAGATGTAACATCTTTACCCGATAATGTATTTTTTTTAGAGGAAGGGATAAACTGAGTAAACGAGTCATTTCCATTATCGTATAAGTTTAATCCATTTTTTGTGCCTACCCAAACCCTGTTTTTTGAATCGATGAAAACTGTGTTGATATAATTATCTGAAATGTTGTTAGAGTTACGGTCGGATTTATATTGAGTCTTTTGGTTATTTTTTGGGTCGTACTTAACTAAACCTCGGTTAGTACCAATCCATGCAATGCTATCTTTATCCCAAGCCACTGATAAAACAGGATTTGGCAACACAATAGTATCGATAGTAAAGCTTTCAGTAACAAAATTAAAACGAAGAAGGCCCAAGTCGCTGCATATCCATAAATTAAGACTGTCTAATCTGGCTATTGAGTTGATATTCACATTTCCCAACCCTGAGTTATTTGAACTTCCCGGTCGGAAAATTTTTATATTTTCACCATCGAATCTGTTTAAGCCATCAGAACCACCGAACCACATATAACCCGATTCGTCCTGATAAATACTTCTTACCCAGCTATTAGACAATCCTTCAGATACAGTTATTCTTTTGAATAATATCTGATCATTGGATGAAAAAACAGCCAAGCTAAACAACAACGACACAAGCAACGAAATCCCCTTATCCATCTGCTACATAAAATTCTGTGTCAAATTAGTATTTTTTTTTAGATTGTAAAAAAAACAGAATAGTTGATTATGAATATTTTGACGAAGAATCTAAAAAATATGATATAATTTATGCTTTTGATTTTTTTGATAATTAGAGTCAAGCTAATTCTGAATTAAAGATCTCGTTAAATTTCAGTAAGACAATCTTTTTTACTTCCTCGAAATTCTGTTTGGAACCTAATTCTTTTTCCATAGAGGTAACACCGCGATCAGTAAATCCACAAGGGTTAATGTGTTGGAAATATGATAGATCAGTATTGACGTTTAATGCAAATCCATGCATGGTTACAAATTTCGAGCTTTTTACCCCAATTGCACATATTTTTCTTGAAGAAGGTTCACCTGCATCAAGCCATACTCCTGTAGCTTTGTCATCCCTGCCTCCTGAAAGCCCAAATTCAGAAATAGCCTTAATAATTGCTTCTTCAAGTAACCAGATATATTTTCTTAATCCTATTTCAAAATTCTCTAGATCCAGAATAGGATATCCAACAATTTGACCGGGGCCGTGATAAGTGATATCCCCACCTCTGTCTGAATGAAAGAAGGTAGCATTTTGGGCTTGCAATTGGATATAGTTTAAGAGTAGATTATTTTCGTCTCCGCTTTTACCGAGAGTATAAACATGGGGGTGTTCAACGAAGAGAAGATAATTGGAAGAATCTGAATTTGGGAATTTCTTCTTATTCTCTTTTTCAGAGATTACTTTTTGCATTAACAGGTTCTGATAATCCCAGGTCTTTTTGTATTCAGAAACACCTAAGTCTTCAAAAGTTATTTTTCGGTTCATAATTCCAGTATTCATCGTTAATTTCAGAAGTATACTGTTCCCAATATGCAGGAGATACTCTTTTCCCGTCTATAGTTTTTAGACTCATTTCGTAAACGGCTATTGTAGGATTGAAAACAATATCGCTTACCCCTATAGTGAATAAAGGTACAGATTCATCAGCCGGGTTGATTTCTTCAGTTACAATTACTTCTAATTTATTGAATTCTAATAGATTCTTTAAAAAAATCATTCGATCTTTTGAAGTGTTTTTTTCTATGATTGTGCATCGCACGCCGTTAATTTCTTCTACTGTATGTTTTGATTTAAGAGGCATCGTAATGGTTATTAAAATAAGTAAATGAAATTTAAGGAATTATATTTATTCCAAAAGACATATTGCTGATCCATTCATAAATTTGGCTCCAGAATCCAATTATAAATATGCCTGACATACTTAATAATAGACCAATACGAGTTGGAATATCGCTTTTGAAATAAGGTATTGGATTGTCGTTTTTATTAATGAACATAGCTTTGACTACCATCAGATAATAATAAAGTGATATTGTTGCATTTAAAACAGCAATCAAAATCAACCAGTAATAATTAGCTGACGCTGCAGATGTATATAAAAACAGTTTGCCAAAGAATCCTGCAACAGGTGGAATACCTGCAAGAGAAAACATTGCGAGCATCATTAAAAGGCTCAATTTTGGATTTGTCTTGTACAGTCCATTATAATCGTCCATATTTATTTTTCCACTTGAGATCTCGATAGCTGAGACAACTCCAAATGCTCCAAGGTTTGAAAATATGTAGACAAGTACAAAATATACAACAGAAGTCATTCCAATCTGAGCACCACTTATTATTCCTAACAAGATGAATCCTGCTTGAGCTATGGAGGAAAAGGCCAAAAACCTCTTCATATTCTTTTGTCTTAATGCGAATAAATTACCTATAGTCATTGTTAATATGGCGATAAGATAAACTATATTCTTCCAGACAGGGGCAATTACCGGAAATACTGTAAACATTACAATGATAAGTATGAAAGCAGCTGCACCTTTTGAAATTACAGACAAATAAGAAGTTATGTTTATTGGTGATCCTTCATAAACATCAGCAGTCCACAAGTGAAAAGGAACTAAAGATAACTTGAATGCCATTCCTGCAAAAAAGAAAATGAAAGCAAGAACCTGAAGAGGAGAATCAGTATAAGCTAAGCCTACGGAGTCAAAATAGATAGAACCTGTTGAACCGTAAATGAGTGATAATCCAAATAACAATATCCCGGATGATAATGCTGAAGACAAGAGAAGTTTTATTCCGGCTTCAGCCGATTTTGTCTGATGATGAGTATAAGCAGCAAGAGTTGCTAATGGAATTGTTGCCAGTTCAAGGCCTAAGTATAGCATAAGAAAGTCTCCTGACGATATCATGAATTGCATTCCTATCAGTGTTGAGAATAAAAGGATAAAGAACTCACTCATCTTTTCATTGTTCTCAACTTTCTTAAGCCATGTTACTGATTGGAATAGAATAATTAACACACCAATGTTCAGTATGTTTTTCATCATTACAACAAGCGAATTTGACTTATACATTCCGCCAAAAAGGGTTGTGTCTTCGGTTGGAAGGAACCCTGTTAATGTGTAAATGAGGAACAAACCCACAGCAACAGGTATTATCCTTTGCTTTTTATTTTTATTAAGATTGAGATCTATGATCAGTACTGCCAGCATTATTAATGTCAGGAGCAGTTCATGTCTCATATTTAAAAAGTCGCTTAAGCTCATAATTCGAATTCTTTAAAATAAACCTGCTACATTAATACCCTGTAATTTTTGAATTATTGGAGTCAGACTGAAATTAATCATATCTGAAATCCATAAAGGAGCTATCCCGATAGCCGCTATTGCAATTACCAGAATCACCGTTGAAAGTCTTTCGTACCAAACAGCATCACCAAGATGAAGAAAATGGTCATTCTTTATAGGGCCAAAAAGCAGCATGCCTATTACTCTTAATATGTATACTGCAGTTATTACAATAGATGTAGTAGCAACAATTGTTAAAACTCTGTGAAAAGTATCTGTATGTTGGAATGCACCAACGAAAATTGTCATTTCAGCAACAAAACCGCTTAATCCGGGTAGCCCCAAAGAAGCGAGACCTGCAATTACCCAAACAACTCCCAGAAAAGGCATAACTTTCATTAATCCACCTAACTCGTTAACCATTCTTGTATGAGTACGGCCATAAATCATTCCAATAAGAGCAAAGAAAAGGGCTGTCATTAATCCGTGAGAAATCATTTGAATTACAGCACCATTCATTGCTGTCTGATTAAGCATTAAGACAGCGAATAATACTAATCCGCAATGGCTCACTGAAGAATAAGCGTTAATATATTTAAGATCCTTTTGGGCAATAGCACCAAAGGCACCGTATACAACGCTAATACCAGTAAGAATAAGGAATATCCACGATTGCTCTTTAGCTGCTTCAGGCATCAGGAAAATTGCTACTCGAAAAGCACCGTATCCCCCTAATTTCATCAATACTCCTGCATGAAGCATTGATACTGCGGTAGGTGCAGATGCGTGGCCGTCGGGCGACCATGTGTGAAATGGGAAAAGAGCTCCTAAAATTCCAAATCCAATAAATGTGAAAGGGAAGAGGAATCTTTGCATTTCGATAGGTATAGTAATTTTAGATATCTCCAGAATGTTGAATGTATGTATACTACCTGCCGGTGCAGAATAAAAATATAATCCTAATATGCCCACTGTTAATAAAGCGGAACCAGCCATGAGCATAAGAGTAAGCTTCATTGCTGAATATTCTTTCTTTCCTGTTCCCCATATTCCAATTAACAGATACATCGGTATAACTGCAAGTTCGTAGAAAAGGAACATTGTAAAAAGGTCAAGAGAAATAAAGAATCCAAATACTCCTGAAGAAAGAAGAATTAGTGAGATAAAAAATTCACGGGAAAGGGGTTCTATCTTCCAGGAAGCAAAAACTCCTGCAAAGACAACAATCGCAGTTAAGGTAATCATGGCAACAGAAATTCCGTCAACACCAACTGCATAATGAATATTTAAAGTTGGAAACCATACTGCATCATACATAAATAGCATTTCGGCCATGTTGCCTGAACTTCTTTCTCCCAGATATAAAAATACCAGCAAGAAAGCCAGGATAAGTTGAACTCCCATTCCTATTGCACTAACCAGGCGGGTTTGCTTTAGTTGTTTTGTGAAAAGTATTCCAACTATTGTTAGCAAAGGAACTATTACAAATAAGCTAAGTATACTCATCTTATCATATTTTTCTTAAATAAAGGCAACAAAAATTATCACTAATATCACTACACCACTTATAAATACAAATGCGTACTGTTGTAGTTTACCTGATTGCAAACCCCTGATCTGATAAGATACATACTGGGTTATATTTGCAATTCCGTTCATTGTACCATCCACAATATGTCTGTCAAACCAGGCAATTGGGGCAGCTATACGCTTGAATATTATTTTCTTAGTTATGAATAAGTATATCTCATCTATGTAAAATTTATTATATGCCCACATGTATAAATGTCTGATTGAAATTTTAAATTTATCAGGTAAATGGCTGGGTTTTTTATAGAAAATTGATGCTAATGCTATTCCGGCAACACCTATCAACACTGAGGGGATTGCAACTGCCCATTCAATATGTGATTCAAAACCTACGCCATCGCTGGTGACCCATTCATTGAAAGGCAGAAAACCTGAAAAGACAGAACCAAAAGCTAGAATCATTAAAGGGATTGTCATTACTTTGGGCGCTTCATGAGGCTTATGTTGATAAAGAGTATTTGTTCCCCAAAAGATATTGAAATAAAGTCTGAACATGTAGAAAGCTGTTAAGCCTGCAACTAGATATTCAATGGCAAACAAAATTTTATTATGATGGAATGCGGCAACAAGTATTTCATCTTTACTGAAGAATCCTGAGAATGGAGGAATGCCAGCAATTGTAAGGCAGGCTATTAAAAATGTAATATGAGTAATTGGAAGATATTTTCTTAATCCTCCCATATCTTTCATTTCATTGCTGTGGACAGCATGAATAACAGCTCCCGCTCCAAGAAATAACAATGCCTTAAACATAGCATGATTAAAAAGATGAAAATTTGCAGCCATGTAACCTAATCCTTCATGTCCACCAAATTCTGATACTCCTAAAGATAATATCATGTATCCGATCTGTGAAATAGTGGAGTAGGCGAGTACCCTTTTTATATCAGTCTGTGTGCATGCAATAATTGCGGCGAAGAGAGATGATATTCCACCTACCCAGGCAATTATTTCTAATGCCGTTGGAGCTCCCAGTGCATATACAGGAAATAATCTTGCAATAAGATAAACTCCCGCAACAACCATAGTTGCAGCGTGTATTAATGCTGAAACTGGAGTTGGCCCTTCCATTGCATCAGGTAGCCATATATGTAATGGAAACATGGCTGATTTTCCAGCTCCACCTATGAAGATAAATATCAATGACCATGTTAGTACTGACATACCTAAGAATGCTGAGCCTCCGGCTGAGCTAATTGCAGGACCGTTAGGGTCTGTTAATGTCTGAAAGTCGAAGGTGCCTGTATTGAAAGATAAAATAAGTATTCCGATTAGAAATCCCAGGTCTGCAAATCGGGTTACTATGAAAGCTTTCTTGGATGCTGCAACTGCACTGGGTTTCTCATAATAATAACCGATTAATAGAAATGAAGAAACACCAACAAGCTCCCAAAATATATACATTTCAAAAATGTTGGTTGCCAATACTAAGCCAAGCATCGAGAAGCTAAACAATGATAGAAAAGAATAGAACCTATAGAAACCAGGATCTCCTTTCATGTATCCCAAACTGTAAATGTGAACCATCAACGAAACAGTTGTTACTACAATAAGCATCATTACTGAAATTGGATCCAAAAGAATACCAAGGTTAATAGTCAACTTATCAGTCAAGTGGAGCCATTCCATCTCAAAAACTTTTAAAGATGTGAAAGTGCTACCTTCAATATGATTTATGATAAAGAATTTAATTGCAGTTATATATGATAAAATGGCTGATATGCCTAATCCTGCAGTTCCAATGATTCCTGCAACCATAGGTTTCATTTTTCCTCCCACTAATCCAAGCAGAAGAAAAATTACCAAGGGTATCAGAGGAATAAGTAATGTATAAGAATAGTCGGTCATATATTTTTATCTTGTCATTTACAATTAGTATTTCATTTCGTCAACCTTGTCAACATCAATCGACTTAAAGTTTCGGTAAATGTTAATGATTATTGCAATTGCAACCGCTGCTTCAGCTGCAGCAATAGCTATAATTATCATTGCAAAAAAATGCCCGTGAAGTGCTTGTGGAAATAAATAACGATTAAAGGCTACAAAGTTAATATTCGCCGAGTTCAATATAAGCTCAACAGACATCAGCATTGTAATAAGATTCCTTCGAGTGATAAATCCATAAATACCGATAAAAAACATAAGTGTGCTGACTATCAGTACGTAATGTAAGGGTATGCTTTGTGTCATAAGTCAGATGTATTATTTGAATTATCAGATATCTGCTTGTTATTTGCCATAATGACTTTCTCCTTTCGGGCAACCACTATAGCTCCAATCATTGCTGCTAGCAACAAGATTGAAATAACTTCAAAAGGAAGTGCAAATCCGTCTCTTTTATAAGAAACTAAAGCACGGCCGATTTCCTTAACATCTTGTTGTAATGCCGGTTCGGTATTAGCTATGAAATTGAAATTAAGTATTACAACTAAAGTTAGTGTAGCACCGGCTATAACTGCGAGTGCCGATAAAAGACTTTGTTTCAAGGGGGCCATTACTGCGCGTTCACTAATGTGACTTGTAAGTAATATTGAAAAAATAATCAATACTACTATGCCTCCGGCGTAAATAGTTAGCTGGACCGCTGCAAGAAAATTGTAGTCCAACATTAAATATAGGACTGCGGTTGCTACAAGTACAAATAAAAGGTAAACAGCTGATCTTAATATCTTCCTGCCAATTACTGATAATAGGGAAAATATAATAATGACAGCTGCAACAACAAAGAATGAAACTTGACTTAACATATACTGTATTTTATTCTTTTATACCTTCCTGAATTTTAGACCCAGGTTGGTTTAAAACCTTTGTTAATAATGAACGATCCCAAACTGCATGTTCAAATTTCTGCCCCATTACAATTGCCATAGAAGGACAGTTTTTGACACATAAATTGCAGAATGTGCACATTCCAAGATGGTAAATATGTTTATCTATTATTTTCTTTTTCTTTCCGTCTTCAGTTGTAATCATCTTAGAAATAATTTCAATAGAACCGTTGGGACAACTGATTTCACATATGCCACAACCTGTACACTTGTGTTCGTTGTTTTCGTTGTGTGGCATTATTACTTCTCCTCTGAAGCGGTCAAACATTACCAGTTTGTCACGATTTTCAGGGTATTGTTGAGTTATAAATTTCCGGAATCTTAAAAAATACTTTCCTGTTACGCCCATCCCCGCAAGCAGAGTACCGATTCCTTTAAAAATTGTAACTATATAATCTATAATTGATTTCATCTTGCTTTTCTCTCAGATTTATAAATGGAACCTGGTTAACACGACAATAGACATTAGGATAATATTGAAAAGGTTGATTGGCAGTAAATACTTCCATTCAAGGGTCAGAATCTGGTCAACTCTTAACCGTGGGAAAGACCATTTGATCCACATTATTATAAATATTAGTCCGAATGTTTTCAGGAAAAACCAAACTATTGGCGGAATTATGTCCATAATTTGGTTGAAAGAATCCCATGATCCAAAATGCAAAGGCATCCATCCTCCCAGAAAAACAGTTGCAGCAACAGCTGAAACTATAAACATATTTATAAATTCAGAAAGGTAGAACAAAGCAAACTTGATTCCCGAATATTCAGTATGAAAACCGGCAGTTAGTTCTGATTCTGCTTCAGCTAAGTCGAAAGGCCCCCTGTTGGTTTCAGCTGTTCCGGCTATTATGAAAACAACGAAAGCAATGAAAGCAGGTATGTGCCCCTTGAAAATAAACCATAAATCGCGTTGGCCTTCAACAATTCCTGAGAATTGCATTGTTCCTGCAAATATTACCATAGTAATCAGCGACATTGCGACAGATAATTCATAGCTGATAATCTGTGCGCCGCTTCTTATTGATCCTATTAGAGAATATTTGTTATTACTTGACCATCCGGCTAATAAAATTCCAATTACTCCGATTGAAGAAACCGCTGAAAGGTAAAATACTCCAATGTCGAAATCAAGTCCTTGTAAGCCCGGTGCAAAAGGAATTGCAGCGAGGGCCAGGAACATAGAAACGATAACTATTACAGGTGCAAGATTATATAAGAACTTATCGGCTTTACGTGGAGTGATTATCTCCTTCATCATCAGTTTTATAAAATCTGCTATGGTTTGAAACAATCCCCAGGGACCAATTCTGTTTGGACCAATTCTTTGTTGAAAAGCAGCACAAACCTTTCTCTCCGCGTATACGAGGAAAAGTCCGATTAATGCTACAAAAGCAAGATATAGTATTCCAACAATCAACCATTCAACGGTTGTTGTTAACCCGGGGCTCATCCTTTCTGAAAACCAGACGTGGAGGTTATGGGTGAAATTAGAAAAGTCGTAAATACTGAAATCCATATATTGTTGAATCAAGTTCTTTTAATCGTTTAAAAAATATTACCTATCGGTCAATATCAGGGATAACAAGATCAAGAGATCCCATTATCGCAATTAAGTCTGCTATTTTAAAACCTGGCACCATCTTGTTTAATGCAAATAGATTTGAGAATCCGGGGGATCTGAATTTGACCCTGTAAGGATTCTTTTTACCATCGCTGACAATAAATACTCCGAATACACCTTTTGAGCTTTCGACCTGCTGAAAAAACTCACCTTCAGGAAGTTTTATTACTCCCTTCATTTTAAGGGCGAAATCACCTTCCGGAATATTGTCTATTAGTTGTTCGATTATATTAAGAGATTCATGCATCTCCCTAATCCTGCAATAATATCTTGCAAAAGTGTCACCCTTAGTATCAAGTATCTCATTGAATTTAATGAAAGGATATGCACTATAAGGATGATGTTTTCTTACATCACACGAAAAACCTGATGCTCTGGCTGAAGGACCGGTTACACCGTAATCAATAGCATCCTCTATTGATAAATAACCTACATCAACTGTCCTTTCACGAAATATCACATTGAATGAAAGAAGATTATCGTATTCTGTTAATTTCTTTCTGAAGTATTTGACAAAATCTTTTACCCTTTTTACAAAATTTGGGTGGATATCAAACATTAAACCTCCGGGGACATTATAATTTAAAGTTATTCGTGCTCCAAATGTTTCTTCAAAAATGTCAAGTATCATTTCCCTGTCGCGCATTCCATAAAAAAGAGCTGTCTGGGCACCCATGTCCATTCCATAAGCACTCCACCAAAGTTGATGTGAGGAAATACGCATAAGTTCATCCATAATTGTACGAATGTACTTTACTCTATCAGGTACCTCAATCTGCAATGCATTTTCGACGCATAAACAAACTGCCTCGTTATTCATGTGGGCTGATAGGTAATCCATTCTGTCGGTCAGATGTACGATCTGAGGATAAGAAAGAGATTCACACATTTTTTCTATCCCACTATGGATATAACCAACGTATGGTTTTACTTTTAAAACGATTTCTCCTTCAAGAGTGACTAGCAACCTTAAAACACCATGTGTAGATGGATGTTGAGGTCCCATGTTCACAGAATAATCATCTGTTTTAATAATATCTGAATCTATAAAAATCTCTTTAATCTCAGCCATATTATATACGCTCTATGATTCTTACTTCGTCTTTGTAATCTTTTCTCAGAGGGAAACCCCATCCATCTTCAAGGAACAAGCGTCGCAAATCAGTATGGTTTCTGAATTTTATCCCAAGGAGGTCATATACTTCCCGTTCATGATATTTTGCAGTCCTCCATACTTCACTTAATGTGTCAATTTCCAGCTCGTCTCTGTTTAACGTTTTGACTTTTAGAACAATAATATGGTGGTTCTTTGTAGACTCCAGATGGTATATTATTTCCATGCAGTCCTGATGATCAACACCTGAAAGGCACAAAAGAAAGTCAAAGGAGGTTAATGGATTTGATTTAAGATTTAAAGAAATATCTACTAATTTATCATTTGGCACAGTCATTTCTACAAACTGCTTTCCGAGTGATACTGTTGTATCCGGAAAATTGCCGCTTAGATAGGTTATTAACTCTTCGTTTGTCATTTGTTATATTTCCTTAGAGTAAAAAAGACTATAATGACTATTTATTATCAACAACAGGTTTTAGGTCAACTAGTTTCGCTTTCTTAAAATTCTTCTCCTGCATTATTTTCTTTTGTAATTGCATGAGACCATAAATTAATGCTTCTGGTCTTGGAGGACAACCGGGTACATATACATCAACAGGAATTATATGGTCTGCACCTTTTACTATTGAATATGAGTTGTAAAAAAAAGGCCCTCCTGAAATTGCACAAGCCCCCATTGCTATAACATATTTTGGTTCAGCTATCTGATCGTATAAGCGACGAAGTACAGGAGCCATTTTATAATTTATTGAACCTGCTATAATAATTAAATCAGCCTGACGAGGGGATGCACGAGTTACTTCAAAACCAAAACGCGAGTAATCATGACGGGAAGCACCGGTTGCCATTAGCTCCATTGCACAGCAACGAGTCCCAAAGTTTAACGGCCATAACGAATTTGACCGGGCCCAATTTACAACAGAATCGAGAGTTGTAAGAATAATGCTTCCTCCTGCATATTTTTCCCAGACAGGGTAATCATTCTTTTCTGTTTCTTTTTTAGTTCCTATTCCCATTTTAAAGCATGTTTTTTCCAACCATAAAGTAATCCTAAGGCAAGGATTGAAAAGAAAATGAGGATCTCAATAAGCCCTGTAACACCTATTTCCCGCATAACTGTTGCCCAAGGGAAGATAAATATTGTTTCAACTTCGAAAATCAGAAAGATTATCGCAAATAAGTAGTAACCAACTGTATATTGAAGCCAAGAATCACCTATGGTTTCAATACCACATTCGTAAGGTTCGAACTTAACAGGATTGAACGATGTGGGAGGAACATTGCTTGAGAACAATAAAGCTATACCTACTAGGGTTAGAGCCGTTAAAAAGAAAAGTAAAATTGCACTACTTTCCATATTTTTAAATTTAATATGAAATAAAATAAATGCCTCAGGGACATTTTAAAATCGGTGTCAAATGTATGGATAATTGTTTTACATGAGAAAATTTTATGGAGGGAAAATTCTAAAGAAAGTTCATTCGTTTATAAAACATATGTGCTACAATTAAATATGCTTCTCGGCATGATATGATGAACGGACAAGAGGTGCACTTTCAACAAACTTGAATCCTTTCTCAAGGCCTATCAGTTTATATTTCTCAAAGATCTCGGGACTGACAAATTCCTTAACAGGGTAATGTTTTTTTGAAGGTTGCAAATATTGACCTATCGTTATGATTTGGCATCCTACGTTTAAAAGGTCTTCCATTACTTCAATTACTTCATCGAATGTTTCTCCTAACCCAACCATGATTCCGCTTTTAGAAGTAATTCCTGATGCGCTGATAATTCGTACGACTTCCAGACTTGAATCGTATATGTCTTTATTTCTGACTATTGGTGTTATGCGTCGAACAGTTTCAAGGTTATGCGAAATAATCTCAGGTTTGACGTTTATTATTTTTTGAATCAAATTGCTGTCAGCATCAAAATCAGGTATCAATACTTCGATAGTGGTATTGGGATTAACCTCTTTAATTTTTAAAATTGTATCAGCCCAGTGCAGAGCCCCTTTATCAGGCAAATCATCTCTGTCGACCGACGTAATAACAGCATGTTTAAGTCCAAGAAGTCGGATTGATTCAGCTACCTTGGATGGTTCTTCAGGATCAGGAGGTAAAGGAATACCTGTAGAGGTTGCACAAAAACGGCAATTACGCGTGCATATTTCCCCCAGAATCATTATAGTTGCTGTTCCTGCAGCCCAACATTCACCTAGGTTTGGACACTTTCCACTTGTGCATATTGTATTAAGGTTATGAGTGTTAATTATCTTTTTAACCTTTGCGTAATTTGTGCCTAATGGAAGTTTAATTTTTAACCATTCCGGCTTTCTATCAGTGCTTGAAATCATGTGGTAAAAATAGCGTTTATAAATATATTGGTGTAAAACTATTTTGAAGATTTTTTTAGATTGGGAAATGGATTATTATTTTTGTTTATTTAGGGGAATATTTAATAATGTTTTTAATTATCTAATCATGAGAAAGTATTTTTTGTTCGTTTTATTTCTTTCGAGTTCATATATCACAACCTTGGCTTGTACTAATTTTCTGGTAACTAAAGGTGCTACTGTTGATGGTTCAACCATGATAACCTATGCTGCTGATTCTCACACTTTGTATGGAGAATTATACTTCACACCTGCAGCAGATTATGAAAAAGATGCTATGCTTGATATTTATGAGTGGGATACCGGAAAATTTCTTGGGAAAATCAAGCAGGTTCCTCATACATACAGTGTTGTTGGTAATATTAATGAACACCAGGTAGCAATTGGAGAAACTACATTTGGCGGAAGAGAAGAACTTTGGCATCAAACAAAAGCTTTGGTCGACTATGGAAGTCTGATGTATATTACATTACAAAGAGCTAAAACTGCAAGGGAAGCCATTGAAATTATGACTGAAATTGTTGAGGAATATGGCTACTATAGCGAAGGTGAGTCTTTCTCTATTTCTGATCCTAACGAGGTTTGGATCATGGAAATGATTGGCAAGGGAGAGTTTGAATTAGGTGCAGTTTGGGTCGCATTAAAAGTTCCTGATGGTTATGTTTGTGGTCACGCAAACCAGGCGCGTATAACAACATTCCCACTTAATGATCCCGATAATTGTCTCTATTCTAAAGATATCTTTTCTTTTGCCAGAGAACGTGGTTGGTTTGATGGGTTAAACAAAGACTTCAGCTTTAGTGATGTTTTCGCTCCTACAGATTTCGGTGCAGCTCGCTATTGCGATTCAAGAGTATGGATGGGATTCAGCAGAATTTCCAGTGGCTTGGAGAGTTACGTTGATTATGTTTCAGGAAAAGTAAAATACGACGATAAGGGATTTGCAATAAATAAAATCCCTCTTTGGGTAAAGCCCGATTCATTGCTGAAAGTTTCGGATGTAATGAGAATGATGAGAGATCATTTTGAAGGAACTCCTTTAGATATGACTGAAGATATTGGTGCCGGGCCTTACAAATTGCCTTACCGATCGAGACCATTAGATTGGAAAGTCGACTCAGTTATGTATTGTAACGAAAGAGCTGTTTCTACACAACAAACAGGTTTTTCCTTTATTGCTCAGAGCAGATCTTATTTGCCTGATCCTATAGGGGGGATAATTTGGTTTGGAGTAGATGACACATATAGTACATGTTATGTTCCAATGTATTGTGGAATAAATCAAGTTCCTAGCTCATTTGCTGTGGGGAATGGGGATATGCTTACTTATTCAGAGACTTCTGCATTCTGGACTTTTAATCTTGTTTCTAACCTGACATATTTAAGATATGATAGCATGATCAAAGATGTTGTAAAAGTTCAGGAGCAACAGGAAAGAAAATTTTTTAAAATGGTTCCTGCAATTGATGCAGCTGCTGTTTCCTTGATTAATAATGGGGATAAACAATCCGCAATTGACCTGGTAACTGAATTTTCAGTTAACGCCGGTGATAATACGGTTAAGATTTGGAAAGAACTTTGGCAGTATCTTTTAATAAAGTATAAGGATGGAAACATTATGAAAGAAAAGGATGGTGCTTTTGAAAGAACTGAGACAGGCGTTGCTGCTTATCCTGATCAACCCGGTTATCCTGATGATTGGTATCGGGCTATTATAAATCAAACAGGCGATAAGTTAAAGGTTATCAGTAAGGAAAAGTAAAAATAAGTTGATGATAATTTAAAACAACTGAATAATAGGGCTTTATTGTTAATTCTGTTAGATTCAGCAGTCATTATTCATTTTTATTTTCAACTAAACTTTTTGCTTTTCAAAAAAATGTATATTTTTGCGCCGCTTTATAAGCAAACGTAATCTCTTACCATTCTGAATAATTGAGGTAATATTGCGTTTTAACCATTAAATATTTGAGAAATGGATGCAATTAAAATTGTAGAAAATGCTTTTGCTGAGGCAGAATTAAAAACGAAGCCTGATTTTTCAGCTGGTGATACTGTAACAGTTCACTATAAGATTAAGGAAGGAAATAAAGAACGTATTCAGAACTTCCGTGGTGTTGTTTTGCAGGTAAAAGGTACAGGTAACACTAAAACTTTTACAGTAAGAAAAATGTCTGGTAACATTGGTGTTGAAAGAATCTTTCCTTTAAACTCGCCTTTTATTGAACAAATTGAAGTTAACAAAGTAGGAAAAGTTCGCCAATCACGTATTTTCTACTTCCGTGAACTTACTGGTAAGAAAGCTCGTATCAAAGAGAAAAGAGTTTTGTAAAAAGAGATATTATCATATTGTAGAAAGCTGACCAATTATTTTGAGTCAGCTTTTTTATTATATTTTTAAAAAAACACTGCAATTCCCTTTTTTAATATCTTGTTTTATGGTTAAATTCGTTTCTGAAATAACTCGATAATGTATTTACTCCAAAAAGACAAAATATTTACTTCAAGATGGTTTAAAGATTATCTCTTGATAATTACCGGTGCTTTTATTCTTGCTTTAGGGTTTGTGTATTTTATAACCCCTCACAGGATTGTTCCAGGAGGTGTATACGGAATAGCTATTGTTGTTCATTACCTTACACCCGGCCTTTTTTCTTTCTGGCCTGATGGCATACCTGTGGGTTTGTTTGGTTTAGTCTTAAATATTCCTCTAACTTATATCGGAATTAAAATTTTAGGTCCTAAGTTTGGTGTAAAAACTATAATCGGTTTTGTTATAACTTCAGGATTTATTGATGGAATAACCATGCTAAGAGAAGTTGGCGATGCTCCTTTAGTCGATGATGTTCTCCTTTCTTGTGTTTTTGGAGGAGTATTAATAGGGGTTGGACTTGGGCTGATTTTCAAGTCAAGAGCAACTTCAGGTGGGTCAGATATAATTGCAATGATTATTGCTAAGTATACAAATGGTAAACTCGGTCAATTAATGATTATTGTCGATTCAATAATTGTTTTGTTTGGTCTGGTTGCATTTATGGATTGGAAAATTCCTTTGTATTCTTGGATAGTGATTTACATTACAGGTAAAGCTATCGATCTTATTATTGAAGGGAATGGTTATAATAAAGCTTTACTAATAATATCAAAAGAGCATGTTCAAATTAAAGATAAAATTTTAAATGATCTAAGCAGAGGCGGAACTTATTTATACGGAAAAGGTTTGTACACCGACGAAGAAAAGAAAATTATATACACGGTTGTGAGTAGGCGTGAAGTTGCAATTCTTGAACATTACATTCACTCAATTGATCCTGATGCTTTTATCACAATTATGGACACTAGTGAAATACTAGGAGAGGGTTTTAAATCGTTAAAGAATAAAGTAGAGTCTTAAAACGCCAAATAATGCCACGAATTTTACTGACTATATTGTTATCTGTTTTATTTTTATCTGCTTATCCTCAGAAAGTTGGTCTTGTGTTAAGCGGAGGAGGTGCTAAGGGCATTTCTCACATAGGATTGATAAAAGTTCTTGAAGATAATAATATTCCAATAGATTATGTTACCGGGACTTCCATTGGGGCAATAGTTGCTGGATTATATGCTGCCGGATATTCTCCGGAGGAAATGGTCAACTTGTTTGAATCTGATGAGTTTAGATTATGGTCTACAGGCAAAATGGAAAAAGATGATTTATATTATTTTAAAAATAAAGACGAACTACCCGATTGGATTAAGGTTGATGTAACTAAAAAGGATGATAAAATTAAAGTTATTTTCCCTATGAACTTTATCCCGGAAAGACAAATGGACTTTGCTTTTATGCAGCTGATGGCTCAGACTACCGCAGCTTGTGAGGGTAATTTCGATGATATGATGGTGCCTTTTAGATGTGTCGCTACCGATATTTACCATAGCAGAGCTATAACTCTAAAATCAGGTGATTTGGGAGAAGCAATTAGAGCATCAATGACTGTACCCTTTGTCTTTAAACCAATTAAACGAGATGGTAATGTTCTTTTTGACGGAGGAATTGTTAATAATTTTCCTGCAGATATAATGATTGATGAGTTTAACCCCGATATTATTATTGGTCATAAAGTTTCTAATATTGGAGCTAATGATGATATGGATGATATAGTTGGCCAGATAGAATCCATGGTTACTCAAAAAACGAATTATTCTGTTCCTGATAGTATGGGAATTCTCCTTGAATCTAAACTTGATGATGTGGGACTTCTTGATTTTCAGAAGGTCCAATATATATACGATAAGGGAGTTGAAACGGCTATTAAATCACTTGATTCTATTCAGAAAATGATTTCAAGAAGGGAATCAAAAGAGGATCTGGCAAGGAGAAGAGAATACTTCAACATAAAGAAACCTCCTTTAGTTTTTAGCAATGTTCAGATTGAAGGTGTTCAAGATGAATTGCAGAGAAAGTACATTATTGAATCCGTTAAAGATAAAAACAAAACAATTAGTCTAAGTTCTCTTCGAGATTCTTATTTTAAGCTAATTACTGACGAACATATAAAGTCGATTCAACCCGTGGCTTATTATAACAAAAAGACTGGTTATTTCGACCTTCATATGAAAGTTGAACTTAGAAAGCCTTTTGATCTCGATATTGGAGGTCATCTTTCTACTAGTGCTAACACTTTTGGCTTTTTAGGTGTTAATTATAAAACATTCAGAAGATTATCACTCAATCTTTCAAGTAATTTAATTTTTGGGAAGTTTTATAATTCTTTTATGTTAGGAGGAAGAGTAGATGCCCCAACTTTAACACCATTCTTCTTATCTACATATTTTACCCTTAACTCTTGGGATTATCTATCGACTAGCACTGACTTGATCTTTAGCGATATTAAATCATCGTATATCATTAAAAACGAATCAAATATTAGAGTTGAAGCAGGATATCCATTTATCAAAACCGGTATTATTGATTTTGGTGCCTCTTACTCTAAAGCTGACGATAAGTATTTTCAGAAAACTTTAATTAAGACAGGGGATGAGCTGGATAAGACCTCATTTAGTGCTTTTTCAACTTACGTTAGACTGGAAAAGAAAAACTTTGATTATAAACAATATCCAACACAAGGGGGTAGAAAGATGTTTCTCTTCAGATATATTAACGGAACAGAGAAATTTAAACCGGGTAATACGTCCCCAATTTTAGGAACTTCTGAACAAAAACAAAGCTTCTTCCAAATAAAAGCTTTATACGATCAGTATTTCAATGTCTATAAAAAACTATCTCTAGGGGTTTTGTTTGAAGCATCATTCAATAATAGAAAACTATTGAATAATTATACTGCTACAGTTGTTTCTTCTTCTGCTTTTCAGCCTACTCCTAACAGTAAATCAATGTTTATCGGAAATTTCCATGCTAATCAATATTTTGCCGGGGGAGGAAAGATTATCTATAAAATGAGTGACTATTTTCATTTGCGTACTGAATTATATGGATTCTTGCCTATTCAGAGATTAGAAATGGGGGATAAAAACAGCGTTTATTTTGATGATAAAATATTCCAAAATATTCATTTAATGGGATTAGCGGCTCTCGTTTTGACAACTCAAATTGGTCCATTGAGCCTTGAGTTGAATTACTACGATAAACCGGGAGCAAAGTGGTTTGCTTCTCTAAATATGGGGTTCATGCTCTTTAATAAAAGAGGATTCTAATCCTTATGAAAATTAGGGTTTAATAGGATATTGACCATACTCTTTAACTGCCTCACTTATTTCATGTAATACATTATCAGGAACTTGAAATGGAATTTCACCATGATTGTCTGATAAGATAAATCCTCCTCCTGGTGCTGCTTTTTGAATGATACCCTTTACTATATCTTTTGTCTCACTCGATGACCAACGCCGCATCATAATACCATTCATATTTCCTAAAATAGTTACCTTATCTTTAAATGACTGTTTTAAAATACTAATGTCTTCCTCTGTGCTGACTCCAACAACCGCAGTGCCCGTCTGGCATATTAAATCTGAAATTTCAAGACATTTCCCTGAAGCAAGATGGGTTGCTGTTGCCCCTTTTATTCTTGAAATTGTTCTTTTTGCTACTTCATATCCAGTCTTTTTATAAAAGTCACGTGGTACAATCGTGGTGGAAGAAACAGGATCAAAATAGCATATGGCAGTTGCCCCTGCGTCAAGTTGTGCATTAGCCCAATTAACACAGAATTCCTCATTCACTTTCATAAGATGTTTAAAAACGTCTGGTTTGTCAATCATTACATTGAGATACCTTTCGAAACCTAATTGCATTACTGGTAGTGAAAATGGTGACATGGCAACACCAATAATTGGTATGCTGTTTTGGGATTTTTCCTTCAGCTTTTTTATTGAATTTAGAACTTTATGCAAAACTTTTGTTTCGCTAATGTTGGGAGCAACAAGATTGAGAATGTCTTTATCATTTCTGGCTATTGGTACTCCGGCATTCGGCGGACCATCTTCTGAATATATCACTTTCCCGCCAAAAGCCTCCATTTCAAGGCATGCGTAAAAAAACGGATAATAACAATCAGTATCGAACTTCTTTTGAAGACGTATTTGCCCTTCAACTACATTGTCTCCATTGGAAAAATAATCTTTTATGCTCAAACCTAATTCTTTTGATCCATGCATGGTTAGTAGAAGAAAAAGCGGAACTCTGTCAGGTTCTTTATGCGATAATGTTGTCAACACTCTTTCCATTGATGTCATTTCTGCTTTCATGCCATTTCCTCCACAATTTTAGTAACAATAGAAATTGCTTCTGATGAGTCTTTCCCAAATCCATCAGCACCAACTTCTTTCCATAGGTTAGTGTCAAAACGGAAGGGCGCACCTCCAACAATTATCTTAACATCAAGACCTTTAAGCTTTTCCTTTAAAACTTTTACGTGCAGGGCAGAATGTAGCATCAAAACAGATAGTAAAAGAACTTTGTAATTGCCTTTTTTTACCTTTTCTACAATTTGATCTATCGATAAGCCCCCTCCAAGATCTGTAATTTCAAAACCACTCGAACGTAAAGAGGCTGCAACTATTCGCTTACCAAGTAAATGATAGTCCTCGAAAACTGCAATTGCTATTTTGGGTTGAGATATTCTTACAGAACTCGTAGGAGGTAGTACTTTGTCGATTAGTTCTTCACATATTATACCACTCATGTATATCTGTGAAAGTGCAATTTTGCCTTCTTCCCATGCAGATCCAATATTTTGCAACGCAATAGCTACAACGTTAGCTGCAACTTCAGACGGAGATTTGTCAAGTAAAGCTTCATGTATAATCTTTTCTGATTTCTCCCTGTCAAGTGCCAATAACGACATTTCAAGGTTTTCAATTAATATTTCAGTTTTATTCATAATCATCTCGTTTGTAAAAACTATTACTTGAGGTAAAATTTCTTTACTGTTATGAAATTTAATACTTTTTTTTATTCCCATAATTATTAATAGAATCAAATTTTGCTTAAAATTGAATCTTTAAATAACATTTGCATTCAATTATTAAAACATTCTTCAATGAACTTTCAGACTAACCCACAACTAGAATTAGCTCACGACTTCATTCAATTTACTGGTCAGAATGTTTTTCTTACAGGAAAAGCCGGAACAGGTAAAACAACTTTCCTGCATAATCTAAAAGAAAATTCCATTAAAAGAATGATAATCGTTGCTCCAACTGGAGTTGCTGCCATAAATGCCGGGGGTGTTACAATACATTCCTTCTTTCAAATATCTTTTGGTCCACAAATTCCTTTTTACAATCATCAGGTGAAAAGCGAAGAAGCTAAAGACGGTAAGAAAATATTTGAGGGGATTAAGAGATTCAGTAGAGAAAAGGTGAATATAATTAGAAGCCTTGACTTGCTGGTTATTGACGAAATAAGTATGGTCAGGGCTGACTTGCTTGACGCTATTGATGAAGTATTGCGTCGTTTTCGTGATAAGTCGAAACCATTTGGAGGAGTGCAACTTCTTATGATTGGAGACCTGCAACAACTTGCTCCTATTGTTAAAGATGATGAATGGGAAATCCTGAAAAATTACTATGAAACTTGTTATTTCTTCAGCAGCAGATCATTGAATAAATCAAAATTCGTAAGTATTGAACTTAAAGAGATATTCAGGCAAAAGGATGAGTCTTTTATTAACATTCTTAACCGTGTGAGAGAGAATGACATTGATGATAAAGTACTTAAATTATTAAATGAAAGATATATTCCAAATTTCTCTCCTTCTGATGAAGAAGGATATATTACTTTGACTACTCACAATTTCCAGTCTAAACAAATAAACGATAGAAAGTTAGAAGGTATAAGGTTAAAATTATTCCAGTTTAATGCTGAAGTTGAAGGGGTGTTCCCCGAGTTTTCATACCCCGCTGATATAGTGCTGTCTGTAAAAGTAGGTTCCCAGGTCATGTTTATTAAGAACGATACTTCGTTTGAAAGACAGTTTTACAATGGGAAAATTGGCACTATCTCCGAGATTGAAGAGGATTTCATAACTGTTTACTGCAAAGAAGATGAAAACGAAATTAAGGTATCAAGGACTGAATGGGAGAATTGCAGATATACGATCGATGAAGATAATAAAGAAATTAAGGAAGAAGTAATTGGAAGGTTTGTTCAGTTCCCCTTAAAATTGGCTTGGGCTATTACTATTCACAAAAGTCAGGGGCTTACGTTCGAAAAAGCTATAATTGATGCGCGTTTGTCATTCACCCACGGTCAGGTTTATGTTGCGTTAAGCAGGTGTAAGACATTAGAGGGTATGATACTTATTTCACCAATCGAATTTAATAGTATTAAAAGTGATAGAACAATTCAGGATTTTTCAAATAATATTGAAAATAATCAACCGGGAACTATTGAACTCGAAAAATTTAAACATCAATATCAGTTAGAAATTCTCAACGATCTTTTTGATTTTAAGATTCTCCAAAACTCTGTTCTCTTTATATTAAAATTATGGGGCGATAATGCATCAAGTTTACAGGGCAATATTGCAGAAGTTTTAAGAGGAATAAACGAACAATTGAAAACTGATGTAGTTCTTATAGGAAATAAGTTTAGATATCAATTAAAAGATATGTTGGACGAAGATCCTGATATGAAAAATAATGAACGTTTATCGGAAAGGATTAAGAATGGGTCTGTTTATTTTCTTGATAAGTTAAATGCCGTTTTTGATTCTTCATTTTCAAATGCAGATTTTCAAACAGATAATGTTGCTTTAAAAAGAAGCTTGAATGATGTATTAGAAAAAATTAACCGAGAAATTCATGTTAAGAAACTCTGTTTTGATTCAGCTAAAGAAGGCTTTGATATAAACAAATTCTTAATAGCAAAATCAAAAGCAGCTATTGACGATATTGGAAGTAAACCCGCCTTATCTTCAAGAAAATCAAAGTCATATGGCAATTATCCGGATTCATATAAACATCTGATTAATTGGAGAGAGGTGAAAGCTCAGGAATTGGATTTGCCAGTTTCAAAGATTATTCTTCAAAAGGTTTTGTTGGAGATTGCTGAAAAATTGCCTTGTACTGCTGCTGAACTCAAAAGTATTAAAGGTATGGGTGGCGTTAAAATAAAACAGTTTGGAAGTGAAATTCTTGAAGTTATTATTCAATACAGAAAAAGTAAAGGGATGGATGTGCCTTTTGGAGTGGAAGAAGAACTCGCTAAAACAAAAATGAATACCGCCCAAATTACTTTTGCTTTATTTAAAAAAGGGGAAAAGATTAATGAGATTGCTATTGAGAGAAAAATTTCTGAAACAACTGTTTATTCACATTTGTCAAAATTTGTAGAAAATGGAGAATTGAGCGTCATGGATGTTATAAGTAAAGATAAGGTTGAGGCAATTTTATCTCAGTTAGAAAGTGCTCGTTTTAATTCTTTACGCGACGTATTCGATTCCATGAATAGTAAATATAGTTTTGATGAAATAAGGCTTGTAATTGCTCATAAAAACTACCTAAACATGAATTAATGGATTAGATCTGAAACATTCATTTGAGTTAGGTTTATCAGATCATTGGGATTAATCTTTATTTGCATACCCCTGATTCCGGCACTAATAAAAATAAAATCATTTTCTAAGCAACTTTCATGAATAAAATTAGGATATGGCTTTTTCATTCCAATTGGTGTGCAACCACCTCTGATATATCCTGTAGTATTCAGCAAATCTTTCATTTGTATCATTTCAGCATTTTTATTGGATGATATCTTTGCTGCTTTTTTCAAATCCAATTCTGCATTCCCGGGAATCAAACAAACGAATATTCCATTTTTATCTCCTTTCAATACTAAGGTTTTAAATACTTGCTCAATATCTTGTCCTAGTTTTGTTGCCACTGAAAAAGCACTGAGGTCGTTCTCATCAACTTCATATTCAACTAAGCTGTACTTTATTTTTTGTTGATCAAGTATTCTTACAGCATTGGTCTTCTTCATACAATCTTTTAGTAAGAATGTTTAATTTGATTCTTTCTTCAATTTCTTGTGTTCTTAATTCGTCTTTATATGTATTGTAGCGATTGACCTTTTCAATACTTAAATCAGAATCTGAATTCTCATTCCATCGACGGCATAAATATATAGGTTCGAAAATCCTGCCTACTTTATATGTACGTGTTATTTTTATCGCCACAGCATAATCTTCTCCATAACTTACATTCGGGAATCCTATTTCTCTGATTATTGGAGTGTAAAAAGCCCTTGGAGCTCCCAAACCATTTATTCTAAGTGCATTGTTAGGTCCATTATTGTCAGTCCATTCTTTATGATCTATGATTCCCGGTGGAATTTCCTCAAGATCGAAATTAACCATCTTATAACTCCCAATAACCATAGCACATTGAGCTTCGTGAAATTTATCAACTACTCTTTGTAAAGTGTTTTCATCAAGATATAAATCATCACTATCCAACTGAACGGCAAACCTGCCACACCGTGAGTGGTTTATTCCTTCGTTCCAACATCCTCCAATGCCAAGTTCATTACTTTCAGGTATTATATGAATCAATCTGGAATCTTTAATCTTATTTAATAACTCTGTTGTACAGTCATTTGAATGATTATCAATAACTATGAGATTGAATTTAAAGTTTGTTTTTTGATTCAATACAGAGTTGATTGCATCATTAAGGGTTTTAACTCGATTATACACCGGTATTATCACTGAAGCTTCGTTCTCAAAATCTTTCTCCCTGAAATTCATAGACTTGAACGGAGGGGAAACATGAGCATTAATGCATTTAAGATGTTTTGTTGCTGCCAACTCCATTTCTATTTGTCTTTCCCGGTTTGATGGATTAACGTAGTCGAATTGTTTTTCGCCTGATTTTCTGGTATCCGGTTCCTGGTAGCTATACAAATATTGATTTATCCCCGAGATTTCTCCATTTCTTGAAAGGTACAACCTGAAATAATATAATCCTGCATATAAAAAATCAACCTTATTTATTGTGAGATAATTTCGAAGTACTTCTGTTTTAAATAGGATTAACGGGCCAAAATTGAAATCGTCACGTATGCTGCCTTTATTATATTTTATGAGTGGATGAGGAATTACTTCACCATTTATTAAATCTTGGTAATATGAAAAAGAAAGGGATATTTTATCATTAATAGAAGAATCCAGCCAAATGTTTAAATCACTTTCATTAATGTTTATTTGTCCCGGTTTAATTTGTAAAAGGATATATTCTGAATTTGAATGTGTTAATATTTGTCTTAAAAAATCAACAGATTCAAAATTGCTTGTAGATATAGAATCTAATGTATCAGCTTTTATTTCAGGTAATATTGTAATAATCTTGTGTGCAGCAGAAACAGCTATGTTTTGTTTCCCTATAAGGAATAGTGTTAGTTTGTTCATTTTTATTTTCTGATTTTTAAATTTCCAACCGGTAAACTTTCATTGTGATGCTTGTCAATAGCGCTTACGCAAATATAAAAGGTCTTCTTGGGAGTGATATTAAGATTCTGAACTAAGATTTCTTCCGAAGTGCAAAATTGTATAATGTTCGATGGATTATCAATATCAATCTTCTTTCTTTCTGAAGCATATACTATATATCCCAGAAAATCATCCGGTTTACTTATATTTTTAGGGTAGTATATTTTTATCTTCTTCACTTTAAAAAGCCCAAATGGTCTGATCCCTTTTGGTGTAACAGGGGGAATGCTGTCGAGCCACTTCATTTGAGGCAGCAATGCCTTTTCTTTAAAAATTTCTTTTTTTAGGTTCTCAGTGAAATTCTTAGAATTTTTATCAAGGTATTTCAACCTAAAGAAAGCACTGCCATATACATTATCCAGCTTTCTTGAAATAAAAACCTGTTCCGGCATTTCATATTCACTTTGCCATGCCATTGATTTGTCATCGCTTAATTTATAAAGAGCATGCCCAACGTAAACATGTTTACCGAAAGAGTTTTCATTCCACCAATTTGCAAGTGTAATAAAATCAGCCTTTGGATGTCCTATTTCCCAATAAATCTGGGGCATGACATAATCGATCCATCCGTTTGCCAGCCATTTTGTAACATCTGCATATAAATCATTATAATTTGTAATACCAGAGTTAGTTACTGATCCGGTGTAATGATCGGTATAATTTTGCCAGACTCCGAACGGGCTTATCCCAAATTTAAGCTCCCTCTTTATTTCTTTAATTGTTGAACTAAGTTCCTGAACTAAAATATCAACATTCTCCCGTCTCCAATTATTAATATTTGAATCTTCATAATCCCTGTTATATAATTTAAAAGACAGAGTATCAGGAAATGGGGTATTTAATACAGGATAAGGATAAAAGTAGTCATCAAAGTGAATTGCATCTACATCGTATTTTTTAACTACTTCTGATACAATATCTTTAAGATAGTTTCTAACTTCAGGAATACCCGGATCAAGAAACAATTTTGAGTCGTAAGTCACCGTCCATTCAGGATGCCTTACTGCAACATTTTTATCCGATAGTTCTTTTTTTAAGTTTTGTGAAATTCTGAAAGGATTCATCCATGCATGAAGTTCCATACCTCTTTTATGGCATTCATCGATAATAAAATTCAGTGGATCCCAATCTTCCTCCGGACGCAAACCCTGTTTGCCGGTAAGGTATTCAGAGCAAGGCTCGGTTGATGAAATGTAAAATGCATCAGCTGAAGGGCGTATTTGGAAAATGATGGCATTAAAGTTTAATTTCTCAAGATTATTTATAATATTTAGTAATTCATCTTTTTTCGTTTCAATAGAGCTGTTATGATCTGAAGGCCAATCCAGATTATTTACAGTAGCAATCCACACCCCCCGAAATTCTCTTTTGGGCAGTTGTCCCTGAGAAATGGCAGAATTAAGAATGAAAAATATTACTATTATAATAATTGTGATTGGACGCATAAATTGTGATATTTATTTTTTCAAATGCACAAGGCTAAAATATAGAAAATTGAATAAGCATTGCAGATTTTTTTAAATATTAAAGACTGATTGATATGGATGATACCAGAATTATATTAGGGGATATAAAGAATGAAGAGCATCAGAGGGCTATGATTCAGCAACTTGATTTATATATGCAAGATCCAATGGGAGGAGTAGGGCCAATTTCTGAAGATTTATCCACGAAAGTACTTGAAGGATTAAAGAAACAATCCAATTACATTTTTTTTCTTGCAATACACAAAGGTGAGTATGTAGGCTTTGCAAATTGTTATATCAATTTTTCAACCTTCAAGGCAAGGCAATACATTAATATTCATGACTTTGCTGTTTCTAAAGAATTCAGGAGTTTAGGTATTGGAAAAAGGATGATGAGTGAGATAGTAGGTTTTGCGAAAGAGAATGGATTCTCAAAAGTAACCTTAGAAGTCAGGGATGACAACAATTCAGCACAGAAGCTTTATAGAAGCATGGGGTTTAGGGATTGCATTCCCCCTATGTTTTATTGGGAGAAAGTTATTGATTGAGTGAGTACCTTATTTCGTGAAACTTTTAAAAACTTTGTACCCTTTTTAGGGTAGGATAGGGGTATTTCATTGAGTTTTTTCGGCTACCTCACATAGGGACCACATAGGGACCACATTC
>CAYMTR010000018.1:0-53213 GCA_964393405.1 uncultured Prolixibacteraceae bacterium
TAAAGGACGGGGTTATTATAATTGACAGAAACAATCTTCATATCATAGCCCTCAATGAAAGCTTGCTGCAAAAAAGTTAGTTTATTATTTTAATAGATCTTTAAATGCGGATCCGAAAATTAAATAACCAGTATTTCCAGCAATTGTACCCTCGTTTTGTCCCCACAAGAATGGCCAATCGTCGTAATTTTCAAAGTGGTCCGGTTTTCTGAATAATATGCCCGGAGCAACATTTCCAGGGATAAAAGAGAAATCGGCTCTGTTATTACCATAAAAGACAGCTTTAGGACGAGCAGCACCAACAGTTGCCACCAAAGAATAATTGTGGTAAGGATGACAACCAAAAAGGTAATTGGACGTTTTGAAAGCATGCCTTTCATCAACAATATCAGGGAAATACTTAATGGCAAAACAAACGGTGGTACCAAAGTTCATCATGGCTCCTCCCCCAGCCCAGTTACCAAGACCGATGGGTATTCCGTAAGGGTTATCCTTTTCAAGTTCGTCGATATATTCCTTGTACTTTACAACGTATGGACGTAATTTTTCTTTGAAGGATGCGTCCATGTGTGGTATGGCATTAAGAGCAGTTAACAGGCTGAAATTAACACTACGGTCAAGTGCCGGCCATAGAAGCTCCTGAAATTTATCTAAGTATTGTTGCTCTCCGGTTGAAATGTAGAGTTGAAGATTAGTGCCGATACCTGCTAATTTGCCCCATCCAAATTTATTCTCAGGTTGGTTGGCAAGAATTTCATTTGCCTCTTGGAGTAATCTTTTTGACTGTTGCAATGCTCTTGCAGAAAGATCATCGTTATAACCCTTCAATGCCCTGCTTGAAGCAGCAAACATAGTAGCTGCGCTTAAATCGAGGTCCGGATCACGGCTTGTGAATGCCCACATATCGTCCTTAACTCCGCTCGACCGACCATCAGCAGCTATTTCATAAGGACCAAGGTTCGGATTGTAAGGAAGTCCGTCAGTTAATGATGCTGCGTCACCAAGATGATGATAGTTGTCAAGAACAGAGTTAGAAAGAGTTTGCGACATGTGTCCTATAATTTCAGCCTGAGCCACAAGGTTCAATGTTCCATGTTCAATAAACTGCAACATATCGGGAGTTCCATCAGGACGGTGAAGATCAACATAGCGCTGCTTTTGATCAACAAAAGTCTGATCTCGTAAAGGCTTGAAATATTCCCAAGTATGTACAAAGTTCTGTACCACACTAATGTTCGATCCTGTTTCAATATCAAAATCACCGGCATCAAAGAAACCACCTATATTTAATCCGGGGATCAATTCCAGTGCCTTGTATTTAGTATCGGTAGTTGGTCCCTGACCATGAAGATCGAAATGATCTGTATTAGGCGGTGCCTGGAGATAGCCATCTTTGAAAGGTTCTCCATGCCATACTCTATATGCCTCGTTTACATACATATGATTCATATGTATTGGAATCCAGATATCGCTGGTGGCATCGGTGATCTTGTCGTAAACGTTATCTGCTATTAAAAAGTTATTAGTTTTAAAATTTCCGTACTGAATATAGTATATACCAGGCTCTTTAACTGAAGAAAAATCAAATTTGACATAGTGATATTTGAAATAGTTTCCCCATGAGGAAATATTCCCGCTGAATGCTATTGTTGCATTACCATCGTCGCCAATTTTATAAATTGAAGCCTTATCGAGGGGTTTATCTTTCTTGTCGAGTTCAATAACAGCAACTTTTTGTTGTGAAGGGATGTAGCCCACTTGACTGAAACCAATATTTGGTTCTCTCAACCAACCTTTTATGGCATTTGGTTCAACCGTCCAGGTCATAACCTTGCCAGTTTTTCCGGTAGGAAGTATACTTCTAACAACAAACCAGCCGTTTTGTGCCAGCACACGTCCGTCGAAAAGCATCAGATCAGCATCATGTGAAGTTATTTTAACCATACGCTCAGGTTCATCTGGAGCAAGAAGGAAAGTACGTCCGGTTTCGATAGGAAGCGGATCAATAAATCTTCCTGTTCCTCTATCGTCTGATGTTACATATCCCTTAAATTGCTTTGGTTTTTCACTATTAGGTCTTGTAATTGTTTTACCAACCACATAACGAGGAAATCGATTGTATCGGCCATCCATTAAAAAGGTCTTTCCCCAATATTGCGAAGGGAGAAACTCAAAATTAAACCCTGCACTCCCTTCAAGAGCCTTGGGAATGGGTTTATCAAGGTAAACAGAGATCTCAACACCTTTACCCTTAGCAGTAACAACCACGCGTGAATCAAAATCATAATCTTTGAAACTTAAAGTTGACTCAATTGATTTAGACTCTTTGTTTACTGTTCGGTTTGATACTGAGGGAACAAGGTCCCACTGCTCCGGAGTATTGGAAAGTCTTACAGCGCCACCTTGCGCTGTTCTTACTCCATGGTGAATCAATTCTATACCGGCATTTTTCTCATCGTTGAAGCCACCGGTAAAAAGGTTATTGTACACAAGGATGTTGATGCCTTGAGTCTCGAAATATTCAAGATCGTTAAGCCTAAGATCCTGACTATGAGCATAATTGAATGCCACTAATAGTAGCACTAAAAGTGATAAAGTTTTAAAATTTTTCATAGCTATTAAAAAATAATAATAATTAACCTTTCATAGAGCGCAATTGTATTAATTCATCAAAGCAAACGCCATAATCAAGCAGAGCAATATACAAAAAAAACACAATCGTACCTTATACCTACCCCAACCCAATTTTCTGCAAAGTGGAAGACATAATTTAGGGGTGATGGTCGAATGTGGTACGAATGTGGTCCCTATGTGGTACCTATGTGTCCTGCCCTTGTCCTATACTAAAATTGGTACTGTTCTATACTAAAATTGGTACACAGTTTTATTGTTTTACCATACTGTCGTCTCGATAGGACTTTTGGATTGTGGTAATCTTGTATTTTTCTACCATACTTGCGTTTCGGAAAGACTGGAGGTCAGTAAAATACAAAAAATAGATCCCGGGTATCAGGAATGATATCCGGGATTTATATACTATAACATTCATAAAATGAAGTTATAGAAATATATTTATAGGTTTAAATTAAGCTTTCTGATCTTTTGATTCGTTTACAAATGCTAAACCAACTGCTACGAAAAATATGATTGCTGCGATTCCTAAGTATAACATGATGTTTAGTTTTAAATTGTTTAATGATTCAAAAATAAGGTGAAATTTCTTAATAATAAAGGGCTTTTGAGCCGGTTTTTATGAACGGCCGGAATAAGTTGACGAATGGCGTATTTGATGTGATTTATGAATAAATATTTAATGACAAACAGCCCAATAATAGTGACAATTTGGTGTTTTATAAATTCTATTTAATCAGTAGCTCAAATATTCTTTCAAAAATATCAGTATTTTTCATTATTCCCGTGAAGTGTTCTGCGCCGGGACCATAGGCAAAAACCGGAACCATTGTTGCTGTATGGTTCGGCGATGCAAAGCCACCCCTTAAAGTATCGCACTCATAATTGCCATCGATTAAAGCAAATCCACCAGTTTCGTGGTCAGCAGTTACAATTATCAAAGTTTCTCCGTTGCTATGAGCAAATTTCAATGCCTCGCCAATTGTCTGATCAAAATCGAGAGTTTCTTCTACAACATACTTTGTATCGTTATGATGGCCACCCCAGTCAATCTGCGAGCCTTCAACCATAAGGAAAAACCCTTTATCCTTACTATCTAGAAAATCGATTGCTTTATGAGTAGATCGGGGTAGCAGGTCTTTTCTTTCTTCAAGTCGGCCACAGTGTTCATATGCAGTTAAGCAGGCAATTTTTTCTGAGCTAAAATTAGAAATGCTATCGAAATTTGTATATACCTGATAACCTTTTAAAATCAGAGAGTCGATAAGGTTTTTATTATCGCTGCGGTTCGCAAAATGAGCATAACCACCACCAATAAACAAGTCTATATCAGTTTTCAGGAAATCGAGTGCAATATCTTCGTACGAAAGTCGCGATTCCTGATGTGAAATAAAAGATGCTGGAGTGGCATGGGTGATTGCTGATGTTGAGACCAAGCCTGTTTGTAATCCTTTATCTTCGGCATATTCAAGAATTGTTTTTAGTTTTTCCTTTTGTGGACCGACCCCCACGTGTCCGTTATTTGTGCGTTTTCCGCAAGAAATAGCTGTTCCCCCGGCCGATGAATCGGTAATAAAATTATCGGCTGATTGAGTCTGTGAAAAACCACAGAATTTAAAGTTTTCAAGATACAGGTGACCTTCGTTGGCATAAAGAGCAGCCGAGACCTGTGAAACTCCCATACCGTCGCCAATCATTAAAATTACATTTTTGGGAACAATACTGCTTGTTACTTGAACAAAGTTTTCGACGTGATAAACATTAACTCTATTGAAGAATTTTACTGAATCGTCGTAGTTGACAGTTTTATAATTCTCCTGAGAAAAAGATGCTATGCAATAAAGCATAATGCAAATGACTAAATAATATTTTTTCATCTTATTTAAAAAAAAGGCGTTTCACACTATGGTTATATATGGACAAACCTAATGTAAAACGCCGATAGTTAATTAAACCTAAACCTATAAAGAAGAATACGGTAGTTTTGTCCAATCGGAAGATGCTTCATCCCAACCTTCGTTTTGTTCAAGTACCCCTTCTGATAATGTAATCTGTGAATCGGGTATTTTCCAGAAACCCTTTGTTGCGTTATAACGGGTCATGAAATCGAATGTTCCGTCGAAAGCATATGAATCAGCAACACCTCTGTTAGTAATTGCCTGACCTGTCTGGTTTGTAACAATTTGTTGTACATCGCCCCAGCGACGAAGATCATTCCAGCGTAAAGCTTCAAAGCAAAGTTCGTAGCGGCGTTCTTTCTTCAATGCATCAAGAGTATAATCGATAGCAGGTAAGCCTGCACGAGAACGAACCTTGTTAAGTCCTGTGCCAGTGCCAGTCATTTCAGAGTGCATCAACAGCACATCTGCAAAGCGAATTAAAATCAAGCTTTGGGTCAATCCCAGCTGTTTATCGTTTTGACCTCCATAGAAATATGCATATGATTGATAAAGAGTTCCACTTTCATCATAAGCACCACATCCAAGATATTTCTTGCTCAACAATCCTGTATTTTCGACCTCTTTGGCAGGGTCTCCGGCATAATCAGGCAATTCAACTGCCCTATCGCAAATAGAACCTTCTCGGCGATAATCGCCAGCATAATCAGGGTCTGCAGCCCAGTCAGCCCAAAGCTTGTTGCTTGCCGGACCGTTAGAATAGCCGGTAGGAATAAATGGATAGACTTTTGCATCGCCTGCTTTTCGAGGATTAAAATACTCCACGATTCTGTTTGCATATCCTGAGGAGAATTCGTGACCTGAACCTGAAAATTCAGTTGTATTAGAGAAATTCAATGAGAATAAAATTTCCTGATTATTGTCACCTGCCCATTCCAAACCTTTATCCTTGGCATATTCATAATAAGGAGCAGTATTGGGATTAGAATAAGGCCACAAATTACGTTGATCGGAAAGAAGATCATGTCCGCTATTGTTGATACAATCTTCCAAATAAGCAATAACATCAGCTTTTCCGATTTTCTTATCAGAGTTGGCTACCGGCATTTCTGTTTTACCGTAGAAACCGGTGTAAAAAAGGTAAACACGTGCAACTAGAGCCTCAGCCGACCATTTGGTAGCATGTCCTAATTCGATATCAGGATATTTTGAAGCAGGAAAATATTCAATAGCTTTAACAAGGTCAGAAGCAATCTGAGCATAAATTTCATCTGCGGGTGTTTTTGGAAGGTTCTTTGGATTTGTTTCGAGAATCAAAGGCACAGATCCAAACATTTGAACCATATCGAAGTAAAAGAAAGCCCTCATGAAATGTGCTTCACCTAAAAGCTGTTCTCTCTTACCGTTAACTGTCCAGCTCTGAACGTTATCCATTGTTGTAATTGCATTGTTGGCACGGAAAATACCGCTATAACGGACAGTCCAGATATTTTCAAACCAGCTCACCTTGCTATTCAACATACGGTCAGCACTTTGAGCAGTACGATTGCTGGTACTGCCACCACCAACGCGATCATCACCTGCCATTTCAAAAATAAAGAACGGATTGTCGTCGGGACTATTAACTGCGTTGTTCATAGTGCTGTAGATCCCCGTAACCATTTGAACAGCATCGGTCTGAGTAGCAGGAAAGTTAGATGTATCCTTCTTGGTATAATTTTCTGTATCAAGAAAAGATTCACATCCGGCTAACAAAAGCGTAAGCGCTAATATGCTATATTTTATTTTTTTCATATCTAAATTCTTTTTTAAAATACAATGTTAATACCACCTAAAATTGTTTTTGGATTTGGATAATATCCAATGTCGATACCTGAAGCCCAGCTCTCACCGTTTCCGTAGCCAACTTCAGGATCGAAGCCTGAGTATTTGGTGAACGTAAGCAGATTCTGACCAGACACATACAATCTTAGTTTTTGTAGTGGCAGTCTTTTGAATGCACTCTTCAGGTCGTATCCTATCGATATATTAGAAATCTTAACGTAGTCGCCGTCTTCAATATACAAGTCGGAAAGCTCTTTAAAGTTTGTATTCTTTCCATGAGTGAAAGCAGGATAGCGGTTTGTTGAGCCCTCGCCCGTCCAATATTTTGTATAAACATCAGTTGTATAGTTGTTGTTAGGTGAATTAGAAAATTCCCTATAGCTTTTAGCAATCTGATGACCAAAGGCTCCGTAAGCATTGATGCTCAGGTCTAATCCTTTATAAGAACAAGAAAAGTTAAATCCCAAAGTGAATTTAGGGTGAGGATTACCGATCATAACTTTATCTTCATCATCAATAACTTCATCGCCATTATCGTTAACAAATATCAGGTCGCCGGGCACTACAGAATCCTGAAGGGCAACGCCACCATCTTTAAAGAACTGGTCGATCTGTGTCTGGTTTTGGAATACACCTGCAGTTTTATAGCCCCAGAAATAACCCATAGGGTAATCTACTTCAACGCGGTAAAGTTCGTCAGTATTTTGAGCAAGGATATTTTCAGCACCGTGGATTATACCCTCTTCATTGGCAATACGAGTTACTTTATTGTTGTTATTTGCAAGACTGATACCGGCGCTATATTTGAATTTATCGATACTCTTGTTTAAGCTGACAGCAATTTCAAAGCCTTTGTTTTCAACATCGCCGCCATTGATAAAAGGAGCGCCTGTTCCGTATGAAGCCAACTGAGGAGCAACCACCAGCCAGTCTTTTGTTGTTTTGTTGTACCAGTCGAAAGTAAGAGTAATTTGAGAATTAAAGAAATGAGCATCGAAACCTAAGTCGAGCTGTTCAGAAGTTTCCCAAGTAACATCTTCATTAGGAAGAATATCGGGATAAGCGCCAATGCTTGGATCGCTTTTATCGTGGAAATAATAGTAGCTATCGCTGTTAAAAGCAATAGTAGCAAGGTATTGGAAATTATCAATATCAGCATTTCCATTTTGACCCCAGTTGGCACGCAGTTTAAGGAAGTTCAAAACGCCAGAGGCAGGTTTCATAAATTCTTCGTTTGTCATAACCCAACCGGCAGACAAAGAAGGGAAATAACCCCAGCGGTGTCCTCTTGCAAAGTTAGATGAACCATCGGCACGCATAACGATTGATGCCATGTATGTTTCATTGTAGTTATAATTTATACGACCAAAGAAAGAAGCCAATCCTCCTGCGGTATTTGGTGAACCGGATATTTTAGTATCAGTAGTGTTCAAGCCCTGAGAATTGCTAATGTAAGCATGATCGAAAGATCCAGGAAACAAGGAATTTGAATTAGTAACTGAAATATCAGATCCGTAGCCCCATTTTTCAACAGACTGTCCTATCAGGAAGTCGACATGATGATTATTAAAATAAGTAACGTAGTTTAAAGTATTTTCCCAAGTCCATTTTGTGCTGTATGATTGCGACTGAGTGATATCGTCGGTCAAATTAGATTTATCGGATGAGAGTTCATGAACGGGAACATATCTGCGATAATCACTTTGAAAAAATTGATACCCTGCGTTGCTACGAAATTTTAGTTCCTTGATTGGAGAAATTTCAACAAAAGCGTTAGCCTGTAACCTTCTGTTATTAGTAGTTTTCTGGCTGTGATCGACACTTATTCTTGCCAAAGGATTAACAAGTCGTTGATCAAAATCCCATCCAGTAGCGACCATATCTTTATAAACAAAGAAATCACCATCATTATTGTAAGCTGGCAATAAGGGCGATGCAGTTAGAAGATCGCGAACATTGTTGCTGTAAATGCCTTCAATATTCAGACCTGTCTTATTAGAAGAAGTAAAAGTTACATTTTCGCCAAAAGTAATAATATCGCGATCGTTATTCTTCAGTAGGGAGTGGTCTGAATTAATATGAACAGTATAACGTTCGAATTTAGGAGTTGCAGACTTTCCGATAGTACCTTCCTGTCCAAGATAAGAGAATCCCATAGCAACTCTCGATTTATCGCTACCACCAGTGATATTCACTGAATGATTGTTAATAGGGGCATTATTATTTTTTGATTCTTCGAGCCAGTTTGTACCATTCCAAGAACCGTCAATTATACTTTGATAATGATTAGGAATAAGAGATTTGAAATCGAATTCTTTGGCACCTGATGAAACAAGAGTAGAATTTACAATTTCCATATACTGTTTGGCATTCAATGATTCGATACCATTAGTACTTGCATTCTGAACACCCATATAACCATCGTAGCTGACAATAAAGTCGCCGGCCTTACCTTTCTTGGTTGAGACAAGAATAACACCGTTAGCAGCTCTGGCACCATAAATTGCAGAAGAAGCAGCATCTTTGAGGATATCAATAGATTCGATATCGCTTGGATTAAGTGCATCGAGAGAACCTCCCGCCACACCATCAATTACAACTAAAGGATCTGAAGAACCTGTAGTTCCAAGTCCGCGGATATTGATTTTGAAACCTTCGCCCGGTTGGCCAGACCTTTGAACAATATTCACACCGGGAGCCAAGCTCTGCAGAGCTCCAAGGGCATCGACAGAATTTCTTTTAGCAAGACTTTCGCCATCTACCTGAATAGTAGAACCGGTGACAAGCTTTTTCTTTTGAACGCCGTATCCGATAGCCACAACCTCTTCGAGGCCAATAGCATCTTCAAGCATAACAACATTGATTACATCTTTGTTGATTGCAACTTCCTGTGATCTGAACCCGATAAAAGAGAATATCATGATTTGATTAGCAGATGGCACATCAATAGAATATTCACCGTTCACATTAGTGACAGTACCATTGCTCGTTCCTTTTACATAAACCGTAGCTCCTGGTATTGGTTCACCAGATTCAGTAGAGACCTTTCCGGTCACCTTATTCGACTGATTAGATTGTTCCTTTTCAATTTCCTGATTACTGGTAAGAATAATGTGTTTATCCTTAACAACATATTCCACACCAGAGTCGCTGAACAATTCGTCAAGTATTGAGTAAATATTCTGATCGTCGACATTAATATCGACAACCCTTTCAACATCAATCAACTGATTGTTGTAAATGAAAAAGAACTCAGAATTGTTTTCAATATCCCGCAAAACTTCCTTGACAGAAGTATTGTTACGATTCAAACTAATGCGAGTATTTTGCGAATAACTTTGGTTCGCGAAAATGCTTAAAGTTGAGATTAGAATAATTAGTGAAGTTAGTTTCATAACAAAAAATGCTTTTTTAAGGACTAACCAATGGTGATCAATCCCATCCAAACTGTTTTTTTTCATAAATTTGATGGTTTTTAGATTATTAAATCGATAAACCCTGCACTGCAGGTTTATTAACAGGGGATTGGGCCAACAATTCCCTGTTATGTTTTATACTCATACGTTTATATTTTTGTTCATTACTTGCTTTTCAAGATTACTCTTCTTTTTGACATTGAATTGTCAGTTTGTTTGCTAGAATGTTGGATATCATAACACATAGGGGAAGTAAGACTTAATATACTAAGTACCTGTTCAAGTGGCTCATCGATGAAGGTACCGGTAAAGCGATAATTTTCAAGTTTTTTATCAGATATAACAATATCGACGTTGTACCATTTTTCAAGTTTCTTCACAATTGTTTGAATCGGGTCTCCAAAGAATACAATACGACCATTGATCCATGCGGTATATTTATAAAGATCGGAAACATTTGTTTTTGAAATTTTATTATCGGCCAGGTTTAAGGTTGCAACCTGATTTGGAGAAAGTTCCATAATATTTTCATCGTGCTTACTGCCCGAATTTTGAAGAGCAACACTTCCTTCCAGAAGTGCGATATGAAACAATTGATTATCAGCGTAAGCATCGACATTGAATGAAGTACCGAGCACCCTTATATTCAGTTTCCCTGCTTGAACAATAAACGGTTGTTTCTTATTTTCAGTGACTTCAAAAAAACCTTCACCATCAAGAGTAACTTTTCTTTCTTTCATATTATTAAAAGAAAGAGGAAACCTTAGTTTGCTGCCTGAATTGAGAAACACGATTGTACCATCGCCCAATTCCACCTTAGCTTGAGTTCCGTAAGCAGCTTTAATCTCATGATAAACAGATTTTTCTGTGTTTCGAGAATAAGCAATCTCGCTATTATTGTTTTTAATAAAGTTATAAATTCCTGATAGCAATATCGCTAAAACAAATATAGCAGCAACACGAGCAAGCAAGGAAATCCATTTTCCTGAATAAACTTGTGGTTTTAAACTTTTAGATATGTTGTATTTAGCTTTTGTTTTGTCGATAGCATCAGGCAATTTAAGAGAGCCTGCCTTCGACCATAATGAAACCAAATCGTTGTATTCCTGACTGTTCTCCTTGCTTTCCAATCTCCATTCTTTGAGATATGCAGCTTCCTTATCTGTCAGCTTATCGGTTAATGATTTGGCTATTATTGAGTAAATGTTTTCTGAAACCGGATTCATTGTCTATCGTTTTGTTTATATAACAGACGAATACCGGGGTGCTCTACCCTACATTGAAATAGAAAAAATTTTATTTAAGACGATTTATCAGCATTAAGAACAAGAGCGACTCTCCTTTATTTTTGTGTGAGGTCTGTAAAGGAAGAAAATCAATAAGTTCACTTCTGAGTAATTTCAACGATCGACCAATCAGTGCTTCAACACCTTTAACAGAAATCTCCAATTTAGCTGCAATCTCGTTGTTGGTTAAACCTTCAAATCTGCTAAGTTCGAAAGCAAGTTTACACCTTTCAGGAAGTTTAATTATTGCCTGAAGCATTTTTTCTTCTAATTCATTTTGCGACAGCTGTTCTTCGGTAGTGTTAACCGATTCTTCAGGTTTAATTCTATTTTGAGCTTTAATACCTGCCTTTTCTTTACGAATATGATCGATACTTAAGTTACGGACCATAGTCATAAGGTACGAGATAAGATTATCGACATTGGATAAACTTTCTCGTTTCTCCCAAATCTTTATAAAGACCTCCTGAACAACACCTTCAGCTTTATTCTGGTCTTTGAGAAAAGAAAAAGAGAATCTACATAGAGAGTCGTAAAATTCATTAAAGACATAATCAAATGCCTGTGAATTTCCATCACTAAGCTCTTTAGTAATAAATTTCAGATTAACCCCCTTGTCGTAAAACATTGATGAAAAAATTCTAAATCCTCTTCTCAAAGATATAAAAGTAAGAGTATCCACGAATAAATAGATACTCTTACTTAATAATGAAAATAAAAAGTTCCCTAAATTTTTAAAAGGAAAAAATCAATCTTTTAGGCAAATAGTCAAAGCTCCCTCTTTCTCAAAATGATAAAGTTTTCCTTCTCTTGCCAGCCAACCCACTGCCATATAGAAGTCGGCACTAGACATTTTAAGTTTTTTAATTAAATTTTTTACAGGTTGTTCTCCTTCTTCAAAGAGTATACTCCAGATTTTCCCGGCATTTAAACCAATTTCATTTGTAATCATAGGTTTATGTTTGAAATTATACAATTAAAAGTTAATTATCTGTTACCGCAATAACATTTTGTGAATTTCTTTCAAAGAAAACGTAATGCCAAAACGGTTATATCATCTGACTGCTCATAGCCGTCAACAAATATTTTTACACCACTAATAGTTTCATCAATTAAATTTGAAATTTCTAAGTTACCCTTTTCTTTTATTAAATTAAGGAGTCTCTCTTCGCCGAATAATTTACGATTATTATTCATTGCTTCAGTTACCCCATCGGTATACATTAATATTGTTTCGTTTGGGAGTAAAGTAAATTGTTCGTTTATGAATTCAAAATCGTTAAAAGCAGCCAGAACTATACCTGGATACACGTTTCTATATTCAACAACATTATTGTTTTGAACCAGGATAAATGGGTTATGACCGGCATTAGCATATTCCACTTCGCCTGTCCTGATGTTAAGTATAGCAAGAAACAAAGTAACAAACATGAATTGTTCGTTGTCTTTACAAAGTTCGTTATTTGCCTTATACAATACTTCTGCAGGACTTAATCCACTTAAGGTGATTGCTTTGATAAGAGTATTGGTCATGGCCATAAACAGTGCAGCCGGAATCCCTTTGTCTGATACATCGCCAATAGTAAAAGCCAAGTGATCATCATCGACCATGAAGTAGTTAAACAAATCACCCCCCACTTCTTTAGCCGGGCTCATATATCCACGAATGTCGAATTCATTTCTATCGGGAAAAGTCGGATAAGTTTTAGGAATCATTCCAAGTTGAATTGCGCTTGCAATTTTTAATTGACCCTCTATACTTTCCTTAGCTATTGTAGTGTTACGCAGATCAATAATATACTGTGAAAGTGAAAATTGCATAGCGAGAAAAGCTTCAGAAAGTTTTCCTACCTCATCAGTAGACTTATATGAAAAGTCGAACATGCTTTTTAAACTTTCTTCGGGGAAATGAAAATCATTTTTGATTAGTTCATTAGTATATGAAACCAAATTTTTAAGAGGCTTTGAGATTTGATTTATAGGTTTGTAAGATAGAATAAAGCCAATAAGTAAAATAATTAATCCTAGGCCTAAATACAAATAAGTAGTTTCAGAAATAATATTATCCAATTCCTCTGAGGAATAATCTACTGCGACAATGTAGCTTTTACCGTTTTTTGTCTTGAATGGAATGAATACCGATCTAACAGAACCAGAAATATCTTTGTAGGAATAAATTAAAGGTTTTTCATTTTTAAACGGTTTGAAATAAACAGACTCGACTATCTTGGGATCATCTAAATATCCACTAAAAAAAGAATCAACAACTACTTTTCCATATTGATCATAATCCATACTTGAAGAAGTAAATCTCAATTCTCCGTTGTAATTAATGTATGAATAAATCTCTTTCACTTTTGTTTCACGAGTAAATTCAGACAACGCAGAAACAACTTTTTTGTATTCATCATTACTTACAGAATAGGAATCAACAATATCGTCGTGATAATTATCACCAATTATATGACGAGCACCCAAAGCAATAGAATAGAGGTGAGAATCGATCATTGATCTTTCAATTCTCTCAGTAAAAAATATGCTTAAAGAGGTATATGCAAGAACACTTATTGTTGCAACCCAAAAAATAAGAATATAGATTTTTCTTTTAATAGTAAGTCTCTTCAACATGATATTTATCGTTAAAAATATTTAGCCCCAGGATTGTGTGTTCCTAAAGATTAATGCAGAAAATATTTATATTTTTCCCTTCTGTGAACTCATATTTGAATTCATCAACGTTGTCTTTAGCAAGCATAATTCCCAATCCACCAATAGGACGTTCTTCAAGTGGTAATGACAGTTCATCCTCTTCCGGGGTAATTTTCTCAATAGGATTAAAAGGAGGGGCTGAATCTTCAACAAAAATAGTCAACATCTCATTTTGAACCATTACATTTATGTCAATAATACCGTCGTCAATTCCAGACTTTAAATAGCCATAATTGATAATATTAGTAACAATTTCGTCAACAGCAAGACAAAGTTTGTAAGTCTTACTTTTATCTAATCCAACTAACTTTGCTGAGTCGGCAATAAATTCACGAATAGGACTCAACGAATCTAAATTGGCAGAAAACTTTCTGGATTCAGAGTTTGTGTTCATTTCATTCGGGATAATGATCGACAATTGAAACGCTGTATAACAATCCTGTCATTCTAAGTGTTTCCAACAACTGATCCTGAGGTTTTACCATAATGAGTTTAACCGCAGGGCCTAGTTTCTGCTTAGCAAAAATTATCACCCTTAAGCCTGCTGAAGCCATGAAGTCGAGTTTTTCAACATCCATTACAAACTCTTTTGGATTCATAGGAATAACTTTCTGAACAGCTTCGTTAAATTGTGATGCTGTTGAAGAATCTAAATCGCCTACTAATGTAACAATTGCAGCATTGTCTAAAAGGTCTGTTTTTACAGAAAAATTGCTCATTTTTTCTCTTTTTAATTTATTATATTATTTACTTTCCTATTAAAATAATTATAGATCGAGCCCCTACAATAAAAGTGTTATGATGTTCAATTTTAAGTTCTTTTGATATGGGGTAAAAATCGTTTGGAGGCAGCATAGACGTATTAACAGAAACATGCCATTTCTTTCCCGGAGGCAGCATAGGCAATTCAAAAGGAAGTGCATCCCAGAACATATTCATTGCAACGTAAACTGAATCACCTTTAATTGTGCCATTTTTTGCATGACTTCCATCTAACATGAATGCGAAAACTCTGCTCGAGTCTGACCAATCGGCTTGCCATGGCAATGTGCCGTGAAAAGAAATATCCGGATATCCTGATTCAACAAAGTCAACATTCCTGAAATGTTCTTTATTTCTGAAAACAGGGTGATGTCTCCTTAAATTGATTATGTGTTGTGTGAAATTATAAATATCAGCATTCTTTTCTTTTAGCTCCCAATTGAGCCAATTTAACTCATTGTCGTGGCAGTAGGTATTATTGTTTCCATATTGAGTCCGCCCCATTTCATCGCCCATTAAAATCATAGGGACTCCCTGACTAACCATAAGGATAGCAAGTGCATTTTTTATTTGTCTCTTTCGCAGTTCATTAACCTGCACATTGTCGGTTTCACCTTCAACACCGCAATTCCAGCTATCGTTATCGTTATTGCCATCCTGATTATTTTCGCCGTTAGCTTCATTATGTTTATAGTTGTAAGAGACCATATCAAATAAAGTAAATCCGTCGTGGCAAGTAATAAAATTAACTCCGGCGGTTGCCCCTCTTGCCAAATAAATATCAGGAGAACCCTGAATCCGTTGAGACAAATCGCCAACGACACCCTCGTCACCTTTCAAAAACTTTCGGACAGTATCGCGATATTTACCGTTCCATTCAGCCCAACGACCGTAGCAAGGGAATGATCCAACCTGATATAACCCCCCGGCATCCCAAGCTTCAGCAATGAGTTTGCATTTAGCTAAAACAGGATCATAAGCCAGAGTTTCAAGGAGAGGAGGATTGCTTAGTGGACTACCATCCTGTGCTCTTCCTAAAATAGCCGCCAAATCGAATCTAAACCCATCGATGTGATATTCTGAAGCCCAATACCTCAAGCAATCGAGAACCATATTACGAACGATAGGATGATTACAATTAAGGGTATTCCCGGTTCCTGAAAAATTATAATAATAACCTCCGGGAGTAAGCATGTAGTACGTTTTATTATCAATCCCTTTAAATGATATTGTTGGTCCACGATGATCACCTTCGGCGGTATGATTAAAAACAACATCAAGTAAAACCTCTATTCCATTTTTATGAAGTTCCTTGATGAGGGTTTTCAGTTCATCAACCTGCATACCGTACTTTCCTGTAGCAGCATACCCCGATTTAGGTGCAAAGAAATTAAGAGTGCTGTAGCCCCAGTAATTGACAAGCAATTCGCCTGTATTTTGATCTATTTTACTATGTTCGTACTCATCAAACTCGTAAATCGGCATTAGTTCAACACAATTAATACCCAATTCTAGGAGATAAGGAATTTTCTCCTTAATACCTGTAAATGTACCTTTAAACTTAACCTCTGAAGATGGATGATTAGTAAAACTCCTGACGTGCATTTCGTAAATAACTAAGTCTTCGGTTGGTGTTTCGAGAGGTTTATCTTCTTCCCAGTCGAAATCTTCAAAAACCAAACGTGAACGGAAAGGATATAACTTTTCCCAATTAGGAGGTCCCAGCCAGACATCCCTTCCTCCTATTGCTTTTGCATAAGGATCTGACAGTATTTTGGTTTTATCGAATCGATGACCTTCAATAGGATCGAAAGGACCATCCATTCGATATCCGTATTCCAGACTTTCAAAATCAAGATCAAAAACAATCATGGAATAAACATTCCCTATCATAAATTCTTTTGGAAAAGGAATTTCAGCAAAAGGTTGTTCAGCATTTTTTTCAAACAAAACCAATGTGCAAGAAGTTGCTGCACTTGAATAAATTGAAAAATTAACACCATTAGGAACCATAGTAGCCCCAAATGGCAGAACATGCCCTCTTCTAAATTTTATTCCATCCTGCTCGTGTGTTGGATAATAATCAATTCTGGAGTCAAACTCAGCCATAATTTTTAAAATAAGTTTAGTGCGTGTTCAATTGTGTCCGTGATTTCAAAAAAGTTAATAAAGCCGGTCATCGACATAACATCAATGATTTCCTGTGACACTCCGACCAATATTACTTTTCCGTTTCTAGATTTTATTTGTCGGTATATCATTAACAACACTCTTAATCCGGCACTGGATACAAAATCAACTTTTGAAAGATCTAACAGTACATTGTCAGTTTCAGTGACTTTACCCATTATTTGAGACTGAAGTTCACCAGCTGTTTTACTATCGATGCTCCCCTCAACTGAAATAATTACAATGTTTTCGCTTGTGTTAATATTTACATTCATTATCAGTTATTTATTCAAATTCGCTTAATTATTTACAATTAGTCTAACCATGTTTTAGGTGATATTTTTACTTTCACTCTAACCTGTTTGTCTGTTTTAGGCAAATTAACAGTTAATTTGTAAGCATCAAAATCTGAGTAAGGCAGATCGTCGATAAAGCACTCTTCAATAAACACACTATCGGCAGGAAGAATATCCGGAGAGACTCTTAGGATATTGTCTTTAAACCCGTTAGGCAGAGGTTTGAAATACATGAAAAGAGGCTGTTTTGCAATCAATAGATTAATATATGTAGCAGACAAATAGCATAGTTCCATACTATGATATCCACTCATTGAGTGACTTCCTTTGAAACGCTCGTTTCCCAGAAGGTAAGGAAGTCCATTGGCAAGAGTATTGAAATAAACACCGCCATCGTCGCTATCGAGGAAGAAGGCATTATAAAAAGCTGAAACTTCGCGAGCAAATTTGTTATATTGGTCATCTTTGAGAATACCATGCAGTATGAGGTAAGCGAGAATAGCTTGTTCCTGTTGCCACCAAGCTTTACGGTCGTGCCATACAAATTCGTGATGAATACCGTCAGGTTTTTTTGTACGTTCAACAACATCATACCAACCCCCACGTTGGCGGTCACATCCGAATTCCGGCATTAGCTCAGCAATTTTTCGTGCAAAATCAATATAATCTTGTTTAGGTTTAAGCGATTGCATGCGCATGAGGTTCCATGCAATTTTCAAGTTGTGACCTACAACCGCTCTGTTTTGTTGCCATCCCCAGCTTTGATCTTTGCTCCAGTCTTCGAAAAATTTCTCTTGTACAAATGGGCTATTATCGTAATCCTGGAAATATTTAGTGATAGTATCGAAAGTATATTCCAGAAATTCTGCATGTTTAGGATCTCCGGTAGCCAGATAGAGGTTAATCAGGTAAGCAGGGGCATGATCGCCAACGGAGTTCCAGTTTTTGCGGGCTCTGTTGTGTTGCAGAGAATCAGCTCTGGGATCTAAGGTAATTGGGTCAATATGTGAGAAATAACCTTCGTTTTCATTGTCTTTATAGAATTTCTCGAACAGAGAAAGAGTTTTATCTATATCGGACATTATTTTAGGGTCTCCTGTAATACGCATAGTCTGAGTAGGACCTGCCAATGCATAAATCTGCTCATACATAGGAATTGAGTCGTAGTCATCGCCAAATTCAGAGGTCAGAAGTTTTGTTTCTTTGTCACCTTCGACCTTTAAACCGTGGTACCAGTAGACGATATCATCATCGGCATCATAAAAACGCATATGATCCCGCAGATATTCAGTTCCTTTTTCTGCTCCTTCAAGAAATTCATCTTTTCCGGTGAGGAGATAAGCAGAAGCGAATCCAAATATTAGCCGAGAGATAGTGTCTGTTTCTTGTAGAAAGTCGCCTTTTTTAGCGCCCCCAAGATGAAGCATTGTACGGTATTTACCATAATCAACAGGTTCATGCGGATGATTGAATTGCCAATTCAGATAACTATGAGCTATAGAGTCGATTTGGTTAATCCACCAATCTGGTTCTTCGTGTCTATAAACTCCGGGGCCCTTCCCTGGGAAAACCAGCCATTGAGCTTGAAAAACTCTTTCAGACGAATCGCTTCCCGGATAAAATGATCCATAAGCAAAAACCATCTGGCGAGGTAAAGCCAATAAAGTATTTATATCTCCGGTAGCGTCCTGATAACCTTCATTAAGGTTACGGACATATCGGGCGAAACAATTGTCAGCCAGATAAGCCTTGAACTCTCTGTTATCCGAAGTTTTCAATTTAAAAGTTCGTTCACTCAAATTGAAATCGGTTACATAACCGGCAATTGTATCAGAAAAAGTGAAATTTATATCCATGGTATTTAGTTATTTAGTCCTTTTAATAAATTCATCAACTGCATTACAAAAAACATCGGGTTCGTTTGCGAAAGAATAATGGCCTGAGTGTTCACAAATTACCATGCTTTTATCTGTCGAACCTACTAAATTCATATACTCATCAGCCATTAGTTGTTTAGAAAGATTAATATCGAATTTCCCCCATATCACTAAAGTTGGAATAGTAATATTTGGAACCTTATCTGTAAAATCTGTTTCCCAGAATATTTCTTTAATGAAATCTTCTTTCTTCCATAGAGAAGACCAGTTCGACAAATAGCTAAAGAAAGAATAATCGCCCAGAAATGTTGATCCATCTATAAGAGAGTAAACATTAACACTGTCAATTTTGTCGGTAACACCTGCACTAACAAGACTTAGTTCAGAAAATTCGTCTATAGTCTTTATTTCGCTATGACTGTTACAGAAATCAAGAGCAGTCTGCAATTCAACAGCAGTGTTACCTTTTTCTTTTTCGATACTTATTCTTTTAGGTAATTCGATTAGCTGATAATCCTTAACAGCCTTTAATTTATGAGCACCTGCAACATTAATATATCCATTAAAATCATCCTGATTATTACCTGTTCCCAGGTAGCCTACAGAAAATCCACCTCCGCAGCTATGCGCCATCAGATATAGTTTGTATCCATCGCTATATCTGTGTTTAAGTGTTTTAACAACTTTTCCAATATCGTCAATATAACTTTGAACCGTACAATCGCCGCTTGAATTTCCTTGAGTTGAGCCACTGTTAGATTGGTCCCACAGAGCAATACCATATTTTTCTTTTAACTGCCCTGCATATTTGTTAAATATCCAGCTTCCTTCACCGGGACCACCATGTACGAATAAAATAATGATTCTTGATTCTGTGTTGCCAATCACTCTAACTAGCATATCATTACCATTGCTGCGTACTGCAAACTCATCGTAAGCATCAGACGAAAATTCACCTACATCGTTTGAGCAAGAAACAACAAACAAAAGCATGAAAAGTATTAAACTTATTATTCCCGTCTTCATTTTTTTGGAGTTATAGATTTATAATATTGTTTTGTTTTATCCTTAAGTGGAATTTCATATCTAAGTCCTACTTCAGGCATAATATGAAATACTGAACCACTGTTGTAAGGAAATTGCACTAATGCATTTAGCTTAACGAAAGTGCTAAGAGGTATAGATTTAGTACACTTTGAAAAATTCCATCCGGCTTCAAGTGAGAAATTTATATTTCCATAAAAATATCCTCCCAAAACTGTACTAATTTCGCCTTTATCATCAACAGAATATGTAGTTCCGTTAATGAATGTTCTCATTACTCCAAGGGTGAGTTCGCTACCATAAAACAGTCCCTTACTTTTTTGAGTTCTACTACCAATACCTGAAGAAATCATTAGCGCAGAATTATAACCTTTATGTGTATACCAACTAAGATTTACCGGGCAGTAAATTGTTTTCAAAACAATCTTTGACGATTTCTTTTTGAGAAATGTTTGCCTTATTGTATTTTCCATTGATAATTTCACTCCGGGTTTTGTAAACATATAATCACCTATATAAGAAATCGACACAGGAGTGTTAACTGTAGCTACTTTCAACGAATCGGTTACTTTCTGAGAAAATAACAGAAATGGAGCAAATAGAAGAAAAACAGTTATTAAAATGTTGGTTTTGTTCATCATATAATATTTTAATACGTATTTCTAACCGGTTTGAAACAATACTTACCATTCTTTTTATCGGCGTAATATCCATCATATCCAAACTGGAAATTTACTCCCCAGCCAAATGTAGCCTGATAGGTTGTTGCTGACCAGTAAAAACCGAGGGGTTTAGTCTTGATATTCGGAAAAATCTCTTTATTAAACCAGTTACCATCTGGAAAAGACAAGTCAACAATACTCGCTAATTCCTTCATTGATGGAAGTCTCCAATCTTTAAAGCCTCCAAGTTCAAGTTTTTTACAATACTGCAAAGCCTCTGTCAATGACATTTCACCTGGCTCATCTCTCATCCACATTAGTCCGGTATTTTTATCAATTACAGAACCATCGCTAAAAATTTCAAAGTTATATTTCTGAGAATTTCCGAAAGATGGATTATAACCGCTGCGAACTGCTCTTACGAAGTAAAATTTATGATTTGAATAGCAAATACTACATCCATAGCCGAAATATGTACCCCATTGAATATTCTTATTCGGGGTATATGCATCGGCCGACCAATAAAAATCGGTTTGTGTATCAGGGAAATAATTTCTATCAATTGAAGGTATATCATCATTATAAAGTACAATAGACCTTAATTCTTCTCTATTCGGCATTCGCCAGTCGGAAAAGCCCCCGTATTGATTAATATTTAGTTTTTGAATTTGACGATAAGCATCATCGAGAGTATACCTATGATTAAATGGATTAATCATTTTCTCGTCGAAGGACTTTAATTCCCAAATCAGTCCGGTATTAATATCTTTAACCATCAACCAATCTTCCTCTTTAGTACTTGCTTCGGCGATTATTTTCCCTCCATAGCCTAATTTTTTATATTTGCACTGATTTATAAGGAAGTCACCATCTTGACCTCTAAACAGAGTATTTTCAGTAGTTTTCAAATAATTACCTTCATCATCAAAACATTCTGTCTGACCAGTATGAGGAACGTAGAATTTTACCTTTTCAGGTTTTATTTCAATATTTCTTACTGCTCGTGACAATAACGGAGACAATTTGCCTGCATAATAGCCATCATAGCCATAATTAAAATTAGTAACCCAGACAAAATCGCCATTAAATACACTTGCTGAAAAGTAGTGTAATAAAGGAGGGGTTAGTTTATCAATGGGAAAGAAATCTTTAAAATACCACCATCCTTCATCTCTGTTTAAATTCAAAATAGTATTCAGTTCTTTAATGTTTGGAAGCCTCCAGTCGTTATAGCCGGCAAGATTCATTTCTTTAAAATGTTTTAGCGTATCGAACCAATTCATGCGCTGATTATCGCCCTGTTGCCACATCAATCCTGTTACACTGTCTGATACAGTACCATCACCGTTAATAGTAAATCGTGATTTATCCATTTTCCCAAATAGAGAATTATATCCTCCTCTTACTGCACGAACATATTGCTTTGCCATTTTACTAATTGCAGTAGCACTGCCAAACCCCATAAAAAGGCCCCAGCCGAAATAAGGCTGCATCATATAAGTGTTTTCACACCAATAAACTCCAATTTGAGTATTCGGGAAAAAATCTGTATTAATTGCAGGATTCATTTTTCCGTAATCTACAACAGACCGTATTTCGTCTTTGTTAGGAGCCCTCCAATCGTTGTAGCCACCGTAATTACTTTTATTTAGTTTTTCAATATAAATTGACGTAAACTCTTCCCATGTATATTTATCTTCAGTGAAATTCACATCGCTTGAAATGGGAGATTTGATTTCCCATATCAAGCCTGTATTATTGTCTTTCACACAACGAAATCCTTTTTCCCAAGAAGCATTGTCAGGTAATTTATTTCCATTATAACTAAGTTTAGTATAATTCAATGGATGAAAAGCCTCGCTCCCATCCTGCAGATAAAGAATTTCGGTTTTATCAGGATTAATAATTTTGCCGGATTCGTCAAAGCAATTAATTATACCAGTATCAGGGAGTAGAAATTTATCTTTCATAATTTGTTATAAGGTTTTCCATATATATTCACCACGTTGATTTATATAACCTGTTGTATCACCATGTTTAGCAAAAGCAATACCCCCAGAAAATCCAAGGGCCATATCATATATCGGTTCAATAACAACTTTTCCTTCTGTATTAATGTATCCCCATTTTTTGTTTCTTGAAAAACCAGCCAATCCTTCAGTAAATACTAATACAGATTCATATTGAGGATCAATCTTCATATTGCCTTTTTCATCAATGAAACCCCATAATCCATTGCTCATAACTCCTGCAAGAGATTCAGAATAGACGTTAGCCATATTGTATTTTGGATTAATAATCCATTTACCGTCGAGCCCTATGAATCCCCAAAGTTCACCAAAACAGACAGGGGCAGTGTGTTCGCAGAAGAAATAGAAAAGTTTTGTCTGCTCTCCTGAATCTTTATAAATAGCTGATTCAACTATTTTCCCATTTTTATCCAAAAAACCCCATTTGCCATATTTTTTATAAAAGCAATAACCTTCAGCAAATACGCTCAGATCGTCAAAATATTCATTAGTAAGTTTTTCACCTGAAACATTAATAATACTCCATTCGTCTCCTTGTCTCACAGAAGCTAAACCTTCGCTGAAACTGGTAACAGCATCGTATTGAGGACTTAATTGATAATCACCTTTCTTATTAATAAAACCCCATTTATCAGTTTTGAAATCCTGAACAGCAGCTAGTCCTTCGAAGAACATCTGAGAGTTTTTAAATTGAAGAGAAATAATCTGCTTTCCCATAGTATCAATAAATCCCCATTTATTATCAGTCATAACTGCAGCTGCTTCTTCGGTAAAGAAGAAAACTTTATCATAGACGAAAGGAACAGTTTCTTGACCATCAGGAGTAATAAAACCCCATTTATCAGTTTTTTTCACAGGAGCAAATCCATTATAATTAAAAAATGGCAATCCTCCCATCAGTTTCAACCTTTTTTCGAGATGAAGATTTAACATGTTCTATATTTTAAGATTCTTTAAAAATGATTTTTCCTTCGCCGGTTATATACTGACGTTTACCATCTAACAAAGCGCAAGTTACGTTATCAAAAACACCAAATGCCATATCGTAGGTTGGAGGAATAATTACATTTCCCTGTTTGCCAAGATAACCCCATTTCCCGTTAATCTTCATGCTTGCAATTCCGCTGCCGAAAGGATGAACCTGATCATATTGTGGCTCAATAACTACTTCTCCTTCACGATTGAGAAATCCCCATTTCATATTACTTCCGATAAAACCTGTAAGTCCTTCAGAAAACAGAAGACCTGCATAATGAATCAAAGGGATAACTTCATTTCCGAGAGTATCAATAAAACCAAATTTATTCTGGATACAAACAGCTGCAAGACCTTCCGAAAAAGGATATACACTATCATATTTCGCTTCAACAACAACTTCACCTTTAGCGTTTATAAAACCCCACTTATCGCCAATCTGTATATTAACCAACCCATCAGAAAACGACATATAATAAAGCATATCAGATAGTATTCTGTCCCGCTTCCATTTAATATCGATAACAAAGTTTCCATCTTTATCAACGAATCCCCATAGTTCATCTTTTTTTACAGGAGCAAGTCCTTCATTAAAAATTCCTATTTCGTCGTAAACAGGCTGGAGAACATAATCTCCTTTTGTATCAATAATACCAAACTTGCCCTTAGTCTGAACAGCAGCTCTTCCTTCAGAAAAACCTATTACTTTGTCGAACTGCGGTTTCACCTTGATATTTCCCTCATAATCAATCCATCCCCATAGGTCTGTTTTAACGGCAGCAGTACCTTCAGAAAAGATAGTTGCCTGAGTAAAAACCGGCTCTACCACCAGATTTCCTTCTCTGTCAGTATATCCCCATTTCCCGTTAACACATACAGCTCCATGATCTTCATAGAAATATTCTGCGAAACCTCCTGTAATTCTAAACTTCTGAAATAACTTTCCTGTCTTATCTAATTTTATCATAATCGCTGATATTAAATTTCACCAACACATTCTTCCCAATTGAGGTTATCAACGGGCAATAACGGATGACGTGAGATGCTATTATTGTAATCCATTACCAATTCCCACTGGCATTGAGTAATTAAAAACACTCCGATGAAGAAATCCTTAGTCAGAGTCACTTCATGCTGTATTTCATCATCAAACCTTCCAATTTGATTTTCAGGAGTTCCCATAAGGAATTTACCGGCAGGAATTCGTTTTAACACCAACAAATTCTTTTTGTATTGTTCGTTTAACGAAAGGTCCTCAGGCACTGCAGTTAAATATTTTATGGGGAGCTTATCCGATTTAAGCGCATCAGATAGATCTACCACTAAAGATTGAATGTCGTTATCAACGCCGTCAACTTCACAAATTATTCTAACTCCTTGTCCACCGAAAGCGCCACGGGCTTTTTGCCTTTTTGCAGAACGACATATTGCAGGCCAAGCGTGCCAGTTACCCCCACGGCAAATTCTTTTTTCACCTGATGAATTTCCTCTTGGATCAACTTTTTCTTCAGTGTAAGGGCCATACCAATCTAGACAGTATTCCCAAGCCATTCCAAGCATATCGTAAAGTTGCCAACTATTAGGTTCTTTTCTTCCCACTGAACGAAGAGAACAATCGCTTGTCTCCATTTCCCAGTTCCAGTTGCCGCCATAAAAAGCGATAGGCTCCAGATTTGGATCTGTTACATTTTCACCGGTTTCAATTGTCAAACAATCTTTACCGTTATTATACGCAGTTAAAGTTCCCGCTCTACATGCGTATTCCCATCGTGCCTCCGACGGCAGATTAAACTTCAATCCGGTAAGATTTGATATTTTCCCACACAAAGATGTGTGCATGCTATCTTCTGCAGATGGTTTGATCGGCCAATAACCACCGCGTACCTCATTCCAGTTAACGGTTTCAACCGGATAACAATCTTTCTTATTTGTACTTGGATTGAAGCCCATAACAGCTTCCCACTGGTTTTGGGTGATATGATATATTCCGATAAAATAATCTTTGGTAATGATTGTTTCTCGCTGATTCTCGTCATTATCACGACCAATTTCAGAATCAGGTGAACCCATTAAAAAACTTCCGGCTTTAACTCTTTTTAAAACTATCTTTGTTTTTTTGAAATCTTTGTTATTTGAAATGCCGGGAGTAGAAGTGTAATATTCAACCGGATATTTTGAATTATTCTCTTTTAAATTAACAATAATATATTCCGCATTATTGGGGATAATTTCTGAATCAGAGCAGGCAATCCTGAATCCCTGTCCTAGAAATTTTCCTCTTTCAAAGTGGCGATTAGCACTGCGACACAGAGCAGACCAAGCATGCCAGCTTCCGCCACGAGAAACGCGCCGAATTCCTTTAAATGCTCCTATTGGATCAATATTGTCGTCAGCACGATAGTCACCATACCAATCGAGGCAAAATTCCCAAAGCTGACCGTGCATATCGTAAAGTCCATAACTATTTGGCTGTTTCTGTCCAACTTCCCGACTTTTTTCTGTTTTTTCACCAGCCCAATTCCAGTTACCTCCATAAAAAGCTAGGGGCTCCAGATTATTATCTTGATAGTTATCATCTTTAACCCCACTCGAGCACTCTCTGCCATTACTAAAACTTGATTTAGTTCCTCCTCTACAGGCAAATTCCCATTGTGCCTCTGTTGGAAGGTCAAACTTGAGCTTAGTCAAAGATCTTAAACGTCCTATGAAACTACTATCCGGAACAGAATCAACAGCTTCCTGAATATTTATATTTTCTTCTACCATTATTTACGATAAACATTAATCTATTTAATAGTTGATAACAATTACACTTTGCCTAATGCAAACGGAGGATAAACTTCACCGTCAACAACAACATCTATTAAAACAGGCTTATTCAAGGCAATTGCTTTATTTAAAACCGGAGCAAAATCTTCAATACGCTCAACTCTGTAACCTTTTGCACCACATGCTTCGGCGTATTTTACAAAATCAGGATTATCGAATTGCATAAAAGCCTGATCATTAGTCATATTAAGCAAGAATTTTTTAATTACATTGAATTCTCCGTTATTAAAAATTATCCAAACAACAGGAATATTGTACTGAACTGCAGTCATCAATTCAAAACCAGCCATTTGGTAACATCCATCGCCGGAGCCGGAGATTACTACTTTATCAGGATTTGCACATTTCACTCCCAGACAGCCATTGGTATGACTAGCCATAGGACCAAAGGAACCTGGATTTTGATAGCGTTGGTTTTCATTTAATTTAAGATAGCAATTCAGCCAAAGCATATGCGAGCCAGCGTCGCCCATAACAATCGCATCCTTCGGAAGATTATCAGATAAAATACGAACCATGTCACCCGGATGAATTTTCCCTGAGGGGTCTTGAGGTATTGGTTTTAAATCGTAGTAACGACCTTCCGGCAGCTTCTGTGATAATGATGAAGTATTTCTAGCAATAAGCTTATCGTAAATTGATTTAATTGCAGTTTTAGCATCACTTACTATTCCGACATCAGCTTTATATACCTTATCAATTTCAGCAGGATCAATATTAATGTGAATTAATTTCTTATCCTTGAAGAGATCTGATTTAAAACCAAAAGTGGCATTCTGGGCGAACGAATTACCTATTGTAAGTACAAGTTCTGCATCAGAAAAATAAAGGTTTGCAGCCTGGTCTCCTGAACTACCGTACACGCCTAAGCATAGAGGATGATTTTCTGGGAGAAAACCCTTAGCATCCATGGTTTGGGTATAAGGGATTTTTAAGGCTTCAAGGAAGTCAATTATTTCCTTATTTGCATGACTGCGGATAGAACCATACCCAACAATTGTCAGAATTTTTTTATTCAGTTTAACAGCTTCTGCAATAAGATTAACAGCATTATCAATACTTTCAACAGAAGGCGAAATTGCTTCTACTTTAATTTTAACAGGACGATAATTTGTTACTTCAGCAACAGTAATATCTTTTGGAACATGAATATGTACCGGTCCCGGTCGACCATTAAAAGCAAGATTAATGGCTTCTTCAAGAATATCACAAGTATCTTTTGGGTCTTCAATGATGAATGATTTTTTTGTAGTTGCCGAAAACATAAGATGAGAGTCGGGAGTACGACTCAGTCCTGTTGATTCATTTAACGCTCCTTTACCTCTTTGATTCTGTGATGTATAACCAGTAATTGCCAATACTGGCAAAGAATCTGAATATGCAACAGCCATTCCTGAGAACAGATTAAACGCCCCTGGCCCTCCTGTAGCAAAACACACACCCAATTTATCAGAAAACATAGCATATCCGCATGCCATAAACGATGCAGCCTGTTCATTTCTGATAATTACAGTCCTTATTTTTTTTGAATCTCTTAAGGACAAAAGCATAGTTGCATTAACTTGTCCGGTACCCCCGAAAACATGATCAACGCCAATGTCTTCAAGTATTTTAACAATTGTTTGATTTACATCCATCATCTGAAGTTCTTATTTTTTCTCATTGAATTTTCCTTGAGCAGTTTTAGGGGGCCTTTCTGAAAAAAGAATTCCATCAGCGGCAACATTATCTAGGGTATAACCATCAAAAAACAGATATATCCTGTCTTTTGGCACTAATGAAACTTCAGAGAAAATCGTAATAAATTTTTCAGCAATAATTTTCTTTTGGTCATCTCGTAATTCGAGACTTTGAATAGTAATTGCAGGCATAGTAATTAGTAGTTTAAAAGAAAAGCAAGCATAAATTTGCTTCTCTTGGGGTTTTAAATTTTATAACTTATTTAGTACTTCTACAATTTTTTCTCCAAATGCTATTGAAGATTCAACAGAGTTACCTGTAATAAAAGGCCAGTCAAACATAACCCTTGGATTATCACGAGTTGCATCAGGGTCACCAATGCAAAGCCCTCCCGGACCAACTGCATCTCTGCCTATATCTTCAAGAGGATATAAGAATCCTGCGTAGACTGCATCTGTTCCTTTATTATCTTCAGTTGCACCCCATAATTCAAGTGTCACATCATCTTCAAAATCCCAAGCTCTGGGGTGACATGCAACTTTTTTCCCTTTAATTATGCTATTATAAGCATCGTAAGGATTTCGTGTCCAAATTAAAGCTGCTGTTGCATAACAAAGAGTTGCAATAAGCTTGTTTGTGTTATATGCTTCCAAAATAAGTTTTTTAAAATACTTATTTGGGGCTAAATCCATCATTGCTCCTAACCCTCCAGTTCCAACAATTGCGTCATAATCAGACATCTTTGCTTCTGAAAGCTTTATCGGATGGTCCCATTCATCACTCATAACTAGTTCTTTTGTTCTATCACAAACAAACTTAGGATTAACCTTTGGATTAGCTCCTGGTATAGCCGCAAGCATAGGATCAATAAAATCAGGGTCAACACTTATTTTCAAAGGTAAAGGTTTTTTTCCCTGAGGAGTAGCTAATGTTACATCAAAACCTGCTTTTACACATACATCCCATGGTGCTTGCAGTTCTTCAGCCCAAACTCCAAAATTTGTAGCTGCCATTAAAATCTTTTTTGCCATAATTATAATCTTTTAAATTAAATTCCTTATTTACAGTACAATACCTTAAAAAAAAAATCGGAATAGATACATCAACTATATCATGATGAACTAAACAATTAATCTTTAAGGCACCTCTTTCATTTAACACGTTATTTATAATTTGTTCAAAACTTCAACAACCTTATTTCCATAAGCTATTGAAGATTCAACAGAAGTTCCTGTAATAAAAGGATGATCATAATAAACCTGTGGGTTTTCGCGATTAGCGTTTATACGAGCAATACATGCGCCGTTTGGACCAACTGCATCGCGAACGAGGTCTTCAATAGGCCATAAGAAACCGGGTGTATGAACATCAGTTCCTTTATTATCAGGTGTAGCTCCATAAAGTTCGTAACCGGCATCCATACCTGGTCCGTAAAAGTCCCAAGCACGAGGATGAGCAGTTATCTTTTTACCGTAAATAATAGATTTGTAATCATTCTCAGGATCGCGAAGGAAAACAAGAGTACTTACTGCATAGCACAAAGCAGCAACAATTTTCCCACCTTTATACGCTTCCATGATCAATCGGTGCAGTTCCCAACAATTACACAAATCAATCATTGCACCTAAACCACCAGTTAAAACAATAGCATCATAACCGTTCATCGTTGCGTCTTCAAATTTAATTGGGGTTGCCCATTCTTTTGAATCAACTAATTCTTTAATACGGTCGCAAACAACCTTTGGATTTGTGTGAGCTTTAATAATCGGATCAAAAAAATCTGGATCAACACTTATCTTCAGTGGTAGTGGCTTTAAACCTTTAGGTGTAGCTAAAGTAACTTCAAAACCTGCTTTTTTGCATGCATCCCACGGAGCCTGTAATTCTTCACCCCAAGTTCCATAGTTTGTTGCAATCATTAATACCTTTTTCATAACGTTATTTTTAAATTAGATAAAATTTATTTGTTTATTTTTTCCAGGGAAAATCCTCTTTACGGGGAGTAAAAACATCTATTGCTTCTGTTTCTCCAATAGCAATAAAAGAATGAGGAATATTTGGGGGTACAACATAGGCATCACCCTCGCCTAATAATTTCTTTTCATCACCAATAATCATTTCGAATCCTCCTTTAATTACGAATCCAAATTGTTCCTGCGGGTGAGTGTGCATTTTGACCTCACTCCTATCTGCCATATTCCAATGCAAGACATTGAGCATATTGCCATCAGCAAAATCCTGACGAACAACACCTTCACCCATATCAATCTTTATGACATCTTTGTTAAATATGAACATACTAAGGTTATTTATTTAATTGATTAATAATTTCTTTTACAAATAAGCTGCAGTGACCACCAGTCCTTGCAGTAACAAGATCTTCGTCAACAACAACATCCTGATCAACATATGAAGCTCCGTAGTTTTTCACATCGCCAATCAAATTATTATGGGCAACAACTTTTCGTCCTTTTATAACTTCCGAAATCGGTGACAGCAACCACAGTCCGTGGCAGATTATTCCTTTGATAATATTCTTATTAGAAAAAATCTTTTTTAGAAAAAGAGAGGCAGGTGGAATTTTTGTAACATCTTCAGTATATCTCAGGCGGTCAGCAACCATACCTGCTGGTACAATAAATACTGAGAAACTCTTAATCTCCTCACCTGTAAGGGCTTCAAAACTCTCAGAGCAATAGAAAGGTGCTTTATATTCGTGCCCGTAAAATGTTATTGATGGTTGTCCCCATAAGCGGGAGAAGAAATGTAATTCATAGTTTTCTTCAAGAAAGCGTAATTGATAATAAAAAATTTCATTCTCATAAAAATCACTTTCAATAAGAATACCTATCTTGTGTCTTTGGGGTAAATTCATATTAGGTTAAGTTTAGATTTCTAAGACATGAAACATTAGACATGAAACTAATGTTATGTTATAAAGATATGAAAAAAATGTTTCATTCTTACAAATCAGGAGAACATATTAAAAAAATAATATCCTAAAACACTGAAATTTCTATTCTTAACTTACACAATATAAACTAATTCTTTATTATTTACATTTCTCTCTTCAATTTATCCCTGTTGAAGCGGGCATCTTTATTATTCGGATTCAACTCAAGAGTTCGGTTGAAATACTCAATTGCTTTTTTGTGGTTCCCAATTTGAATAAAGGCAATTGCCTTATTATTGTAGAAACCCTCCTCATGCGGATAGTTGCTTTCAAGACGGTCGTATATGGCAATTGCATCGTTCCAGAGCTGCGATTTCAGTTTTATCATCGCCTTCTGTTTAAGAGCCTCATAATTATCAGGAAATAAGTTTAAGATTTCGTTGTACCATTTCTCTGAGTTTGGTAAATCACCTAAAGACATATAAAGCGATGCAAGTTCAAAAATAACCTCAGCATTTTCGTTATTCTCTTTATTCATTGCGTGCAATAATTGCAGATTTTTTTGTGCATGAAAAAAATAGAGTCGTTTATTGCCTTGATTTTGATAATATTCTGCCAATAACCTATTAAATTTATAATTGCTTGAATCCTTTGAAACTATGAAATCAATATCTTTTTTCGCCAAGTCAGTGTTTTTCTTATTAAGATAAATCTGTGCCCTGGTAAATATCAAATCATGATCATACGGACGCTCTTTTACTAATTTATCAATTAAATTCAATGCAGCATCATTTTGATTAAGTTTCATATATGATTCAATAATTAAGATATTCAAAAATAATTTCTTGCTAGGATTGATTTTCATCATTTTGGTGTAGCAGGAAAAAGCTTCTTCATATTGATTTTTTGTTCTATAAAGGGAACTCAACAATTCATAGAATTTATAACTGTCCGGATACTTCAGAATTGCACGTTTTGTTTCTTCAACTGCTTCATCCGTTCTTCCGATATTAGAGAGCAAAGTGATTTTTAATGAAAGATAATCCTTATTCCAAGGCTTTAGTCGTAATGTATCAAGAACAATCTCCATCGCCTTTTTTTTATATGCCAAATCTTCTCCTGAATTTGACTGTTTAAGTACGATATTGATCATCATACGGTTGAAATATGTTTCCAGATAATTACTGTCAGCTTTGAATGCTTCTTCAAGGTCATCCATGGCTCGTTTGTGATACTTGTTCGACATCGCATCAAAGGCTGCTCTATTAAAGTATTGAGGAGTTTTGGAGAAGTCATCTTTTATATTTTTAAAATGGCGGCTGTCGAATGGAATAAATTCGGGGATATTTGCTGCCCGCTTGTCAAAACAAAGGTTTTCGAGTAATATGGGTGGTGAGTCGTTGCCGTTTTCGTCAATATGCGTTAGATAAAGCTGAGTATATAATCCGCGGTTTTTAGATGAGAAAACTAACCATCGGCTATTGGGCGACCATGAATGCCATGAATTCATTTCTTCCATGTTACAGTTCATAAGCCTTGGAGTTCCGCCTGAAGATGGCATGATATAAAGGCGGCTATCGCGTTGTAGCAGCATGAAATTTTCAGCCTGACAAAAGACTATCCATTTACCATCGGGTGAGAATTTTGGAAAGTAGTTGCTCTTATCGTTTCCTGAGGCTCCTTTAAGGGGATATGAAGTTCCACCTCTGCCCTCGTTGAAATCAACAGTATGAAGATCAAACTTAAATGGTTTTCCACCTTTTGAAAACTCCTTTACATCGTCCATTGTCATCAGCGACCTTCCTGCCTTTTTTACTTTTTCTGAAACATAAGTGTTAGTCCGGGCAAAAACAACATTTTTACCATCGGGTGACCATGAAGGATTGCTCTGAACAAATTTCTCATCGTTGGCACCGTTTAGCGAGCTTAGGGAATTTGTTTTCCTATCGTAAATGCCAATAATCCCTTTAATAGGGAAGAAAAGTTGAGAGTATGCAAGATTATCGTCAATCGCTACAAAAACTGATAAATCTTTAACAGTTGAGAGGACATGGTTTCCGCTGGGTGAAATCTGTGAAAGAAGGCCAAAAGTAGGCTCCCCGTCCTCTCTTTCGTATTCGCTCCAAGAAATAACATTCTCGGGTCTCAGGTGGCAAGTATCTTCGACTTCTGAGATTATATAAGAACCCTTATCGTTTCCGTAGTCAACATCCATTGCCAGAAGAGGAACATCGTGGGCGAAAGAATGGCAATTACCACATACGGGAATATTGTCAAGCATTTTGCGTGGTTTTCCGCCACTTACGCTTCCTGAGTACCATTCAATAGTCTTAACATTTTTTACGGCATAGCTAAAAGGCAAAGTTACTGCCCTATAAAAAATGTCGGCCCCAACTGAGTCGTTGGAAAAAGAAAAAGATGAACGACAAGAAGGTAAAGAGTTATTGAATTTGTTAACCCCAATGGACGTAAAAGAAAAAAATTCAGCAGGATATGACTGTTTAATCTTAATCCAATCAGAAGAATCCGGACGCCACATATTTACACCACATTTGGAGCTGATTAATATTTCACCTTTGCTATTTGAAATGAAAACATTCCATTCAGAATTGCCTGTTGACTTATCTTTCCATTCAAAAAGTGGAGCAGGAAATTCGGGAGGAAATATTGTTCCATCAAGAGGGTACGACATTTCAATTCCTGTTGCTTGTTTGATACCCTTTTCCAGTTGTTCAAACTCTTTATTCACTTTAGATTCGGAACAGCCTGAAACAATAAGTGCAACAAAAAGGATGATAAATGGCACAATGTTTTTAATAAGGAATTGAAAGTTTTTCATATTAAAAATGATTATATAAATACGACTTGAAAGATAATCATAAAAATAAAATAAGCTGAAATATTTAAAAAGGGACCGGTCAATTATCGACCAGTCCCTTAACACAAATCTACTATTTATGAAAAAAATTGCTTAATTATCTCAGCGGGTAAGACCAACTTCTCATTTTTTACCAGCCGGGATATTGTTCCAATTTTCCATTGCTCAAAGCAGTCTCCCAGTTAGGCAGTGGATGAAACTCATGTTTTCCAATCACAAACTCCCTATCGTAGCCATCGGCTGTTGGAGATGCATTTAGTATTTCGGCAGCTATACCCCACCGAACCATATCGTAAAAGCGTTTACCTTCAGTCGAGAACTCCATTCTTCTTTCGTTCATAATGTCGTTCATTGTTATGCTTGCTAAAGGAGCCGGCTTACCTGTTGTTCCGCAATTTCTCGCCCTCTCGCGAACCTTATTTACGTATGCAAGAGCTTTATCGTTTTGTCCGAGCATCAAAGCAGCTTCAGCTGCATTAAGATATACTTCAGAGAAACGGATAAGTCTGATATTTTGAGGAGCACCGTGCCAAGGAGCACTAATGTCTTTAAATTCTGCAGAAGATGCTTCCCATTTCTTTGCATAAACTCCTGTAAGGCAGTGGGCAAAGCAATAAGGAACCCATTGTCCATTTGATGTCTGCATAGAATCTATATCACCTTCCCTAGTCATTGAAGTTTTCAAACGAGGGTCTTGTGGATCGAACAAATTGTATAATTGTTGTGTTGGCAGACCGAATCCCCACATACCTGTAGTTGTAGCAACACCTTCTTCATTAAAGAAATAACGTGAGCAGTTCCATTGAGCAGCTGAATTACCTCTTGCAGCTGACCACCCAAGACCTTCCTGAATACATTGGATTTCGAATACACCTTCCTTACAATTGTTACCATCAGAAGTAAAAATATAACGATATCCGTCAGATTCAGGGCTTCTCCAAGAATTGAATTTTTCACCGTTGATACCAACAAGTTCATATTCATTGGAATTGATAACCTCTTCGCAATATTTCAATGACTCTTCCCAGCGTTGAGTCATTCCGTCGAAACGACTGTCCTTTCCACCGTAAGTTTTTGCATAAGAAGATTCGAATTGGTAAAGACGTCCTAGCAATGCTTTAGCAGCACCTTTAGAAGCGCGGCCTACTTCAGTACCCCAGCCACTACGTTCAGGTAGAACTTCAATAACTTCTTTGAGGTCTTTCTCAATCAATTCATAAATCTGTTTAATCGGAGCACGTGGTTGTTCGTATTCCTCAGCACCCAGAACGTGATCAACATAAGGCACCCCACCAAAAATCATTGTCAGGTAGAAATAATTTATAGCGCGGATAAACTTGGCTTCAGCCACTCGCCTATCAATCACTATTGGGTCGGCATTCTCATCTTTTTCCTTAATACTGGGAAGCTCTTTGATAGCAATATTACTTACAAAAATTGCGCGATAAAGAGTTCCGAAAACCTCATCAAAAATAGGTTCTGTTGTCAACGAAGTAAATCGTCCAAAATCCTGCAAATTAGGGCAGTCACTAATATCCTCACCCCCCGGTTCTGCATCGTCTCCAGGAAAATCTCCAAGCCTATGCAAAATATCTGAGTCCCAAATTCCAATGTTGTTAAACGTTGAATAAGCGGCAGTGATAGCCTGATCGGCATGATCCTGCGTAAGATAGAACGCTGCACTGTTTTCTGCTGCTTGAGGAGTAACTTCAAGGAAATCAGAACTACAACTAAAAGACGCAATCCCAATCAACAGAAATGATATATATTTTAATATTCTTTTATTCATAATTTTAAAATTTCATAGTTTAACTGATCTTGTCTTTAAAAAACTAAGTTAGCTCCAAAATATATCATCTTGGTTACAGGGTATAGACCTATATCAACACCGTAATTAAGAATGTTGTTTCCTCCGATTTCAGGGTTGTGACCTTCATATTTGGTTAGTGTCCAGAGGTTCTTACCTCCCACATATACTCTCAATTTTTCAATACCAACCTTGCTTGAAAGTGAATTAGGAACAGTATATCCCAAAACAATATTCCTCAATCTTAGGTAAGATCCGTCTTCAACAAAGAATGAGTTCATCTTTGTATAAGTATCAGCAGACAGACGATAAATATCTGTATCGTGATTTTCTGTAACAACAACTACTCCGTCTTTTACAATTTCATCTTTGTAACGGTTTGCAAATACTTTACCACGGTTAGCATAACCAACTGGATTATAAAGATATTGCTTAGTACCGTTCATGATTTTGTTGCCATAAGTTCCGTTAAAGAATGCTTGTAAATCGAAACCTTTGTATTGCAAATTGATTGATATACCAAATGTAAGTTTCGGTAGCGGGCTTCCAAGTATAACCTTATCGGCATCAGTAAGTCTTCCGTCTTGGTTGACATCCTGGTAGCGGGCATCACCCGGTCTTGCTCTTGGCTGCATATATTGGATTGCACCCGTAGCTTCGTTGACAAAGTATGTTTGATTGGTAATGACTGTATTTTTGCCAATCACTTCAGTAGGATCGCTTTCAGAAAACATTCCTTCTATCTGGTAGCCCCAGAATTGTGCAACAGGATCTCCCATTCTAGTGATACTAGTTGGAGTCACATTGTGAACTGCACCCGATTTCATTGAGTCAGTAGCTAAGGATATAACTTCATTTTTCACACCTGAGAAGTTGAAATCGATAGAACCTGTGAATTCACCTTCATTCTTTCTTGCTCCAATAGTAACTTCGTATCCTTTGTTGCTAATACTACCAAAGTTTACTTCAGGATTAGCACCACCATAAGTACCAGCGATAGAACTTGTTTCTTTACTTAAAAGCATCCCTTCATTCACTTTGTCGAATAAGTCGGCAGTAAGGTAAACTCTGTTATCAAAGAAACTCATATCAAGACCGAGGTTTGACATATTGACAGATTCCCAATGTATTGAAGGGTTAGCAATCTGGTTTGGAGCAGTTCCAACCTGAGTTGCAAGACCGTCGTATGTATATCTGAATTCTGCTTTAGTTTCAACCTTTGAAAGGAATGGTGAACCTGTTCTTGCGTTAGCACCTGTTTGTCCATAACCAAAGCGAATCTTACCACTTGAAATAACAGTAACGCTTTTCATGAATTCTTCTTCAGTAAACTTCCATCCTAAAGAGAATGAAGGGAAAGTACCCCAACGATTGTTAGGACCGAAGTTGCTTGAACCGTCACGTCTAACGTTTACAGTAAGCAGATACCTACCTTTATAGTCATAGTTTAAACGTCCAAAATATGCCTGGTTTGTTCCAACATCAGCAGTACCACTTACATTCTGTAAATCAGCAGTTCCATTTGTTGACTTAACAAGATAGAGTAAATTTGGATCATCGCTGGCCATATCTACTCTTACGCCAGAAATATCGTACCACCACCATTTACCTGCTTCCATACCAACCATTGCTGAAATATTGTGACTTCCGGCAATAGAAGTTTGGTAGCTAAGGTAGTTTTGGAAATTCCATGAAAGATTTTTTTGAAATTTTTGATAAAGCTTGTCCTGAGTATTGTAAAGAGTTGCTGATGCCCAGTAAATTGGAGTATATTCCCTTTGATCGTTCAAACCAAATTTCCCTGTAAAGCGTGAATGAAAATCAAGACCTTTCAGAATGTGTAATTTCAAACCGAAGTTACCTTCAAAATTATTGTTTTTATCAATCTTATCTTTGTTGTCTAGCCCTACCATGGGGTTAGCAACATTACGTGCAGAAATTGACCATTTTCCTGCTGCGTCATAAGCCGGAACAGTAGGGTCCATGTTTAAGACACCCAAGATGGGGTTGTTGTAATAATCGTGCCAATACCAGTCGTCAAATCCATCTCGCACATTGTGGACGTAAGTTATTTTTTCATCAAAAGTGATAAACTTATTCACTTTATGTTCTGAGTTCATTCTTAAAGTAAAACGCTGGTAGTCGGTTTTTTTGACAATACCCCCTTGTTTATCATAGCTAGCGCTGAACAAGTATGTTGAAACATCGTTACCTCCTGAAATAGATACATCATAGTTTTCTGAGATAGAATTCTGGAAAGCTATATCTTGCCAATCATAAGTTGTCAAAGTATCTGGTTGATAATTGAGAGGTGTTTTCTTAGTTGCTTCTACTTCTTCACAAGCTTCCATATATTCCTGAGCATTCATCAAAGCAACTTTACCTACAGGACTTTCGATACCACGGTATGCGTTGACACTGATTTTCATTTTCCCTACTTTACCATTTTTGGTGGTTACGAGGATAACTCCGTTACCTCCGGTTGCACCGTAAATTGCTGCAGAAGAAGCATCTTTAAGTATTTCTATTGATGCAATGTCTGAGGGGCTAAGATTGTCGAGGCTTCCATAAACACCGTCAATAATCACAAGTGGTTTAGTACCGTTGATTGAGCTGATACCACGAATCTGAATATCGGCACCTTCACCCGGGCGACCAGATTTTGGGATAATGTTAACACCTGCTGCCTGTCCCTGCAATGCTTGTTCAATACTTGCAACAGGAATGCTTTCAAGTCTTTCTGCTGACACAGAAGCAACAGCACCGGTAAGGTCGCTTTTCTTCTGGACGCCGTAACCGGTAACAACTACCTCTTCAATACCGTAGAGGTCTTCTTGCAATCTTACATCAAGGAATGTTGAACCTGTAACTTTAATTTCTTGTTGCAAATAACCGATATAGGAAATTACAAGGATGTCGTTTTCCTTAGCGTTCAATGCAAAATTACCGTTTATGTCGGTGACCGTGCCAATAGTTTTACCTTTGACCACGATAGTCACACCCGGTAAAGAGGTAGAAGATTTCATTTCTTTAACATTACCTTTCACCGTGACTGCATCCTTCTGGGCGTTCCCATTGGCAGAAGCAGTAACTCCGGTTAAAAAAGATATGGTAAAAAAAATCAATGAAATCATTACCACCTTTTTCAAATTGATGAAGCTTAATAATAGTCTTCTTTTCATAGATTAAAGATTAATGATTAATGGTTAGTTATCTATAATCAAAAGTAGACTATCAGTATATTAGGGGGATTAAAAATTAGATATTCAATTTTTAAAATTAGATAAAAGTGAGGTTAGACGAGGTATCAAGAATCAATACCAAGTATTGATTTCTTTAGAAATCTTCCAATTTTGCAGAATTGTCTTGATACTTGTGTCTTGATACTTGTGTCTTACTATAAATCAACAACAACCCCAAGTTCTTTCAACTCGTCAATTTGATTTTGGCTTACTTGATTGCCTGATAAATCGACATATTCAAGATTTTCAAGTTCGAATAATGGAGAAATGTCCTTGAAATGATTATTCGATAAATAAAGGTTTTTAATATTTGGAAGGCTGCCAATAACATCGATAAATTCAATCATATTATCTGAAAGATTCAATTCTTCCAGATTAAAAAGTCCCAACAATTGAGTTAAATCAGATATTTTATTGTCGGATAAGTCAATACTCTTGGCATGGATGCAAAACTGAACACCTTCAAGATCGTTTATACCTGAAGACGATAATTCAAATTCATCAAAGTCCTCAAGATAATATGCAGGGAAATCAATTTTTGTATGTCCGTACTCTCTGATTTTTATTGCCTCATAAAAAGAATATCCGCGTTCATGTGTAGTAAAGCGCTTAGCTTTCGACTTGTTTTCAATTATACGGAATCCTTCAGTATCGACATCCCACTCATAAACCGGAGAGTAGTCAATATCTTCATAACTATCAAGACGAGTTGCAATTTCTTCTAGCCGCTCCAATTTGAAAATATGAGTAAACTCAAGCAAACCTTCATAATTGTTTTGAGCAAAAAGTCTATTAATTTCTAAAATATGATAGGAAGATCTATCGGGATGATAAAGCATCATGAACTTCGAAAAACCTTTACCTTCATCATTAATTTCAATTGTCTTAAAGTCCTCAAGCAGTTCAGCTATCCTTTTCAGAACAGAAAATTGTTGTTCTTTATACAAACTTATCAGTGTCAGGGAAATTTTGTTAAGGTTCTTAACGGAGTATGCTTCCTGTAGATTGTTGTGCAGTTCTTCAATTGTCATGATCAAAAGTAAAAATAATTACTTCACTAAAACCTTACTGCTGTATTCAAATTCTTTTCCTGAAATATTTATTATATTAATTCCCGGATTTTGCCCAAGGTCTAAGGTAAAAGGATTGTTGACTGAAATAATTTCTTCAAATATAATTTTCCCTTCAGGGTTTGAGATTTCTACAAGAACATCCTTTTCACCTGAATAAGACTGTAATTCAATGTTTATAACTCCGTTTTTAGAAGGATTAGGGTATATCAGAGCTTTTTTTTTAATTCGATAGTGCTACCCGATGAAGAAGAATCATTTTTCAGTGGCTGCCAGAAATTACCAGACATTGTGAAAAGATAAAGACAACGGGTACTAAGGTTGAACCAGTAGGAATCACTTATCTTTTCCATTTCAGTTCCAAAAGCATCGGCTATCTCCTGATTGTTGCACATTGCAGAACAAGCAAATCCGCCAACGAAAGCACTGTTATGGTTTGTTCCTCTAGGGGTACCGTCAAGTTCATAACCGTCTTTTATATTTTCAGGCCCTACCTCGTAAGCCCAGTTACTTATTGTTGTACACCATTTTTTTGCTTCTTCATTGCCACTCCAGAGATATTCGAGCGATATACGCCATGGCACCCTGCATGCATCGTACCTAAAGTATGCAGTACGATAACTGGGAGGAAGGCCAACGCCGCTTGCAGTCTGCCAGTCTGGAACGAGACCAGTTTCTTTATTTGCTCCATTATTCAGAATTAAATATGAATCGTCGGCCAACTGGTTCCAAATTTCCTTTCCTGAAACTTTTGCAAATACTCTAAAGAAAGCAGGAGTATAATACTGAATATCAGTTTCATTGCACCCACCCCAGGGAGCATTGTTATATCCCGGATATATTGTTTTGATGTTGTTGCAGTTGAGAATCATGTATGTATCTAACAATGAAATGATTTTTTTGGCTTCATCAAGATAGGTTGATCCCCACTGGTCAAAAGCCACAATCAAGCTATAAGCCACATCAATATCTATGTCGGTAGCACTTCCGGCATCAACTAATCCTTCGCAGGTTACATTCCAAGCCATCATATTTTTTGCCTGGGCTGTACGCTTATTTAAATAAAATCTAAACAAACCATCGAAGGTTTCCTTGTCTCCGGCATAGGCAGCGAGAATCATCCCAAAACCAATAGCCTCTCCCCTTGTTTGTGTTTTATCATCAGAATAAATCACCCTGAGATCATCACCACATTTAGTGACAAGCAGATTTATGAATTTGTTGTATTCCGTTTTTACAAGGTCGGAAGTTATCGTTGATGGTTTAAAACCATAAGGATAATTAACGTTCTGAGGGAACGGCTTCGTTTGTGCAACTGAATATGACATTACAAACATGACCAGTATTGAAAAAATGAGACCTGTCTTCATAATATTAGCTTTAGAATGTAAATATAACTTATCAATTCAATTTATAGAATTAGGGATTAAGAATGAAGGTCATTATGCAACATTTCTTATAAAAATAGTTACTGTTATTATATCAGTCTACACTCACTTTACTGTTGAAAATAGTTCCATCGCCGGATATTACATTTACAATATAAATACCTCGGTTGAAAACAGGGATATTACAGAAAGAGTTGTTTACTTTTCCCTTAAAGATTGTCTGTCCACTGATATTGCTTACCAAAACAGTGTTACCTTTGCTTTCCATACCGCTTATCCTCAGGTTCATGCCGCTTCTATAAACATTGATGGTATTAATATTTAATCCTGATGATCCCGTTTTATCCAAGAAACAAATATCAAACTTTATAGTTCCAGCTTTATTAACATTAAAAATGTAATTGTTTTCAATCAGGTTGACTGATTTCCCAACTGAGTGATCATTCAAATATATACCATACATGAAATTATAATTTTCTGACTCAGTCAATTCAATTGTATAGTTGCCATTTTCTGTTACAATCAGTTCGAAAGGAATGACAGTCGTATCATTTATTGAAGGAATTGAGTTTACAGAATAAATGTCGTCGTTATAAACACTATAAAGCATTGGAGAGCTGCCTTCGGACTTGAATTTATAAGCATCAAGCTTATCATCAAAGCTATGAGTGGCTGTTGGATAAATTCTAACCACGGATTCGTCTTTTCTTCCTAATTCATCAGAAACAGCGAATCTCAAAACAACAGAATGGTAGTTGTTTTCGTCAGCATACTTTGAATCAGCCAACTTTGCTTCTTTAAGAAATGTTACAGACCCACCATTAGAGTTCGCCCTGACGAAGAAAGCCTGCATCGGTTCAATCACCTGAGTTTGAGCAGAAGGAACTCCTATTCCAGCAATCCATGAAGAATAGCTATTACTTTGTGAATTCCAAGTATAAATAGCATCCCCTACATTTACATTACTGTCGTTGACAATTTCCCAGTCAATTTTGCATGGATAAGGATTACCTATTAAATTCCATCCATTATTTAAACCAGAATAGTTAGTTGTTATTTTATAATCAGTTGAAGCAAGTTCACCTTCAAAACTTACAATTGAGAAATCGACGGATGAACTATTAGAATGAGCCCTATAACCAATCCCGGCAATCAAAGAATCTACGCTAGAATCAGACCAGACATCAGGGAAGCCTATTATATCAGGAGCAGCTGATTCATTAAAAGCATTGATTGAAATATCAGCGAAAATATCTGCGTAATTCTTCAGAACAGTAATGGGTATCGTATACAAATATTTTAAACTGGATTCATAACCCTGTTCGACAGTTGCATGCACTTCAGGAGTGTTATTGATCAGGATACCGGAGCCATTTTTATCAGACTTAATTACCAATCTTGAAGTAGAATCACTGACTATTGAACTAAAAACATTAAGAGTTGCTCCCGGGTTAATTGTTATCCAGCCATCATTTATAATGAGGTTTTTACATTCGGAATAATTACTTATGACCGGGTAGTTTGAGGCAGTTTCAACAATAGCATTATGGATACTATCTGGTACAATGCCAAGGTTCCAGTTGGCGGGTAAGCTCCATTCGTTATTTTGAAGGCCGATCCATACATTAACCGGGAAAGGATTTCTTCCCCCGAGTCCTTTCTTCCATTCATAAGCCCCGATATCAACAATAGAATTTTGAATTCTATCTTCACCTCTGATATCAGTCATAACATAAACTTCATCATTAAAACCCGCGTCAATACACAGAAGTCCACCACCTGGATTGGTGTTTAGGGAAAGGTTCAATTCATCATCAACAAACGGGCTCTCAGTAAGATTTACGTTTCCGGTACCCGGAATACCATCTTTCACGGCACAATGAGAAAAAGTTCCTGCGTTGCTATTAATCCCGTTAGTAACTCCATCATGCCAGAATATGCAATTAGTATACTTGCAGTCTTCAGAATTTATTTCGCCGTAAATATCCATTGAATAATTATAATTGTAATAATTCATATTCCGATTGAAAGTACAATTGGTAATAAAGCTATTCACTCCGCCAAAACCGGCTCCGAAAAAAGAAGTATTTTGGTCAAAAACAGTATTGTCGGCACGTCCAATAATTTTGTAAAAAGCACCGCCTCCCTGATATGCGCTATTTTTCTGTAACAGGCAATTATTAACTTCAATGACCGATTCGGAATAAATACCTCCACCCTGACTTTTAGCGTTATTTTCAATAAAATTACAATTATTGAAAAAATTAACATACTTGCATCTTGCACCACCTCCATTTCCTCCGGCATTATTGCCAGTGAAAGTACAATTTGTAAAAGTGCCCCAGATCTTCATTTTTACTGCACCACCGTCAGAGACAGCATTGTTACCACTAAAAGTGCAATCAGTGATGTTTGCATAACTATACACATCCTCGTCTGATAATATTCCCCCTCCTTCTGATGCATTTCCGTTAATGATAGATAATTCGTAGAGATTATAAGTTTTATTACTTACTCCTTTGATATGCATTACGCGGCAAGAATTATTCCCGCTTACTGAAATATTTTTACCTGCTGCATCAATGGTCAGGGACTTAGAGCCAAACAACAATTCAGAATCGAGAATAATATCCATGTCAGATTTAAAACTTATTGCACCACCATCACATATATTGTCTATGGCCCATCGTAGAGTTCCTATACCCTGTGAAGCATTACTGAATACTTCTAGGTTGTTTATGCATGTTGTTGAAAGTTCATAAGCTCCAATGTCAATTATTCCAACTTTTCGGTTGTTTCCGGCAATATCCCTTTCTTCAGAATTATCATCATTATTTCCTGCTGCCCAGCACAAAACACCACCCTCAACAAATTCGTTGAGTGAAAGGTCTGTTTCACTTACGTAAGGAAATTCGATAAGTTTTACATTAGAAACCCCCGGAAACAAGGTGTCTTTTATGGCGCAATGCGAAAAGCTATAACCAATCCCTTCGGTGAAAATTTCAGGCATATCTTTATCCCATAAAACACAATTAACAAATGATACACCTCCGGATACATGTACACCTGCTCCAACCTCATATGCCGAATTATTAAGAAAAGTACAGTTAATAAACTTCCCATTAAAATTAGCATGTACACCTCCACCAAGCATGGCAAAGTTATTATCAAAAATACAGTTAGTTACATACAGGGAGCTTCCCCCCAAAATATCAGCGAACATTCCCCCTCCAAACCCAATATATGTATAACCATTGGAAATTTTCAAACCTTTTAAATTGTAACCCTTATTAGAAACACCTTGGATATTAAACACCCTGCAGGCGTTATTTCCACTTATAGTAATATTTTTGCCAGTTCCATCAATAGTAACAGATTTTGTTCCTAAGGAAAGTTCAGAATCGAGAGTAATTGTCAGTCCGGGTTTAAAAGTAATGATACCTCCATCATAAATATTGGCAATAGCCCAGCGCAGGCTTCTATACCCATCAGAAGCTCCATTTGTAACAGTAATATTGGTTAAGTAGTTTTCTGTTGCTTCATAAGCTCCGATATCGATTACACTATTTCTCCTAGCATTACCGGCCCTGTCTGATGATGTAGTATTAAAATCATTATTGCCAGTATTCCAGCATAAATAACCTCCCCCTTCTTCAGTATTGAGCATTAAATTGTTGTTGCTGATAAAGGGGGATTCAGTAAGTACAATATTAGTTGAGCCAACGTATCCTCCTTTAAAGGCACAATAATCGAAACTCATACCTGCTCCTTCAGAATAAATTTCAGTAGTACTGCTATTCCAGAAAACACAATTTTTAAAAGCTCCGCCATTAAATGTGTAAGCTCCTCCGCCACCCCAGCCTGCATTGTTAAACCCAAATGAGCAATTAATGAAAGAACCGCCACTATATGTATAAACACCTCCGCCACCCCAAGAAGCAGTATTATTGTTGAAATTGCAATTTACAAACGAGCCCCCACCTGAAACAGATACACCTCCACCGTTGGATTTGGAACTATTCCCACTGAAAGTGCAATTATTGACATTCAAAGTTCCCATGGTCATATCTGCCATAAGTCCTCCACCTTCCAAAGCTGAGCCTTCAGAAACTGTTAGACCGGTCAGATTATAAATTTTACTGGTTTCCCCTTTTATATTAAAAACACGATTAGAATTTCTACCACTAACAGTGACATCTTTACCTTTAGTATCAATAGAAATAGATTTCTTTCCAAGAAGTATTTCTGAATCCAATCTTATAAATAAGTCGGATTGAAAAGTGATAATACCACCGTCACAAATATTTTCAACAGCCCACCTAAGGCTTTGGTAACCATCATTTGCATTGTTAATTACAACCAGATTGTTCAAGCATGAGGCGGTTGATTCGAATGCACCAATATCAATTCTTCTATTTTTACGGGTGTTACCTGCAACATCTTTTTCTTCATTATTAACATCATCATTACCGGAGTCCCAGCATAAGCTGCCACCTCCTGAATTATTATTTAGAGTCAAATCTGTTTCACTAACAAATGGGCTTTCGGTAATGTTTACGCATCCGTCCCTGCTATTACTACCACTAAATGCACAATATTCTGGCCATCCGTACAAATCATTGTTCCAAAAAATTGAGTTGCTAACTTTTCCAAAGCCATAGGGTACATTTGCTCCGCTACTGGGGCTCCATCTTGCACTGTTATTATAAAAAGTACAATTAATTATTTTCCCGTCATCCCTCAAAAAGACACCTCCCCCATTACTTGAATAATTATTTATAAAAACACAGTTAATGCTTAAACTGCCATATGTTGAATAGATTCCCCCTCCATTTTTGTCTGCAGTATTTCCTTTAAAAGTACATCCTTTATAATTTCCGGGACCATTGGCACCTCCGCCATTTCCCAATGCTTTGTTATCATTAAATGCGCAATAGTTTATTTCATTATTTCCATTTGTGAACAAACCACCTCCAGCACCTGAGGTGTTACTGGAAAAAGAACAATTGCTTAAAGATCCCTCTGAAATCCAAGCACCACCACCATCAGTTGAAGCAGAATTTCCATTAAAAATACAGTTTGTAAGAGTGCTGTTAACCGCGTAAGCTCCAGCCCCATTTGCTTTAAGACTGTAGTTTTGTTGGTTTGAAGCATAATTATCAGAAAATATGCAATTTACAAAAGAGCCACCGTCAGCATATGCCCCTCCTCCTGATGAATAATCAAGCCCCCAATAATAGGATACAGAATTTCCTGTGAAAGTACAATCAGTAAAAGTACCCCCCTTCAGCACATAAGCTCCGCCACCATGTAAAGCACTGTTGCCTGAGAAAATGCAATTGGACACATTCAATACCCCACCGCTCGACAAGTCGGCATATAGCCCTCCGCCAAGGTCTGCACCTAATTTGGCTTCACCTCCGTTCAATGTCAAACCTTTAATAAGATACGTTTTACCTAAAGATCCATTGATCTTAAAAATCCGGCACTTATTGCCCTTGATTTTTAAATTTTTACCTGTCCCATCAATGGTTATAGACTTTGAACCAACAACCAGTTCGGTTTCCAGATTAATTGTAAGATTTGGTGAAAAAGTTATTGTGCCCCCATCCTCAATATTTTCAATTGCCCATCTTAGTGAAAGATTACCGGAGTTGGCAGAACTTGAAATAAGAACTGAAGTTTGAGTCGAATTTGTTTCGCCAACTGAAGCGCAGAGTATTACAGGAGAAAGAAAAGATGTTAATATTATAAGCAGAGTTAATCTGAAAGCAACGTTAAGATATTTCATCAGGCTGGTTTTTATTATTTCACTAATATAGAATAAATTAAATTTAATTCACAAAAAATTATATTAGATTTTACTATGATATTGAAGTGGATTTTTACAGAGAAAGATTAAATTTGGATCAAGCTTGAATGCCAATTTTAAAATCAGAAAATTAATATGGATTTAAGTGCTGAAAACATCAGGGAAAAGATAAAGGAAATTTTATCCTATAAAGTAGCAAAAGAGGGTCTTCACGTTGATGCTATTACTACGGCTATAATAAACCTTGGAAACACACTCTTCGATGAAACCCCCGATAAAGATATGGCTAAGTCTAAAATCAATCAGGTTTTATACCGTGAGTCGTTGAGAAAGGAAGGAATTGTGAGAAGGGTTAGAAACCAAAAGACCGGAGCATATAGGAAAGGGGTTTATAAATTGGTTAAAAGAGCGAGATAATGAAACCTTGATCTTTCAAATGAAAAGATCAAGGTTTAACTTACCTAAACAAACAATTTGTCTTAATTTTTATAGGAAACAAAAGGCTCAAGTGTGAAACTATATTTATAGCCTTCAGCCCTTGGTTTTATCAAATATGGTTCGTGAGGCCATGCACCCCAACTATCATCGCCTCCAACTCCCATCATACGGTAGTCAATATGAAGTTCAACCAAATCACGTGATTTTATATCGTTGGCATGAAGAAGGTTTTTATCTTTGTTTGGTCCTGCATCAAAGTCTTCAATCGGGTTGTTCAATGCGTTAAACTCGATTAACGAGTCGGCAACTATCTTAAGACCGCTGCCATCGCTGCGTGCAAGTGTCAACCAACGAACATCGGTACGGTGACCATTTTCCTGAGGACGTATATAATTCGTTCTAAGGTCAGAGACAGTTGTTTTATAATGCCCTACAAAAGTGGATGAATTACGGTCAGTATAGTTTTCCCATGGGCCACGACCAAAATACTCTACTTTTGTCAATTCTGGAGAGAGTTGCATCTTCATTCCAATTCGTGGAATAACAGGCATTTTCTCATCAGTTGTTACCAACAGGTTTTCAACTTTTACTGCTCCATTTCCCAAAACTGTATATTTTGTTTTCCAAGTAGATTTCAGAGAATCGAGGTTATAAACAACTTCTACCTGAACATCATTACCAAGTTGGCTTGCCTCAACACTTTTTGCAACAGGCTGCTTTTCAGAAGCTACTTTCCAGAGGCGACAATTAAGGGGCATCCTCCAGCCATAATCATTGTCAGTTGGTGCCCTCCAGAAAGCAGGACGCGGACCAAATCCGTTCAACAATAATTCTTTCCCCTTGAATTTATATGAAGTCATTATTCCAGAAATACGATCAAATGTCAATGAAAATCCTTTTCCAGAAATATCTATTGTGGTTCCTTCTTTGAAAGAAACTTTTTCTGCCTTAGTTATCTCAGATCTTACTATTGGAGCTTCAAATGGCAGTTTAATCTGTTGGGATGCTATCTCCCATCCTGCAGACAATAAGTTTTCAGCAACGATGGTTTTGGCCGATATAGTAAGAAAATACTCTACACCGGATTTTGCTGTAATACCTTTCAAATCGATATTCACAGTTTTTGTTTCACCGGGTGCAACGTCTAATGTTGGAATCTTTCCGCTTTTTAATACTTTTCCGTTAGCAGTGATTTCATAACCAAAAGCGTATTTCGAAAGGTTAGTAAAACAAAATTTGTTGATTATTTTTATTCGCCCTTCAGATATATTTTCAGGCATAAAACCAATGTTCTGATATACATGTTTTACCTCTAAGCTGTGAGGCTTTATACTTCTGTCAGGAAAGACGACACCGTTAATAAGAAAGTTTCCGTCAGAAGGTGTTCCTTTCGGTCCATAATCGCCTCCATAAGCCCAGAAATCGCCTTTATCGTTTTTATTAGCAAGTCCTTGGTCTACCCAGTCCCAAATAAAGCCACCCTGAAGGTTTGGATACTTTTCAATAGTTTCCCAGTAGTCTTTAATGTTGCCAATGCTATTACCCATCGCATGTTCATACTCGCAAAGCACCAACGGTCGGTCGTTATACTTTTGTGCATAATGTTCTATGTGCTCAATTTTAGCGTACATCGGACAAACAATATCAGTGTTCCACTCCTGCCCTGCCTGTTCGTATTGAATAGGTCTCATTTTGTCGCGGCTTCTGATAAAAAGATATGTCTGATAAAAGTTGTAGCCGTTTCCTGCTTCATTTCCTAACGACCATATAACAACTGACGGATGGTTTTTATCTCGCTCGAACATATTGCGTGTACGAAAAAGGTGAGCCTGAGTCCAATCCAGATTATTAGCAAGGCTTTTCCCTTTGGCACGGTCGTATCCTATACCATGTGATTCAACATTCGCTTCATTGACAATGTAAAACCCATATTTATCAGCAAGTTCATAAAAGAAATCGGGTTGAGGATAATGGCTTGTTCTTATTGCATTAACATTAAGCTGTTTCATCCTTTCCATATCAAGTGTTACTGAGACTTCATCAACAACTTGCCCTGTTTTTGGGTTAAACTCATGAATATTAACACCTTTGAGCAATACCCGTTTACCATTTACCAAGAAAAGTCCGTTCTTTACTTCGCTTGTCCGAAATCCTATTTTTATTGAAGTGGCTTCGGATATATTTCCCAATTCGTCTTTAATAACAATAACTAAAGTATAAAGATTTGGAGTCTCGGCGCTCCATGTTTTTACTGAATTAATAGAGTTTTTAAAGTTCAACACACCAATAGAATCAGCAGTTTCAACTTTTTTGGATTCTGAGACAACTTTATTGCCCTGATTATCTAAAATTTCATAGCTTACAGTGCTAAGAGTTCTCTTTCCAGTGTGGTTTTTCAACTCAACATCCAGATTTAAAAGACCATTAGTATAGTTTTCATCTAGAGTAGTTTCAGCAAAGAAATCACGTAAACGCACTTTGGGTTGGGCATATATATAAACTTCGCGGGGAATACCACTCAAGCGCCAGAAATCCTGACATTCGAGGTATGAAGCATCGCTCCAACGGAAAACCTCAACTGCAATTGAATTCTTTCCCGGCTTAATGTATTTAGTAATATCGAACTCTTGAGGCGTTTTGCTGTCCTTGCTCATCCCCACTTTCAATCCATTAACCCATACAAAACCCACCGATTTAATTGAACCAAAATGTATAAAAATCTGTTCTTTGTTCCATGATTCCGACACATCAAATTCCCTGCGGTAATAAGCAATATTATTCTTTTCTAAATCGTTGACATACGGTGGTTTAAAATTCCATTCAGGATAAAACTCATATCCGACATTAACGTATATTGGTATACCGTATCCCTTAATCTCCATATTAGATGGCACTTCAATTTCATCCCAGTTTGAAAGATCAAAGCTTGCAGAAGCAAAGTCTGAAATACGATTAGAAATACCTGTTACAAATTTAAATTTCCAGATTCCATTTAACGAAATCAACCTCTCAGATTTCAATTTGTCGTTCAGCAGGGCTTTTTCCCTATCAATATAACTAACAAATGAAGCATGAGGCAACTCTTTATTAATTCCCTGTATTGCAGGGTTTTCTATCTCGGGATGAGGAAGGCGGTCTTGCGCCTGAATATATAATCCCAACATCAAACAGAAAAGTAGAATTTGAATTTTCATAATTGATTTTTTATAAGCTAATATCCAATTTCATCTTATGTCATACAAATATATGTCTTATGGATTCAGTTTTTAATATTTGCTTTAATTTTATAAGCAATGTCCAACAATTCAATATTTTTATAAATTCTTCACAACACTATTATTCCCAATAAATAATTTTGCCTTAAATTAGCAACAGAACCAAAAATGCCAAATTAATCTATGACCACTAAGATAAAACACCTGATTACAAGCCTATTATTGTTTTCCCTGACATTTCTGTGTTCTTTCTTTGTCAAAGCCACAGAAGTTGATTCTATCGCATCAAAAAGGGAATTAATTTTAAGGGGTGGAGTTCAATATGGAAAAGTTTTCGAGATTTACAACACCTACCTATACCACATCAATTCAGGTCTTGGTGTTAATCGTTTCCATTCATTTACCCTCCAGGCTCTATGGCAAACAAACGGTTCAAAACAATGGGAACAAGACTACGGAATGCCCCGCCTTGGCATAGGTACATGGACAGCCAGATTCTACGACAATCCTATTTTGGGAAATCCAATAGCAATCTATGGAATTTTCAATGCCCCATTTATAAGAAGAGAAAAATGGAGATGGAATTACGAATTCGACTGTGGACTGACATTTAACTGGAAAGAGTTCCATCCATTTGAAAACAAGCAAAACATAGCCATCGGAAGCGATATAAGTTCATATGTTGAACTTGGAACATACTTTGAATATGATATCACACCTAAACTCTCTCTTGAGCTTGGCTTTTCCTTTTCTCACTTTTCAAACGGGGCATTGAAGCTCCCCAACCTTGGCGTAAACACTGCTTCCCCAAAAATTTTAATACAATACCGCCCTTCTGAAACAGAATATCACAAAGAAGTAAAAGAGAAAACTCCTGTTCCCAAAAACTGGGAGATTCAGCTACAGGCATACGGAGGGATAAAAAATGTTCTATATTATGGCGATGATACCGATTCAATAACAAAATTCAAAGGGGTTTACTATCCACACTACGGCTTCTCTACCCTGCTCAATAAAAACCTCAATAGGAAATCGAAAATTGGACTGGGACTATGCTTCGGATACAATGGGTCTGCAAATCACAATGTCTTCGCAGTCGATAGTGTTCTGAAAAAAGAGAATGCAAGCTTAAAGGAAGGATTTGAATTAAGCATATTCCCGTCATATGAACTAATGATCGATAGGGTTTCTGTAACAGCGCAACTTGGATATTACCTCCATCGCAATGAATACCCCGGAATGTTTCCCCGTCTTTACCAGAAGCTAGGAATGAAATATCACCTCACCAGCAACTTCTTTGGAGCAATAAATATGAAGGCTTTCAACTTCTTTAGGTTGGAATATATAGAATGGACGTTGGGGTATATTATTAAAATTTAACCTTTTATGATTTTATTTTGGGTAGTATCTTTTTAGCTTCCTTATATTTCTTATGTTGAGGATTTTCTTTGATTCTTTTTATGATATAAACAGCTTCTTCGGTTCTTCCTGTCTTAAGGTAGCATAAGCCCAGATACCATTCACTTTCTTCAACAAATTTATCCAAACCGATAAGTCTCTTAAAAATCATAACTGCTTCTGAAAAACGGTATCCGTTCATGCAATAAAGTCCAAAAGATAATAACTCTTCATCATCCTCAAAATTATCCAGAACTGAAAGAGTGCTTAGGTTTATTTCATTAAGGTTATCTTTAAATTTGGCTTCATTGTTTATATAGAAACTAAGTGATTTAACCTGACTTTCAGAATAATAATTGTTAAATATGTCATCACTTGATTTACCTGTAAACAAATAATAACCAATATTTGAAATAATGATCAATGGAATGAAGATAGCAGCAGCCCTGAAAATAACTTTAAGGTTTGAATCTCCATTTGTTTTTTTTGCGCTATCAGTTGACATTGTTTCCTTTCTATTTACCTGCTTCTTTGAAATGGAATTTAAGGCGATAAGAACTTTTGAGAAATTATCACATTCTTGCTTAAATGACAAATCAGAATTATACTTATCACGAAAAATCTCAGATTCCTCCCCTGATAATTCATTCGAGTAAAACTTTTCAATTAATTCAATGTCAGTCATACTTTCTTTTTTAATCTCCAATAATCTTTGCAAGGTTTTGTATGCAACGAAAAAGCTGTACCCTTGATGATTGCTCATTGTTCACCTCATATAAATTTGTAAGATGAGCAGCAATTTCATCGTGAGAAAAACCAAGCCAGAACTTCAGAAATATTATCAATTGGCACTTGGCTCCCATTTTATTAAAACAAGAATATAGTTTCTCAAGATAATCTTCATTTTCGTTATTACATAAAATCACATCGATTCCATAACGTTCTTTTTTTTCTTCCCAAAACTCAAACTCAGATTCATCATAT